>NZ_JAVRHZ010000003.1:0-213986 GCF_031846325.1 Patiriisocius hiemis | reverse complement strand
ATGGAGATTGTGATGGTGATGGAGTAACTAATGGAGATGAAGTAATAGACGGTACAAGCCCAACAGATCCTTGTGAGTTTATGCTAGAGAATGCAACTGTTCCTCAGACACCAGAATGGGAAGCATTAGACTGTGATGGCGATGGTGTTACTAACGGAGATGAACTTATAGATGGTACAGACCCATTAGACCAATGTGACTTAGATGTTGCTAGTCAAACAGTACCACCAAGTCAAGATTGGATTGATGGTGACTGTGATGGTGATGGAGTAACCAATGGCCAAGAAGTGATTGATGGTACTGATCCAGTAGATCCATGTGAGTATGACCCAGCTAATCAAGACGTAACTATAGTTACAACTGAGTGGAATGACTTAGACTGTGACGGTGATGGAGTAACTAATGGTGATGAGTTAGCAGATGGTACAAATCCGCTTGATCAATGTGACTTAGTATTCACAAGCCAAACAATATCGCCAAGTCAAGAATGGATTGATGAAGATTGTGATGGAGACGGTGTAACTAATGGACAGGAAGTAATAGATGGAACTAATCCTGTAGATCCGTGTGATTATGATACAGATAGTCAAGACACAACTATTATTAGCGATGATTGGGATATTCTTGATTGCGATGGCGACGGTGTAACCAATGGAGATGAAATAGCAGATGGAACAGACCCATTAGACATATGTGATTTTGTTTTAGCAAGTCAAACACTACAGCCAAGCCAAGAGTGGTTAGATGCTGATTGTGATAACGATGGCTTAACTAATGAAGAAGAAATCTTAATTGGTACAGACCCACTTGATGAAGATACAGATGGAGATGGTGTGCTTGATGGAGATGAAGTAAATGATGGTACAGATCCATTAGACGAGTGTGATTTAGTATTTAATAATCAATCTGTAACACCTTCAGATGAATGGTTTGATTTAGACTGTGATGGTGATGGTGTAACAAATGATCAAGAAATTGAAGATGAAACAGACCCAACAGATTTATGTGACTTTGTTTCAACAAGTCAAGATATATCTCTTGTAAGTGAAGAATGGTTAGCTGCAGACTGTGATGGTGATGGATTCCCTAATGGTGATGAAGTTGCAGATAATGATGATGACGGTACTCCTGACTATGAAGAAGAAAATAATGGAGATCCAGACGCAGAGATAACTGTCTTCGATATCATGACGCCTAATGGTGATGGATTAAATGATGTTCTTGTTATTCAAGGAATACAAAACTTCCCTAACAACACTGTTAGAATATACAACCGTTGGGGTGTACAAGTATATGAAACAAGAGGATATGGACAAGGAGATAACTTCTTTAGAGGCTTCTCTAACGGAAGAGCAACCATTAAAAATGGTGAGCAGTTACCAGTAGGTACCTACTACTTTGTTATTGAATATGTAAACGCTAATGGAGAAAACAAAAACCTTGCAGGACCATTATATATTAATAGAAAATAAGAAAATAAGTTAAAAATACCTGCCAAGTTTTCTTGGCAGGGTAAATATGAAACCAATGAAAAATTTTAACATAGCTATTTTAGTTCTTTTTGCACTAGGCTTATTTACTACAAATTCCTATGCACAACAGGATGCTCAGTACACTCAATATATGTACAATCCAATGAGTATAAACCCTGCTTATGCTGGCTCAAGAGATGTACTTAGTTTAGTAGGAATATATAGAAGTCAATGGGTAGGCTTAGATGGAGCTCCTCGTACTTTAAACTTTTCTGGACATACTCCAGTAGGCGAAAAAGTAGGCTTAGGTTTAAATATCACCAGAGATGAAATATTTATTGCAAATGAAACATACATTAACGCAGCATTTAGTTATACTGTTGATGTTTCAAGTGGAGGAAAATTAGCTTTTGGAATTCAAGGAGGAGCACATTTACTTGATGTAGATTCCAGAAGAGCAAATACTGGAGCTTTTCAAAATGAAAATCAAGATCCTTTTGCAAATATTTTTATTGACAACAAATTTTCGCCTCAGATTGGAGTAGGAACATACTATTATACAGATAAATTTTATATGGGCTTAAGTGTTCCAAACTTTATTGAAACCGAACATTTTGATGATTCTGAAAACAGTAACTCTAGTGCAACTGCAAAGGAAAAAATAAACATATATGGATTAATAGGATATGTTTTTGACCTTAATGAAGATGTAAAATTTAAACCAGCAGGTTTAGTTAAGGTTGTTGAAGGTGCACCATTGCAACTAGATTTATCTGCTAATTTTTTAATTAAAGAGAAAGTTACCTTAGGTGCTGCATATAGATGGAGTGCTGCTTTAAGTGGAATGGTAGGGTTTCAATTAAGTGATCAGTTAATGATTGGGTTTGCTTATGATAGAGAAACTACAGAACTACAACAATACAATGATGGTTCTTATGAAATTTTATTACGATACGAATTATTCAATAACAAGAAAAGATTATTAAGTCCAAGATTCTTCTAGACAAAAAATATATATAATATGAAAAATAAATATCACATAGCTCTTTTTATTTTTTTGAGTGGTATAACACTTTTTGCTCAAGAAAATAAGGTAGAAAAGGCAAACGAAGAATTTCAAGATTTAGCTTTTATTGATGCTAGAAAAGCCTATTTAAAAGTTGCAGAGGATGGATATAGATCTGCAGATATGTTAATGAAGCTTGGAGATTCATATTACTTTACTGCAGATTATGAAAACGCAGCAAAATGGTACGGTGCATTACGTGAGCTTTCTCAAGAAACGCCTTCAGAATACTTGTACAGATATGCCTTGTCATTAAAGAGCACTAAAAATTATCTAGCTTCAGATAAAATAATGGAGGAGTTTTATGCTTCCAAAGGTGAAGATTATAGAGCAAACCTTTTTCTAAACGAGCGTAATTACCTTTCAGAAATTGAACAACAATCTGGAAGATTTGAGCTTATAAACGTTGGCTTTAATTCTGAACTTTCAGATTTTGCTCCTGCATTTAATCAAGGCTCTTTAGTATTCGCTTCAAATAGAGCTAGGAGGGGAGCAAGTAGAAATATTCATGAATGGAACAATCAACCATTCTTAGATATTTATGGTGTTTCGGACACAAGTGGTTCAGAAACAAATAAATTAGATAAGAATATTAATAGTAAGTATCATGAGTCTACCGCTACTTTTAGCAGCGATGGGCAAACCATGTATTTTACTAGAAATAACTATACAAAAAAGAAATTTAAAAAAGACAATGAAGGTACCAATCGCTTAAAATTATATAGATCAACATGGAGTGATGGCGAATGGTCAACTGCTGAAGAGTTACCTTTTAATAGTGATGAATACTCAGTAGCACATCCAGCACTTAGTAAAGACAATAGTATATTGTATTTTGCTAGTGATATGCCTGGTGGGAAAGGACAAAGTGATTTGTATAAAGTTTCTGTTGAGGAAAGTGGCTTTGGTGAACCTGTTTCACTTGGAGACAATATTAATACAGAAGGAAGAGAAACATTTCCTTTTATAAGTGAAGATGACAAGTTATATTTTGCATCAGACGGGCATATTGGTCTAGGAGGCTTAGATGTTTTTGTTACTGATATAACTGAAGAAGGTTTTGGTGATGTATACAATATTGGACGCCCAGTAAATAGCCCTCAAGATGATTTTACTTTTATTATAAATAGTACAACAGGAATTGGATATTTTGCGTCAAATCGTGATGGTGGAGTAGGAGATGATGATATTTATAGTTTTAGGTCTATAAAACCACTTATTACAAAATGTGATCAAACTGTTACTGGAACGGTAAGAGATGAAAATACTAGTGAGATAATTGCTGGAGCATCTGTTTACTTGTTAAGTGACACAAACGATATAATTTCTGAAACAACTTCTGCAGAGGACGGTTCTTTTACTTTTGAGTTAGAATGTGCAATGCAATATTGCTTAAGGTCTATAAAGGAAGGATATACTACTGCAGAAAAGTGTTTTGCTACTACAAGTGAACTTGGTAAAGTAAATAATAAAACGCTGTTTATGAAGTCTGGAAAAGACTTAGGTATTACAGCTGCTCCTATTGGTTCAGATTTATTCAAACTTTTAGGGTTAAATCCAATCTATTTTGATTTAGACAAATCTGATATTAGGCCTGATGCTGCTTTAGAACTCCGTAAGGTGTTGGCAGTAATGCTAGAGTACCCAACTATTAAAATTGATGTAAGATCTCATACAGATAGTAGAGCAAGAGATGCGTATAACTTAGATTTATCTCACAGAAGAGCTCTTTCTACAATTAACTGGTTAGTAAATAATGGAGTCTCAAGAGACAGGATTACTGGTAGAGGATATGGAGAAACCCAGTTACTAAATAGATGTGATGATGGGGTTGCTTGTAGTGAAGGTGAACATCAAATTAATAGGAGGTCTGAGTTTATAATTGTTGAAAAATAAATACTTAAGAAGTAAATATGTATTTATAAAAAAACCCTGCAATCGCAGGGTTTTTTGTTTTTTAAGAAGATAATGTTTTATTTACCTCCGTCAACAGCTTCTTTCATGTCATCCCCTGCTTTATCTGCAGCATCTTTCATGTCGTCTGCAGCGTCTTCCATCGCATCTCCAGCTTCTTTCATAGCATCTTCAGTTTCTTCAACAGCATCTTCTACTGCTTCTTCAACATCGTTTGCAGCCTCTTCCATTGTGTCTTCAGCTTTTTCCTTTGTAGTTTCACGACAAGATGATACTGCTACGATCATGCTAAGTGCCGCGAATGATAAAAATAATTTTTTCATTATTGATTACGTTTAGTGTTAATATTAGTAAAAGTACGATAATTTTTAAAATGGTTGCTTTTCTGATAGATATTTCCAATATCTTTTAGGCACATGTTTAATATGTAATTTCATGTTTTTTCTAGATTCAATATTTGTGCTTTTAAAATAGTTTTTCCAAAGCTCTTGAAATGCTTGTTCTTTTTCAGAAAAATAGAGAGATTGTTTAGATTCCTTTAAAGAGTCTTTTTCAAGCGCTATTTCTATAAAATTAACCTCTTTTAAATTGTAATGAACACCATACTTTCTTTTTAGGTCATAAATAATCCATTCTTGGTCTGCAAATCTGTTTTTAAAGTGAGAAACATTAAGTGGTAAAACATTAAAGTCGGGCTCTATAGTTGCAAAGTAGACACCATCTTTAGTTTGTTTAAAACGAACAAAAGCATCCATTCTATGTTTTTCACGACGAACCACTTTAACAACTTGAGCAATTTTTAAGATTATAGGGTCTGCGTAATTACTATTCCAATGCTGTTTTGAGGATAATTCAAGTTGAATGTAATAGGATAGTTTGTCTTCAATGTCCGGAAATTCACTTAAAAATGCACGATAAATATTTTTTCTTCCATTTACAGAACATTTTTTTGAAATGCCTTTCCAAACCCTTTTAGCTTTTTCTGTTTCAGTAGGTATAGTTATTGTTTCATCAAAAAAAGTTGTAGTGGCTAGGCTATCTTTTTTTATGGAAAAGTGGGAAAGCTTTTGCTCATAGGCATAAAAAATAGTGGAGAGAAAACCTTCAAAAGAACCATCGTATTTTAAAATAAAACTCACGCCAGTATTTTGTTTTCTAAAGTGCTAAATAAATTAAGTTGATTACTGTATGTTTTGTGAAATTTACTCTTACTGTTTTGTAAAATCAATCCTTTTATTTGAGCTGCTGTTCTATCTTTAGTTTCAAAATCTTTAGAATTGCATGTGATAAAGTATTTTGCTCTGTTTAGTGCAATTCCTATGGCTTTTAGATTTTCCCAACTAAGCCTTCTGTATCTTCGTGCTTGGATAATTTTATGAACAGATTTCATGCCTACACCTGGAATTCTTGCTAACATTCTTTTGTTTGCCTTATTAACGTCAACTGGAAAGTGTTTTAAGTTGCGTAATGCCCAGCTTAATTTGGGGTCAATATCAGTATCAAGATTAGGGTGCTGTTTGTTTAGTAGTTCGGTTACTTCAAATCCATAAAAACGCAGCAGCCAATCTGTTTGATAAAGTCTATTTTCTCTTAATACAGGCACTTCTGTCCCAATAGAAGGAAGTCTTTGGTCATAACTTATCGGGATGTAACCAGAATAATACACACGCTTCATATTATAATTTTTGTAGAAAAAGGCAGATGTGTACATAATTTCTGCGTCTGTTTCCCCACTAGCACCCACAATCATTTGTGTGCTTTGCCCAGCGGGTGCATATACAGGCGTACTTTTTATAATTTTCTTTTCATGACGATATTGTATTATTTCATTTTTTACCTTTTTCATGGGTTTTATAAAATCCTTCCTATCTTTATCTGGTGCCAATAGTTTTAACCCCTTTTCTGAAGGAATTTCTATATTAATTGATAATCTATCTGCATACAATCCGGCCTCTCGCATTAACTCATCACTTGCTCCAGGAATAGATTTTAAATGAATGTAGCCGTTAAAGTTTTCTTCTTCTCTTAATTTTTTTGCCACTTGAATAAGTCGCTCCATAGTATAATCTGCATTTTTAAAAATACCGCTACTTAAAAAAAGTCCTTCTATATAATTTCTTCGGTAAAAATTGATGGTAAGATCTACTACTTCTTGTACTTTAAAAGCAGCTCTTTTTATATCATTGCTTTTTCGAGTAACACAATAGGCACAATCAAAAATGCAATGATTAGTTAGTAAAATTTTTAATAAAGAAACACAGCGCCCGTCCTCTGTATAGCTATGGCAAATTCCCATCCCGCTACTATCACCTAAACCTTTATTTTTATTAACCCGTTTGCTACCGCTAGAAGAACAAGAGACATCATATTTTGCAGCATCTGCAAGGATGTTTAGTTTTTCTTTAATGCGCTCAAAATTCATAAATATTGTGATTTGGAATTATTACAAATTTATGGAATAAATCCATTAAAAGGAATATTTCCGAAATAAAATTGGATATATTCCACCAAAAGAGTACTTTAGATATATGGATAAAGAACTTTCTATAGAAGCACGTAGATTTAAAAAAGTGCGTGAAGAACAAAACTATACGCAACAATCTTTTGCAGAGCTATTGGGTATAGGTGCTACCACGGCAGATATCGAGAGAGGTAAGACCAAAATTTCTGGTAAAGCAGTTATGGAATTACTTCGCTTATTTAATGTAAATCCTTTATGGTTGTTTGGTAAAAGTTTTACTCAATATGTAAACATTAATGGAGGAGATGTAAGTCCTAAGGTAATAACTTTAGATCTCGAAGAGCGAGAAACCATAGCTTTAGTAAATCAAAAAGCTGCTGCTGGTTACCCTCATAATATTCAAGATTTAGATTGGTATGAGTCTTTACCTGCTTTTAATATTCCGTTACCTCAATACAGAAATGCAACCTATAGAGGTTTTCAAGTAGAAGGAGATAGTATGTTACCTAATATTAGGCCAAATGAGTGGGTGTTGGGTAAAGCTGTTTCTAGTATCACAGAAGCAACAGATAGTAAAATTTACATAGTAGTTTTAAAAGATTCGGTACTAGTAAAAAAACTACAAAAAGTATCTTCTAATCCAGAAAAAGTAAGACTTATTTCTCTTAACCCTGAATATCTACCAATTGATGTTGATATAAAAGATGTGCAAGAACTTTGGATGGTAAATAGTAAATTAACTTTTGGTATTGATGAGCCTACAGATAGCTCATTATTAAGACAGTTGCAAAAGTCTATGGAAGATTTAAAAGGCCAGATTAATAATTTAAACACATAAAAAAAGACCTCATATTTGAGGTCTTTTTTCTATAAAATTTAGATGATAAACTAATCATTTTCTTTTTCAACCTTTATAGTTGTTTCCCCATCTTCTTTTTTGATTTTCACTTCTTTTTCTTCGGTTTCCATTTTAATTTTTGTTTCGTCACCGTCGGATTTAATTTTTACATCAGCCCCATCTTCTTTCATTTCTTCAATTAAATCTTCTTCGGCTGTCTGTTTTTTATCTCTACAAGATGTAAAAACTACTGCCAACAAAAATATTGATACTATTGTATATGCTATTTTTCTCATGTTTTCTATTTATTTTAAAATTTCTAGGCGTCGTCGTTACCTATTTTGTCAATTTCCTCGTTAATTTCTTCATTAACTTCCTTGTCAACTTCTTTTGCAGTTCTTTCTAGAATTCCTTCTGCTTCTTCAGTTTTTTCTTCTACTTCTACCTCTACTTCTTTAATTACTTCTTTGGTTTCAGTTTTTGTTTCTCTACAAGATGTAATAGAGATGGTAAAGGCTACTACTGCGATACTTAAAATTAGTTTTTTCATTTTTGATTGTTTTAGTGTTAAATTATTAAACAAACATAGTTTTTTTAACATTTGTACAATTATAAAGTTTTCACAATCTTTTTTAAGGTTCTCTTAATCAGTATCTCTAACTTTGTTGTATGGATTTTAAAAAAATGTATTCATTCTTAGAGAAACTTACTCGGAATAACCATAAAGATTGGATGGACGCAAACCGCAAAGAATATCATAATGTACGAGACGCTTACATTAAATGGTTAGATGAGATGAATATTAAATTGGCGCAAATTGATCCAGACTACTTTAATACACCTGGTAAAAAAGCAATAAATAGGATTAATAATAACTTGCTTTATCACCCTAACAAACCAATATACAAAGACCATTTTGGTGCTGGCTTAGATCAAGAAAGTAAACAAGGGGATTTTTATATTCACTTGGGTGTAGAAGAATCATTTATAGGAGGTGGTTACTGGCACCCTTCCAGCAAAACATTAAAAAGCATTAGGGAGGCTATAGATTATAATGGCGAAGAACTATTGCGAATTTTAAATAAAAAGAGTTTTTCAAAAATGTTTGGAGGCTTACTTATTGATAACCCATTAAAAACGGCTCCTAAAGGCTTTTCTAAAGATCATCCGCATATAGATTTACTTCGTAGAAAAAGTTTTGCAGTTTCTTATAACCTTTCTAGGAAAGAGGTTCAAAGTCCTTATTTTGATGCACAGGTTATCGAAATTTACAAAGAACTATTGCCCTTTAGGCGATATTTAAACCAAGCAACTACTGTTTAAAGTGTTCCCTTATATGATTCATTACAACATTTGTTGCTCCTGTATTGCTATTTATAAAATGCCCAGCAATCATACCTGTTTTATTTCTAAAAGAAGCATCATTACTAAGTTTTTGTATTATTTCACTACACTCTTCTTTGGTAGCTATAGAAAACAACCCTGCTAATGATTGTAAACGTTTGGCTTCAGGAAATTCATCATAATGCTTCCCAATAACTATTGGAATTCCAAAAGTAGCTGCCTCTAGAATATTATGAAGCCCTGTACTTCCCATGGCTCCGCCAATGTAGGCTATATCTGCGTAGCTATAAATCTTAGTTAGTAAACCTATTGTATCAATAATAAAGATATTGGTTTCAGAAAGTGAACTAGTTTGTGTTTTTTCAGAAGTATTAACTTCAGAATATAAAATAGAGGTTTGTGTAATCTTTCTTCTGAAGGCTGAAATTTTTGAAGGTTCAATTTTATGAGGAGCAACAATAAATTTTACATTTTCTGAAGCATTATTGATTGTATCTAATAAAACAGCTTCGTCTTCTTTCCAAGTACTTCCGCAGACAATACAAAGTGCATCTTGTTTAAACTCTTCTATAATTGAAATAGAGTTATCTTGCTCTATTTGATTGCTCACTCTATCAAAGCGCGTATCGCCACTTACCGAGGTATTTGTAATACCAATCTTGTGCAATAAATCCTTTGAAGATTCATTCTGTAAAAAATAATGGTTAAATGTTTTTAATGCATCTTTCATAAAGCCACCATACGCCTTAAAGAAAACCTGATTGGGTCTAAAAAGTCCAGACAAAAGATAGATAGGAATATTACTTTTTTGAAGAGTAAATAGATAATTAGGCCAAAACTCGTATTTCACAAAAAATACCATGCTTGGATGTACTGTTTTTATAAATCGCTTTGCATTACCCTTTGTATCTAAAGGTAGATATACAATTACATCGGGTAGTGAATCATTCTTTTTGTTCTCATAACCAGAAGGAGAAAAAAAAGATACAACTAATTTATAATTTGGATACTCCTTTTTAATAGCCTGCATTATTGGGACACCTTGTTCATATTCGCCAAGTGAAGCACAATGAAACCATATAGTTTTGTCCGTTATCTTTATTGATGAAGAAAGGGTAGCAAAGGTTTGTTTTCTTCCATTAACGAACAGCTTCATTTTAGAACTAAACCATTGCGAAAGCCAAATGCCAAGAAATGATAGGTGTGTTAAAATATTATATACAATACTCATAAAAAAGCTACTTATGCTAAAATACGTTTCTTTACTTACATACAATTGGTTTAGCAGTTTGTATTTTCGTAATTTTACAAGAAATAGTAGTACTACTTTATGCGAAAAATACAAATGGTAGACCTTAAAGGTCAATATAAGGCTATAAAAGAGCAAATAGATAGCTCTGTGATTGATGTAATAGAGTCCACAGCTTTTGTAAATGGTCCAGAAGTGCATGCTTTTCAAAAAGAATTGGAAGACTACCTTGGTGTGAAGCATGTAATTCCCTGTGCTAATGGTACAGATGCGTTACAAATAGCTATGATGGGCCTAGGGTTGCAGCCTGGAGATGAGGTGATTACTGCAGATTTTACATTTGCTGCTACTGTAGAGGTAATTGCATTATTAGGACTTACTCCAGTCTTAGTTGATGTTGACCCTGTTACATTTAACATTGATGTTGAAGCTATAAAAAAAGCAATTACACCAAAGACAAAAGCGATTGTTCCTGTGCATCTTTTTGGACTATCTGCTCAAATGGATGAAATTATGGAGCTTGCAAATGCACATGATTTATATGTAATTGAAGACAATGCACAAGGCATTGGTGCTACTTACACTTCTAAGGATGGGACAAAAACAAAAACAGGAGGGATAGGACATGTGGCTTCTACTTCTTTTTTTCCATCAAAAAATTTAGGATGTTACGGAGACGGTGGAGCTATTTTTACTAATAATGATGACTTAGCTCACACTATTCGAGGGATTGTAAACCATGGGATGTATGTACGTTATCATCATGACGTGGTAGGTGTAAACTCTAGACTAGACTCTATTCAAGCTACAATTTTAAGAGCAAAGCTTCCACTTCTTGATAACTATAACGCCAAAAGAAGAAATGCTGCAAGGAAATATACTGCTGCATTTACTGGGATTAAAAACTTAATTACACCAACAGGTTTCTGTGATGCAAAAAACTCAATCTGTGATGTCTGTGATTGTCATGTTTTTCACCAATACACATTACGAGTTACAGGTGCAGATCGAGATGCTTTAGTGCAACACCTTAACAACAATAATATTCCTTGTGGGGTGTATTATCCTATACCTTTACACTTGCAAAAAGCATACAGAGATGACAGGTATAATGAAGCAGATTTTCCTGTAACTAATAAATTGGTAAAAGAAGTAATTTCATTGCCTATGCACACAGAGCTCGATGATGAGCAAATTGCATTTATTACTAAAACAGTTATTGATTTTGTTACAAAATAAAATTCTAGTTACTGGCGGGTTAGGATACATTGGTTCTCATACTGTAGTTGCCTTGCAAGACGCAGGATTTCAAGCAGTTATTGTGGATAATCTTTCTAATTCTACAATTAATGTATTGGAAGGAATCACTTCGATTACACGAAAAGCTCCAATTTTTGAACGATTAGATTTACGAGTAAAGCATGATGTTATTGAGTTTTTTAAAAAGCATGATGACATTACTGGAATAATTCACTTTGCTGCAAGTAAAGCAGTAGGCGAGAGTGTTAAAAACCCTTTGCTATATTATGAAAACAATCTGCATACACTTACGTATTTGTTACAAGAGTGTACGGCTAGAAATATTGATAACTTCATTTTTAGTTCTTCATGTACAGTATATGGTGAACCAGATAGTTTGCCTATTACTGAAGATGCTCCAGTTAAAATTGCTAACTCTCCCTATGGTAATACCAAACAAATAAGTGAAGAGATATTAAAAGATACATGTGCAATTTCAAAATTAAAAACAATTTCACTCCGCTATTTTAACCCAATAGGCGCACATGATTCAGCAAAAATTGGAGAATTGCCTCTCGGTGTACCTCAAAATTTAGTTCCTTTTATTACACAAACTGCTGCTGGTTTACGAAAAGAACTTTCGGTTTTTGGTGATAATTATCCTACGCCAGATGGGAGCTGTATTCGTGATTATATACATGTTGTTGACTTAGCCGAAGCTCATGTAATTGCGCTACAACGCTTACTAGATAATAAAAATGAAACGCCTTTTGAAATGTTTAATATAGGGACTGGTAAAGGGAGTTCTGTTTTGGAAGTAATAACAGCTTTTGAAAAAGTTAGCCAACAAAAATTGCCTTATAAAATTGTGGATAGGCGTGAAGGAGATGTGGTTTCTGTGTATGCTGATACCACAAAGGCAAATAATATATTAGGTTGGAAAGCCAAAAAAACTATGGAAGAAGCATTAGCTTCAGCATGGGAGTGGGAGAAAGTAGTACGTAGCACTACTTAAAATTATGTTAATTTTTTAACCAAGGTTTAACGACTATTAATTTGATTAGGATATAAAACCTTGTAAATTTGCACTTTAACATTAAAAGTTTGTAATGAAACTGATTTCAGTTACTAGAAAAACAAAAAACGAAAAACGATTTACAGAAAAAATGGGAATGTTTACAGCTAAGGTTGTATATGTTAAGAAAACCATTTTAAGTATACCTTTTAAAACAATCCATAAATACCGTGAAACTTATTACGGTAAGGTAAAGGATTGTGAAGCATGCAATTTAAGCGCGTAATAAACTTATAAAATAAAAAAGTACAGTCTTTACAGGTTCTTCTTGTAAAGACTTTTTTTATAGCGCTGCTTTACTTGCCGTAACAGACCTATCTATTTTTCGCATTAACCCTTGTAGTACATTTCCTGGTCCTACTTCAATAAACTCTGCAGCGCCATCTGTAACCATATTCTGGATACTTTGTGTCCACTTTACAGGTGCCGTTAATTGAGAAATAAGGTTTTGCTTTATTTGGTCTGCGTCTGTAACCGCCGTAGTACTTACATTTTGATAAATAGGACAAGCTGGTGCCGTAAATTTTGTTGCTTTAATAGCGGCGGCAAGTTCTTCTCTAGCAGGCTCCATCATTGGGCTATGAAATGCACCACCTACAGGAAGGAGTAATGCACGTCTTGCTCCAGCTTCTTTTAAAGATTCACAGGCCGTTTTTACAGCTTCAATCTCACCGCTAATTACTAATTGTCCTGGACAGTTATAATTGGCAGCAACAACAATGCCTTGGGTTTCTTGACAAATTTTTTCTACTACATTATCCTCTAGACCTAATACAGCAGCCATTGTAGATGGGGCTGCTTCGCAAGCTTTTTGCATGGCAAGAGCACGCTTATAAACCAATTGTAATCCATCACTAAAAGCTAATGTTCTATTAGCCACGAGTGCAGAAATTTCTCCTAAAGAGTGACCTGCTACCATATCTGGTTGAAAGCTATCGCCAAGAACTTCAGCAAGGATAGTGGAATGTAAAAAAATAGCAGGTTGAGTTACTTTGGTTTCCTTTAATTCTTCCGGAGTTCCCTCAAACATTATTTTTGCAATGTCAAAACCTACAATTTCATTAGCCTGAGTAAACAATTCTTTTGCTTTTTTTGAGGTGTCATATAGGTCTTTTCCCATACCTGTAAATTGAGCCCCTTGTCCTGGAAATATATATGCTTTCATATTTTAATGGTTTGTTTTAGCTAGATTTCAAAGTTAAGAAAACCTATTAACAATCTCTTTTGCTTGATGAAAATAACTTCCGCCAAATAAATTTACGTGTACTAAAATATAGTATAACTGAAATAATGGTATCCTATCTTCCCACCCATATACCAAAGGAAACGTAGAATGATACTGCTTGAATACTTCTGAAGGAAAGCCGCCAAAAAGATGCATCATTGCAATGTCCATTTCTCTGTTCCCAAAACAAACTGCTGGGTCAATTAAAACAGGGGTTCCATTTTCTGAAATTAAAAAATTGCCATTCCACAAATCACCATGTAATAAAGAAGGTTTTTCTTCAGGAATAAGACCTGAAATGTTACCATAAAAAGAATTTAAATCTCCAAAATCATACCCATTGCCTTTTGCCAAATTAAATTGTGGTTTTAACCGCTGTTTAATATAAAAATCTACGGCTAATTCCTCTTTAGAATTGTGTTGTGGTAAGTAAGCAATAAAGTTATCATGGTCAAGACCAAAATTTTCTTGGGATGTTTTATGGAGTTTTACAAGATTATTGGCAAAGGTTTCCCAAAAATCTTGACTAGGCTTTTCTTGTGAGATAAAATCAATTAGTAAATAGCCATATTCCTCTATAGTTCCATGCCCAATTACTTTTGGAATGATAAAACTTTTGGAAGTTCTAAGTAACTCTAAACCCAATGCTTCAGCATGAAACATTGCTGTACTATTTTTACTATTATTCAGTTTTACAAAATAGTCTGCTTGGTTTGTAGTTATTTTAAAAACATGGTTTAACGCGCTTCCCGAAAGTGGCTTATAATCTTTTAAAACAAGATTATATTTTGCTACTATTTTACTTAAAAGCGATTGCATAATGAAACTGAATGGTGCTTACTTCCTAATCCAAGTTTCATAACTAAAAGCAAAATCATGTTTTTCATCTTTTTCATGCTTCACTTCACTTATTAGTTTCCAGTCTTCTTTTGGTATTTCTGGAAAAAAAGTATCGGCTTTAAATGTGCCAAAAACTCGAGTTAATTCTATACAGTCACTTACTTCCATCCCAAGTCTGTATATTTCGCCACCTCCTATGATAAAGGGTTGATTGTCGTTTTCAACTTTTTGCAATGCTTCTTCTAAGGAGTGTGCTATAATTACATCTTTATGGTGGTAGTTTTTATCTCTAGTTATAACAATATGTGTTCTATTAGGAAGTAATTTTGGGAAAGACTCAAAAGTTTTTCGCCCCATAATTATATGGTGCCCAGTAGTAAGTTTTTTAAAGCGTTTAAAATCGTCAGGAAGATGCCAAACTAGATCGTTATTTTTTCCAAGTTCATTGTTAAGCCCTGCGGCAGCTATCATTGTAATCATTCTACGTCTGGGGGTAGGAGGTTGGGGTTCTCGTTTTTTTTTACTTCTTCTTTCTTAGGTAGTGGCATCTCTACATCAACTTGTTGTTGAAGTTCTTGGATGCGTTTTGCTTGTTTTGCTTTTAGTTTGTCTAATTGTTTGTTTTCCCATTCTTTGTCCATGAATTTATTCATGATAAACACATTAAAAACATGAATTAAAAATAAAAATGCCCACAATAAAATAGCCCATATAAACCAATCTTTAATAAAAAAATTATCTCCAAATCCTAAAACAGGATTAATAACAATTAAAAGAACTGACCCCACTAAAAAAATAATAAAGTGTTGCATGAGTCTTTTTTTCTGAACCACTCTTTTACGTGCATATTCGTACTGTTCGCGTTGCTCAGTATCAATTCTTTCGGTTTTTTTAGATTTTGAAAACATTGTTGGTTACTTTTAGTGTATTATAAAAATACCCTTTTTTTAACACTTCAGAAAACAATAATAGCATGAGAGAAGATTTTCCAGTTTTAGAAAAGTATACGTACTTAAATACGGCATCTTGTGGTTTGCTTTCAAATTCTTTAGTGCAATGGCGAAGGAGGCAAGACGAACAATTACTTGAAGGGGGAAGTGTTTTTAGAGATAAGCATAAAGAACACTTGAGCTCTATACGTAAAACTGTGGCTACTTTTTTTGGAGCTGGTATCCGTGAGACAGCTTTAGTTCCTAACTTTTCTTTTGGACTAAATACTTTTATTGAAAGTTTAGGAAAAAAACAAAAAGTACTCTTACTTACTAATGAGTATCCATCTGTTAGTTGGGCATTTTTAACCAAAGATTTTGAAGTTTGTTATGCTCTAATTACACAGGATTTAGAAAATAATATTGAGCAAGCTGTTGAAAAACACAGACCAACCATTTTTGCCTTTAGTTTAGTACAATATCTTAATGGAATAAAAATAGACATCGATTTTTTAAAAAGATTAAAAGCTTATCATCCGGATTTACTGTTAGTAGCAGATGGAACACAGTATTTAGGGACAGAAGTGTTTAATTTTTCTGAAAGTCCTCTAGATGCTTTGGGTTGTAGTGCCTACAAATGGTTGATTTCAGGGTATGGGAATGGCTTTTTTCTTGTAAAAGAAAGTCTACATAATAAACTACACCCTACAACAATAGGTTTTAATTCTGCTGAAACGTTTGATACAAGAAGAGAAGACGTCTCTTTTATAAAACATTTTGAGCCTGGTCATCAAGACACGTTAAATTACGGAAGTCTTGAGCAATCTCTTTTAAAATTAAATGAATTAGGCATGGAAACTATTTCAAGCAAGCTAAAAGAATTGATTAATTATAGTAAAGAGGCATTTACAGAAAAAGGCTTATTAGAAGATTCTATATTGCATAGGGATAATCATTCGTCAATTTTTAATATTAAAGGAGATGCTAGTGTTTTTCAAAAATTAAAAGAAAATAATATTATATGTTCTTTACGAGGTAGTGGTATTCGTGTGAGTATGCACTATTACAATACAAAAGAAGATTTAGATAAATTACTAAGTTTAGTGTAAACTACTCAGTAACTTCAACACCTTTCCAAAAGGCAACATATCCCTCAATAGACTTTGCCGCGTGGCTTGTTTTTGGATAATACCAAGCAGCATCTGAATTTGTTTGCCCATCAACTTCAATAGAATAATAAGAAGCATCCCCTTTCCATGGACAATGTGTAGATGTATCACTTGATTTAAAAAACTCTTTTTTTATAGTATTTGGAGGAAAGTAATGATTGTTTTCTATTACAATGGTTTCGTTACTTTCTGCAACTACTGTATTTTTCCAAACTGCTTTCATATTTTATTTATTGTTTTCTTTTAAACAAATAGTTTTTGTAATACCCTTTACTGTCTGTAAAATCTTTCTCAATGTGTAATCCAGATTCTTTTGCAAGCCAATTCACAACTTTGTCGTTATATTTTTGAGAAATTTCGGTATGTATTGTTTCCCATGCATCAAAACTAATGGTGATGTCTAGTGAGTCTATAGTTACTAGCATCTCTTTTGTTGCTACTAAATAACTTTTTGCAGTACCCGTTTCTGGGTCATATACTTCCCAATGTTTAAAATTATCAAGATTAAAGTTTCCTCCTAACTCTTTATTTATTCTGTTTAGTAAGTTTTTATTAAAAGCTTCTGTAATTCCAGTTAGATCATTATAAGCGTCTAGT
This sequence comes from Patiriisocius hiemis, assembly GCF_031846325.1. Lineage (NCBI taxonomy): Bacteria > Pseudomonadati > Bacteroidota > Flavobacteriia > Flavobacteriales > Flavobacteriaceae > Patiriisocius > Patiriisocius hiemis. The sequence continues at coordinate 196,568 of NZ_JAVRHZ010000003.1, read as the reverse complement.
ATAGTTTGTGGATTTTTTTTCTGATCAAAACCCATAAATAGTAAATCGTTTTCATTCATACTATCCTTAAGCTTTGATAAAAAATCGATTGCTTTTGGGTGCAGAAGATTTCCAATATTAGAGCCTAAAACCATAATTACTTTTTTTCTGTCTTTAAAGTTTTTAAGGCGTTCTAAAACTTCAAAATACTCTCCTTTTTCACCTGCAACCTGGATTTTTGGTATCTCTTTTGAAAGTGCTGTAACTAAATTATCTATGGCATTTTGACTAATATCAATTGGTTTATATGTGTAATTGACATTTTTTTCTTGAAGGTGTTTTAATAGTACTTTGGTTTTTTTTCCATCTCCAGCACCAAGTTCAATTAAGTCAAATCCCTTTTCGGTATCATTAAATGCATTGGCTATAGCTTCTTTGTGAGTTTTTAAAATTTCGAACTCACAATTAGTAAGATAATACTCTGGCATTGCCATAATATCCTGAAAGAGCTTGTCTCCTTTTTTATCGTAAATATATTTTGAAGAAAGATACTTTGGAAAGCTTGTTAAACCCTCAAGAACTTCTTTTTTAAATGTGTTGTCCAATGTGTTTTGTTACATTATTTGAGTAGATGGTCGGTATTATTTAGCGAGTCTTACGCCAGTATATTGCCATCTTAAATTAGTTTGAAAGAAGTTTCTATAGGTTGGTCTTGTATGTTTTTCAGCTGTTACGACAGACCCTCCTCGAAGTACTTTTTGGTTTACCATAAATTTCCCATTGTATTCTCCTATGGCTCCGGGAGCTTTTTTGTAATTGGGATAAGGTAAATAGGAGCTTTCGGTCCACTCCCAGCGTGTCCCCCAATTAAATTTTTCTTGGGCAACTTCCCATTCGAACTCTGTTGGAAGTCTATGGCCTTTCCATTGCGCATAGGCAAAAGCTTCAAAATAAGAAATATGACAAAGAGGTGCGCTAGCATCTACTTTTTTCAAGCCTTGAAGTGTGTAGTAATACCAATCGTTTTCAATTTTATGCCAGTACATAGGTTGAGTCATCTTCTCTTGTTTTACCCATTCCCAACCATCTGCATGCCAGAAATTAAAATCTTTATAACCACCTGCTTCAATAAAGTTTATATATTCTCCATTAGTAACAAGCGAGTTAGAGATTGAAAATTTGTTTAAAAAAACTTTATGTCTTCCTAGCTCATTATCATAGCAAAAACCTTGATTAGTATGCCCTATTTCATAAATGCCTTCTTCTATCGTAATCCAATCTTGTTTTTCTTTTTGAATAGGATACTCAACAAAACTATCATTGTACTTTGGGAGAAGTGGGTTATTACCAAGAATGTATTTAATATCTGTCATTAGCAACTCTTGGTGTTGTTTTTCGTGATGAATACCCATAAGTAAGAGGTGTTCAATCTCTTTAGAAACTTCATTTTCAAGAAGCTCTTTTAACTCATTAGTTACATAATGTATATAGTCATAAACTTTAGCTACACTTGGTCTCGAGAGATTTCCACGGTCATTTCTAACAACTCGTTTTCCAATAGTTTCGTAATAACTATTAAAGACAAAAGCAAAATCTTCGTGGAATAAAGTATAATTGGGTTTATGATGCTTTAAAATAAATTCTTCATAGAACCAAGTAGTGTGCCCCAAATGCCACTTAGGAGGTGAGACGTCTAGACAAGGCTGTACTACATAGTCTTCAATTTCAAGGGGTTTACAAAGGGTTTCGGTGCGCGCTCTAGTTTCAATAAAAAGCGTTTGTAATGTGTTAATTGCAATCATAAAAAAAGAGTTGATTTTATCAACTCTTTAAAGATACTAATATTTATGTTTCATTGCTAGTACTACACCTTAAAGTTAAAAGGTACTTTGTACTTAATAGCTCTTGGTTTTCCTCCCATCATTCCAGGTTTCGACATTTTTGGGATTGCCATTATGTTTTGTTTAGCAGCTTCCTGTAATGCTTTGGTTCCACCTGTTACGCTTTTTATCTCTACAAGCCCTTTTTCGTTAATTACGAAACTTACTATTACTTTTCCTTGTACTTTGTTTTTATACTCTGTTGCTGGGTATTTAAAATTTTGTGCAACATGCGCATATAATTTCTTTTTGAAACAAGCTTTTCTAGCCGTTACGTTCCCTTTTTCGCAGCCAGGCCAAATAGGTGGAATTTCATTAAGGGTTACTTCATTTTTCTGAACATTTCCCCATTCTCTTTGAGCAAATACTGATGTAGACACAAGTAAAGAAAGGACAATAATTAAATTTTTCATAAGTAGGGTTTTAATTTTTAAATAGCAACTGCACCTTTAATGTGCGGATGCGGATTATAATCGACCAATGTAAAGTCATCAAATTTGAAGCCAAAGATATCTTTTACGTCTGGATTAAGCAACATTTTCGGTAAAGAGCGTGGCTCTCTGGATAGTTGTAGTTCAACTTGTTCCATATGGTTACTGTAGATGTGGGCATCTCCAAAAGTATGCACAAAGTCTCCAGCTTCATACCCACAAACTTGTGCCATCATCATAGTGAATAATGCATAAGAGGCTATGTTAAAAGGAACACCGAGAAAAATATCGGCACTACGCTGATACAATTGGCATGATAATTTATTATTAGCAACATAAAACTGAAAAAAGGCGTGGCAAGGCGGTAATGCAGCTTTTCCATTTGCTACATTTTCTGAAAAAGAGACACTTGTATTTGGCATTACGCTAGGATTCCATGCGCTAACTAGCATCCTACGACTATCAGGGTTGTTTTTAAGTGTTTTTATGATATCTGAGATCTGGTCGATTTCTTCACTATTCCAATTGCGCCATTGGTGACCATAGACCGGGCCTAAATCACCATTTTCATCTGCCCACTCATTCCATATTCGAACTCCATTTTCTTGAAGATATTTAATATTTGTATCTCCATTTAAAAACCACAGTAACTCGTAAATAATAGATTTTAAATGAAGTTTCTTAGTAGTTACCATTGGGAACCCTTCACTTAAATCAAATCTCATTTGGTAACCAAAAACACTTTTGGTTCCGGTACCTGTTCTATCTTCTTTAAAGTTTCCGTTGTCTAAAACGTGTTGTAGTAAATCGTGGTATTGTTTCATGCTCATTCCCTGCAAAAACAGGAATCATTTAATATTCAACTTTTTCAAAAAATAAAACTAAAAAAAGCTTCCGTGGTATATAAACAAAACTATAGTAGAATTATTATAAGTTATTAACTTTTTTCTTAACTTCATGGCTGTTAGCAATTTTTTTGCAATGATAGAGCAACGTATAACCCCTTACGGTATTTTAGATTTTTACAAAAAATTTGTAATATTTAATCTAACATGTGATTTACTTGACAAGGAAATCGCAAAAGAGTTGCTTGCTATAACTGATAGCTTTTTTGGGCAAGAACAGTACGTTTTTATATCATATCGAAGTTTTTTTACGAATATTGACCCTGAAGCCTACTCTGTTATTAACCCAAAAAAATTAGCTGGAGTAGCAATTGTTTCAGATTTAGAAATTGTAAAACACTTATCAATTTCTGAACAAAGATTATATAGCGGTTCTTTTTCTTTTTTTCGAACTATAGAAGATGCTATGATTTGGGCAGAAACAGTTGTTTAGGCTTACCCAATCAACATCCCAGCAATCGTAGCTGTAAGTAGGGCGGCAACCGTACCCCCAATAAGTGCTTTAATTCCAAATTTTGCTAGTGTAGTACGTTGCGAAGGGGCTAGTACTCCAATACCTCCAATCTGGATACCAATAGAAGCAAAGTTTGCAAAGCCACATAATGCATAGGTTGCAATTACTATAGAGCGATAATTTTGTATTGCACCAGCCTGCTTTAAATCACTTAAAGAGGCATAGGCAAAGAATTCATTTAGTATTGTTTTTTCTCCAAGTAGTTGACCAATTACTGTTATATCTTCGGCAGGTACTCCAATAATCCATGCAACAGGAGCAAAGATGTTTCCTAAAATATATTGAAGTGAAAACCCATCGTACCTACCATCGGTACTACTTGTAATTAAATCGTTAAGTCCAGTTGGTGCTCCAATTAAATCTACTGTTATCCAATTAAATACTGCCATAACAGCTGTAAAAACTAATAACATTGCGCCTACATTTACGGCAAGTTTTACTCCTTCTGAAGTTCCTCTAGAGATAGCATCTAGTATGTTAGAACCAATTTTATCTTTTGAAATATCTAGCTTTCTATTTACTTCTTCAGTTTCTGGATATAACATTTTTGCAATGAGAATGGCAGCCGGAGCAGACATTATAGAGGCGGTTAATAAGTGTTTTGCAAAAATTATTTTTTCAGCATCACTATCGCCACCTAAAAAGGCAATAAAAGCGGCAAGTACACCTCCGGCAATGGTTGCCATACCACCTACCATAAGACAAAGCATTTCAGACTTTGTCATTTTGTCTAAATATGGTTTTACAACTAAGGGTGCTTCGGTTTGACCTATAAAAATATTGGCAGCGGCAGCTAGACTTTCGGCTCCACTTAAACGCATAGTTTTACTCATTACCCAAGCAAATGCCTTAACAAATAATTGTAAAATACCTAAGTAATATAATAACGAAGTAAATGCCGAAAAGAAAACAATAGTGGGTAATACTTTAAAGGCAAAAATGTATCCAAAAGAGTCCATATCTGTTACCAGACCTCCAAATAAAAACTCAGCACCTTTTTCACTAAAATTTAAAAAGGTAACTACTTTGTCACTTATCCAATCGAAAACGGTTGCAACAAAAGGTACTTTAAGTACTAAGATGGCAAAAACTAATTGTAGTGCTAACCCAGTAAGGACTAATCTCCAATTTATTTTACGTCTGTTGCTGCTTAATAAATAACAAACAAAAAGCAAGAATACCATTCCTAAAGCACCTCTTGCAATACTTTGCAGGCTAAAACCTAACCCCTGGTTTGGGTCTAATGCTAACGATGTTTTTTCGTCATCATCTAGGACAACTTCGGTAAGCTCAGTTTGGGTTGGAGCTGAAAAAGAGTAGCTAATATTATTTTCAGAAAATACTAAACTGCTCTCGGTGAGTGAAGTCACTCTATACCTTCTAATGGTGTCGTTAGGCTGGTTATAGAAAAGAACTAATAGATTATTTTGATATATATAGTCTCCATAAGCTTTTAGACTATCTTTCGCTTTCAAGTTATATGAAAAAACTCCTTCTGAAAGTGAAAAAGTATCATTTTCATCTATCTCAAATAGATTGTTCCCAAGGGAGTCTGTGATGCTAGAAAAATTCCAATCTTTTTCAATACTCTGTGCTATTGAATTTTGAAAACTTCCTAAAAAGATAAAAACAAATAGGTAAAGCACACCTATTTTTTTAAGTACTGAATAATAATGGTGTTGCATTTACGACCTTTTTGAAATTTCATCTCGAATACTAGCCGCTTTTTCATAATCTTCATTAGCAACAGCTTCATCAAGCATTTGGTTTAATTCTTTTATAGTAAATGTGGTATAATCTTCTTTTGAGCTACTTGACGGTGTGGGATCTCCAGTAATCAACTCTTCGATAACAGCATCTTCTTTTTGTGATTGTTTTCTGCTTTTTTTCTTAGGTGTATTTTTAAGCTGAATACCTGCTTTATCAAGAATATTTTTATACGTAAAAATAGGAGCTTTAAACCGAAGAGCTAGTGCAATAGCATCACTCGTTCTGGCATCAATAATTTCTTCAATTTCATCTCTTTCACAAATAATACTAGAATAAAAAACTCCGTCTACTAGTTTGTGAATAATAACTTGCTTTACTTTAATATGAAATCTATCTGAGAAGTTTTTAAACAAATCATGCGTTAATGGGCGGGGAGGTGTAATTTCTTTTTCTAGCGCTATGGCGATAGACTGTGCCTCAAAAGCACCAATCACAATAGGTAATTTTCTGTCACCTACTTCTTCACTTAAAATGAGCGCATAAGCACCATTTTGTGTTTGGCTATAAGATATTCCTTTTATGTTCAGTTTTACTAAACTCATTAAATCTAATGCAAATAAAATTAAAAAAGGCTGTTTAAATTAGGTTGTTTAGATACTAATTTAAACAGCCCTTTATCAAAGGCACAAATTAACAAAAATTATGCGTTTTGAGCTTTAAAGGCTTTTAATTTTTCATTTAGTTGTGGTACAAACTCAAATGCATCACCAACAATACCGTAATCTGCAGCTTTAAAGAAAGGTGCTTCTTCATCTGTATTAATTACAACTTTTACTTTTGATGCATTAATACCAGCAAGGTGTTGGATGGCGCCACTAATACCTATTGCAATGTATAGATTAGAAGCAACTGGTTTTCCTGTTTGCCCTACGTGTTCGCTATGAGGTCGCCAACCCATATCACTTACGGGTTTTGAGCAAGCTGTAGCAGCACCTAAAGTTTCTGCAAGCTCTTCTATCATTCCCCAGTTTTCAGGTCCTTTAAGACCACGTCCACCAGATACTACGATTTCTGCATCTGCAATAGTTACTTTATCTGTTGCCTTATCAACTGAGACTACTTCAACTCCATTATTTTCTGAAATATTAGGGGTATAAGTTTCAGCTGCTGCTGCTGCTTGATTTTCTTTTAAGCCATACGCGTTTTTGGCTAACCCAATTATCTTGACATCTGTTTTAATTTCTGTAGATGCAAATGCTTTGTTGGTAAACACACTATGTGTTACTTTAAAAGGAGATGTACTTTCTGGAAGTTCTGTTACATTGGCAACATAACCTGCCTCAAGATTTACAGCTACAAGAGGGGCCATAAACTTAGAGTTTGCACTAGAGGTTAAAACAACTACGTTAGCACTTTCTTGTTTTGCAGCTTCTGCAACAATGCTTGCGTATGTTTCTGCATTAAACTTGTTGTAAGCTTCATTAGAAACTTCTAGTACTTTGTCGGCTCCATATTTTCCAAGTTGAGAAGAGTCACCTCCGTTAACAGCAACAGCTGTAACCAAAGTTCCTAACATTTCTGCAATTCCTTTTGCATAAGAAACAGCTTCAAAAGCTACTTTTTTATATGTATTATTTTCTGATTCTGTATATACTAATACTGACATTTTTTTTCTTTTTTTAGGATTGTTAAATCACTTTTGCTTCGTTGTGTAATAAGTCTATTAAATCATCTACGTTATCCACAAGCTTAACTGCACCTTTTGGAGCAGGTTTTTTAAAGGATACAGCAGTAGTTTCTGCATTAGCATCAACCGGGTCTTTTACCGTTAATGGTTTGCTTCTTGCCTGCATAATTCCTCTCATATTAGGAATACGCAAATCACTTTCTTCTACTAATCCTTTTTGTCCTCCAACAACTAATGGCAATGCTGTTTTTACAGTTTCTTTACCACCATCAATTTCTCTTATAGCTGTTGCGTCTGTTCCTTCTATTTCTAAGCTAATACAAGTGTTAACAAAGTTAGCCCCTATAATTTTAGCTACCATGCCTGGTACCATCCCACCATTGTAGTCTATAGATTCACGGCCTCCAATAACTAAATCATAACCACCTTCTTTTACTACAGCAGCTAATTGTTTAGCAACTGAAAAACCATCTGTAGCAGGAGTATTTATTCTAATAGCCTCGTCAGCTCCAATAGCAAGTGCTTTACGCAGGGTAGGTTCAGTTTCTGGTCCTCCTACATTTACAACATGGACTTGTGCTCCTTGCTTTTCTTTAAACCACATGGCTCTAGTTAATCCAAACTCATCATTGGGATTAATTACAAATTGAACACCATTGGTATCAAACTTTGTGTCGCCATCTGTAAAATTAATTTTTGATGTAGTGTCGGGTACATGACTTATACATACTAATATCTTCATAGCATTGCCCGCAAAACGGGTATCTTTTAAAAGTTAAACATCTATTGCGAATTAAATGAAACTCGAATTTTAAAGCTTCAAATAACGGCTAGCAAAGATACGTAATATAAATAAAATTTACTATGCATGCATAGTAAATTTTATAGAAACTTATTTTTTTATATACCTATACTATTTAAAGTGTTATTTTTGTTATTCTTCTTTCAAGAATTATCTTTTCAGAAGAAAAAAATAACGAGTTATTCCATTTTTTAGAGTTATAGAATAGATGAAAACACTACAATTTAGAGAAGCAGTTTGTGAAGCAATGAGCGAAGAAATGCGCCGAGACGAAAGTATTTACTTAATGGGCGAGGAGGTTGCAGAATACAATGGAGCCTATAAAGCAAGTAAAGGAATGTTAGATGAGTTTGGCGAAAGACGTGTGATTGACACACCTATTTCTGAACTTGGTTTTGCTGGTATTGGTGTAGGTAGTGCAATGAATGGAAATAGACCTATTATTGAGTTTATGACCTTTAATTTCTCTTTGGTAGGGATTGATCAAATTATAAATAATGCCGCAAAAATGCGCCAAATGAGTGGTGGGCAGCTTAATATCCCTATGGTTTTTAGAGGGCCTACAGCTTCTGCTGGACAGCTAGCTGCAACGCATTCTCAAGCTTTTGAAAGTTGGTATGCAAACTGCCCTGGTTTAAAAGTAGTGGTACCAAGTAACCCTGCAGATGCAAAAGGATTGCTTAAAAGTGCCATTAGAGATGATGACCCTGTAATCTTCATGGAAAGTGAGCAAATGTATGGTGATAAAGGAGAAGTTCCAGAAGGAGAGTATTTAATTCCTTTGGGAGTTGCAGATATTAAGCGTAAAGGAGAAGATGTAACTATTGTTTCCTTCGGAAAAATTATAAAAGAAGCCTACAAAGCTGCAGAAGAATTAGCTAAAGAAGGAATAGAATGTGAAATTTTAGATCTTCGCACAGTACGTCCTATGGACCATAAAGCAATTATAGAATCAGTTAAGAAGACTAATAGGTTAGTAGTTTTAGAGGAAGCATGGCCTTTTGGAAATGTAGCCACAGAAATCACGTACCAAGTGCAAAGCCAAGCTTTTGATTATTTAGACGCACCAATTGTAAAATTGAACACAGCAGATACTCCTGCGCCCTATTCACCTGTTTTACTGGAGGAATGGCTGCCTAATAGTAATGATGTTATTAAGGCGGTTAAAAAAGTAATGTATAAAGAATAGTCTGCTTAAAATTCTTGTTTCTTTACTATAGAAACTGGAACACTATTTGTGCATTAAAATTTTTATCAACAGACTACGTTTACCTACTTATGAAGAAACTCCTACTTGGATTTTTACTATTTCCCCTACTACTTTTTGGACAAACTAAGGTAAGCGGTATTGTAAAAGATAATTTTGGTGAACCCGTTGCCTTTGCTAATGTTATTTTTAAAGATTCTAACGAAGGTACTATTACTAATGAAGAAGGTAGATTCTATCTAGAGAGTGATGATACCTATACTACCTTAATTTTTTCTTTCATTGGATATGCAGAAAAAGAGCTAACACTTACTGAAAAAACCACATACAACATTGAAATAACTTTAGAAGAAGAAACGGCTGCATTAGATGAAGTAGTAGTCTATAGTGGGAAGACTTCAAAAAAAAATAACCCAGCTTTAGACATTCTCCGGAAAATCTGGGAGAACCGTAGAGAGAATGGAGTCAAAAAGTTTAATCAGTATTCATATGATAAGTATGAAAAACTCGAATTTGATTTAAATACCATAGATAGCGCCCTTATCAAAAATAGAATATTTAAGGGGATGGAGTTTGTCTTTGATCAAGTAGATACTTCAAATGTGACAGGAAATACTTATCTGCCTATTTTTATTAATGAAGCTTTTTCTAAAGTGTATGGAGACAATCTGCTTGATGAGGAAAAAGAAATTCTTGAAGGAAATAAAAACTCTGGATTTGAAAATAATAATACGCTTATTGCTTTTGTAAAGGATTTGTATAAAGAATATGACGTATATGATAATTATTTAAAATTCTTTGACAAGTCTTTTACTAGCCCACTTTCAAAAACTGGAATTGACGTTTATAATTACGTTTTATTAGATAGTGCCTTTAGAGATAATAAATGGTGTTACAATATTGTGTATTACCCAAGACGTAAGAATGAATTGACTTTTAAAGGAGATTTTTGGGTAAATGATAGTACCTGGGCAATTAAAGAAATTAACCTTCAAGCCTCAAAAAGTGCTAATGTGAATTGGGTGCGTGAAGTTTATATAGAACAAGAGTTTGATGTGTTAAATGACTCTATTTTTCTACTTACACGTGATTACTTTTTAAGTGATTTTAGTCTTAGGAAAAAAGAAGGGGCAAGAGGAGTTTACGGAAAGCGAACTACTTTATACGATAACTACGATTTTGATAAACAAAAAAGTAAAGACTTTTATAAAGAACAAGTAGACCCTTACCAATACGAAGTATATAATCGTCCTGATGATTTTTGGGAGACAAGGCGTCTTGAAAAACTTAGTAAAGATGAGAAAGGTGTTTATAAAATGCTTGATACTCTTAAAACGGTTCCAAGATTTAAAACCTTGTATAATGTAGGAGCAGTTTTAGCTTCTGGGTATTATGAAGTAGATAACTTTGATATTGGTCCTGTATTTTCTGTTTTTGGGTTTAATGAAGCAGAAGGACTCCGAATTAGATTAGGAGGTAGAACCTATTTTAGCCAGAATGATCCGTGGCGTATAGAAGCTTTTGGGGCGTATGGATTTAGAGATCAGCGCTTTAAATTTGGTGTTTCTGGAAAGTGGCAATTAGATCGAAAATCTAGACTCAATGTATTTGGTGGTCACAGAAAAGACGTAGAACAAACAGGAGCCAGTTTAACTACAAGTACAGATGTTTTGGGTAGAAGCTTAGCTTCTTCTTCACTAATTACAGTAGGTGCAAATGATAGGTTAAGTCGTATTAATCTTACAACTGTTGGGTTTGAAGTAGAACCCTCTAAAAATTTTGTGGTGCGTTTAACAGGTTCCCATAGAACTTTAGAGTCTGTAACAGATACTTTTAGTATCGATTATTTTGATGAAGACGGAAATATTAAAAGCACTATTAGTCAACCAGAAATAGAACTTGGATTTACTTACACACCTAGACGTAAAACCTCTGGATATGGGGTTGAAAGAACAGTCATTAATGACGGTGATTTTCCAACAATTTATTTGGGATATACCTATGGTTTAAAAGATGTTATAGATGGAGATTTTGAATATGCAAAACTACAAGGGCTCTATACTCAACCATGGAATATAGGAGGACTTGGAAAAGCCTATACTACTGTAGAAGTAGGTAAAATTTTTGATCCCGTACCTTTAAGTTTATTAAGTCCTATTCCTGGGAACCAAACATTATTTAGTATTTATAACAGTTTTAATCAGTTAGATTTTTATGAATTTGTAAGTGATACGTATGCTTCTTTTCATTTACAACATGATTTTGGTGGACGTATCTTTTCTAGAATTCCTTTTTTACGAAAGTTTAATCTAAGAGAAGTAATAGGTTTTAGAGCTGTTTATGGAGAAATTTCTCAAGAAAATATAGCACTTAATGCCTCAAATATTGTATACCAAGCTCCAGAAGATATTTATTATGAATATAGTGTTGGAATAGGAAATATATTTAAAATCTTTCGATTAGATTTTAATTTCAGAGGTAACTACCTTGATAATCCCGGTGCACGAAAGTTTGGAGTGACAGGCATTTTTGGATTTGAGTTTTAAAACCAATTCAAAAAAGCACTATATTTACCTCATTATGAAGTCAGCAATAATTGTTCAGTAGTTTATTCTGTTAGATTTTTTCTCCAGAATATAGCATGCGCCATCTTTTAGCGCAGTTTCAACTATACCTAATTATTACTATTAAAAAACTTCGATAATGACTTCATTAAAAAAAATATTCAGTTTAACTAAGCAAGCGCTTTCAGGTGAACAAATAGACCTTACCAAAGGCAGCATAAAAAGGGCAATTTTTCTACTATCTGTACCTATGATTTTAGAAATGTGTATGGAGTCCATCTTTGCCTTGGTAGACATAGCTTATGTTTCTCAAGTAAGTACCAATGCCGTTGCTACCATTGGTCTTACAGAATCTGTAATAACATTAGTATATGCAGTTGCAGTAGGTTTGAGTATGGCAGGTACGGCTATTGTGGCAAGGCGTATTGGTGAGAAAGATAAAAATGGTGCTAACAAAGCAGCCGTACAAGTAATATTTCTTGGCGTATTGGTTGCTGCAATAGTAAGTGTGATTGGAATCTTATTTCCAAAAGAAATTTTAGGACTTATGGGAGGTGAACAATCTCTAATTGATGAGGGTTATAGATATACTCAAATTCTTTTTGGGGGGAACATCACTATTGTATTATTATTTTTAATAAACGCGGTTTTTAGAGGAGCAGGAAATGCTTCTATGGCAATGTGGGCATTGCTTTTATCTAATGGTCTTAATATTATTTTAGATCCCATTTTTATTTTTGGTTGGGGTCCCGTTCCAGAATATGGAGTGGCAGGAGCAGCCATTGCAACTACCATAGGTAGAGGGACAGCTGTATTATTTCAACTATTCATTCTTTTTTATGGTGCTACTCGTATCAAACTAGCTTTAAAAGACTTAGTGCTAGATGCTAAGGTTATGCTTAATATGATTAAGGTTTCCTTAGGTGGAATAGGGCAATTTCTAATTGGAACTTCTAGCTGGATTTTTTTAATGAGAATTATGAGTGAATTTGGTAGTGAAGTACTAGCTGGTTATACTATTTCTATACGTATTATGATGTTTACTTTATTACCTGCTTGGGGAATGAGCAATGCAGCAGCTACGTTGGTAGGTCAAAATTTAGGTGCGAAACAGCCAGATAGAGCAGAAAAATCTGTTTGGATTACAAGTAAATATAATGCATGGTTTATGGCAATTGTATCTATTGCTTATTTACTCTTCGCAACAACTATAGTAGGGTGGTTTAGTAATGCACCAGATGTGGTGTATTACGGGGCAATTAGTTTGCAAATTGTGACTGCTGGTTACGTTTTTTATGCCTACGGGATGACAGTTACCAATGCTTTTAACGGTGCAGGAGATACCAAAACACCTACGATTATTAACTTTTTCTGCTTTTGGCTATTTCAATTGCCTTTTGCATACCTAGCTGCTATTGCCTTTGATTGGGGGCCTAAAGGTGTTTTTTGGGCAATTGCAATTGCCGAAGTTGCTATCGCTATTATTGCAATACTTTGGTTTAAAAAAGGAACTTGGAAAAAGGTTAAGGTTTAATGGTTTCTTAGGGAGCTTTCAGTTAGGGGTACTAAAAAAGATATCTCCTAAATGAATCTATAACTTAGTTTTAAAATAGTTAGTTATAAAGTTATATTTTCTTGCCTATACTCAAGTGGATAAGTATCTTTGCACCCCTTTTCAAAAGAATAAAATGACAGTAAGCAAAACAAAAACAATAGACGTTTTAATAGAAATCCCTAAAGGGAGCAGAAACAAATACGAATACGATTTTAAACTAAAGAAAATTAGATTTGATCGTATGTTGTTTTCTTCTATGATGTATCCAGGAGATTATGGGTTTATTCCAGAAACTTTAGCACTTGATGGTGATCCACTAGATGTATTGGTAATGGGAACAGAGCCTACATTTCCAATGTGCGTGATGGAGGTCAAACCTATTGGTGTATTCCATATGGCAGATGAAAAAGGACCTGATGAAAAATTAGTATGCGTACCAGTAAGTGACCCAATCTGGAATAGCTATCAGGATATTGAAGACCTAAATCCTCATAGAAAAAAGGAAATTACACACTTTTTCCAAGTGTATAAAGATTTAGAAAAAAAGAGAGTAGATGTAGGAGGATGGGGCAACGCTGCCGAAGCCTATGATATACTTAATAAATGTATTGAACGTTACGATACAAGTAAGCATAAAAGTAGAGGAGAGTTTAGTATTTAACTTAGACTTATAGACCATACTATTTTAGCCCTTTTTTATATTGTAAAGAGGGCTTTTCTTTTATACCTTATTTTACTACTTTTGCCCAGCTATTTTTTAGCATTTCATTAACAATCAATACAAAAATATGGAACAAAACATTATTTATGTACCAATCGCATTAGCAGTCCTTGGATTGTTATTTATGCTTATTAAAATGAGTTGGGTAAAAAAGCAAAGCGCAGGAAATGAGCGTATGCAATCTATCTCAAAAAGTATTAAAGAAGGAGCTTTAGCATTTTTATCTGCTGAATACAGACTCCTTGTAATTTTCGCAATTATTGCTTCAGGACTTTTATTCTTAGTATCTACTATGGTAGAATCTACGAGTTGGATGATTGTTCCTGCATTTATTTTTGGGGCTATCTTTTCGGCTCTAGCAGGAAATATTGGGATGCGTATTGCTACCGAAGCAAATGCTAGAACCGCAGAAGCCGCAAAAACATCCTTACCACAAGCCTTAAAAGTATCTTTTGGTGGTGGTACAGTAATGGGACTTGGAGTTGCTGGATTAGCAGTTTTAGGCCTTAGTTTATTTTTCTTATTCTTCATGGGACAATTCATGGGTCAAGAAGGTTCTTTTTATGATAACATGACAATTGTACTTGAAGCCTTAGCTGGATTCTCTTTAGGAGCAGAGTCTATTGCTTTATTTGCACGTGTAGGTGGAGGTATTTATACAAAGGCAGCAGATGTTGGTGCAGATTTAGTAGGTAAAGTAGAGGCAGGTATTCCAGAAGATGACCCTCGTAATCCTGCAACAATCGCAGATAACGTAGGTGATAATGTTGGAGATGTAGCAGGTATGGGAGCCGATTTATTTGGTTCTTACGTTGCAACTGTTCTAGCAGCAATGGTATTAGGGAACTATGTGATTAGAGATATGTCTGTAGGAGCACAGTTTACAGATGCTTTTAATAATATGGGACCTATCTTATTACCACTAGTAATTGCTGGTGTTGGAATATTAGCTTCTATTATTGGAACATTTTTAGTAAGTATTAAAAATAATGATGCAAAAGAATCTAAGGTGCAAGCTGCATTAGATAGAGGTAATTGGGCTGCAATTATAATAACATTAATTGCAAGTTATTTCTTAATAGATTGGATGCTTCCGGCAACCATGGAGATGAAGTTTTTTGGAGAAGGTGTTGTTGAGGTAGCTTCTATCAATGTATTTTGGTCAGCATGTATCGGTTTAGCTGTAGGAGCTTTAATTTCTATGGTAACTGCTTACTATACTTCTTTAGGTAAGAAACCAGTAATGGACATTGTTGAGAATTCTTCAACTGGAGCCGCAACAAATATTATTGCTGGATTATCTGTAGGGATGTATTCTACATTTGCCTCTGTAATTTTATTTGCAGCAGCTATTTATGGTTCTTATGAGCTAGCAGGATTTTATGGAGTTGCACTAGCCGCTTCTGCTATGATGGCAACTACTGCAATGCAGTTAGCGATAGATGCTTTTGGACCAATTGCAGATAACGCAGGTGGTGTAGCAGAAATGAGTGAATTAGAACCTCATGTTCGTGAGCGTACAGATATTTTAGATTCAGTAGGAAATACAACTGCAGCAGTTGGTAAAGGATTTGCTATTGCTTCTGCAGCATTAACAGCATTGGCTTTATTTGCTGCCTATGTAACTTTTACTGGAATTGATGGTATAAACATTTTCCGTGCAGATGTACTAGCAATGTTATTTGTAGGAGGTATGATTCCTGTTGTATTCTCTGCCATGGCTATGAAATCTGTGGGTAAAGCAGCTATGGAGATGGTACAGGAAGTACGTCGCCAGTTTAAAGAGATTCCTGGTATTATGGAAGGGACGGGAACTCCAGAATATGCAAAATGTGTAGATATCTCTACAAAAGCGGCATTAAAAGAAATGTTATTACCTGGTTTACTTACCATTATTACTCCAATTGTTATTGGATTATTATTTGGAGCTGAACCACTAGGAGGTTACATGGCTGGTGTATGTGTAAGTGGTGTAATGTGGGCTATTTTCCAGAACAACGCTGGTGGAGCTTGGGATAACGCTAAGAAATCTTTTGAAGCAGGTGTAATGATTAATGGAGAAATGACTTACAAGGGAAGTGATGCTCATAAAGCTGCCGTAACAGGTGATACTGTGGGTGATCCATTTAAAGATACTTCTGGACCTTCAATGAATATCTTAATAAAACTAACATGTCTTGTAGGTCTTGTAATTGCTCCAATACTTGGTGGGCATACTGGAAGCCATGACGAAGCAATGAATACTTCTGAAGAGATGTACTTTATTGACGAAGATGGTAACAAAACATTATTAACAGACAAACAAGCAAAACAAGTTGTAGAAGCAGACATGTCTGAAGTTTCAAAAGAAATTAAAGTAGAAATGTCTTCTGAAGGGGATGAAAGTATTGCTGCTGTAACTATTGAAACTACAGTTGATGGTGAAACAACTACCGAAGAAAAAGAATTTAGAGGAACTGAAGCTGAAGTAAAAGCACAAGTAGATGCTCTAAAAGATATGGAAGCAAAAAGTGCTTCAAAGAAAGTGGTGAAAGAGGTTATTGAAGAAGTAGAGGAAAATTAAACTTTTTTACTAGATTAAAATTTAAAAATCCTGAGTATAACTACTCAGGATTTTTTGTCTTAAAGTAGTTGTAGGTTTCTATTTGAGACTGTATATTCTCACCATTTTTTGCAACATATTTATTGCTTTGCTCCGCATCAATAATTCTAGCTTTCACAGTATCATTAATTTGAAGTTCAATAAGATCCTTAATTGTTTTTTTGTGATCTTCGTCAAGAACAGGAGCTATAACTTCTATACGATGACTTAGGTTTCGGGTCATCCAATCTGCAGACCCAATGTAAATTTTTTCTTCACCTCCATTTTCAAAAATATAAATACGTCCATGTTCTAGATATCTGTCTAGAATACTTGTGATATAGATATTTTCGCTTTGGTTTTTTATACCAGGTACTAAACAACAAATACCTCTTATAAGTAAGCGTATTTCTACACCCGCATTACTTGCTTTGTACAGTAGCCTAATCATTTCTTTATCTTGGAGGCTATTCATTTTTAAAGTAATCTTAGCCTTCTTACCTTCATTTGCCTGTAAGATTTCAGTTTGAATCATTTCAGAAAAACGAAAACGAGAAGTAAAAGGCGAAACTAATACACGTTTGTTTTTGGGAACAATAGTTTTTCCTTGTAAAACCAAAAAGACATTATTTATTTCTTTTGTTATTTTCTTTTTAGTGGTTAAGAGCCCAAAATCTGTGTAAAGTTTTGCCGTTTTTTCATTAAAATTTCCAGTACCTATATATGCAAACCCAACTTTACTATTATCAATTTTTCTTTCAATGTACATTATCTTAGAGTGTACTTTTATATCTGGATAACTGTAGATTACTGTGGCTCCATTTTCTTTAAACTTTGCTCCCCAGTATAAATTGTTTTCTTCATCAAATCGTGCTTTTGCTTCTATAAAAACAATTACTTTTTTACCATTTTTTGCAGCTGTAACTATAGCATCGTTTAATCTAGATTTTTTTGCAGCCCTGTAAATAGTAATTTTAATTGTACTTACAAGTGAATCTACTGCTGCTTCTTCTAATAACTTTATTACTGGTTCAAAACTTTGATACGGAAAATGTAGCAACTGGTCTTTTTCTCTAACAGTTTCAAAAACAGACTTGTTACTTAATAGTAATGGATGAGAGAGAGGAGGAAGTGGTTCTTGCTCTAATTTTTTAAGTGTTGGATTTGGAAATCTAAAAAAGTCTTTAAAATTGTGATAGATACCACCTAATATAGTATCTGTTTCATTAATATCAAGTGCTTTATAAACTAGCTCTATTAAAGATTTTGGAGTTGTCTTATCCATCAACACTCGTGTAGCTTGCCCGGTATTTCTTTTAGGTAATGCTTCTTTTATTTTTTGCATCAAGTTACCCGATATTTCATCTTCTATGTATAATTCTGCATCTTTAGAGAGCTTAATTGCATAAAAAGAAAGGTCTCTTTCTAATTGAGGAGTTTGCTTTAAGGTGTATTTTAATATATCATCAATAAATGTGATGTGATGTTTTTCAGATTGTTTTGGGAATACAAAAAACCTACCTACACTTTCAGGAATTTTTACAAAAGCAATTTTGTTTTTAGCTGTCTGGCTTATTAAGTATAGGCTTTCGTTTTCAATAGAAATAGTGTTGTTTTCTGAAACATTATATACTTGAATTTCTAATATTTCTTTTAGTACATCTTCATAATAATTTTGAGCGGCTAATTTTTGGGTACTGTTAAACTTAGTGTGGTTTATCAAGAAAATATTTTCTTTGGCTAATTCCAAAATAATTTCAGAAGTAAAAATTTCACCAAATTCTTCTTGCTGAATATCAACCTGTTTCTTTATCTCTCGTAAAACTTTATTTGGTTTTGAAATTAGCTTTTTCCTAAGAGGCTTTTCAATCTTTTTTGCCTGCCTAATATCTGAAACACGCACTTTAAAAAACTCATCTAAGTTTGAAGAAAATATGGCTAAAAACTTTATGCGTTCATATAAAGGGTTTCTAGTATCTGCGGCTTCTTGCAAGACACGGTGATTAAAGCGTAGCCATGATAAATCTCTATGGTAATATTTTGAAGAATATAATTTACCCATCTGTACTTTTAGATAATTTAGTACAAAGTAAGGGTATTAATAAAAATAAGTGTGTTTTTTTATTGTTAAGGTTTAAAAAGGCCTCCAAGCTCTGCATCAATCCTATTAATAACATCTCCAAGATGTTCTGGGTTGTCAACAAAATCAAGGTCATCTACATCAAGAATAATAAGGTTGCCTTTATTATACTCATGTATCCAAGCTTCGTAGCGCTCATTTAAACGGCTTAAATAATCAATACTTATGGAGTTTTCGTAATCGCGTCCTCTCTTATGTATTTGTTTTACAAGATTAGGAATTGAGCTTCTTAGGTAAATTAACAAATCAGGACCTTCTGTTACACTTTCCATAAGATCAAAAAGAGAGCGATAATTTTCAAAATCTCTATTGGTCATTAACCCCATTGCATGGAGGTTAGGGGCAAAAATGTAAGCATCTTCGTAAATAGTGCGATCTTGAATTATATCCTTACCACTTTTTCTAATATCTAAGATTTGACGGAATCTACTATTTAAAAAATAGATTTGTAGGTTAAAAGACCAACGTGCCATCTGGTTATAGAAATCATCCAGATAGGGATTATCATCTACTTCTTCAAAATGGGCTTTCCATTTATAATGTTTTGCTAGTAAGCGAGTTAGTGTGGTTTTTCCAGAGCCTATATTTCCTGCAATAGCGACGTGCATAAATCTTACTTCTTTGGTTGGGTTAGTGTATAAGTATGTAAATTTGTACCGTCATAAATATACATGAAATCTTGGGTAAGGTGCAAGTCTTTTATAGTAATTTCGGGTAGTTTATAAGTTTTAACTTCTTCATCACTTTTTGGGACACTTACAAGTGTTTTGTCCTTGATTAAGAAAAGGACATCGTCTAGTTGTATAATAATTTCAACCCCTTCTGAGGGTTTTTCAAACAAAATACTACCATAGATATTAAATGCACGTAATTTTAAATCGGTTAATGTGTAGCAGTAATTAAAATTACTTGTAATGGCATTTAATGTTCCAGGAAATGGCTGCGAAACGGTCACTTTAGAGTTATTTCGGTAATTATATAATTCTATTTGTTGAGTGTCTATGTTAAAAATCCAAAGTCTATTGTTACCTGCATTTTTTGCATGACTAACGTTTACAAATTCTTGGAGTTCATTAAAATTAATGCGTTCAATTTCAGCTAATTTATTATCAAGAAAAACAACAATATTCAAAGATTCATAAAAAACCATCACTTTTAAAGGGTTTATAATATCTATAATGGTAGGCTGCCCAAGTTGAAAGTTTGCATAAACGAAGTCTCCATCATTTCCTTGTTTGTGGAGGGTCATATCCTTAATAAAATAAGTGTTTTTATAATTGTCTACTCCTATAAAACTATCTGCAAGGAGCTCATTTTTTTCTACAAAAGTATACTCTTGGGTATAGCCAAGTTGTGCAAATAAAAAAAGTAAAATAAAAAGCTGTTTCATAAGGTATCAAGATACAAAATCTATGCCTTTGAAACATTAATTTGTAACTTTCGTCTATAATAGTACAACCAAAATATTTTTTTATGAAAACACTAAGTATCGTTTTACTTGCATTTAGTTTATCACTTGGAAATCTTATTGCGCAAGAGATTTCCGGTATAGCAACCTATAAAACAAACCGAAAAGTAGATTTGAAAATGGATGGAGATGGCGTCACAGAAGCAATGCAGGAACAAATACAGGCACAATTACGTAAGCAATTTCAGAAAGAATATACTCTTACATTTACTAAAGATGAATCTATTTATAAAGAAGTTGAAGGGTTAAATACTCCAGACCCTTTAGCATCATCAGGTGGAATGCAAATTACTATAAGTGGTGGTAATGAAAATTTTTACCGAAATATTAAAGAAAATCGCTACGTGGATGAAACCGAAATAATGAGTAAGCCTTTTTTAGTTAAGGATACTCTAGAAAAACCAGAATGGGAACTTACTAAAGAATCTAAAAATATTGGAAACTACACTTGTTTTAAAGCTACATATTCTAGAGAAGTAGAAGAAGAAACCTTTGATAGTGCTACAGATAGTATAGTTAAAATTAAAAAGCAACGTGTTACAAATGCTTGGTATACTCTAGATATACCTTTACAGCATGGTCCAGGAAGACATTGGGGGTTACCAGGATTAATTCTTGAAGTTACAGATGGTGACATGACTATTTTATGCTCGAAAATTGTATTAAACCCAGAAAAAGAAATAGTTATAGAGGAACCGTCTAAAGGAAAGGAAGTGACACAAGAGGCCTTTAATGAAATACAAGAAAAGAAATCCCAAGAGATGATGGAACGTTTTCAAAGTGATAGTAGAAGAGGAGATGGAAATAGTTTTAAAATTAGAATAGGAGGATAAAAAATTATTTTAAACCTTTTCTCTTAAGAAGAGTCCAAATAACTTGTAACAATACTCTATAAATGTTACTAACCTCATATAAAAATTATATTATGAAGAAATTGACTCTTATTCTTACACTCTTAATTTCAATTACAACCTTCGCTCAAAACATTAGCGGTAAAGCATATTATCAATCTAAAACTACGGTTGATATGGATAATTTTGGCGGTAGAGAAATGAATGAAGAAAGAAAAAAACAAATAATGGAGCGTATGAAGAGTATGCTTGAGAAAACGTTTATTCTAACTTTTAATAATAATGAGTCCATATATAAAGAACAAGAGAAGCTAGAAACAGGTGGTGGCGGAAGAGGCTTTGGGATGATGATGAGTAGCTTCTCGGCAGGAGCACAGTATAAAAATATTGAAACCAATCAAATTCTTGAGGAGCGTGAGTTCTTTGGTAAACAGTTTCTTATTAATGATACAGTTACAAATCTAGATTGGCAAGTAGGTAAAGAGTCTAAAATGATTGGTCAGTATTTAGCAATTAAAGCTACTGCTATGAAAAAGATTGATGAGAATGATTTTAGCATGGCTAGAGCGAGACGTGGAAGAGGTGATAGAGGAAACAGAGAAGAAGACGCTAAAGATGAGGAGTCTAAAAAAGAAGTAGCAAAAGATTCTACAGAAACTAAAAACGATGACCCATTTGACCAAATTGAAATACCCAAAGAAGTTCTTGTTACAGCATGGTTTACTCCACAAATTCCAGTTGGTAATGGACCTGGAGAATACGCAGGATTGCCAGGATTAATCTTAGAGTTAAATATAGATAGAACAACCATATTATGTTCAAAAATTGTTTTAAACCCTAAAGATGCTGATAAAATTGAAGCGCCTGATAAAGGAAAAGAAGTAACAAGAGAAGAGTACAATGCCATTATCAAAGAGAAAATGGACGAAATGCGTGAAAACTTTAGAGGCCGAGGAGGTCGTGGTCGAGGAAGAGGATAAACACCTTTTTAACTATTCAACAAAACAACTAATGAAAAAAACAATACTACTAATATCATTACTGGTAGTAGGGGTAACCTCTGCTCAAAGTATAAAAGTGCAAGGGTTTGTTAAGGACAGTCTTGGGGTACCATTAGAATTAGCCAACGTAATTGCTACTGTTCAATTTTCAGGAGATATTGAATCTTACGCTATTACAAATTTTGAAGGTCGTTATCAGCTTGATGTTCCAAAAGGAGAGAGCTATGTTCTTAAGGCAAGTTTTCTCGGATATCAGCCACAAGATAAAACGATTACTGTACCAGAAAATGGAGAAGACTTAACTATTAATTTTGTTTTAAATCCATTGGCAGATCAACTTGATGGAGTTGAAATTGTCTATGAAATGCCAGTAACGGTAAAGGGTGATACTATTACTTACAATGCAGACTCCTTTAAAACAGGAGAGGAACGAAAATTGGGTGATGTAATGAAGAACCTACCAGGTGTTGAGGTGAATGACGATGGAGAGATTCAAGTAGAGGGAAAAACGGTCTCTAAAGTAATGGTAGAAGGAAAAGACTTTTTTGATGGAGATTCTAAATTGGCTACTAAAAACATTCCTGCAGATGCCGTAGATAAAGTAGAAGTACTGCGTAACTATAATGAAGTTGGACAGTTACGTAGTGTTCAAAACAATCAAGATAATGTTGCCATTAATATTAAACTAAAAGAAGGGAAAAAGAATTTTTGGTTTGGAGAAGTAACTGCTGGAGGAGGATTGTTAGGAGATGATGAAGCTGGCTACTTAGCACACCCTAAACTATTTTATTACAGTCCTGAGTATAGCATTAATTTAATTACCGATTTTAATAATATAGGGGAGGTGCCTTTTACCTTTAGAGACTATTTCAATTTTACAGGAGGTTTTAGAAATTTTAATAGAGGAGGAGGAACCAATTTTTCTATTCAGGAGAGCGACTTAGGTTTTGCAGTAGCACAAAATAATAGAGCTAATGAGATTGAAACTAAATTCTTGGCAGGTAATTTTAGCTGGGCAGTTAATAAAACGTTAGACTTAAGTGGTTTCTCAATACTTTCAGATAATAAAACAAATATTGTCACTAATTCTATAAGACAATATATCGCTTCAGGTAGTACAGAGATTACTTCTAGTGACACAGACCAGCGCAACCAACTTGGTATGTTAAAACTAAGTGGTGTTTATAAACCTAATAGCAACTTTCAATTAGATTATGATGTTCTAACCAAAGTTTCAAAACAAACAGAGGATGCAGGTCGTCTCTCTCAGTTTGATGAAGTAAATAATAACATTACTGAAGAAAAAGAGAACAAACCTTTTTCTATTAATCAAAATGTAAATGCTTACTACACTTTAAATGACAAGAACATTTTTGCAGGACAAGTTCAGCATTTGTATCAGGAAGAAGATCCATTTTACAATGCTGTTTTAGATGTATTGCCTTTTGCTGGAATTTTACCAATTGATGAAAATCAAAATAGATTTGACATCAATCAAAATAAAAATATTGAAACCAATAAAATTGATGCTAAGATTGATTACTACTATGTGTTAAATAACATAAGTAATTTAAATTTTACAGTTGGGACTACCTATAGTAATCAAAAGTTTAACTCAAATATCTTTCAATTATTAGATAATGGGAGTCAAGTTGACTTTAACGAAACCCCTCCTAACGAGGGGGAAACACTTCCATTAGTAAATGATGTTAGGTATCAATTTACCGATGCATTTTTTGGACTACACTACAAGGTAAAAACGGGACAGTTTATATTTACTCCTGGATTAACACTACATAATTACACATTAAAAGATGAGCAATTGGGTAGTACTACATCTCAAAACGATTGGCTGCTTACGCCAGACTTAAATATCATTTGGAATATTAAAAAGAGCGAAAGTTTGCGTTTTAATTATGCACTATCTGCACAATACACAGATGTAAACAATTATGCTGAAGCATTCGTGTTTAATAATTATAACAGATTATTTAGAGGAAATAGAAACTTGGAGAATGCCTTATCTCATACTTATAATTTGTCTTATTTCAGTTTTAATTTATTTAATTATACCAATATAGGTGGTTCTTTAAATTACACTAGAAGAATTAACGGTATTAAAGGGAACAATCAAATTATTGCAATTAACCAAACGAGTTCTGTTTTTAATATAGACAGTAATTTTCCTGATGAGACTTTTAGTGCTTCGGGTAGGTTTAGTAAAAGAATTAAAAAAATTGAGTTTAGCGGAAGCGGAAGTTTAAATTTAAGCATGTCTAACAACATATTTAATAATGAAATTAGAGAGAGCCAAAGTCTTACACAAAACTACAGAGCTAGTATTAGGTCTTCTTTTAGAGATTGGCCAAACTTTGAAGTTGGATACAGATATACTGTAAACCAATACGATAATGGTGGAATAGAACAGACCTTTTTTACCAATAGGCCATTTGCAAATGTGGATATTAGGTTCTTAAAAGACTTTACTTTTGATGCTGAATGGGATTACTACAATTATACAGATAAGAACAACACGATAGACAATACCTACTCGTTTGTAAATGCAAATTTATACTACCAAAAGGGAGAAAGTAAGTGGGAGTTTCAGTTACAAGCAAGCAATATTTTAAACACAGAGTTTACAAATAACGATAGCTTTAATGATCAATTCAATACAACATCTCAATATTTTGTATTGCCAAGAATATTAATGTTTATAGTTAGATACGAATTGTAATAAACTGTTTTTCAGTAATTAATATTAAAATACGGCAACTGCCGTATTTTTTTTTGCACTCATTTTAAAGAAGTTTACATCATGTAAAAACGAAATATTATGAGAGCACTTACTTTTTTAGCAGTTTTATTACTTACAACAACTTTAGTAGCGCAAGATTACCCTACCGGGATGATTTGGGACGAAGAAGTTTACCGAAGCATTCCTTATAAAGCTCAATTCACAGCATCTACCTACGATAATTTACCTACTTCTTATTCTTTAGAAGAATATGCTCCAATTCCTGGAAATCAAGGGAGATATGGAACATGTGTTGCGTATGCTAGTGCGTATGGATTACGTACAATTATGTTGGCAAAAGACAGGGGTATGAAAGATAAACAAACAATTACTTCAAATGCATTGTCACCTTCATATGTCTATGCCATTATTAAAAGGGAGGATGATATTAATTGTGATAAAGGAGCAAACCCTAAATTAGGTTTAGAAGCTTTAAAAGTAGCTGGAGCTCCTACATTAAAGTCTTTACCATATGCTTGTAATCCTTCCATTAGTACTTCGGTACAACTAGAGGCGATAGATTATAGAATTAGAGATTACCAAACTCTTTTCTTTTTTGATGCCCAACAGCCAGGTGTAAAAACAAATGCAACTAAAAAAGCACTAAGTGAGGGGTATCCAATATTATTGGGGATGAAACTGCCAGAAAGTTTTTTTAAAGCAAAAAAAGTATGGAGATCTGTTGCTGCAGACAAAGGCACAATGGCAAAAAAACATGGATACCACGCAATGGTAGTAGTAGGGTATGATGATAATTATGAAGGTGGTGCCTTTAGAGTTTTAAACAGTTGGGGGACTAATTGGGGTGATGAAGGTTATATATGGGTTCCATACAAAGAATATGAAGAATGGGCTATGGGCGCTTTACAGCCATATAGTTACCATAAAAAGAAAGAAGATGATAACAAGCCTAAAGTAATTCCTGTAAAACCAAATAAGCCTGGGAAACCTTCTCTACCAGATAATACTCCAGATGAAGAACCTATCGCTGGAAAACTACCTAAAGGAAGTCTACGTTTTGAAACCAATCAAGGACAACCTATGGAAGTTTCAAGAATTTCAACTAGAAATCTTGTAGTTGAAGATGATGTAAAGACTGAAAAAGAAGACCTAGTTGCCTATAGAATGACGCAAGGATATCCTTCTGGAACGCGGTTTAGATTTTATCTTAAAAATGAAAACGAAGGCTATATCTATGCATTTGCTACAGATTTAACCCAGAAAATAAATAAGATACTTCCTTATAGTGATGGAATGTCCCCATTAATTGGAGCAAATTCTGAAATCGCTTTTCCTAGTGAATCCAAAGTGATAAAAATGGATGATAATCCCGGAACAGACTACCTTCTTATTCTCTTTAGTCAACAAGAATTAAATGAGAAAGAATTACTTCAAAAAATGCAAAGTACTTCAGGAGGGTTAACATCAAAAATTAAAAGTGCTCTTGGCGATAAATTAATTGATAAAAGTATGGTAAAATACGCTTCTGGAACACCAGGATTTGAGGTTAAAAACGGAGCCAATGGCTATGTAGTACCCGTAATGGTAGAAATTTCACACCAATAAAATTTTGAGTATGAAAAAGTTAGCCAGTTTATTACTCACACTTTGCAGTTTTCTTACAGTTACTGCTCAGCAAGACTTTGTAGTGCAAAGCATACATTCTCAAGGAGCAAATAGTGTAGCTTATGATGAGAATAGAAATTTGCTTATAACGTATGGATATCAAGATAAGACCTTAAAATTTTGGGATGAACCTAGTGGGCTCTTGTATAGAACAGTAGACCTTGAAGGATATAACAATGATTTTGAGATAGATAAGAAGAATGGAAAAACCTATTTACTTATTAATAACAAAGTTGTCATTTATGAAAACACAACATTTAAAAAAGTAAAGGAATATCCTTTAGGAAGAATTTACGCCTTAGATTTTTTAGAAACACAAGAATTTAGTTATGTAACACTATTTGCTCAAGATACAGAAGGAAAACAAAGCCTTTATGCACTTGATGAAAATACTGGCGAATTTTTACCTGCAAATAATATTCCTCCATTTACAGGTGAGGGAGAAATAAATCATTTTGAATTCAATAAAGACAATTCATTCATTTTTATAACTACAGACAGGTTGTATAGTTATGTGTATTCTTATCAAACTCAACAATATTATGAGATAAGAGACTACGCACTTGCTATGTTAGAGAATGGAGATATTATTACAGGAGCGTATGAAGATGAAGGTAAGAGAGCTGTGTATTCTAGAATTAACCCTATTACAAAAGCTGTGGTATGGAAACAAGAATTGAAAATAGACATTAATGTTGAATCAATTGTACCTACACCCTACAGAACTGATGTTATAATAAATAGTGATGAAAAATCTTTATGGGTTTCACCAGGAACTAGCTTGTTTGTAGAGCTTGATGCTAAAGCAGGGTATATAATGGGTAAAATTTATAGAGAAGAACAAAAATTAGCTGGATTAGCTGTGGGAGATTATTTCTATGCGCAAAGCGGAATTGACAAGCCTTTCGCAAAATTTAGAAGATATGAAAATAAGCCAGTATTAACCTATGGTCATAATGTTGTAAGCCCAAACAATATTGTAGTTTATTATGGAGCAAGTGAAGCTGATATTATTTTCTCTGCAAATTATGGAGAACATACATACTCTTTATTAGCAAACCCTAATGTTACTCGATTTACAAACTATAAAACTAACTATCGGGACGATTATAGTGATGGGCGCTTAGTTGTAGATCAAAAAAGTAATAAAGTATTTTCGGTTACTAATACTTCAGACCCAATAAAAGTTTTTAAACGAGGAAAACCTAATAGTTTTAAAGATTTAGTTAATAACATCAAAGAAGTAGAGCATTTTGATTATAACAAATCTAGTAACATATTAGCTACCCTAGGGAAATCGGGACTTAGAATAATTAATACTGAAGAGGGTAGAGAAGTCTTTTCAAAAGTAATAGGGCTAGATATGCAATTTGCAGATAGAGGCCTAGCACTTTCTCCTGTAAATAATACGCTGGCGTATATAACTCGAGAAATGACTGGGAGTAGTGATACTAATGAACAATTACATTATTTTGATTATGTAACTAATCAAGAATTATGGAATAAAAAAGGGAAGTATTCTGCACTACAGTTTATTAAAAACGGAAGCCAATTAGTTGCGGCTAACAATACTACTAGTACGCTTGAGTTGTTAGACCCACAAACGGGTAATGTACTTAGGTCATTTCCATTAAATTTTGGAAAATCTACACTTGAAAGTACCATTTCTCCAGATGAGAAGTATATTATTTTTTCAGGATTTGAAGCAAAGCTATATGTTTTTGAAATTGATACAGGCAAATTAGTAACCAGTTATATAAATCAAGCTTTTAAATACAGTCCGGGTACTTTTGTGTCTAATGAAATTGTAGCTATTTCAGATGCTAGCGCAATAAAATTCTTTAATGTTCTAAACAATAAAGAGGTGTTGCGTATCTATATTTTTACAGATGGTGATTGGATTGCTTATACCCCAGAAGGACTCTTTGATGGTTCTCCTAGTGCTTGGGATAAAGTGGCTTTTGTGAAGAATAGAGAAGTAATTCCATTAGAAAGTGTTTTCAGCAGTTTTTATACACCTAGACTATTACATAAAACCCTTTTTAATGGTAAGGTGGAGAAAAGAGAAGATATTAAAAATTTAAAAGCACCACCTTCAGTAACTATTACGTATAAAGAAGGTTCTAGAAATCTTACTGTTGAAGATGATGTGCAATCATCTAAAGTAATTACAACTCAGAACCAAAACGGCGAAATTACTTTAAACGGCAATGCCAACGGCGATAGAATTATAGAAATGCGATTGTTTCAAAACGGGAAGTTAGTTAGTGCAAATACTAGAAACTTGATTGTGGAAGATGATTTGCCTAGCGGAAATTCAAAATCATACAAGGTAAAACTGGCAGAAGGAAGTAATGAGTTTATAGCCGTAGCTATCAATTCTCAAGGGACTGAAAGTCGCCCAGACAAACTAACCGTAATCTATAAACCAGTAAAATCTGAATTTACACCACAAGGGCTACAAGCGCATATCCTTGTTATTGGCATTGATAAATATAAGAACTCAAAGTATGATTTAAACTATGCTGTTGCAGATGCTACTAGTTTTAAAGAGAGTGTAATGAAAGGTGTAAAAAATATTACTTCAAAAGTAAATATCTATGAGATTAAAAATGATGAAGCGGTACGAGACAATATATTATCTAAGCTTACCGAAGTTGCTTCTAAAGCAAATCCACAAGATATTTTTGTGTTTTACTATGCTGGTCATGGAGTGGTGGCGCAAGAAGGAGATAAAGATTTTTATTTAGTGCCTTATGATGTAACACAATTATATGGTAATGATGGCGCATTAAAGCAAAAAGGAATTTCGGCTAAAGAGTTAAAGCAGATTGCAAGTAGTATACCCGCTCAAAAACAATTATATATCCTAGATGCATGTCAAAGTGCTGGAGCACTTTCTACCATTGCTGCTCGTGGTGCTATTGAAGAAAAAGCAATTGCACAACTTGCTAGAAGTACTGGAACGCATTGGTTAACAGCTTCAGGGAGCGAACAATTTGCTACAGAGTTTGATGAGCTTGGACATGGAGTATTTACATATGCCCTTTTAGAAGCACTCTCTGGAAAAGCCGATAGTGGAGATAAGCGTATTACTGTAAATGAAATTAAAGCATACATTGAAAGTAGAGTCCCAGAAATTTCAGAAAAATATAAAGGAAGCCCACAATATCCATCAAGTTTTGGGTTTGGTCAAGACTTCCCTCTAGGAATCCAAAATTGAGTTAGTGTTGTTTTTGTTTTTAAGAGTTGCTTTTGCATAAGTAAAAGCAACTCTTGTTTTTTGTATATTAGATAAAAACAAAAATGCGTAAAATTCTCTTCGGAATAGTAATAGCTTTCTTTATAATGTTTGGGGTGCAATATTGTACACATCAAAAAGAAGAGACTCAAAAATTGCAGGCTACCTCTTCACTTATAGAAAAACAACTTAAAAATGTAGGTAAACTTGTTGTTACAGAAGGTACCTATGCACAGGTATTTAGCTATGAAGACTCTAAAAAGTTTTACTTTGATGTATTTTCAGCAAAGAAAAAGGCACTAGTAGTTGTTAATGCTGAGGCTTCAATTTCTTACGATTTAAGTAAAATTGAAACACAAGTTAATCAAGAAAACAAAACGGTTACTATTTCAAAAATTCCAGAGCCAGAACTTAAAATTAACCCAAATATAGAATATTATGATGTGCAACAGGATTATTTAAACCAGTTTGAAGCATCAGATTACAACAAAATTAAGATACGGGTTGAGGCATCATTACGAGAAAAAATTGAAACTTCAGGTTTAAAAAAGAATGCTAAAAACAGGCTAGTTTCAGAGCTCCATAAAATTTACATTCTAACTAATTCAATGGGATGGACACTAGTATACAATGACACAATTGTTGAAAGTGGAAGTGGGTTTAACGAAATTAAATTATAGTTTTCTTTCAAGAGAATTTTTTCCACCTCCATTAAGCGCTTCAATACCATGTTTTTTAAGTATGCCGGTAGCGATGGCACTTCTGCCACCACTTTTACAAAATGCGATTATAGGGGCGTTTTTCTTTTTTAGAGTATCAATATTAGAAGACACTTCTTTTAAAGGTATGTGTAAAGCGCCATCGATAGACCCTTCGTTGTACTCTTGATGCGTGCGTACATCCAACAGGATAGCATCTCTATCTAAGAAGCCCTGTAGCTTGTTTTTATTTCTGTTAAAAAAACTAAATAATCCCATAAGTTTTGATATTAGTTTTAAGCTAATTGTTTTTTTCTAGAAGAAGTAAACCATCATCAATTAGGTGTGCAATTTCTGGCCTTCTTTCTTTTAATGCGATTAAGTATTCTAGTACACTAGCATCATTAGTTAATTCTAGTATTTCTAGAGGTAGTAGCCAATCTCTTGGATATACTTTTTTTAAAGTATCAAAAATTTCTTTGAGCTTATTGTTTTGATCGGGAGTAAGTGAGGCATTTGTAGTTTCACGAATTTCACGTACTTCCTTATAAAATTCAATGAGGTTTTTCTCTGTTTCAGATTGCGTGACTTTTATTGTTTTTGTCTGGCTTACTTGCTGCTGAACAGGAAAAGATAAATAATCTGCAGCACCTGCGAAAGCAGATACAATTTCTTTTCCTACAGCCATGTCAAAATCACCATCTTCTGGTGTGAACAAAACTGAATCTTTATAAGTAACTGTACAATCTGTAAACTGAATAAGCATTAATTCTCCCTTAATATTTCGCATACCAGTAACATTCATTCCTTTTACATGAATCCCACTTTCAAATTCAAACTCAATAGGCTTTCCATCGTAAAAATTATAAGCTGCTAGGTCTCTTGGCCCCATATTTTCTATGGCAAGATTAATCCCTTTTAGTTTTCCTAAAGGTGATCTAAACCCATTTTTATGTCTACTTATACCATGCCCAATAACTTCTTTTTCTCTGTATGCAAGTGCTGTTTCTCCTTCGGTTTCAAAGTACACTACTTCGTTATCTTCATTTTGTATCATCTTGGAAAAAGAACCACTTATTTGGAGTCCAGTACTAATTTCAATAGTTCCTATTTGTTTGGACTCAATTAATTTTTTAAGACCTCGCCAACCTCCTTTACGAACTGCCATGGTGTTTGCAAACTCTTCTAATACTTGCTGTAAGTAGGCAAAATCTGGAGTTACAAAAAGTTGAGGTTGAGGTTTTGTAATATCAAATTCTTGATATGCTGCTTCTATAGAATAAGGTACTTTTTTTACTTCATCTTTCATACACCAAACACTTTCTCCTATGGAAGAAAGTAAGCCAGCACCGTAAATTTTTGGGTCTTCAATAGTACCAACCATACCATACTCAACCGTCCACCAATGTAAGTTTCGTATTAAAGAAATTTCAGAAGGAGGTACTTCTTTTTGTTGTAAGGCTTCTACATTTTTTTCGGCCTTTATTATTTCTTCCTTGGTAGAAGCCTCGGCTTCTTTAAGGATTGAGAGTGTTCTAACGGCTTCATACATTTCAATATCATGCGCACTAGAAATCGCTTTTGCACCAATCTCGCCAAATCGTCTTAAATACTCTGCATAATCAGGACTTGCAATAATGGGAGCATGCCCAGCACCTTCATGAATAATATCTGGTGCAGGAGTATATTCTATATTTTCTAATTGACGAATATCACTTGCTATGACAAGAATTTTATACGCCTGAAATTCCATAAAAGCGTTAGGAGGAATAAAACCATCAACTGCTACTGCAGCCCATCCTATTTCTTTTAAAATTCTATTCATCCCATACATAGATGGGATACTATCTATAGAAATGCCTGTTTTTTGTAGTCCTTCTACATAACTATTGTGCGCAACTTTACTTAAATAATCTACATTTTTACGCATCACATAGCGCCATACCGCCTGATTTATAGGGGTGTAGTTTTCATAATTTTGCGGCTTAATATACTGCTTAAGGTGTGGAGGTAAGCGGTCTATAAGTTCGTTGCTTTCAATGGATGCTTGCATAGCTGTAAAAGTAAAGTAGAGGCAGGTAGTTTCCAAACCTCAAAAGCCTATTTTTAGTATCTTCGTTTTAATGAAACTTACACGCAAGCAAGAAATTATTGTAATTGCCTCAAAACTTTTTAAAGAAAAAGGGTTTCAAGCTGTTTCTATGAGGGATATAGCGAAGGCTATGGGGATTAAAGCTTCTAGCTTGTATAATCATATACAAGGAAAACAAGAAATTTTATCTACCCTTATTCTTGAAGTTGCTCATGAGTTTACAAATGGAATGAACGCTGTAGTTTCTGAAACGCTAACGCCAATACAAAAAATTGAAAAAATTATAGAACTTCATATTGATATAACTGTAAATTACTCCGAAGGGCTTGCGGCGCTTAATAATGATTGGATGCATCTTGAAGAAGAAAATAGAAAATCATATATAAAGATGCGAGATGATTATGAAGAAAACTTCAGAAGTATAATAAAGGAGGGCATAAGAGACAAAAGTCTAACAAATAATCACCCAGAAGTAATTCTTTTTTCTATACTATCTACTCTTAGAACCCTCTATTTATGGTATCAAAAAAGAGGAAAGTTAGACGAAAATGTTTTAAAAAAGGATATGGTTGCAATCATGTTACAGGGTATTGCTAATCATTAGAACCCTAAAAGTAAACGAAATATTAAAGTGTTTGCTATTGTAACTAACAATCGTTAGTTTTGTGTAATTAAATTTAATTCGTGGCTACATTTCATACATTAACTGCAAAAGAAGTCTACAAAGAAACAGACGATTGCACCGTAATAGGTTTTGATATTCCTGAAAATTTAAAAGATAGTTTTAAATACAGGCAAGGACAACATTTAACCTTACGAGCTACTATAGATGGTGAAGATGTTCGTCGTTCTTATAGTTTATGTTCCTGCCCAACAGATGGAGAATGGAAAGTTGCAGTAAAGAAAATACTTGGAGGTAAGTTTTCTACATATGCAAACGATGTTCTTAAAACAGGAGATACAATAGAAGTAATGGAGCCAAGTGGTGTATTTGGAGTTGAGATAGCGCCAGACAAGCCTAAAAATTATCTCTTTTTTGCTGCTGGAAGTGGTATCACACCAGTACTTTCTATGATTAAAACTCACCTTAGTGCTGAGCCTAAATCAACTTGTAAGCTATTTTATGTGAATAAAACAGCAAAATCCATTATCTTTAAAGAAGAGCTAGAACAGCTTAGAAACCAATATTTTGGAAGACTAGAGATTTATTATTTTCTTACAAAGGAGAGAAGAGATATTGAGCTTCTTAATGGGAGGTTTAATGAAGAAAAAATGGATATCTTAACAAAGACCTTTATAGATATTCCAGATACAAATGAGGTGTTTTTGTGTGGGCCGGAACAAATGGTGCATTTTGTGAGTGACTATTTAGTAAATGCTGGTTTGCCTAAAGAGAATGTTCACTTTGAACTTTTTGTAACAGGTCTTACTGAAGAAGATAAAGCAAGACAAGAACGGTTAGCAAAGCAAAATGTAGAAGGGGTTGAAGTAACTATAGTAGATGGAGGTAAAGAGTTTGTGTTTACAATGACCAAAGACTATGACAACATATTAGATGCTGCCCTTGGAGCAGGAGCAGACTTACCATTTGCTTGCAAAGGGGGAGTTTGTAGTACATGTAAATGTGAAGTATTGGATGGAGATGTAGAAATGATGATAAATTATGCTTTAGACGAAAAAGAAGTGTCTCAAAATTTAGTGTTGAGTTGTCAAGCTGTTCCTACTACACAAAAAGTGAAAGTAGACTTTGATGTTTAGATTAAGAATTAAAAGAAAGAATTATGAGTGAAAAAGATGTAAAAAACTTAGAAGAAATTTTTGAAGCTCGCATCGCGCGTGATGAAAAAATAGAACCTAAAGATTGGATGCCAGAGAAGTATAGAAAAACGCATATAAGGCAAATTTCACAACATGCACATAGTGAAATAATTGGAATGTTGCCAGAAGGAAACTGGATAACAAGAGCTCCTTCTTTAAGGCGTAAAGCAGCTTTGCTCGCAAAAGTACAAGACGAGGCTGGTCATGGATTATACCTTTATTCAGCTTGTGAAACATTAGGTGTATCTCGTGATGAGTTATATGAGCAATTACACTCCGGAAAAGCAAAGTATTCTTCAATATTTAATTACCCTACAGTAACATGGGCAGATATGGGAGCGATTGGTTGGCTTGTTGATGGAGCTGCTATAATTAATCAAGTTCCATTATGTAATACTTCTTTTGGTCCTTACGCAAGAGCTATGGTAAGAGTTTGTAAGGAAGAAAGTTTTCATCAACGTCAAGGTTTTGAGATTATGCTCACGCTTTGCAATGGAACCCCAGAGCAAAAGGAAATGGCGCAAGATGCATTAAATAGATGGTGGTGGCCAAGCTTAATGATGTTAGGCCCTACAGATGATGTTTCTGTACACACAGAACAGTCCATGAAGTGGAAACTTAAAAGAAAAACTAACGATGAGCTTCGTCAACAATTTATAGATCAAACTGTACCTCAGGCAGATATTCTAGGGCTTACAGTCCCAGATCCAGATTTAAAATGGAATGAAGAAACTGGACACTATGACTTTGGAGAAATAGATTGGGAAGAATTCTGGCAAGTAGTTAAAGGACATGGTCCTTGCAATAAAGAGCGTATGAATGCTAGAGTTAACGCATGGGAAAATGGAGCTTGGGTACGTGATGCTGCCATGGCTTATGCCGAAAAGAAAGAAAGTAGTAATAAAAGAAAAGCAGTATAGATATGTCAAAAAAAAATTGGCCTCTTTGGGAAATATTTGTGAGAAGTAAAAACGGTTTAGAACATAGACATTTTGGAAGCCTACATGCTGCAGATGCAGATATGGCTTTAGAAAATGCAAGAGACGTTTACACTAGGAGAAGCGAAGGTGTTAGTATTTGGGTAGTAGAAAGTAAGCATATCACAGCATCAAACCCTGAAAATAATGGAGAACTTTTTGAACCAGCTCAAGACAAGGTATATCGTCACCCAACTTTTTACGATTTACCAGATGGTGTAAAACATATGTAAAATACAGTTAAAACCTTAAAACAGAATTCAATTTTCTTTATGAAAAACGATTTGTATAATTATATAATTTCAATTGCAGATAATAGTCTAATACTTGGCCAACGCCTTGGAGAACTTTGTGGTCATGGTCCAACATTAGAGACCGATATAGCCTGTACTAACATTTCATTAGACCTAATTGGTCAGGCTAGAAACTATTACCAATACGCTGCAAAGGTTCAAGGAGAAAATAAAACAGAGGATGATATTGCCTTTTTAAGACTAGAAAAAGAATATAGAAATGTATTGTTGGTTGAACAACCCAATACGCATTTTGGTTATGTAATGGGAAGACAATTTTTGTTTGATGTTTATCATCTTATGTTTATGGAAGCTTTAGCAAGTAGTAAAGATGAAACTCTAGCTGCTATTGCAAAAAAAGGAATTAAAGAGGTGAGTTACCACAAACGGTTTTCGAGTGATTGGGTAAGAAGGCTTGGAGATGGAACAGAAGAAAGCAATAAAAAAATACAAGAAGCAATAAGCGATTTGTGGAGATTTACCGAAGAATTATTCGATGTGACGGATGTTGAAAAAAGTATGATCGATGATAGTCTAGGTGTTGATATTAGAGAATTAAAAGATAAATACTACGAAGAAGTTACAGCTGTTTTAGAGGAAGCAAAACTTAAAGCTCCAGAGCATAACTATTTTACAAAAGGAGGGAAAAAAGGAGTGCATACAGAGCATATGGGCTATCTCTTGGCAGATTTACAATACATGCAGCGAACCTACCCTAATATGAAATGGTAAAACTATTAAGATGACAATAGTTCACCAAGCACATATAGAACCACACTTAATTGAAGTTTTAAAAACTGTCTCAGACCCAGAAATACCAGTATTAACAGTTTTAGATTTAGGAGTAATTAGAGAAGCGACCGAAAAGGATAATGTTATTTCAATTAAACTCACTCCCACATATTCTGGCTGCCCAGCAATGGATGTAATTGGAGATGATTTAAAAGCTGCTTTCAAACCTTTAGGAAAAAAAGTTACTATAGAGCTTGTTTTATCTCCAGCTTGGTCAACAGATTGGATTAGTGAGGAAGGGCTACAAAAAATGGAGGAGTACGGTATAGCAAGACCACTTTCTGAAACAGCAGATAAAGATGTACTCCTAGGTAATGCTAAAAAAGTAAAGTGTCCTCAATGTGGAAGTAGAAACACACATTTAGTAAGTCAATTTGGTTCTACCGCTTGTAAAGCACTGTTTAAATGTAACGATTGCCAAGAACCTTTTGATTATTTTAAATGCCTTAAATAATAATAACTAATTATAATGGATAATAAGTCAATAGAAATAAATGTTCAAAACAACATAGCTAATATTTCCTTAAACCGCCCAGAGGTTTTTAATAGCTTTAATAGAGACATGGCATTATCACTACAACATCACTTAGATGAATGTGAAAATAATTCAAAAGTAAGAGCCATTCTTTTAACAGGTAATGGGAAAGCATTTTGTGCAGGACAAGACTTAAAAGAAGTTACTACTCCAGAGTTAAACCCAGGTTTTAAAAAAATATTAGAAGAGCATTATAATCCTATTATTTCAAAAATTAGAAGCATCAGTAAACCAGTTATTGCTGCTGTAAATGGAGTTGCTGCGGGTGCTGGAGCAAATATTGCCTTAGCTTGTGATATTGTAATAGCGTCAGATAAAGCGAGTTTTATTCAGGCCTTTAGCAAAATTGGATTAATACCAGATAGTGGTGGCACATTTTTTTTGCCAAGATTAATAGGGTTTCAAAAAGCTTCTGCTTTAATGATGTTAGGTGATAAAGTTTCAGCAGCAGAAGCAGAAAAGCTAGGAATGGTATATAAAGTAATTCCTTCTGAAGTTTTTTCTGAAGAAGCAGTAAAACTAGCTGAACATATTGCTCTTATGCCAACAAAAGCATTGGCAATGACAAAAGAGTTATTAAATAATTCGATGTCTAACTCATTAGAGCAACAATTAGATTTAGAATCTAAATTACAAATAGAGGCAGCACAAAGTGAAGATTATGCAGAAGGAGTTGCCGCATTTATTGAAAAAAGAAAACCAAACTTTAAAGGAAAATAACATGAATGTAGGAGTTATTGGCGCAGGTACTATGGGTTCTGGTATTGCACAAGTTGCAGCAACCGCTGGTTGTGTAGTAAAACTATATGATACCAATCAGGATGCACTTGATAAAGCAAAAACTAGTTTAGATAAAATTTTATCGCGATTAATAGAGAAAGGAAGAATTGATGCTCATGAAAAACAAAGGATTCAATCCAATATAAGTTATGTTTCTTCCCTAAAAGATTTGTCTGACAGCAATCTTATTATTGAAGCTATTATCGAGAATCTAGAGATTAAAAAGAAAGTATTTCAGGAATTGGAAGAATATGTCTCTAAAAAATGTATCATTGCTTCAAACACCTCTTCATTATCCATTGCTTCTATTGCAGCATCTTTAAAAAAACCAAAACGCTGTATTGGGATTCACTTTTTTAATCCCGCACCTTTAATGAAACTAGTTGAGGTAATTCCTGCAATACAAACTTCAGAAAAGATACTCGCTAAAACTGTCGAAACTATTAATAACTGGGGTAAAACTGTCGCAGTTGCAAAAGATACACCTGGATTTATTGTAAATAGAGTAGCGCGACCTTTTTATGGAGAAGCACTTCGTATTTATGAAGAAGGCATTGCAGATTTTGCTACAATTGATTGGGCTATGAAATCTTTAGGAGGTTTTAGAATGGGACCTTTTCAATTAATGGATTTTATAGGTAATGATGTTAATTACACAGTTACCGAAACTGTTTTTAAAGCCTTCTATTACGACCCAAGGTACAAGCCAGCGTTTACTCAAAAACGTTTTTCTGAAGCAGGATATTTAGGCAGAAAATCAGGAAAAGGATATTATAACTATGCCGAAGGCGCTACTAATCCTAAACCAATTGAAGATGTAGCCTTAGCACAAAAAATTGTAGACAGAATACTAGTAATGCTCATAAATGAAGCGGCAGATGCTTTATTTTTAAACATAGCTTCGGCTCAAGATATTGATAATGCAATGACAAAGGGAGTTAACTATCCAAAAGGACTATTGGCTTGGGCTGATGAAAAAGGAATTGATTGGTGCGTCTCAAAACTAGACATACTTTATGATGAGTATAGAGAGGACAGATACAGATGCTCTCCATTATTAAGAAGAATGAATAGTGATAATAAAACATTTTTTAATTAATGTCATTCCAAGCGAAGCGTGGGAATCTCTTTGTTTAGATTGCTAAGTTTTTCGTCTTCGCAATAACAAGTAAAATTATGAAAGGAGAACAAATTCCTTATAAAATGTTAAGTCAAGATGCCTACAGTAAATGGTTAGGTATCGAAATATTAGAATCTAAAGTTGGACATGTAAAGGTAGGAATGACTATTAGAAAAGAAATGCTTAATAGTATGGACAAAGCGCATGGGGGCATTAGTTATTCTCTAGCAGATACTGCCTTTGGTTTTACTGCAAACACACATGGTAAGTATGCAGTATCTATTGAAACTAGTATAAACCATATTGAAGCATTAGAAGAAGGAGACTATATTACTGCTGAGGCAATAGTAGATTTACAAAAAACTAAAGTAGGCTTTAACATAGTAGAGGTAAAACGAGACCAAGAATTAGTAGCTTTGTTTAAAGGAGTTGTTTATAGAACACAAAAAGATTGGGAAGAATAATATGAAAAATGCATATATAATAGATGGAGTTAGAACTCCTATAGGAAATTATAAAGGAACATTAAGTGCTGTAAGAACAGATGATTTAGGGGCGCATGTTATCAAAGAAATAGTAAAAAGAAACCCGGGTATTCCCAAAGAAGCATTTGACGATGTTATTATGGGATGTGCAAATCAAGCAGGGGAAGATAATAGAAATGTTGCTAGGATGAGTTTGCTCTTAGCAGGATTACCTTTTACTGTTCCTGGAGAAACAGTAAATCGTTTATGTAGTAGTGGGCTCTCTGCAATTATTCATGCTAATAGAGCAATTAAAGCAGGTGATGGTGATTTGTTTATTTCTGGTGGTGTGGAGAACATGACACGCGGACCCTATGTAATAGCAAAACCCTCTAGTGCTTTTGGAAATGATAGTAAAATGTACGATTCTAGTTTTGGATGGCGATTTGTTAACCCAAAAATGCAAGAAATGTATGGTACAGATGGGATGGGTAATACTGCTGAAAATTTAGTAGAAAAATATAACATATCCCGAGAAGATCAAGACACATTTGCCTATTGGAGCCAAATGAAAGCGACTAAAGCTCAAAAAAATGGTAGATTATCAAAAGAGATAGTTCCTGTTGAGATTCCACAACGAAAAAAAGATCCAATCATTTTTTCACAAGACGAGTTTGTTAAACCTATAACAACTAAAGAAATTTTAGCAAAACTACGCCCAGCTTTTAAAAAGGAAGGCGGTAGTGTTACTGCGGGAAATTCTTCAGGGCTTAATGATGGAGCGGCAGCTACTATTATTGCTAGTGATGATGCAGTTAAGAAATATAATTTAAAGCCATTAGCTAGAATTGTAAGCTCTGCAGTAGTAGGAGTAGAGCCTAGAATTATGGGAATAGGACCGGTACTAGCTTCAAATAAAGCACTTGAAAAAGCTGGTTTAACCATGGAAGATATGGATGTAATTGAGCTAAATGAAGCGTTTGCATCCCAAGCATTGGCTTGTATTAGAGAATGGGGGCTTAACGATGACGATCCAAGAATTAACCCCAACGGAGGTTCTATAGCTATAGGTCACCCTCTTGGAGTTACAGGAGCAAGAATTGCCTATTCTGCAGCCTTAGAGTTACATGAACAAAACAAAAAATATGCGCTTATAACTATGTGTATAGGAGTAGGCCAAGGGTATGCTGCTATCATAGAAAGAGT
Organism: Patiriisocius hiemis; assembly: GCF_031846325.1. Classification (NCBI taxonomy): domain Bacteria; kingdom Pseudomonadati; phylum Bacteroidota; class Flavobacteriia; order Flavobacteriales; family Flavobacteriaceae; genus Patiriisocius; species Patiriisocius hiemis. The sequence continues at coordinate 156,133 of NZ_JAVRHZ010000003.1, read as the reverse complement.
ATAAAGATATTAAATTTTAGACCGCTTTGCTTTTAGAAAAATAGAATCAATGTGAAGCAATGAAATAAGATTGGTGAAGCAATGAAATAAGATTGAAAAATTCTTCATTTCAAACTTGAATCTTTGGTTCGTTTTGTTTCAAGATAAAATGAACGTTGAGAGTATAAAAAAAATATTTAAAATAAGAGTTTAATTATGATAAAGACACAGCATTACATAAAAGGACAATGGATTAATGGTGATGGAGAAGGTACTCCCGTTTTAGATTCTGTAACAGGTGAGCACTTTACAAACGTTACTACTAAGGGGTTAGATGTGCCTTCCATTCTTCAATATGGTAGAGAGAAAGGTAATGTGTTGCGTAAAATGACTTTTCAAGAGCGTGGAAATATGCTCAAGAAACTTGCTTTGTATTTAGTTAAAAGAAAAGATGATTTTTATGAGTTAAGTTACCGTACAGGAGCTACAAAGATTGATAGTTGGATAGATATTGAGGGTGGTTTTGGAAACTTATTTGCAAATGCTTCACTTAGAAAATTATTTCCTAATCAACCATTTCATGTTGAGGGCGACCCAATAGATTTGTCTAGAGGAGGTCGTTTTATGGCACATCACATAATGGTGCCAAGAGAAGGAGTTGCGGTTCATATAAATGCATTTAATTTTCCAGTTTGGGGAATGCTAGAAAAATGTGCGGTAAATTGGATGGCAGGAATGCCAGCGGTAGTATTGCCTGCACCACAAACCGCTTATTTAACAGAGGCTGTTGTAAAAGAGATTATTACTTCAGGAATACTACCAGAAGGAGCGATACAACTTATTAGTGGTACCGAAAAGAGTATTTTAGATACTGTTAACTCTCAAGATGTGGTAACGTTTACAGGTTCAGCTAGTACAGGTAAAATATTAAAGCAACATCCTAGATTAATTGAAGAATCTGTGCCTTTTACAATGGAAGCAGATAGTTTAAATGCCTCTATTTTAGGGGAAGATGCCGTTCCAGGTACTCCAGAATTTAACTTGTTTATCAAAGAAGTTAGAAATGAAATGACTGTTAAATGTGGACAAAAATGTACTGCAATACGTAGAATTATTGTTCCAGAAAAACTTACAGAAGATGTGCAAATTGCTTTAGGTAAAGCACTAGATAAAGTTACGGTAGGTGATCCACGACTTAAGGAGGTTAGAATGGGAGCTTTGGTAAATGCTGCACAAAGAGAAAACGTAAGAGAACAAGTGGCTAAAATTGCCAAGACAGCAGAGATAGTTTACGGAAATCTTGATAGTGTAGAAACTGTGGGAGCAGATGCCCAAAAAGGAGCGTTTATTAAACCAATCTTGCTAAGAGAAGACAATCCGTTAAAGAATGAAGCTGTCCATATTACTGAAGCTTTTGGGCCAGTAAGTACGCTACTGCCCTATAAAAACTTAGACGAAGCGATTGAGCTTTCAAAAATGGGTAAAGGCTCACTTGTAAGTTCTATAGTAACTAATGATGATAAAATTGCAAAGGAATATACTGTTTCAGCGGCTACACACCATGGTAGAATTTTGGTGCTAAACCGTGAAAGCGCTAAACAAAGTACGGGTCATGGTTCGCCGCTTCCTAACTTAATTCATGGAGGACCAGGACGTGCCGGTGGTGGAGAAGAAATGGGAGGAATGCGTGGTGTTAAACACTATTTACAACGTTGTGCCATCCAAGGTTCACCAACTACTTTAACCGAGATTACGGGGATATACCAGCCTAATGCAGAGTATAAGGAAAGTGAAAAACACCCTTTTGCGTACCATTGGGAAGATATTAAGCCCGGAATGTCTCTTAAAACGCATAAGCGAACCTTAACAGATACAGATATCATAAATTTTGCGAACCTTACCTGGGACCACTTTTATGCGCACACAGATATTACATCTTTAGACGGGAGTATTTTTGAAAAGCGTACTGCTCATGGTTATTTTATAATATCTGCTGCAGCTGGATTATTTGTGTACCCCAATAAGGGACCTGTTTCTGCAAATTACGGGTTAGAAGAAATTAGGTTTTTGCGTCCATTGTATCATAACGATACTGTATATGTACGTTTAACCTGTAAACAGAAGGTAGATAGAGATGTAAATTCTGCAGAACACCCAAGTGGTATAGTAAAATGGTTTGTTGAGGTGTTTGATGCTAATTTTGAAAACAGACCTGAAAAAGACAAAACAGATAAGGATACTCCATTGGTTGCAATTGCTACTATCCTGACCATGGTTCAGAAAAAGCAAGAGACGTTTGTGGAGATGACTGAAGAAAAAATTAATAATTGTCTTAGTAAATTAACCGAAGATACTAAGCCGAAATGGGGTGCGATGACCGCACAACAAATGATAGAGCATTTGGAATATACCTATCAAATAGCTTCAGGAAAACTTCAGGATTTTAAAATAGCTACACCAAAAAAAATTCTAGAAAAGGTAAAAAATACACTTTATAATTACGATAAAATGCCACGGGAACATATGTTTCCGTTAGCAAAAGAATCTAAGATTGAAGAGTTAAGGTTTAGTAATTTAGAAGAGGCAATTGAACAATTAAAGAAAACAAGAGAAAATTACATAGAGTTTTTCAAGGAGCATCCCGATGCAACACTCAAAAATGTTGTTTTTGGTGAATTAAATAAATATGAATGGTATTTATTAGAAAGAAAACATTTGAATCATCACTTTGAACAGTTTGGATTATTATAAAAATTAAAAATAAACATGACAGACCCATACGTAAAGCAAAATATTGAAAACGGAATTGCAACAATTGAATTTTTTCACCCTGCACACAATAGTTTACCGGGAGATATATTAGCAAAACTAGCAAATACTATTACAGAAGCCGGAACTAACGACGATGTGAAAGTTATTATCCTCAAGAGTGGGGGCGATAGAACATTCTGTGCTGGAGCAAGCTTTAAAGAATTAATCAATATTAACGATGCCGAAACTGGAAAAGTATTTTTTAGTGGCTTTGCTAATGTCATAAACGCTATGCGTAAATGCCCTAAATTTATCATTGGTAGAATTCAAGGTAAAACTGTAGGGGGAGGTGTAGGAGTTGCTAGTGCTACAGATTATTGCATGGCAACAAAATTTGCAGCTATTAAGTTAAGTGAATTAAATATAGGAATAGGGCCATTTGTAGTAGGTCCCGCAGTAGAGCGAAAATTAGGTTTAAGCGGCATGAGCCAGATTGCTATTGATGCTAATAGTTTTTATGATGCAGAGTGGGCAAGACAAAAAGGACTATATGCTAATGTATATGATTCTACTCAAGAACTTGACGAAGCTGTTAAGTCTTTTGCAGAAAACCTATGTAAATATAATCCAGAAGCTATGAAAGAGATGAAAAAAATTATGTGGTCTGGTACAGAAAACTGGGATGAATTATTAGCAGAAAGAGCTATTATTTCAGGACGCTTGGTTTTAAGTGAGTTTACAAAAGAAACGCTGAAACGGTTTAAATAATTTATGATATACAGTTTCAAAGGACATATCCCTGTAGTACACAAAAGTAGCTTTGTACATCCACTTGCTGCTGTAACTGGTAATGTTATTATTGGTGAAAATTGCTATATAGGACCAGGCGCAGCTATACGTGGTGATTGGGGCGAAATCATTCTCGAAGATGGCGTTAATGTACAAGAAAACTGTACTGTACATATGTTCCCAGGTAAATCTATAACTTTAAAAGAAAGTGCACATGTAGGTCATGGTGCCGTAATCCATGGTGCCAATCTAGGAAAAAACTGTTTAATAGGTATGAATAGCGTTGTTATGGACGGTGCGGAGATAGGAGACGAATGTATAGTTGGTGCAATGTCATTTGTAAAAGCAGAAACATTATTTAAAAGCAGGCAACTTATAGTTGGTAATCCAGCCAAAACAATAAAAGAAGTTAGTGACGAAATGATTGCTTGGAAAACTGCTGGAACAAAACTATATCAACAATTGCCAATGGATTGTTATGAAACTTTAAAAGAAGTAGAACCACTCAGAGAAATACCAAAAAATAGGCCTATTCAAGAAGATTTTTATAAAACACTTCAAGAGATAAAAAGAAGTTAGTTTTCCAAATGGCTTAAGTCAATTTCATTACTTTCTTTACCAGTAGACAATGTAATCATACTTTGTACATTTCCTAGATAAGGTATAAGTGTTAACTTGGTTATTATAAACTGTTCGTAAGATTCAACATCTTTTACTAATAATTTTAAAAGGTAATCAAAAGTTCCACTAATTCTGTGACATGCAACTACCTCAGGAAATTCATTTACCTGCCTAACAAATTTCTCTAAGTAGCTCCTTGTGTGTCCTTGTAATGTAATCGCTACAAATACAGTTTGTTTTAGCCCTAACTTTCTTGGATTTAAGCGAGCTGAGTATCCTTCAATATAACCTTCTCTTTCAAGTTTTTTTATTCTTTCAAAAACAGGTGTAGTAGATAAACCAAGCTCTTGAGACAAGCTTTTAACAGTTCTGTTCGAGTTGCTTTGGAGTGACTTTAAAATGCTAATGTCTATACTGTCTAATTTCATTGTGCTAAATTTCTTTTTATCCTGCTTTTAATTAAAAATTGTAGAACAAAAATACTATTTTATATACTACTTAAGAATAAAATTCTATGTAGATAAATTTAGTTAGTTTTTTTAACCAAATTAGCAGATGAGTTTGTTATTTTGTAAATTATATCAAACTTTATTTAATGAAAGAGACTGAATTTGTAATGCCCAAAATGGGCGAGAGTATCACAGAAGGAACCATCATAAACTGGTTAGTTAATGAAGGTGATAGCTTTGAAGAAGGTGATATTCTGGTTGAGGTTGCTACGGATAAAGTAGATAATGAAGTACCTGCTCCTGCACCAGGAAAAATGATAGCGCACAAGGTATCTGCAAAAGATGTCGTGCCTGTTGGAGATATTATAGCAATCTTAGAACTTTCAGAAGAAATACAGAAAAAGAGCGCCTCTTCAACAAAAAGTAATTCAAGCTCACCAGAAAAAAGAGAAGTTAAAAAGCCAAAAAAGAGCACGTCTCTTACAGCTTCTAAAAATGTAACAGTAAATGATAATCTTTTTATTTCACCATTAGTAGATAGTATTGCTAGAAAGCATCATATTAGTTATGAAGAGCTAGCCCGAATAAAAGGTACCGGCGAAAATGGTAGAATACGTAAAAGCGACGTGACTAATTACATTAAAGAAGGGCGCCCTTTCCAATTTGCTCAACCTATTTCAGAAAATACAGGGTTTATAGTTCCAGACTTAAAATTTGATAAGGGAACTGGTAAGATTGTTGAAATGGATCGTATGCGAGAAATGATTGCAGACCATATGGTCTATAGTAAGCATACTTCTCCACATGTAACAGCATATGTTGAAGCAGACCTTACTAATATGGTACAATGGCGAAATGCAAACAAAGTAGCTTTTCAAGAAAAATTTGAAGAGAAACTAACCTTCACTCCTCTTTTTATTGAAGCTGTTGCAAATGCCATTAAAGAGTTTCCTATGATTAATTCTTCATTAGACGGGAAAAATATAATAGTTAAGGAAGAAATTAATATTGGAATGGCAACAGCTTTACCTAGTGGCAATCTAATTGTTCCTGTTGTTAAGAATGCAGATAAAAAAGAATTACAAGAGCTTGCGGCTACTACAAACTTATTAGTTGGAAAAGCTAGAGATAATAAATTGAAGGGTGACGATACTAAAGGAAGCACGTTTACAATAAGTAATGTTGGAACCTTTGGTAGTTTAATGGGTACTCCTATAATTAATCAACCTGAAGCAGCAATATTAGCAACAGGTATTATTAAAAAAAGAGCTGAAGTTATTGAAAAAGAAGAAGGAGATACGATAGAAATTAGAAGTATGATGTATCTATCTCTTTCATTTGACCATAGAATTGTAGATGGTTATTTAGCTGGTTCTTTCTTACGAAGAATTGCGGATAATATGGAGCAGTTTGATAGGGAAAGAAAAATTTAAATATAGTAATACTGTCATTTTGAACACGAAGTACAAAATGAGAAGTAATCTGTTTAATGATTTTTTTCTTTTTACTTATTATAACACTTCGGGGATTGAAATAACAAACAAATAAAATAGAATGAATTTTAATATAACCACTACCGAAGTACAAACATCTAAAGTTCACTCTTTAGATTTTAATAATATTCCGCTTGGTAGAACCTTTACAGACCATATGTTTATTTGTGATTATCACGATGGGCAATGGAATAACCCAAGAGTACAACCGTTGGATAACATTCCTACTCATCCAGCAGCTATGGCCTTACATTACGGGCAAGCTATTTTTGAAGGTATGAAGGCTACATTGGATCAAGATGGTATACCTATGCTATTTAGACCCCAAAGAAATGCAGCGCGATTAAATTTTAGCGCAGATAGAATGGGGATGCCAACGTTTCCAGAAGACTTGTTTGTTGAAGGTTTAAAAGCATTGGTAAAAGCAGAACGTAAGTGGATTCCACCGCAGGAGGGAAGTGCTTTGTATTTGCGTCCTTTTATGTATGCAGACGAACCTTTTATTGGAATGCGTGCAGCCACTAGTTTTAAATTTATTATTATAGCCTCACCTGCCGGGCCTTTTTTCAGTAATAGAATAAAACTGTATGCTGAAAAAAAGTACATCCGCGCAGCAGAGGGTGGAACAGGAGAAGCAAAAGCTGCTGGAAACTACGCTGCAGCTATTAGACCTACCGAAATTGCTAAAGCAAAAGGCTATGACCAAGTACTTTGGTTAGATGCACATGAGCATAAATATATTCAGGAAGTTGGAACCATGAACATTTTTTTTAAGATTGATGGAGCATTTATAACGCCTAAGAGAGATGGTGCTATCCTTGATGGTATTACAAGGATGAGTGTTATAGACCTTTTAAGGCATAAGGGTTTTGAAGTTACTGAAAAACCTATAACTATTGATGAGGTTAAAGAAGCTTCAGCAAATGGGTCGTTAGAAGAAGCTTTTGGTACCGGAACTGCCGTTGGGATTGCATATATTCATGAAATAGGATGGGGAGAAGAGACTATTCATGTTTCAGACAATAGCCCTGTGGGTCTTGATGTTAACAATACACTCAATGCTATAAAAACAGGAAAAGAAAAAGATATTTTTAATTGGATGGTTAAAATATAATAGATGGAGCGCAAATTATCAAGAGAAGTTTTAGAAAAAGGATTTAAAAACCTAGTGACTGCTAAGGCAATGACAGAGCTTTATGAAGAAAACTTCAAGCTAGTTTCAAAATACGTACATGCTACATCTAGGGGACATGAGGTAATACAAACTGCTATTGGGATGCAATTACTCCCACAAGATTATGCGTTCCCATATTACCGAGACGACTCTATGTTACTGGCTATAGGTATGACTCCCTATGATTTAATGTTACAAGTTCTAGCAAAAAAAGACGACCCTTTTTCTGGTGGAAGAACCTATTATTCGCATCCAAGTTTAAAAGATGACGATAAGCCTAAGATTCCGCATCAAAGTAGTGCTACGGGTATGCAGGCAATACCAGCAACTGGCGTTGCTATGGGTTTTTGGTATAATGAAGTTGAAAAACTTTCTACTCCTTCAAAAGAGGAGGCACCTTTTGTAGTATGTTCGCTTGGTGATGCTTCAGTTACCGAAGGAGAAATTGCCGAAGCCTTCCAGATGGCGGCGTTAAAGCAACTACCTATTTTGTATTTAGTACAAGATAATGGTTGGGATATTTCAGCAAACGAAGAAGAAACAAGAGCACAGAATGCAGCAGAATATGCAGCAGGTTTTCATGGCTTAGAAGCTGTCTCTATAGATGGTACAGATTTCGAAGAAAGTTACACGACCCTACAAAATGTGATAAAAATAATAAGAGAAGAGCGTAGGCCTTTCTTGGTACATGCAAAAGTTCCATTGTTAAATCATCATACTTCTGGAGTGCGAATGGAGTTTTATCGTGATGACTTAGAAGAAGCACGATCTAGAGACCCTTATCCAAAAATGAAGGAATTGCTATTAGATTCTAGTTTTTCTGAAGGTGATATTGAGGCGCTAGAAAAAGAGGCTAAAACAGTAGTTGAAAATCATTTCAAAGAAGCATTAGACGCAGAAGACCCTTCTCCAGAAGATCTATTTACCCATGATTTTGCACCAACAACAATAACCGAAGAAAAAGGAGAACGTTCTCCAGAGGGAGCAGAAAAAGTAGTAATGGTAGATTGTGCATTGTTTGCTATAGAAGAGTTGATGGCAAAGCATAAAGAATGCTTGTTGTATGGTCAAGATGTGGGAGGACGATTAGGAGGTGTTTTTAGAGAGGCTGCCACCTTAGCACAAAAATTTGGTGATAATAGAGTTTTTAATACACCTATTCAAGAGGCATTTATTGTTGGCTCTACAGTCGGGATGAGTGCTGTAGGGTTAAAGCCAATTGTTGAGGTTCAGTTTGCAGATTATATTTGGCCAGGATTAAATCAGTTATTTACAGAAGTAAGTAGAAGTAATTATTTGTCTAATGGAAAATGGCCAGTTAGCATGATTTTACGAGTCCCTATTGGTGCATACGGAAGTGGAGGGCCTTATCACTCGTCTTCTGTAGAAAGTATTGTCACAAATATTAGAGGACTTAAAATAGCTTATCCAAGTAATGGAGCCGATTTAAAAGGTTTGATGAAGGCTGCTTATTATGACCCTAATCCTGTGGTGATTTTTGAACACAAAGGATTGTACTGGAGTAAAGTTAAAGGAACTAAAGGAGCAACCTCCATAGAACCAGCCGAAGATTACGTGTTGCCTTTTGGGAAAGCTTGGGTATTACAAGAAATATGGCCTCAAGAGGAAGAAGAAACGTTGTCTATTATTACCTACGGAATGGGAGTGCATTGGGCTTATAATGCATCTAGAGAACTTGAAATGACTCATAGAATTGAAATTATTGACTTAAGAACATTACATCCATTAGATTATGATACTATGTTTAAATCGGTTAAAAAATGTAAAAAATGCCTAGTAGTTACAGAAGAACCTAGCAATAATGGTTTTTCAAGAGGATTACAGGGTAGCATTCAAGAAGAGTGTTTTCAAGAATTGGACGCACCAGTAATGCTTATTGGTAGTGAGAATATGCCTGCGATTCCATTAAACAGTATCCTAGAAGAAACGATGATTCCTTCTACAGAAAAGGTGAAGAAAAAGATTGAGGAGATTTTAGGGTATTAAAAAAGAGGCACAAAATGCACCTCTTTTTAATGATTAGTTAGTTAATTGAATATTTTAAAGCTTTATAAACTTTGAAGCTTTAACCGCATCTCCAACTTGAACTTTAGCGATGTACGTCCCTGTTGATAATTGAGAAACATCAATGTTCATAATTACATCGTTCCCTTTGTAAGTAGCGATTTCTTGTCCTAATACATTATAGATTGAAATATTAGAGATAGCTTCTTTAGCAGTAATGTTTAATTGATTGTTAGTTGGGTTAGGATACATGCTAAAACCTTCAATTGTATTATCCTCTATTCCTAATACGGGTGAGTCATAAATTGTAATGTCAAACTCTATATCTTGAGGCATTGGGCTTAAATCTTCAGTATAAATTGCCCATTTAGATCCGGTGTACCAAACCCCTAAGGTTTTGTCTAAAATAACATTAGAGCTATCTCCTGTAGCACCCCAGTTATGAGTAAATACTAACACAGCGTCAGGGTTGTTATCAAGTAATGGATGATCTATTTCAGTCCAGTTACCACTAATATTTGCTGCTGTTGCAGTATGAGTAATAGTTATAGCGTCGGTTTCTCCAACACCTACAAAGAAGGCTGAATCTAATGGGATATCTACCAAATCTTCTGTATAAATTTTCCAACGATCATCTGCACTATCATACCAAACACCATAATTATGATTGTTTCTTATACCATTTGGATTATAATAGGTGGTAAGAATGACTTGCGCATCTGGATTTCCATTTAAATTTGGATGATTTAAAATAGAATATATTGGATTGGTATCTTGATTTGCTAAATCTGCAATATGTAAAGTAATGTCTGTACTTTGTCCTATAAATATATTATAAGATGACCCATCTAGCATTGATGCACCGCTTTCATTATAAACACCCCACCTATTTTGAGAATTGCTATAAAAAACTCCAGTTATATTGTCATTATAAACACCAGTACTTCCAGGAGGATTCCAGTTATGTGAAACAATTAGCTGCGCAGTAGGGTTATTATTTAATAATGGATGGTCAATAAAACTGGCATCAGCAGAAATGTTTGCTGGTGTTGCGGTATGGACAAACATATTGTCCTGAGCGAAAATAATTGTTGTAAACAACAATAAAAAAAATGTAAAAATTGGTTTCATAATTACGTAGTATTTAGTTAATAATAAATTATTTAATATTTGATAAAATTAGAGTTTAACTGTTTGTTTGTCAGTAGTTAAAACTCCTTTTATGTTAGGGTGTTTAAACCCTTTTTAATGATATAAGTACTTATAGGTGTAAAATTAATGGAAAGTCAAACTGCAGATTATTAGCATTGTAACAAGTTGTATAACTAATGTAACAAAATCGTGAATGTTGGTAATTTGAATGTTTTAAATTATGTAACATTCCTGTGTGTAAAACCTTTAATTTGATTAGGTTTTATTTTTAAGACTTTTGGAAGAAATGATGATATCTTAAAAATGAAAAGTAAAGGATAAAATTATGAAAGTGTTGGGGTATTAATTAAAAAAAAGCCACTAAATAGTGGCTTTTTTGAGGTTACTTTTCCATAGCTCCGGGAGGAAATTTCATTAAAATTTCTTGTACAATTTCTTTTATGCGTTGTTCTTTTTTGTCAATATTACCAGAGGTAATTAAGTTTGCGGTACCTATACCTTGCCATACTAGTTGATTTGTTTTGGCATCTATTAGGTCTATAAATAGCGAACCTTCTGTTCTTTGGCTAACTGATGTGCCCCAATTAGCACCTCCCCACCACCATGGGTTCCAGCCAAATCCCCAGCCGCCACCCCAGCCAAAGTTGTTTTGATACACATTTACACGCTCTTTCTCTTTAGTAAAAATGCTTACAAGTAAGTTGGGAGTTTCAGATTTATTCATTCCTTTTGCAGCTAATTCTGCATCAATAGCTCTAAGTATTCTTCGTTTGTCAAGATCGCTAATTGCTGCTTTATCTATACCTGGTTTGTAGAAGGCATAAGTTTGATATAAATCAAAATTCACTTCTCTATCATAATCTGTAGCTACGCGAACAGGACTACATGAAACTATTGCTAGAAGAAGTACTAATGGTAAAAATCGAAGTGCTTTCATAGTATAATTTTTTAAAATAAAGAATCGTCAACAAAGTTAGGTAGTGTTACTTTAAGGCTTGGATTGTTTTCCATCGCTCTTTTTATAGCAAATACCGCTTCATTGTTTCTTGCCCAGCTACGTCTCGCTATTCCGTTATTTACATCCCAGAAAAGCATAGATTCTAGACGTCGTTGTGCATCCTTACTACCATCAAGAACCATACCGAAACCACCATTAATAACCTCGCCCCAACCAACTCCACCGCCATTATGTATGCTTACCCAGGTTGCACCTCTAAAGCTATCTCCAATTACATTATGTATTGCCATGTCTGCTGTAAAACGGCTTCCGTCATAAATATTTGATGTTTCTCTGTATGGAGAATCTGTTCCTGAGACATCATGATGATCTCTTCCTAAGATAACTGAGCCTAATTTTCCTTCAGAAATTGCTTTGTTAAAAGCCGCTGCAATTTTTATTCTTCCTTCTGCATCAGCATATAAAATCCTAGCTTGAGAGCCTACAACCAATTTGTTTTCTTGAGCTCCTTTAATCCATTGAATATTATCTGCCATTTGTTGTTTAATCTCTTCAGGAGAATTTTTCATTAAATCTTCTAAAACTTTTGTTGCTATGGCATCGGTTTTTGCTAAATCTTCAGTATTTCCAGAAGCACAAACCCATCTAAAGGGGCCAAACCCATAATCAAAACACATAGGACCCATTATGTCTTGTACATAGGATGGGTATTTAAATTCTCTATTTTTTTCTTCAGAAAGTATATCAGCTCCAGCTCTAGATGCTTCTAATAAAAATGCATTTCCGTAATCAAAAAAGTAAGTTCCTTTTGCAGTATGTTTATTTATGGCTGCAGTATGTCTTCGTAAGCTTTCTTGAACTTTTTCTTTAAATAATGATGGGTTGTTGGCCATCATATCATTAGCTTCTTCATAACTCATACCTGCAGGATAGTAGCCTCCAGCCCAAGGGTTGTGTAGAGATGTCTGGTCACTACCAAGATCAATTTTAATATCTTCTTCTGCAAAATGTTCCCAAACGTCTACTATGTTCCCGTCATAAGCTATAGAAACAGTCTCTTTGTTTTCAACTGCTTGGGACACTCTTTTAGCGAGCAATCTAACGTCACTAATTACTTCGTCTACCCAGCCTTGACTGTGTCTTGTATGCGTAGCTTTTTTATTTACTTCTCCACATACTGTTACGCAACCAGCAATATTTCCTGCTTTGGGTTGCGCTCCGCTCATCCCTCCTAATCCTGAAGTTACAAAAAGACCACCTTTTGGAGATTTTTTAATTTTTCTAAAACCGTTTAAAACTGTAATGGTAGTCCCATGAACAATCCCCTGTGGACCAATATACATATAACTTCCGGCTGTCATCTGTCCATATTGTGTAACCCCAAGAGCATTAAATTTTTCCCAATCGTCTGGTTGAGAGTAATTAGGAATCATCATTCCATTTGTTACAACAACTCTAGGAGCATCTTTATGAGATGGAAATAAGCCAAGAGGATGACCAGAGTACATTACAAGAGTTTGTTCTTCAGTCATCTCTGAGAGGTATTGCATTACCAATCTATATTGTGCCCAGTTTTGAAAAACAGCTCCATTACCACCATATGTAATAAGTTCATGAGGGTGTTGTGCCACAGCATGATCAAGATTATTTTGAATCATTAGCATAATAGCCTTGGCTTGTTCACATTTACCAGGATATTGATCTATAGGTCTTGCATAAATCTTATGTTCTGGCATAAAGCGATACATGTAGATTCTGCCAAATTTTTCTAATTCTTCTTTAAACTCTGGTAGAAGGGTAGCATGATGTTTAGGTTTAAAATAGCGTAAAGCATTCCTAAGTGCTAGTTCTTTTTCATTTTCAGCAAGTATTTCCTTTCTTTTTGGAGCATGATTAACCGTTGGGTCATAGGGTTTTGGTGCTGGCAAGTTATCTGTAATTCCTGCTACTATCTCTTCTTTAAAAGTCATTTTTAGTGAAAAATTTTATGTGTTCTTTTTTTTTGGCTTATTAAATCCATAAGGGCAATGTCTACACCCACTTTCACAACAATAGCCTCTTTTTAAGTGATATTGCTCTGTAAAGCATTTGTATCCTTCTGGAGTTAAATAATAGTCTCCGTCTTCAATTTCTATTTTTTTCTTAGGAAAAAGCATATTACAAAAATACCAATTTATTACCTTGTGGTTATGATTGTTTTGGTAAATAGACTTTTTCTTAGGAAAGGCTTTAACGGAATTACGCTTTGGCCTTTTATAGTGGTGCGCTTAAAAGAATTGGTAAATGATAAAGTATTCATGAATCATGAAAAAATACACCTTAGACAACAAATTGAAATGTTAGTACTCCCTTTTTATCTTTGGTACGGTATAGAGTTTATAATCCGACTAATTCAATATAAAAACAGAAATCTTGCGTATAGAAATATAAGTTTTGAGCGTGAAGCTTATGGAAATGAAAAAGACCTTTGTTATCTAAAACAAAGGTCTTTTTGGAAATTTATTAGGTTTATTTAGGGGGCTACTTTTTAATTATTCTTTTTGTAAAACTAGTACCATTTTCAGCATTAACCTTTACTAGATACATTGAGTTTTCTAATCCTTGAAGATTTATAGTTTGTTCTGTTTTAGTACTAATACCATCAACATTTTTAACTAGTCTACCTTGTATATCATACACTTGAATAGACTTAATAGCCTCTCTAGTATTGATTGTTATATAGTCATTAGCTGGATTAGGGAAAACAGCAATTAACTCTTCAAGGTTTTGCTCTTGTGTTCCTAAAACAGTTTGACCTTTGAAAAGGATAGTAAACCTATCATTAAAGATACCTTTGGTACTTTTAAATTCATAATCTTGATCGCTAAGATTTACCGTTGTTCCATTATAATTATCTCTTAATAAAACAACTTCTCTATCTATATTGTTTCCTTTAATTGAATTAATACTAATAGTATAGGTATATTCTTCATCAATTTGACTTGCGAAACCTAACGGTATCTCCATCGAATCATTAAAAGGTTCTATAGTTTGTATACCATAAGCATTAGCAGTATCAGAAGTTCCATCTAGTGTGAATAATGATACTATAGTAGCTATACTTTTTGAGTCGTATCCAGGGTCATACTCGCTTGTAGCTTTAGGGTTAAAAGCTAGCACAGCATTACCACCTACATAATCTCTAGCATCTGTTACTCGTAATCCAATTTGATCAATCAAGTTCTCATCTTCTGTTCTAAGAGTATTATTTTCACTCGTTACTCTCATAGTGTTGTTAAATACAATTGGTGTATTATCTGTTACTATAACAATAAATCCTTGGGCACTTGCAATGTTTCCACCTGGTGCCGTAGTACCGCTACCATCATTTCCAGCTGCAGTTCCAGCAGAAATGTTTCTACGTGAAATATCTTCCATGCTATAATTAAGTGTGTAAGCTCCCGGAAGACTTCCATTAGGAGTTGTAATATGTTCCCAGAAATAAATTTCATTAACAGAAGGATTCTGTTCTAAAAACTCTACTACTGAGATAGCCGATGGATATGGATTGGCAATCATATTTAACGTCCCGCCTGGGTTATTAGTCGCACCGTTATAAGTAACTGGTATACTAAAATCACCATTGTTTAATGTTCCTTGTGAGAAAGTTATGTCATAACTAGAAGCAGGTTGTGTTTCGTCATTTTCTGGTCTTAATAAATATGCACTACCTTCATTTATTGGTCCAGAAGGGTAATTTATCCAGTTGTCTCTATTATCATCTGCAAAGTTAATTCCAAACGCTACAGGTACATTATCATCTGGTATAAAGTTTTCTGGGTGTGACTCCATTACTCTGTAATCTGAAATAAATAAATTTTGTCTAGTTTCATTATCCATAGGACTCCCTATAAGCATAAAGTCTTTAGGGTTAAGAACTGGTGTGGTCACTTCAACATTAATGATACCAGAACCTCCTTTTGTTACAACTGCATCTTCATCTACTTGTATAAGACTACCTTGATGCTCAATTATTAGAGTACCATTTACTGTGATATCACCTTTAATTCTAAGGTATGTGTCTGCAGGGACAGTTAAGGTAACACCATTTGCAATAACCAAATCACATCCTTCAATATTAGAAGAAGTTACTGTGTAATCTGAATTTATAATTACTTGATTATTTAATGAGTCTGGAAAATCATTCCAAGAGCCATTATATGTTGATGTAGATAAACAAGGAATATTTATTGAAACATTATCAATAGCTAAGTCTGAAGAAAAGTTAGTTCCAGTTGTACCTATAAATCTAAGTTTAATGTCTCCAGAATATGCTGAAAGGTCTAAACTTACAGATTTCCAATCATCTTCTGAAGGTGTTGATGTTGTATAGATGTTGTTCCAAATACCTTCAACTTCACTAACTTCAACTGCAATAGTACCAATATTATCGCCAAAAGTATGGTAGTCAAAATTAAAGAAAACACCAGGTAAGTCTCCTATAGAAATACAAGGGCTTTCTAATATTGCGGTTGCGTTAGCTCCAATTTCTCCAGTTGTACCATTAGAAGAGGCTTCAATATATAGATAATCTGTACCATCATTTGCTGCACTAGGTCCTGTTGTTGTTGAAGGTGTCGTATCGGAGTTGATTAACCAGTTTCCGTCATCTCCAGATGCTTGTATCCATAGTCCAATGTTTCCTTCAAAACTTTCGTTGTAAGGAAATTCACTAACTGTATTACTACATACTACAGAAAAATCATCTAATACTCTGATATTGTCTATTGCCATATCACTTAATGCTCCATTACCAGTTGTTGCATCAAATCTAAACTTAACTGTTTCACCAGCGTATTGAGAAATATTTATAATTTCATTAGTAAACCACTGATTTCCTTGATTTCCACTTTCACTCCATAATTGAACCCATCCATTTCCGTCGTTTGAGTTCGCCATTAGGCTTAAAGTACCCATATTGGCTCCAAACATATGATAGTCAAAAACAATAGAAGCATCAGGGCTATTTGTTGGTATCATAAAACATGGTGATCCTATTACTGCTCTATTGTTAAAGTTTTGGCTTCCAATATCAGAAGACTCTACAAATGCATACAAATCTCCCTCGCTAGGCCCTGCTGGACCTGTGTTTGCATCTGGTGTGCTAAATCTTGTTCTTATCCACGAATTATCATTGTTACATGTTTCTTCTTTCTCCCAAGTTTGAGTTTCAAAATCCATTGTATATGGGAAAGTGTCTACTGTTTGTCTACAGAAAAAACCTGTGTTGCCTTCACCACTATCGTACATACATTGTAGTACATCAATAGGTTCTATAAAGTTTGCTACTGCTGCAGTATTATCTCCAACATCATAAACAAGACCAGGGCTAGTTTCTCCAGGTGATAATACTTGTACAAATGCAGTACGCCCACTATTTCCTCTAGATTGACATCTATTGTCTCCTCCAACTCGTTTAGCTCCTTGTAGCGCTGCCATTAATCTATCGCCAAGAGTACCATCTGCACTAAGGAAAGCTTCTTGCATATCATAAAGAATGTCATCTCGTCCACCATTAGTAGAAGTATCAAGTATGTTTCCTTGAATTGAAATAGTAAAATTTGCATCATCATATTGAATATCATTAGCATAATTTCCATTACTACTACCTGTATGACCTGCAGCACCTGCATTGAATGGTTTGGCGCCAACAACACCGTATTGTCTTGAAGCTGACCCTCCATCTGCTGCGACAGTTGCATCAATAATTTCTTGTGGAGTGTCACCAGCTAACATTCTATTTCTGGCAATAGTTTGAGTTGATGCGTTATAGGCTGCTTGTGAATGTATTGCGCCAACTATATTGTCAGAATTATTAGTTCCATCTGTTATAAGATCACTTAAAAAATCTATTCCACCACTATAAGACACACAGCTACAACCAGCTCCTCCAACTTGACCTGTGTTTTTATCATAAACTACAATAGAAAAAGTGTCCCCTTCATGGTCTCTAGATGTATCTGAGTAGGCGGGAACATTTTGTTCTCCACCTGTTGTTTTTGGTTGTAAGAGAATAAAGCTAAGTACTATTAGAATTGGTAATGTTAATAATAGTTTTTTTACGGGGGGAAAAGATAATTTCATATTAGGTTAAGTTTTGGGGTGTAGTTATTTAACAAATAAGTATTTTTTTTAAGTTTTAAAGTTGTTGTAATAATGTAATAGTTAAATATGCGTCTTGAGCATTGTCTGTTAAACCATCGTTACCGTTGTATGGTCCAGAACAGATACCAAAAAAGGCATAGCCTGTAGCAGCTCCTCCACATATTCCAGAAACATTTAAGCTATTTGGGTCAACATTTTCATGATCCCATAGTCGGGCACGTACTCTAATGTTGTATGTGTCTCCTTCATTTAAATTAACAAGGTGAGTCATTGTAGCTTGTCTTCCTAGAGCTTGAAAAGCACTAGTTGGCGCTCGTTTAGTATTAGAAGTGACAGTAGTCTCATCTACTTTGGTACCATCAATTTCTAAAATATAAGAACCATGTACGGTACCTTCAAAATTTGTGTTTGACATATTTGCTGCTGCAATATATCCCGTAACATGTATTTCGTAAACTCCAGTATAAGGAGCTGTAAATGTTTGATCTAAACCAGGAATAGTATATGTAGTTGTCGTGTTTGCTGCACGTACTGTTTCAGTTTGTTCATATTGAACAGTAAACCCTTCATTAAACATTTTTTCCCATCGAGAACTGTCCCAAAAGTAGAAACCTGGCGATACTTTGTCTAAACCACTCCCAAGACTAGAAGTATTATATACCCATAGACCTTCAGTAGGAGATGAAATAGTAGTATTATCATTTCTAGATTGCAATAACACTTTAGGAATCATAAGCCCTTTATCTTCACTTTTTAGTTGGAATGTAGCTCCGTCATCAATTGTAACATCTCCTGTAAGGGATGATGAACCTACCACAACTTGAGCATTAACACAATTTGAAATTGTGAAAGCCATAATAAGTATTATAATAGAAGTATATTTTTTCATGACGATATATGTTTAAATGAGGGTGTTAATTATTTTAAAGTTGTTTAATTAGGCTTATAGTCATTGTGCCTCGCTGTGCGTCGTTTACACTATTTCCAGAATATGCACTAGTGTTTCTACCAAAAGATCCAGTACCTACATTGTTAGTAAGCCATTCTCTTCCTCGAACAGCGAACCTATAAGTTGTTCCTGCAGTTAAGTCTATATTGTATATAATGGTAGCACTCTGCGCTAGATTATTTACTGTAGTACTTCCTAATCTCTTAGACGCGGTAGTAAGGTATGTTTCTTTTACTGTTGTAAATGACGCAGCGCCAGGACTGTTAGTTACACTAATATTATCTATGGCAATATCTGCCTGCCATGTTGACCCAGTTACTCTATTAAATCTTAATTGAACAGAACCACCAGCATATCCAGATAAATCAATGCTTTCTGAATACCATGAGTTTCCTTGATTTCCAGTACGAGACCAAATCGAAGTCCAAGAACCTCCATTGTCAGTACTAATTTCTAAATCAAAAGTTCCCATATCTGCTGCTCCATACATGTGATAGTCAAAATTAAATGAAGCAGATGAGAGAGCAGTTAAATCAAAACAAGGTGAATTTAAGATAGCTTGCATATTTGGGTATCCTGTACCATTACCTGAAGCTTCCACATACCTGTAAAAAGTTCCATCAGATGCACCAGATGGCCCGGTACTACCACTAGTTGTTCCACCAGAATTTTGAATCCAATCTAGATCATCTGCACCAGATTGTGTCCATGCTCCTAATCCAGATTCAAAGCTTTCGCTATAAGGGAAAGCAGAAATACCTCCTGCACAACCTCCACCACCTCCACCACTAGGAATGGTTGCCATAGCTAGACTAATAGAACCTTGCGAAGCTCCATCTCCAGAAGTACTAATAAGATCTCCTGCTGAGTAATATCCTTCTACTCGAATTTGATAGGTGCCACTAAATGGTGCTGTTATATTACCTGAGTCAAGACCAGGGAGTACAACATAAGTAGTATTACTTGTACTTGCAGTAACTGCAGCAGTCTGGTCATAAGAAAGTGAATATCCTTGGTTGTAAAAACGACGCCATCTTGTATCATTAAAATAATAAAAGCCTGGTACAACTTCATTTCCTGGAGTTCCCGCTGTAGCGGTATTATATATCAATAATCCTGTTGTTGGGGAAGGTGTGATTGTTGAAGTGTCGTCTGTACCTGTAAGTGCTATTTTGGTCATTAAAAAACCTTTATCTGTACTAGTAATATCTAGTGCAGAAGATGCTTCAGGTGTTGTTGTGTTAACACCCACTTGAGCAGTAGCATTAAACGTTCCTAATAGAGCTAAAAAGCTTATTAGAATTATTTTTTTTGAAATGTGTATTGTTGGTGTCATAGCTTGCTATATTATTTTCAACGAAACGATAATTTTTTATTGATTAATGAGTCTTCAGTAATTTCTTTAAGTGTATTACTGTTGCTTTAAAAGCACGATAGAAATAGAGCCACGATGCGCATCATTAACCCCACTTGCACCTGGATAACCACTTGTGTCTTTTCCAAATACACCGAGACCTACATTGTTTCGAGACCATTCTCTTCCTGTAACATTAAAACGATATGTTTGTAGAACATCTAGATCTACTGTATAAACAATAGATGTGTTTTGTGGTAAACCATTCATTGTAGTAGCGTTGACTCGTTTTGAAGTTGAGGTTACATATTTTTCTTTTACGTTAACTGGAAGTCCAACCCCAGTAGTCATATTTAGGCTAATAGATGCTTGACCTACTCCATCTGAGGCGGTAGAAGAAAGATCGCCACATGCATATGTAGTTTCAACCTTAATTTGGTAAGTGCCAGAATATGGAACATTTATAAAGCCAGTATCAAGACCTGATATTTGGGTATATATGAAATTAAGAGAACTTGCTGTAGTTTCAGATGTTTGGTCGTATTTTATACCATATCCTCTATTGTAAAAACGTAGCCATTGTGATCCTCCCCAATAATAAAAACCTGGAGTAACCTGGACTGCTAATGCTCCTGCGATATCGGTATTGTAAACTAAAAGACCTATGGTTGCAGGACTTATTGTTGTAGTGTCATCTGTACCTGTTAGCTCAACTCGTGGTATAAGCATACCTTTATCTGGGCTAAAAACATCTAATAATGCTCCATTAGCAGGACTTGTTGTGTTGATTCCAACCTGAGCCTCTGTTTCTAAAATAAATGAGAATAATAGAGCAGTAAATAAAACTACAGTATTAAATTTGTAGGTAGGGGACATAACTTTGATTTTTTGATTTGGGATGGTAAATATACACGATAAACGATTAAATATCAAATAATTCGATAAAATGCAATTAATTTTATGATATGTACGAAAAATATTACTAATTGGTTTTGTTTATTTTAATTTAAGATAATTTTAAGAACTCTAATGTTTACTAATCCCTCGAATGGAAAGACTTCAAAAAATTGATAAAATAGAATCTGAATCATTAAAAGAGAAGAATATTCTGTTCCATGTCCTAAGAGAAGATAAAATCCATCCTTTTGTATCTGGAAACAAGTATAGAAAGCTAAAATACAATGTGTTAGAGGCAAAAAAACTAGAAAAGCGTAGTTTATTAACTTTTGGAGGTGCTTTTTCAAACCATATAGCTTCCGTTGCTACTGCTGGAAAGTTAAATAATATTGAAACAATTGGAGTTATTAGAGGAGAAGAATTATCTGTTTCAGTACAGGACAACCCAACTTTAAGTTTTGCACTATCACAAGGAATGAAACTTCACTTTATCTCTAGAGAAGATTATAAAAAGAAGGAAGACACCTTATTTATCAATGATTTAAAACAAAGATTTGGAGACTTTTATTTACTCCCCGAAGGTGGCACAAATGAACTTGCGGTAAAAGGTTGTGAAGAAATTTTAACCAATTTACCAGAAAACTATGAGTATGTGTGTGTTCCAGTTGGTACAGGAGGTACAATTGCTGGTTTAATAAAAGCTTCAAGTATTAATCAAGAAATACTAGGTTTTTCAGCTTTAAATGGAACTTTTCAGTCCTCTGAAATAGAAAAATATACTTCAAAGAGTAATTATAAGATTATAGATACATATAATTTTGGCGGGTATGCCAAAATAGATGCGCAATTAATTCGTTTTATAAATAATTATAAAGTACAAACTAATATTCCTTTAGACCCTATTTATACTGGTAAAATGATGTATGGTATTTATGATTTGATTTCTAGAAACTATTTTACACCTAATAGTCGTATTTTAGCCATTCATACTGGAGGTTTACAAGGAATTGAAGGGATGAACATAAGATTACAAAAAAAAGGATTACCTCAAATTACTATATAATGCTTAAGAGAATTTTACCATTAATTTTTATTAGCCTACTTGTATTAGCTTCTTGTAAATCTAAAAAGAAAGCGATAAGTACTTCAAATAAAACAAAAACGGAAAAGGTTATTACTAAAAAACCTATTCCTAAAAAGACTGTTGTTAAAGAAAAAACTGAAACTCCAAAAACAGTTATAAAAAGCCCTCCAAAAAATGCTTCTTACGCAGAGGTAGTTAGTAATTACATTAATAATTACAGTACCATTGCTAAAGACGAAATGGCAAAATATGGTATTCCTGCAAGTATTACACTTGCTCAAGGGATTCTCGAAAGTGGTGCTGGTAGGGGAGAACTTACTAAAAAAGCAAATAACCATTTTGGTATAAAATGCCATACAACTTGGACTGGTGATCGTGTTTATCATGATGATGATGAACTACAAGAATGTTTTAGAAAGTACAAAGACCCTAAATATTCTTTTAGAGATCACTCTTTGTTTTTAACAGGTAGAAGTCGCTATAGTGATTTATTTTCATTACGAAAAGATGATTACAAAGGATGGGCAAGAGGATTAAAAAAAGCAGGCTATGCTACAGACCCTAAGTATCCAAATAAGCTTATTAGTATCATAGATAGGTATGACTTAACAAAGTATGATCAGGAAGTACTTGGCAAGAAAAAAACTAATAATTCTCCTTCTAAGGTTAAAACCTACACCGTACAAAAAGGCGATACGCTATATAGTTTATCAAGGCGTTTTAATGTTACTATACAAACGTTAAAGGATTATAATGGGTTAGAATCTGATACCATTTCTGTTGGGCAAGTATTATATTTGCATCCTGTAAAAAATCAATAATCATTTATGATTTATAAGAGAAGTAGTGCTTTGTTTTCTGAAGCACAAAAAGTAATACCTGGGGGTGTAAACTCACCTGTAAGAGCATTTAAAGCCGTTGGAGGAGATCCTATTTTTGTTAAAAGAGCAGAAGGAGCCTATCTCTACGATGAAGATGGAAACACCTTAATAGATTATATAAACTCTTGGGGTCCAATGATATTGGGGCATGCTTATCCTTCAGTTGTAAATGCTGTTATTGAAAAAACAAAAAAAGGGACTTCTTTTGGGATGCCTACTGAAATTGAAACTGAAATTGCAAAACTTGCAGTTTCTATGGTGCCAAACATAGATAAAATACGTTTTGTAAATAGTGGTACTGAAGCTTGTATGAGTGCTGTACGACTAGCAAGGGGCTACACAGGAAAAGATAAAATTATAAAGTTTGCGGGTTGTTATCACGGACATAGCGACTCTTTTTTAATACAAGCGGGTAGTGGTGCAGTTACTTTTGGGTCACCTAATAGCCCAGGAGTTACTAAAGGAACAGCGCAAGACACTTTGTTAGCTTCTTATAATGATATTGAAAGTGTAACTACTTTAGTTGAAAATAATAGAGATGAAATTGCCTGTATTATTATTGAACCAGTACCAGGGAATATGGGATGTATTCCACCTTCTGATGGTTTTTTACAATCACTTAGGAAAGTATGTGATGAAAACGATATCCTATTAATTTTTGATGAAGTGATGACTGGCTTTAGACTTGCAAAGGGTGGGGCACAAGAATTATACGGGATTAATGCAGATATTGTAACTTTTGGAAAAGTAATAGGAGGAGGGCTACCTGTAGGTGCTTTTGCTGCTCGTGAAGAAATAATGAACTTCCTAGCACCACTTGGTCCTGTATATCAAGCTGGAACACTAAGCGGAAATCCATTGGCCATGGCTGCAGGATTAGCAATGTTAACTGAACTTAACTCAAAACCGCAAGTTTTTGAATCTCTTGCTAAAAAAACTGAATATTTACATAAAGGGTTAGCAGAGGTATTATCAAGAAATAAAGTTACCCATACTATAAATAGGGTAGGTTCTATGATATCTGTTCATTTTTGTGAAACATCTGTTACAAATTTTGAAACTGCAGCTTTGGCAAATAATAATACTTTTAAGAAGTTTTTCCATGATATGCTTGCCAAAGGAATCTACATTGCACCAAGTGCTTTTGAAACTTGGTTTTTATGTGATGCCTTAACCTATGAAGATTTGGATAAAACTATTGATGCCTGTAATGAAGTATCAAAACAGTTATAATTTAAAAAGCCTTTCCAAGTGGAAAGGCTTTTTAAATTATTGGCGACACTTCAATTTATTGGTCTTGTAGTGTAAGCCATTTTTTATATTGTTCAGGTGTTAATGCTTTTTTTACACTTTCTTTGAAAGTAGCATCAATTTTTTTCTTAGCCTCGGTTACACCAGCATTTGTACTTGGCTTACTCTCTACTTCTTTTCGGTAATTAGAAATTTTAGATACATAAGCTCTAAACAATGTACGTTGTTGGTCTCCACTTAAATCAAGTGTTTGCGAAAGCTCTGCAACTGTTTTTTTTGCAATAACTTCTGGTCTATCTTGATTTTGACTTAAGCTTTGCGCTGATACTGCTTGCATACCAAGTAGCATGAACAAAGCGAAAGCGATTTTGGTTACTATTTTTTTCATTTTTAATAAATTTATGTTACTAAAGTAACTAATTCAAAAGATAGTAACCAATTATTACGCCAAAAATTTATTTTCTGCCTTTTCGTCCTTTTCTTTTTGTGTCTTGTCTCTTTTTACCAGCCTTTCTTTTCATGCTTTTTTCCCACTTCTCATATTGCTCAGCATTTAAAATAGACTTCATTTTTTCTTTTACTTCTATCCTATCATCAAGAAAAGCTTTTCTAGCTTCAAATTTCTCGGTATCATTCATATCTGCCATTTCTTTTCTATTGGCTCTCATTTCTTTCTTTTTTGCAGCTATTTCAATGTTTATCTCATTAACCTGAGCTTGTTGTTTTTCATTTAAATCAAGATGCAAAGTCATTTTTTTTGTCATTAACTCTGCCATTTGCTCTGTAGTAAGGTTACTCCTTTTGTCTTTTCTTTCTTTTTGTTGTGCAACACCAGTTATTGTAACTAGTAGTATTGCAAGGAATGCTAATTTTTTCATGTATTTTATTTTAAACGTTATATCTATAGGACTTACTATCTGTTATTAAGTTTAATTTTTGGTGGATTAAAGTTTTGTTAAAACAAAAAACCACTCAATATTGAGTGGTTTTACAAATTATTATTTTTTGTTGATTATTATGGTTCACTAATTTGTGATAAGTAATCCATTAACATTGTGAGCGCTTCTTCATGTACAACAGTTCTACCTATAAGTGGCATACTATACCCTGCTATTACAGAAGAGAATCGTGCTTCAATGCTTGATCGTTTCTCATAAATTTTAGTATCTGCATAAGGCGTCTCCAGTCTTAAATCAAGCTCTATCTCTGGTGGTGTTGTACTCCCTGGTCTATGGCAATGCGCACAGTTTACATCAAGGTAGGCTCTTCCACGTTCAAAAATGTCATAATTGGCAGTATCTGTCCAATCTGGTAATACACTTACCTCAGAAGAACTACCAAGACCTTCTAATAACCCATTGTTAATAAAGAAGTCTAATTGATTTTGTCCACCAGTATACGAAGGTGTAAAATTCATACTACGTAATTTCATCCCTATAGGAATAGGAGTACTATTGTTATTATGGCAAGTAAAACAGTCTTGTTTTGATGGAATAACATAGTCTATGTTATTAGTATCTCCATCTTCATCAATAAAACTAATGGCAATTTGACTACTATTTTCGGTATATGTGGCATCAGTTTGACTTTCGTTCCAAATGTAATCACCAACTTCCCAAACACCATTTATTTTTAAGAAAATCCTAGTTTCAATTATTGTTTTTCCTAAGCTAGGATCTCTATCGTCTATATTGTAAAAAAATGTTTTTGCAATAAGCGTTTCATCTGGATAGCTAGGTAATAAATCATCACCATTGTAAGTTAGAGTTTCACCATCGGGTAATTTAATAAGACGTTGTTTTTTTGAATAATCTGTGAATAAGGTTGTATTTATTTCATAAAGCTGTACACCAGTTGAAGGGGTTAAAGTTGCCATATCTTCAACATAAACACCCATTTGAGATAAGTTGTCTCTAAAGCCAAAAGGAGCATCAATAGTAGTTGCATCAATTGTATTGCTTGTATTAGACTCGTTTCCTGCAGCATCAAAAGCAATTACACTATAGCTGTAGGTGGTTTCAAAATCTAGGTTTAGCGCAGTATAACTTGTGCCAGAAACATTAGAAGCAATCTCAATTCCGTCTTGAAATACTTTATAGCCTATAACGCCTACATTATCTGTAGAAGCGTCCCAAGATATGTCTATAGAGCTTTCGGTTTCATTAGATGCAGTTAAGTTAGCAGGTGCACTTGGTGCTTCTGTGTCATTTGTTTCTGTAGGGGAATAATCATCATCTCCACCACAGGAAGAAAGAACAGTAGCAAACAATAGTAAAAGTAATGTGGGTAAATTTTTCAAAATAAATCTTTTTATAGCAGGATAAAAATATAAAAAAGTATTGATAACCAATGTTGTCTGTATGTAAAACTAACTAAAAAGTATGTATTACTCATTGAAAACATGGTTTTACTCATCTACTGTTTTATAAAGAAATCAGTTGGCGTAGCTTCGGTTAAGAATTTTAAATACTACACTATGAAAACAAAAATGTTACTTGTTGCCTTTCCTTTCTTAGCTATTGGAATTGTAGCTTCATTATTTTCAGATGAAAATACTTATTTAGAAACAAAGAGAACACTAAAACCTATAGATGGATGTGTTTTTATGACAGTTATGGGAGAACAATCCTCTGAAGATTTTATGGCTTATAAGAATAACGAAAATGTTCAATTAGCTATTCGTGACGGACTAGATTGGTTGGTTGAAGCGCAGTTGCCTAATGGAGGATACGGAGCTGGTACCCACGCTAGGCAAGATGTAAGAGACCCACATGCTGTTAAAGCAGACCCTGCCACTACTGCAATGGTGGCTAATGCCTTTCTTAGAAGTGGGAAAACTACTTATCAAAAAAAATTAATTAAAGCTGTTAATTACTTATTAGAAACTGTAGAGAATACACCTAAAGATGCCCCGTATATAACAGATGTTAGAGGAACTCAAATTCAACGAAAATTAGGGCAGAATATAGATGCAGTTTTAACAGCTCAGTTTTTATCAAACTTATTAGATAGAGACTTAAAATGGGTAGATACAAAAAGAGTAAATAAGTGCCTTGATATATGTGTGAGTAAAATACAAAATGGTACTGATGAAACTGGTAGGCAAAAAGGAGCTGGCTGGGCTGGTGTATTGCAGAGTGGTCTAGCAAATAGTGCTTTAGAGTCTGCACAAGCCGTAGGTATAGAAGTAGATGAAGATGTGTTAGAACGCTCTAGAGACTATCAAAATGGAAACTATGATAGTGAGTCTGGAAATGTAAAAACTGAAGATGGAGCAGGTATTATGTTGTATGCAGTAAGTGGAAGTGTTCGCGGAAGTGCTAAAGAAGCTAGAAAAGCGGCCGAAGTAATTGAAAAAGCTAAAAAAGATGGTGTGCTTAATGAAGTAGTTGTAACGGCTCAAAATTTACAAAAAGCTGGATTGAGTGAAGAAGAAGCAATTGACTACGCAGCTTCTTATAAAGTGTATAACGCGGCAAAAAATGTAGCGCAAAGAGAAGATGTACTCAATGGTTTTGGAAATAATGGTGGAGAAGAGTTTTTAAGTTTTCTACAAACAGGAGAGTCCTTAGTGGTAAATAAAGATGATGACTGGAAAGATTGGTATGATGATATGAGTGGGCGTATTTTAAAAATACAAAATGAAGATGGAAGTTGGAATGGACACCATTGTATAACAAGCCCTGTTTTTTGTACTGCAACTAGCTTGTTGCTGTTAACGGTAGAGAACGATATTCAATTTTTAAGCAAAGTAGGCGAGTAATCGTCTTTGTAACGATAATTTTTAGGTTGGTGGATTCCGTCGGGAGGCGGAAGTTTTTACACCGCTCGTACCTTCTGGCAGGGATGCCAGACCCCTTAAGCCAAGATAGGAGGAAGTAGGTGTGAGCGGTGTTTTTTATTTTTTCTTGACCAATTCCAGCGTAACTTCATACATATCTCTACGTTCCATTTTTGCTTTTAACCAAGCATAAAAACTCATTACAAATACATCTTCTTCTTCATAAGGTTTCCAATCAAAAGATGCTTCTACTTCATTTATAAAGGCTTCATGTGTAACTAGTTTGGGGTTTTCATAATATTTGGTGATTAATGTAATAAAGTTGAGTACTCTATTTTCTTCAATTTCTTGTAACCGTTTGTGGTACGTACGCTTAAAACTTTGTAGTCTAGAAAGTACAAGTTCTAATTTGTCTAATTCAATGAGTAATAATATCTCAATTAGATTCTTTTTTAAAATCCATAATAGCCCCACTTTTTTTTCATACCAAGCATCACTATGTTGTAAGGTTCTTAAAACCGAATACGCTTCCTTGAATTCCGTTTGTTGAAAGTGACACATTGTTAAAGTTAGAAGACCATCCAGCGATTGGTCTTTTCTATTCTTTAAAACTGAAATTGCTTGTTGTGCATTTCCAGTATAATTTTCTAAAAGTGCTTCTAAGACAGTTGCTTTGGCTATAAACTGATTTCGATAACCCTTTTCAAGTTGTGTTTTTAGTATGCTTAAAAATTCTTTTGAAGTAGTAAAATCTTTATTTCTGAAATACGCATACGCTAATAAATTTAATAACTGAATATGATAGTACAAGTTTTTATTGGCAAGCGCTTTTTTCTTTTCTAGAATTGAAGCTACTTCATTTAACAGCGGTGTTAAAGAATAGTAATCACTTTTTATCGTAGCAGCTTTTGTTACAACTTTTAATAGCTGAAATAATGATTTATAAGTAAGTGTTTCGTTTATTTCTATTTCATATTCTGAAAAAGCAACTTCAATAATAGATAAAACCGATTTTTCTTTAGTATGTAAAAACTCATTAGTAATGGTAGCATATGCCAAGTTAAGTTTTTGTTCCTTCGTAAAGTTTTGCAAGTTAATAGTTGCTTCTTTGCTTATTTCTGAAAGTGAGAGCGTAGTTGAGAGATGTGCATACTGGATTTTTGTATGATAAACTTCTGTAAGTATAGAGTACACATCAAGATTGCGTGCTTTTTGTTCAGCTTTTTCTAATGTTTTAAAAGCAATTTTATGCTTTTTATGTTCAAAAAAGATTCTACTTGCAAGCAGGAGTTTAAGAATCTCTAATTCTTCGGAAGTTTCTCCAGCAAAACTTTTGTTTGCTGTGAAATCTATTAAACTATCGGTTAGTCGTTTGCTTAATGCATGCAATGCATTTTTTGAAGGTTTCCCATACAATTTAATATCTAATTCTTCAGATGTGCCTTTTACAAGCTGCTTAAATAACTGTATGTTTTTAGTGTCTCCTCTTCTGTTTTTTTGCTTTAAATAAGAGATAAATTGAGTGCAATCTTCTTCAGATAAAGTACTAATAATAGCTTTGTTTGTATTCATTAAAACATAAGTAAATATGTATCTAAAGTACTAATAATTATATATTATAAGTATATATTTTAAATTTAAATCGTAAGTTTTATGAAAAATTAGTTTTCCCTATTGTTTTGTTTCCTTAGATATTTGTTTCGTCAAACATCAAAACATTTTAAAAATGGAAAGTCAAATTTTAAAAGACAAGAAACCTGTTAATTCTCCTTTAATAGAAGAAATAACAAAAAAGAAAGAAAAATTTAATTGTAAACCCACGCCAGCTTTTATTTCGGCTTCATGGACAGCATTATTTATTGGTATGGTGTCCTATTGCGTAGGGTTGTGGAATGCAGATATGTGGCTTAATGAAAAGGGATACTATTTTACCATTCTGCTTTTTGGGTTATTTTCTGTTGTATCAGTCCAAAAAAGTGTACGAGACAAGTTGGAGGGCATCCCCGTAACCGATATTTACTATGGAATTTCATGGTTTACAACCATAGCTTCTATCTTGTTACTCATAATTGGATTATGGAATGCAGATTTAGAGTTAAGCGAAAAAGGATTCTATGGGATGTCGTTTATGTTAGCTCTTTTTGCAGCAGTAGCCGTACAAAAGAATACGAGAGATATTAAGTTTTTGGAGAGAGAAGAAAATAAATAACACAAAACAGGAACTTACATCTGTAAGTTCCTGTTTTGATGTAAAAAGCAGTTTTGGAAACAAGGCTGCTTTTGTATTTTATCTCAAGTTTATAGTACAGGTCTGTGAAGTGCCAAACCACTTTACTCTATTTCTGGAAGCTGTTTTGTATATATAATCGCGTAACATACGAGGAATAAATGCTAAGAGTGCTGCTAGGCGCTGCCACTTTGGTATTTTTGAAACAATACGTAAAAAACCATCACTATGTGTATGGACTCCATTTGTGTCAATTAAGATAACAGTTTCTAATTTTTGTAAAGGGAATCCGTAAGTAGCTAAATACTCTTGTCCTTTTGGAGATTGAAATGGGATAAAGCTAAATAGTTTTTTAGGTGCAAATTTTAATAACCACCCTACAACTCCGTTGCATAGGTTGCACTCTCCATCAAATATTATTATTGCTTTTTCAGTTTCCATACCTAATAGTTTAATTAGGTAGTAAGTCGGGAAGTATTGAAGAGGCTTACAACATGCTTAAAAAACAAGAAACAATCTGACAATAATACCTTGCTATTAGCTTTAAGTTTATTTATTTTTTAAACTATTGAAACAAATAAACCATCATCTGTTTTTTCAACATTAGCAAGCTTATTTTTTGTTAACTCCTTAATAGATTTATCCCACTTTTTATTAGATAAGCCAGATTGTTCTTTTAAAGCTGTAAGTTCTAATTTCTCAGCTTTTTTAAGAAGCGCTAAAACTGCTTTTGCTTCGTCTGTTAAAGCAACTGCTTTACGTTCAGGTTTCATTTGTGGGAAAAATAGAACTTCTTGTATAGAAGGATTATTAGTTAAAAACATGATTAATCTATCCATTCCAATACCCATACCACTTGTAGGTGGCATACCATATTCTAGTGCACGAATAAAGTCATTATCAATAAACATAGCTTCATCATCTCCACGGTCTGCAAGTTTTAACTGTGCTTCAAAGCGTTCGCGTTGATCAATTGGGTCGTTAAGCTCACTATAAGCGTTAGCTATTTCTTTTCCACAAACCATTAACTCAAAACGCTCTGTAAGTTCTGGATTATCACGATGTTCTTTACATAGAGGGCTCATCTCTTTTGGGTAGTCTGTAATAAAAGTAGGCTGGATAAAGTTTGGCTCACATTTTTCTCCAAACATTTCGTCTATAAGTTTTCCTTTACCCATAGTATCGTCCACAGCAATTCCCATACCTTGTGCTGCTTCTCTTAACTCAGCTTCAGACTTACCAGTAATATCAAAACCAGTAAATTTTAAAATAGCTTCTGCCATAGTTACACGAGGATAAGGTGCTTTAAAATCAACTGTGTGTTCACCAAAAGTAGCTTTGGTTGTTCCGTTTACCTCCATTGCGCAATACTCTAATAACTGCTCACAGAAATCCATCATCCAATTATAGTCCTTGTACGCAACATAGATTTCCATTGCGGTAAACTCTGGATTGTGAGTACGGTCCATTCCTTCATTTCTGAAGTTTTTACTAAACTCATATACTCCATCAAAACCACCAACAATTAATCTTTTAAGATATAGCTCGTTTGCAATCCTCATATATAATGGAATATCTAGCGAGTTGTGATGTGTAACAAATGGACGTGCAGCAGCACCTCCAGGAATAGGTTGTAGGATTGGAGTCTCAACTTCAAAATAACCTCTTTCATTAAAGAAGTCTCGCATGGCATTAAATAACTTAGTGCGCTTTACAAATACTTCTTTTACATGTGGGTTTACAGCGAGATCTGCATAACGCTGTCGATATCTAAGTTCTGGGTCATTAAACTCATCATAGGTATTTCCTTCACTATCTGTTTTTGGCAAAGGAAGAGGTTTTAAAGATTTACTTAATAATGTAAAGTCTTTAACCAAAACGGTTTTTTCTCCTACTTTAGTAGTGAATAACTCTCCTTCAATTCCAATGAAGTCTCCAATATCCAGTAATTTTTTATATACATCGTTGTACTTGGTTTTATCATCACCTGTACAAATTTCATCCCGATTAAAGTACACCTGTATTCTTCCTTCTGCATCTTGAAGCTCTGCAAAACTTGCTTTTCCTTGAATACGACGAGACATTAATCGCCCAGCAATAATTACTTTCTTGCCTTCTTCAAAATCCTGTTTTATGGCACTAGTTTTTGTATCCACAGGAAATAAATCTGCTGGATATGGATTAATGCCTAAATTTTGTAGCTGAATACGCTTATCTCTACGTATTTGTTCTAGTTCAGAAAGTTGCATGCTTAGTAATTTTTAAAGTGCAAATATACTTTATTACAAGATATTTTAATGTGGGAACTCTCTAGAATTATATAGCATTTTGAAATAAAAGAAGGTATCTAAAAAAAACAGTAGATACCTTCTATAAAAGCTGAAAACTATTTGGCTAGTTATTTACTTCCCACAATCTCCCCTTTAATTTTTAGTGTTACTTTTCCTTCTTTAGCATTAGAAGAAACTGTAATTGTTTTAGTAAAAGCTCCAAGCTTTTTGGTATCATACTTTACTGCAATTTCTCCTTCTTTCCCTGGCATAATTGGCTCTTTAGAGTAGTTAGGTACAGTACAACCGCAACTAGACTTTACATTGGTTAGAACTAATGGAGCATTGCCAGTATTCTTAAAATAGAAGGTGCGCTCTCCATCAGAATTTTGGGCTACTTTACCATAATCGATTGTTTGAGATTCAAACTCGATTACTGCAGCTTTTTCTACTAGTGCAAGCTCTTGTGCCTTTACTGTTGAAAAACTAGCGACAATAAAAAGTACTAGTACTACTGAAGTTTTTAAAATGTTTACTGTTCGTTTCATGATTATGAATGTTTAATGATTAATATGAAACAAACATCTCATTTAATACTGAAAAATAGCTGAATTGGTAGTTGGAATAAGGTGCTAGACCCCGTTTGAAAAATATGTAATTATTTAGAAAACAATGTTTTAACTTCGTCTCTTGATGAAACATTTAATTTTCTATACACATTATTTATGTGTGTTTTTACAGTACTAACACTTACAAAAAGCAAAGTGGCAATCTCTTTGTTGGTTTTATTTTCAAGAATTAAATCCAATACTTTCTTTTCTTGATTGGATAAATTTTCATCTGTGATTTTAGGTTCTTTTGCTTTTCGCCATTTTCCGAAGAAATAAAAATTACCCGCAATAGATAGTATTGAAACTATGCCAATAAGATACAGCCACCAAGGTATTTGAGCTTTCTCTGCTATAGAATTTATAAGATATTGATCTGCTTTTAATTCTGCTTCGTATTGCTGGGTGTACCCAGTCTCTGGGTATTTTTGCTGTAAGCGTACTAGCAAATCTTGGTAGTAATTATTGTTTTTTAAATCTTCGAGGTAGTAGGTATGAAGCAAACTGCTTCGGTCACTTAAAAAAGAATAGATGTATAACTCTGCAAGTGGTTCTTGTAATTGCTCTCCATATTGCTGAAAAATTGTAAACCATTTTTCAGTATTTACTTTTCTATTTGCCTCACTTCTATAGCTGTTAAAGGCATAGTGCATATCGTTTCTAAGAGAATCAATTTTTAAAAAAGCTTCGGCCCTTTTGTCTTCAGAAACTACTTTGCAAAATACTTCATCTGCAAAGGAGGTAGGTAGTTGTATGGTTGAGGTATTGTTAGCAATAAAAATAATTTCTTTACTGTTTTTGCAATGTCCCATAACATGTGAGGTGTTGGGAGCATCATCTGGGCAGGTATCCACATGGATACGGTACATTCGGTTATCTGCCGGAAGGTTATTTCCTGTAAAACTAAAATAGCCTGTAGTGTCTGCTTTAGTTTTGATTAAGATTTGCTCATTATAAACACCAGATAATTTTCTGTAATCTTCAACAAGGGATAAGAATATTTCTCCATCTTTAAGTGTTTCGTCAACATAACCTTCAAAAGAATATTGAGCAAACATTCCTTGCGAAAACAAGAAAGTACAAATAGATAGTATTAAGAGTTTAAACTGCATTCGCAACGAAGATAAACACTCTATTTCATTAAATCAATAGCTGTAACAAAATGCTTTATTCTCTTACTTATTAATTGAATATTAATCTTAACTTTGAAATCTATGAGCATTTGGAGAGTACTATTATCAATTTTATTTCCGCCTTTGGCAGTTTTAGATAAAGGGTGTGGGTCTATTGTAATAGTATTGATACTTACCATCTGTGGTTGGATTCCCGGTGTAATTGCCGCTCTAATTATATTAAATAATCCTAATAAGTAATTTTTAACCTTTCCTTTTTTTTGAAAGCCATTAATTGTCTTTTCCTTGTTGCAATTTTCTTTGTACTATCTAGCTGTAATACCAAAGAGAAGCAGTTAATAGAGGGAATGATATATATAAATGGTGGGGAAACCTACGTTGGCTCCAACACGTTCTCTTTAGATGAAGCTCCACAAAAAACGAAAATTGTAAAGGGCTTTTATATGGATAAACATCCAGTAACTGTACAACAATTTTCAGATTTTATTGAAGCAACAAACTATAAAACTGAAGCAGAAACTTTTGGTAATTCTGCAGTTTTTAATTTCAAAACGGGTACTTGGGCCCTCAAAGATGGAGCTACTTGGCGATACCCTCAGGGAAAAGATTTTCCAAAATCAGATGGAAATCATCCTGTAACTCAAGTGTCTTGGAATGATGCTATAGCATATTGTAAGTGGAGTGGTAAAAGACTTCCAACCGAAATAGAATGGGAATACGCCGCTAGAAATGCTGGGGCAATTAC
The DNA here is from genome assembly GCF_031846325.1 of Patiriisocius hiemis. Classification (NCBI taxonomy): domain Bacteria; kingdom Pseudomonadati; phylum Bacteroidota; class Flavobacteriia; order Flavobacteriales; family Flavobacteriaceae; genus Patiriisocius; species Patiriisocius hiemis. Next base: position 121,418 of record NZ_JAVRHZ010000003.1, on the reverse strand, counting down.
AGATGCTATTTATCCTTGGAACTCTAATGAAATAAAAAAAGACGGAGATTATTTAGCAAATTTTTGGCAAGGGCCATTTCCATTATATAATGCTTTAGAGGATGGGTATGAAACTACTTCGCCAGTTGGAGCATTTGGAGAGACACCATTAGGTTTACAAGATATGGTTGGTAATGTTTGGGAATGGTGTGCTAATTGGAAAGTTTCATATTCAGATAGTACTAAAACGTCCAATGAAAAAGTACAACGGGGAGGTTCTTTTTTGTGTGATCCAAAGGTTTGTTATGGCTATAGAGTTTCAGCTAGAAGTAGCTCTACTCCAGAAAGCGCATTAATGAATGTAGGGTTTAGATGTGTTAAGGATGTAGATTAATTTGATATTCGATTTACGTAGGATGTAAACTTTGGCCGAAGTGTTAAAAGTTTATCTATCATTTCATCTTTCTTTTCTATTTCATTTTCTATAGTATTATTTATCTCATAAGGATCGTTAGCCATGTTAAACAATAGTTTTGTGTCTTTACCAATAATGAGTTTATAATTACCATCTACAATGCTCATGTAATCTCTCATTTGACTTACTGCTAAATTGTCTGCAATTGTGTTCTCTTTGTTATCTAAATAAGGCAATAAACTTTTTCCGTTTGGTACAGTTTCTAATACTTTCTTTGATGTAGAATTACCTTGATTGGCTATGTCTAGTAATGTTTTAGGTAAATCTATTAATTCAACAGGTTGAAAAACTACTTTTCCTTCTTTTTGTCTTGGCTTTTTAATTATTAAAGAACTTTTAAGTACTTGATTAAATAGGTTTTGTTTCCCTGTTAAACCATGATCACCAGTTGTAATACCATGATCTGAAACAAATATGAAATAAGTATTGTCTATTTGGTTTGAAATAGTCAAATACTCGTATAATCTTTCTATTTGATTGTCCATATAGGCAATGTTTCCAAGGTACCTTCGTCTACTAGTTTTATGTTGTTGTAGTGTTTTTTTTTGATTGTTTTTTTTCCAAGATTTAGGAAGTTCATAATTGTGTTCGTCTTCACTAATGGGGTTTTTTGTAATTACCTTATTAAATTTTTTATGAAAAGTAAAAGGTGCATCAAAAGGATGATGAGGTCCAGAAAAATTTAACCACAGAAAAAAGGGCTTGTCATCTATATTTTGTTCTAGTACTTTAATAGCCTCATGGGTAAAATGCCCATCCATGTACTCAGTATCAGGGTCTAGTGTAGTTAGTTTTCTGTCACTCTCCTCGCAAAACTTTTCCATCAAATTATTTCTATCAATAAAATCTCCATAAGTATCTTTTCCATCTTTCCAAGCTGCACCATTATTGTATTGCTGTCTAACCATTTGAGTTACAATAGATCTGCCCATAGACTCGTATACATAATCAAACCCCATTGCGCATAAACCATTATTTCTGTAAACTGCAGGAGAATGAGTTGGGCGATTACTTTCTAAAGTTAAAATATGATTTTTTCCAACCCAAAGTGTTTTATAACCAGATTTTTGTAATGCTTTAGGAAATGTCCATATACTATCTGGAAGGTTTTTTAAATCAAGATTATGATATAGATTTAGTTCATGAGGATAGTTAGCGGTAATGAAGCTATTTCTAGAAGGAGTACACATTACACCTTGTACCATTGCATTTTCAAAAAAAGTACTTCCTTTAGAAATACTATCTAGAAATGGAGTTGCTGAAATATTAGTACTTCTTAGCCCCAAAAAATCTTGGGTAAAATCGTCAACTTTAACAAGGACAATGTTTGGGGTTTTAGAAACAAATGTAGATGTGGTCTGTTCTTTTTTTTCTTCACTTTGCTTTTTTTCAAAACAAGAAGTTAGCAGGAAAGTTATTCCAACTAAATAAAAAAGGAACTTGAAATTACGAACCACTTAGTATTTCTTTTTTAAGAAAATTAATACCTACTTTTGTAGTAAATATACTTAAAAACTTATAGTATGAAACAGCTCTTAATATTACTTGTAATTATACTTTTTTCTTCCTGCCAATTTACTGAAACTATGGTTCTTAATGAAGACGGTAGTGGCACCATGACTTTAGGTATGGACTTAACAGAAATGATGGCTTTTGGTGGAGATCTTAGTCAAGACTCAACATTTGTTAAGATGGATACTATAATTTCTTTTAAAAAACTATTTGAGGAGAAAAAAGATAGCATTGCAAAGTTGTCTGTAGAAGAACAAAACAAACTTCTTGCTATGCAAAACTATAACATGCGTATGCAAATGGATCCGGAAACTGGAACAACAGTAATGAGCGTGTTTACAGATTTTAAAAATGTAAATGAAGCAAACGATTTAATTAAAGGTTTTAATCAAGCTGAAGGTATTATGCCAGGTACAAAAGCAACTCCAAAAAAAGAAGAGGGTGGTCCACAACCAGATATTATAGGTGTATCGTATAGTTATGAAAATGGGAAATTTAAAAGAGATGCTTTTATAAAAGACAAAGAAAGACACGACGTACAGATGGATAGCCTAAAGCAAGCCGAAGCCTTTATGGGTGGTATGAAGTATACTTTAAAATATACATTCCCTAAACGTGTTGTAAAATCATCTGCAGAGGATGCTAAGTTATCTATGGATGGAAAAACAATTGAAATAGAGCGAAGCTTTTTAGAGTATTTTAAAAACCCAGACGCTTTAGACCTTGAGGTAGAATTAGAAAATTAAGATGTGAACAAATCTATAGTAGTACAAGACCTAGGACGTAAGGATTATAAAGAAACTTGGGACTATCAAGAGGAGCTTTTTAAGAAAATTCTAGACCTTAAAATTAGAAACAGAAGAGAGAACCTTACCTTAGAAACACCTAACTATTTTTTGCTTGTAGAACATCCACATGTCTATACTTTAGGTAAAAGCGGTGATTTTGAAAACCTTCTTGTTTCTAAAGACTACTTAGCTAATATTGGAGCTACCTTTTACAAAATAAATAGAGGTGGAGATATTACTTACCACGGCCCAGGGCAAATTGTGGGATACCCTATTCTAGACCTAGAAAACTTTTTTACAGACATCCATAAATATCTACGCTTACTAGAAGAAATGGTTATTTTGACCTTAGCCGAGTATGGAGTTAAAGCTGAAAGAAGTAAAGGCGAAACAGGAGTTTGGCTGGATGTAGGCACTCCTTTTGCTCGTAAAATATGTGCCATGGGAGTTCGTGCTAGTAGATGGGTAACTATGCATGGATTTGCACTAAATGTAAATGCAGATTTAGGTTATTTTGATAATATGATTCCCTGCGGAATTAAAGGAAAAGCAGTCACCTCACTTAATGTAGAGCTAGGAAAACAAGAAGTCTCTATGGAAGAAGTACAGCAAAAACTACTCAAGCATTTTACGACACTTTTTGAGGCAGAGGTTAGTAATAATTAAAACCCATACACAATAATTTCCTTATCATTAGCTTTTGTAAGTACTAAGGATTTATTTTTAACGGAAGATATTGCCGATTCGCTTATTCCATAAATAGGAAAGCCAGATAAAAGTCGCCCCGTCTTATCATATACGTACACTTTATTTTCTTGTGTTTCGGTTACAGAAATATAGGTAGTTCTGTTTGCTAAAAATAGTTGAGGGTTTGTATAAATACCGAAAGGAAGCTCAACAAGTTTACCGTTAATACGAAGTAGGTTATCATCTAGAGTAGCTTTTATACTACCTTTTGTAGTAAACCAATAGCTAGGAGAGATGTTAAGGTTTTGAAAGCTTACTTTGCCATTTTGATTTATAGATGCTTTTTTGTTGTCTTTAGTGATAACCACAAAGTTGCTACCTTCTCTAGTTACTGGAATTTTAGAAAAAGAGAAAGTTTTTGTTACCGTCACTCTGTTTTTACCAACTCTACTTAAAATAGTTAGCTTGCCATTTTCTTCAGCAATAATAATATAATCTTTATTCCCCATTCTTATATGCTTGGGAGGTTGTACAATACTAGACTTTGTACCATTAAAGCCAAACCCTTTTACAAGTTTTCCTTCACTATTATAAAGTAAGACATCTTTATCTTGAGTAATTACAAAGCGATACTTTCGGTTATTATCATAATCAAAAACAGAAAGTGGTTGTGTTACTTCATCTTTAAACTTAATAGGAAAAGGAGCTACATCTTTACCATTTCTGTCTACAACATATAAAGTAGATGCTGTCGTAAAGGCTAATTGTTTTTTTCCATTTCTTAGGATATCAACTTCGTTAATTTCCCCTAGAATAGGTTTGTCTAGCTTTTTTGTCCAAAGAGACCTTCCGTTAATAGCAAATAGATGAAGCGTATTGGTTACATCTTGTACAACAATATCTTTACTGTTGGTTCTGTGGTTGCTGAAAAACTGAGGGTTTCCTAGTATTTCGTTTTCAAGAGTGATACTTGTTTCTTGACTAACAGCTGCAGAAACTTGTTTGCTTGTTGAAGCCTCTTTACAAACTAAATTTATATGAGCAAAATCTCTATCATAACTAAATTGAAGCAATGCTAAAGGATATTTTGAAAGCGATTTGTTTTTAATTTGTTGCTCATTTTTCGAATTAAAAAACATACTTAACCCATCTGAAATATGTTCTTTACTTCGGTATAATAGCATAGATGAAGATTCTCCAATATATGTTTTGCTGTCTTGATAATAGCTAGTTTCACTTAGTACATCTTTGTTTTTAAAAGCAATTATACATTGGTTTGCGATATCTTCGGTAGGTGTAAATACAAAAAAATCATCCAACTGAATCATATAGTTAGCCTCTGTATGATTTAGTAGTGGACTAAAAGCTTCAGAAAACAAATCAGTTTCAGAAAATGAATAAATAGTCACTTCTCGTAATGAGCTAGTTTCAGTAATAAAAGGTGCCAATGCATCTTGGGTAAGCGTGGCATCAATGCTTTTTAAAGCAATAACAACCCCTTTTTCTAGCACTACGCTTCCAGCTTCATTGGTACTACCTATGATTGATGAAATTTGATTAAGGCTATCTTTTTTAAACGTATTAATTGATTTAGTGAGTGCTTCTGCATTACTATATGTAATACTTGTAGCCCATTTATAGTCTGTTGGGGTTATTTGTGCTAAATTATTTTTTTGAGGAATTTGACCTTTAAAAACATTAATTAATTGAGGTACTGTATCTCTCGCTAAAGCAACTCCCGTAGCAGTAATGGCATCTGGTAATACAGCAATGTCTAAGGTCACCCACGAGGCAAAATTAAGTTTTGATGAATCTGTGTTTTTTAGTGCTGTAGCTGGTAAAATCATTTCTACTTCAGCATTGCTTTTTATTGAAGCTACTTTTTTAAAAACAGGGTCTTTTAAGGTTTTCTTTTCAATAATATCCTGTAATACTTTTTGAGAGGAGGAGGCTACAAACACACTATCTATGGTGGTTGTAAATGCAGTTTTATCTTCAATAATAATACGTTGCATAGAAATATCGTTGTATGCTAACGTCTCAATACTTGTATTTTTTAGAGAATCTGCAATAAAAAGCTTAGGACTTTCTCTTGTAATAAATGTGTAAGAAGCAGTACTGTCATTTTGCTCTGAAATTGCTATAATACTTGCTTCTTCAGGCTTAAGGTGCCTTAATAATGTAGCTTTTTCTGAAAGAAATTTATAAGCACTTACTTTTTTATAGTTATTGATAATTGCGTTATTGCTTAGATCTTTTTGAAGGGTTTCAAAATTTGAAACTTTAAATACTACCGAAGCATCCTTTGGAATAAAATCCTCAATCACTCCTTTTTTTGAAGTATTTTCACCACAGCTCCAAAGCAATATAGAAGCGATATTAATTAAAATAAACTTGAAACCTTTCATTATAACAAAAATAACAACCTTTTGTAGGGTTTTGTTGTATGATACCAAATGTTTATCGACGGGTTTTCAACAAGTTTTTAGCCTAAAAGTCTAATGCGTATTGTTCTGGAAGTAGTCTAAAACTTTTTCTATGGTAGGGGGTAGCACCAAACTCTCTAATGGCTTCTCTGTGCTGTCTAGTTGGATAACCTTTGTTTTTTTTCCAATTGTATTGCGGATATTCCTTATCTATTTTTTCCATAAAGGCATCACGCTCTGTCTTTGCTAAGATAGATGCGGCGGCAATATGTAAATACTTACCGTCTCCTTTTATAACTGTTTGGTGAGGAATATTGAGAACTGGTTTAAATCTATTACCATCTACAGCAATATATTGAGGGCTTGGGGTTAATTTTTTGATAGCGCGATGCATTCCCAAAATAGAAGCATTTAAAATATTTATACTGTCAATTTCGCCCATCATTACATGTACAATATAGTAGCTTACTGCTTCGGCTTCGATGATGGTTCTTAGCTCTAGACGCTTTTTTTCGGTGAGTTGTTTGGAATCTGTTAAAAAAGGATGAGTAAAATTATCTGGTAATATTACAGCGGCGGCTGTTACAGGGCCAGCTAGACAGCCACGGCCAGCTTCATCAGTCCCGCACTCTATAAGGTCATTATTTATTTTAAGTTGTAGCATGTTTAGGCAAAGTACAAAAAGTTGTAATTCTTTATTTTAAATGCAAAATAAAAAGTTAGTTCTCACCTTTTGTGTTTTTTATAAATCCATCACTTTGAGTATCCCAAACTAGCTTCTGGTTGTATCGAGAAGCAGAATTTTAGTTGTTAAATATGTTATCTATATAATATATAACAACCGTCACAAATTCTACGTTACAATTAAAACGAAATAAATACCTTTGTAAGGTTACCATAACTTATGATGAAACACATTTTTCTTTCAATTTTACTACTTGGTGTTGTTGCAGAGCTTTTTTCTCAAAACCCAACACCTTCAAAAGAGAGAGAGAAACCTCCCATTGAGTTATATAAAATAATCTCGTCAAAACGTGATACCACTTTTCTAGACACTACACTATCAGCAAAAAAGGCTTATAAATACAATTATTTACGCAAGGATGATTTTGAGTTGCTTCCATTTGCTAATGTGGCACATACATATAATTCTTTAGCCTATAGTTTTTCAGAAACTAACTTGAAACCACTATTTGTAGCAAGAGCAAAAGCTTTTAATTACAAGGATATTGAGGATGTGCAATACTTTAGTGTGCCTACACCTTTATCCGAGCTATATTTTAAAACTGCTTTTAGTCAAGGACAACAACTAGATGCATTTTTTACAACCAACCTTTCTAGAAATTTTAATTTTTCATTGGCTTATAAAGGAGTACGCTCTTTAGGGCAGTATCAAAGCAATTTAACAAGCTCAGGTAATTTACGCTTTACTACAAATTACCAAACAAGAAATGGAAGGTATAACATGCGAGCCCACATTACCGCACAGGATATGACTAATGAGGAATATGGAGGCTTGGACGAAAATTCACTTACGCTATTTATTAATGACGATCCAGATTTTGAAGATAGAGGTAGGCTTGATGTGAATTTTGAAGACGCCGAAAACAGATTAGAAGGAGTGCGCTATTACCTAGAACACGAATATAAACTGGTAAATGCAAAGGACTCATTAAACTATACCTCTCTTGCCATTGGGAATATTTTGAGTTATGAAACTAGTTTTTATAGATATAGACAAGACACCCCTTTTAGTGGTTTTGGCGAATCGTATCAAATAAGTGACTTAAGAGACCGTGTTGACTTAGACGATTTTAATTCTAAGGGTTATGTACGTTTTGATAATGATATTTTAGGAACCATATCAGGTTTTATTGGTTATACAGATTATAATTACGGGTATAATTCGGTTTTAATTTTAGATGAAGGTAGAATAGGGAATAGGCTCTTAGGAAACTTAGTTTCAGCTGGGGCAAGCTATAAAAAGCAATATCGAGGTTTTGAATTGTATGGAGAAGGAGCCATTAATATTTCTGGAGATTTTGATGGTAATTACTTGCTGGGTAGTGCTGCCTTTGCATTGGATAAAGAAAATGCTGCGAAAGCTTCTATTAAAATACACTCTACTGCACCTAACTTTAATTTTTTACTGTATCAAAGTGACTATGTAAATTATAATTGGCAAAATAACTTTGATAATGTAAAAACGCAAGAACTCAAGTTTGAACTAAAATCCAAAAAGTTATTAGATGCCACAGTAAGTTACACAGGGATTGATGATTACACCTATTTTGGACTCACACAAGCAAATGACTCTACTCCAACACCACAGCAGTTTGCTGGTCGTGTAGACTATCTTAAAGTAAAGGCAGAAAAAGAATTTAGATACGGTAAGTTTGGACTAGCAAACACCATTTTATATCAACAAGCCGTAAGTGGGGAAGAAGTGTTTAAAGTGCCACAACTTGTAACTAGAAATACTTTGTTTTATGAAGATGAATGGTTTAAAAAAGCATTGTTTTTACAAACAGGAATCACTTTTAAATACTTTACAGAGTATAACCTAAACGCCTACGACCCAGTCTTAGCAGAGTTTTACGTGCAAAATCAACAAGAACTTGGAGGCTTCCCACTAGTAGATATCTTTTTTAATGCCAAAGTACGCCAGACACGTATCTTTTTTTCTTATGAGCATGTAAATAGCTTATTTACCAGTAAAAACGAATACTTCTCTGCACCGGGTTATCCCTACCGTGATGGGGTAATACGTTTTGGACTAGTTTGGAACTTCTTTTTGTAGGGCGCTAGAAATTTTTATAATTTAATACTATCCTTATCTTTTTCTAAGGTAATTACAGGAGTAATTTTTTTCTTATTTGTATTGAATTTCTCATAACCATTCATAAAATAAAGTATTCCTATAATTCCGAAAATGCCAAATAAAGTTATTATTATCCTTAGTTTATCAGAAGTGCTCATTTTCATTGATTAATGCATTACAAACTATCCCCTTCCACTTCAACAGGTATGACTTCTTGCATCTTTTTTAGCATCAAGCTGTCAATTTCTTTAAAAGGGTTTATATCAAGGTCCATGCGGTTAGGGTAAAGCTGTTCATCAGTAAGCCCTTCGCTTGTTTTCCAAGTTTCTCCCAACTGATTTAAAATAGTCGTCTCCCATTGTGATGGATGTTTTGCATCTACCCATATTACATCTCGATATTCTACATCAATTAAGGCAAGGTCTGGCGTAGCAGCACCATCAAATTTTTTACTGTCTTCTCGCTTTGCAGCTATGGTACTGAGCACAAAAAGGCGTTTACGACCTGCAATTTCTTTAACAAAAGGTCTAAACTCTACAGGCTTATTTACAGACCAATCGTATTCCTTTTTAGACTCTACCACTTTAAGCGGCATAGCAGAGACACCGGCCATTCCTTCTTTTTTTGCTGCATGATTGTAGTAATATAATTTGTCGGTTCCGTCTGCGGGGACCATAACGCTAAAGGACAAGCTAGTACGTTCTTCGCCAATAGGTTCTAACCCAAACCAATGGTAAAGCCCACTATAGGCATCTGCATCCATACTATCAAAATTAAAATCGGTTACAAAAGGCTGCTGATTTTCATCATCTTTTAAATCTGGAATTTTTACAGCGGTTTCCATATTCCAAGGAAGTGGGTCTGTAAAACCACCTAAAAACTGTAAGGATTGCGCTTGTAACCTTGATACTTGTTCGGCAAGTGTATTTTGCTTTGTTAAAAATGGATAGTCATTTATTTTAGAAGCTGGTACATAGGTTCCTTTTCCAATACTAATGCGCTCCATATAATCTGCAAAATCGTGTTCACCAGGTTCAATGATCATCACACCGCCATAGGTTGGGTAGGGGAAGAAAAAGCCTTTCCATCTAATAAGGCTAACCACTTGTACCCATTTGCCAGAGTCGTTTTTCATATAAAAAACCTCGCTAGGTTCTAAAGTAAATAACTGAAAAAAGTTAAAACGTTGTACTACCGCATTGTAGGTATTTCGGCTAAAAGCAAGAGATTCTCCAATAGCAAAAGTCACAGGTACTCTATTAGTATCACTAAATCTAGGAAAAGGTGATATGCTTTCTACACTAAAAATTTCTTCGGTATTATCATTTACTCGCTGCCACATATACTCTTTAGCTGGTTGTACAGCCATTGTCCATTTGTTTGAGCTATCTACACGTACTAATTGTGGAGGAGAAACTTCTTGCGTTTCTCCAATAGACTCATACGCCATTGTAACAATGTTGTTGTAGGGTTGTATGCGCTCGTTTTGAGTAAGAGGGAGTTCGTGTATTTCTACTAAATTGAGGTTGTTAAACACATTATAAGTTTGCATGTATTGATATAGCTGTACTTTCCAGCCAAAAAACCAAAGCGTTACAAAAAAGGCACCAATACCTAACAGAATTAATATTCGCTTTCCTGCGTTTAAGGCACTTCTAAATTTTGAAAGTGTGAATCCTAAAAATAACCCGGCAATTAATATGATAAAAATGTACTTTCTTAAAAAAAGTAACGCGGGTTGATAATCATCTCGTAAAAAGAATAATAAAAGCAATAGTACAATTGCACCAATAATAATGATGCGTTTTTGTTTTCCTCCTTTTTGCCAGTATTTTTTTATCATTTTTTATCTTTTAAATTTTACTCCTCCCTTATCATTTAATCATCCCTTTGTCTTTTAGCCTATCTCTAGCCGATTTTTTTGGCGTTTCTTCAACTTGCTTTTCAATTTTTTCGGGTTCTGGTTGTTCGTCTATGTCAAATTTTTCTTGAATGTCTTCACTAAGTTCTTCTATATAATCTTTTCCCTTTTCAAGTGTAATTATCATATTCTCTTTTTTTGTCTTTTCTCTAGCAATAATAAAAAACGAAGCGACATAGGTTCCTATTAAAGTGCCTACAATTGCCGAAGCAAAGTATTGAATAAGGAACACATTTATAGGTGTTACAAAGCTTACAATTGCAGCGCCAATCACAAAAAACAAGGTTACCCAAACTAAACGAATTAAAAAATTCTGTTGGTATAAAAAACCCTTAGTTTCTCCGGGTTGCATTTGGAGTTCTTTGGTGTGTGTTAACTTATTAAAAAAACGATACACACTATTATTTTTAGACTCTCGCCAATACAAAACAATCCCAAAAAGGATGGCTAAAACAAATACTATAATCTCTAGTGTCATACGCTAAAATTTTTGTTATTGTCTAAGATACAGTTTATTACCCACTCTTGGTAACTAGGTCGCCAGGATACGTATGTTTCATAAAACTTGTCTTTATCAAACCAATATAAATGCAGCGGGTCTACTGGCATTACTTTACTTAACAATTTCCATATTAGTTCTTTTTGTTCTTCTGTCAAACTAGAATGTGGTTGGTGCAATGCTTTAAAATAGGTTTTGTTTACTACCGTTGTAAACTGTAAGTCACGCTCTACAATCACTCGCTGAAAATACTGCTCAACGCAAGAAATTTGTTTTTGTGTTTCGGTATCTAATGTGTTTAAATATTTTTTGAAAAGAAATGGACTATCTAAAATTTCTTTTAGTGGATGCTCTGTATCTTTTAAGTGTCTAGTGAATAAATGATTTTTTATACGCTGATATCGTTTTGTTTTTGAAGTTTTTTTAAAATCCTTAGAGATAATAAAATAATCTGTAAGGGTTTCTAGTAATTCATCATGCTCAATATGATACAATACCACATCATGCACAGCATCTTTTATTGCTTTGTTGAAGGTTTCTTTAGACTCAAAAACCAAAACATCTTTTACAAAATCACGTAAGATAAAAACACCACCAAATGCTTTTGTATAAAAAGAACTAATGTTAAGTGTTAGTGGTTCTAATTGTAATTTCCTTTTTCTTAAATCTCCATAGGTCTTTGCAGAATCTAAAAGTTGTTTATGGAGTTTTGTATTAATAAAGTTATTGTCTTTATTAAACTCTTTAATAAGTTGTAATTGTTCTGCCTGTGTCTTGTCAATGTCATTAAGAAGTTTAAAACTAAGCTCTATTTTTTTGTAACGTAGTAAATCTAAAGGATCATAGTAGGCATCAATGTTTTGATCTAGTAATACACAAATTCCAGAATCTTTAGTAATGTCTTTTATCTCTCGTTTATAGGCAACAAAAACAGTACGCATTACATCTCTATCAAAACTATGAAAAGGCATATGTACAGGCCTTGCTTCTTGATCTGGAGATATAATAATTGCATTGGCATTAGCTTCGCCAATATTTAAATAAAAATTGTCATTTTTTTCTTCAGCAATTTCTGGACTCCAACCCATCGCATCAATAGAGAAGGAGGTAAGTTTTGTTTCTTTTACTCCAAGCATAGCAAGGCAGCCGTTATAGCGTTTTGCTAACGACCCCGTGACGAGTACTAACTCATCACCGTGTAATTTTGCTGCTTTTAGTTTATCCATGTTCACCCCCTGCGAGGCAGGTGTCTTTTTTTATTTTAAGATGCAGAATCAAGTTTAGTATGATAAAGCTTCTTTATAGTTCTCGATACTTCCCGAATAAATTCGGCACACTCGAACTTACGATTGTTACTATTTTTACTTTCCTTACTCCTCAAAATGCTTTCTAGCTTCTAGCTGTACATTCATTTCATGAACACGCTGGTCTACTTTTCTCTTAAAGTCGGTATCTGCTATAGTTGCTACATTATCAAGATAGCGTACCACTTCTTGTCTTCTTATGTCAGAAAAGTTTAAGCCTTTCATGTTCTCTTTCATTAACTGCTGAAGCATACCAAATTTCGTATCATAGTCTTTTTTGAAATAAAGCTCAGCATCTTCAAACCAGTCTTTTGGTAAATCAAAATCTGTTAACCGAAGCGATATTGCACTTTGTATATTTCTAATATCTCTTGAAGAGAAAAACGGAAATGCTTTTTGTATTCCTTTATACAATTCAGCATAAAACAAATGTTCATTGTCTTTATGTTTCTTTTCGGTTTGTTCAAAAATTTCTAATACGCGCTCCTCTGTGGGTTTGTCTGCTTGCTGTAAAATTTCTCCCAAGTTTTTTGCTAGACCTTGTTCAGATAAATATGTGTAATCTGAAGGGTTTTTCATATTTACAAAATTGGGCATAGTATCTTCAAAATTGCGCCACCATAAATAGTCTTGGTCCACAAAATCTGGAATGGTACGGGCACCATCTATTTTAAAACGCCCTTGTACTCTAGAGATAACTGCTTTGTCAAGCATCTCTGGCAAGTTGGTAAAAAGTCCAATGGAGCTATTACCATAATTTACAGCATACGCTCCTTCTGTGTAGCGTAAAAACACGCCAATTACTTCTTTAACCCCAGCTGATACTCCCTGTTGAGTTCTCTCTTGTAAATTGTTTTCGGCATCGTCAATAGGAGCAAAAATAAGCTTACTTGGGTCTTGCATAGGTTTCATCCATTGTACCATTTTTTCGGCAGAGCCTCCTTGAAAGGTAGATATCAAGGTATCTGGCATAGGGTGAAATAAAAACGGAATATCTAAGTGGTCACAATGCTCCTTAAGTTTGGTTGCAATAGCTGCTATCAACATACTTTTTCCAGTTCCTGGAATTCCATAGCCCATAAAAACAGGCATAAAACCGCCCAGTTCCTGAAATGGGTTTTTCTTTGCTTCAAAATCGTAACTAAGCATACGCTCTGTTAATCTTCTAGCAAAATGCTTCGCATCACGATTTCCTACAATTTCTTCAAACTGAATTTTATTAAATTCAACACTAACAGCGGTGCCCTCAAATACATTTTCCCAGCCAGAAACGGCAAAATCGCTTTTTTCAAGTTTATAGGTTCTATCGGTTATACTTTCGGTATATTCTAAGGTGCCTAAGCGAAGCTGAATTTCAGTAATTAACGCTTCAAAAAACACTACTGTAAAATCTAAAACGTCTTGGTCGCTCGTAATAATTTCGGGATGATTCAGGTATTTATCATAATAAAATAACAAACATGAAATTCCTTTTAAAGGGCTCATAAAAGATACCTCCGGAATACCTGCAAATTTTTGCTGCAACACACTTAAATCATCTGATGCTGATGGTTTTAAATCATGAAGAATTTTATATGCGCTTCCATAAAGCATAAACGCAGTAGCTGTATGCATTTTAGAATCAAATTCTCTTCTGTCTGAAGTATCAAGACTAGACTTGCGTTCGTTTAATGCAGAAAGTCCCGAAGCATCATAATAATTATCTCTAAGCCAAAGCCCTAAATTAATCCCTTCTTGAACTGCATAGAGGGTTTGGTTAAGGTGTAAAGGAATAGCAAGCGAATCTGGAACCAACCTTTTTTTAAGTGCTAAAATACTTTTTGAAACTGAAATTACACTTGATGTAGCATTTCCTGTAGCTTTTGAAAGATACAAGAGAATAGAATCGTCTTTTGGGTTTTTATCTCGGCTTTTTGCTTTATAACCTTGCTCCCATTGCACCCCTTTTAAGTAAGAGGTAGCTTCATCACGTAGTGTTGCTAATTCTGAAAGTTTTATAGGAAAAGTTGAGTTGTGTTCCATAATTAAAGGGTTAATGCTGCTATTTCAATGGGGTCTTCGGTTAATGTATTAATGTGTTCTGGGATGTCGTCATATAATAACTGTATTACTCTGTGAGAGGTAAACACATACTTTTTTGGTCTTTTTACTTCCCAGTTTTGTAAATAAGTAGTGCTAAAAAAACCTCCTTCTTCAATAGTTCCAACAGATTTTGCTTCGTCTACGGTAAATGACATTGCATAGGAAGATAAGTCTAGTGTTTTAGTACTCATTGCTTTTAAAAGGGCATGGGTAACTACAAGTTCATCTTTAGCAAAGATGGTATGTAATGGACCTAAGTCTATTATTCGCAAACGCTTAGGCCACATTTTTGATAGTTTTTTATCAATTGCGAACGCCATCATATCTGCAGGCATTTGTCTATCGGCTACTGTTTCTAGTACATCATATATTTTTTCTTTGTAATCTTCAAGCTTCTCTTTGTATAAATCAAAATAGAGAAAACATATATAAGGCCTGTTATAAGTAACATCATAAAATGACCAGCTAGTAAGATATTGTGCTTCTTTGGTGTTAATATCTATTACTTTTCCTTGTACAAAACGCTTAAAAATAAGTCGCTCGTCAACAGTTGTGTAGTATACTATAGATGCTGCTTTTTGCAACTTATCTTTAGAGACAGGTTCTTTATACTTAAGTAGTGATTCTAAAAAATCTTTTTTTAAACTTTCAACAGGAGGTAATTTTTTAATATGCTCATTCCGTAAAGCTAAATCATTAATGAGATATCTAAACTCTAGGTAATTAGGATATCCAGATTCAGTTAAGTCTATCTTCATTTTCTCCTCTTCATCGTATAAATATTTTATTCTGAAGGCTTCCAACGAATAGACCAATAACTCACAGTACTGTTTTATATAAGTGATTTCTTGATCGCTACAAATATCCTTTTCATGTAATGCATCTACTAATTCATTAAAGGCATGCGTAACCAATTTAAAATACACCTCGTATTGCTCTTTTGTTTCAAGAACAGCACTATCTAGGGGTGTAACAATTTGATTAATGGACATTATTTGTAGTTGTTATTTTGTCTGGTCGAAAGTAAGTAAACTGTATTATGATAGACCTCACAGGTTTTAAAAACTGTGAGGTATTTTTAACTTATTTAATTTTGTGTTTTTAATTACCCTAACAAGTCATCATCTCCAGAGGGAGTTGTTTTTTCTGGAGTAGGGTTGTCATCTCCAGCTGGTGCATTCCCATCGCTTGCATAGTATTCCTCAAAAATTTCTTTCATGTCAATACCATATCGGTCTGCAAATTCTTCTTGAATTTTTGCATCCTTTTGCCTAATTTCTTGAAGTGATTCTGCATAGCTAGAATACACACCTTGCATTACTTTTTCGTGAACAGGGATGTTATCCATCATTTCTTGTCGTGCTTTTGCACTCGCGGTATGCATCGCAGCAAGTGTCTGCCCAATATGTTCATCTGTTTTTACACCTAAGTGCTCTAAGATAGCGGCAAATTCTTGGTCTGTTCTGGCCTTAAGAGCTACTACATATCCATCGTAATACTTTAAACGTTCATCGGTGTCGCTTTTAAGTTTCGCACGATGTGTTTGTAAATTACTACGTAACGAGGTCAATACTTTTATGGTAAGGTTATGTTTGTGCACAAAACTATCCTTACTTGCAGCAAGGGTTGTGTAGGCATTTTTAAGACCTTCTAGCTCTTCTACTTTTTGTTCGATTTCTGTTACTTTACCAATAGCTTCAGAATAGGCCGTAGATTGCTTGTCTGCAATTTCTTCAAGCGCTTGTCTAGCTTGCTTTAATAAAGCGTATTGCTCTTCTAGTTTATCTTCTGTTTCTTTCTTTTTTTCAAGCGCCTTTGTATGGTTTTTACTTGCTTCTACAATGGCAACTTGTAATTTGTCTTCTACTTCTTTTATCTCTACCTCACGATTTTTTAAACGAGTAACAGCAGCTTGACTCTTGTAAGAAAGTTCATTAAGTAATGTTTGTACATCAGCACTTTCAATACGTTCTTGGAACATTTGCTTTGCTTTCATATCAGCTCCCTCACGTACTTTTTTTGCCGCTTCCAATTCTGCTTGACGCTTTTTAATACGTGCTTTGCGTCCCCAAAGATTATTCCACCAATTGTCTTTTACATTTTCTGCATCTTCTAGAGCTTGTTGCGCCCGCTCTAATCCTTTTTGTGCATTATCAATTACTTTTTGCTCATCTGCATTAAGGGTAGAAAATTTTTCAAAGATAATTCCTACTTCGTCTTGGTAGTCGGTAAGGTCTTTAATGGCATCTAGGAGCGATGTTCTGTCCTTTTCTGCCATCCCTACAACATCGTCAAGGGTTGCGTTTAATATTTTTTGTCGTGCCTCTGGGTCATCTTCGGTGGCAAGCTTAGACTTCATTTGGTCAACAGCTTTCCCCCAGTTTACTTCTACTTTTTCTTGTTTTGAGTTAGACTCGGTTTCTAATAAATCAAAATCATCAGACATAGTGGTGCCTTTTTATATGGTTAGCAAAATCTTTGAAATCCCAAGTATGGAATGTGTGTTCAATTTCGGAAAAATCTTTGAGTTAGAAAACCCAATTCTGAAAAGTTCTGCAATATTAGTCGTAGAGGGGTTCCTTTTGTTACTAAATATTCAATTTCTCTTGTAAAATATGGTATTCTGAAGAGGATTAATTGTAAATTTAGATATTCTATAACCACAAAAAACTTTCAGAAAATGAAACTAAACTTACACTTTCTTGTAGCTCTAATGTTTATTGTCTCTTTTACAGTAACTGCTCAGGATACTAAAACTATTGTAGATGCAATCGTAAAAGAAGCCAATGAAAATTCTCAACTTGAAGAATTAGCACATGAGCTCCTAGATGAAATTGGACCTAGACTTGTTGGAACTCCACAAATGAAGGACGCCGCAGATTGGGCACTTGAGAAATATAAATCTTGGGGTATTAATGCAGAAATCCAAAACTATGGTACTTGGCGTGGCTGGGAGCGTGGAATTACACATATTGATATGGTTTCACCAAGAGTACAATCTTTAAAGGGAACCCAGTTAGCTTGGAATCCTAGTACGGGTCCAAATGGTGTTACAGCTGGCCTTATAACGATGCCAACTTTTAAAGACTCTATAGCTTTTACAAAGTGGCTTCCAAGTGTAAAAGGTAAATTTGTTATGGTTTCTATGAACCAACCTACTGGACGTCCAGATTATAATTGGGAAGAGTTTGCTACAGAAGAATCTTTTACTAAAATGAAAGAAAATCGTGAAGCACAAACTAAAGAATGGAGAGAAAATATAAATAGAACAGGCTATAATAGTCGTACAATTATAGCTGCTTTAGAAGATGCTGGTGCCGCTGGTATTGTTGCTTCTAATTGGTCTCGTGGCTTTGGAGTGAATAAAATTTTTAGTGCTAGAACAAAAAAAATACCAACCGTAGATATAGAGCTTGAAGACTATGGGATGTTGTACCGTCTGGTTGAAAGTGGTAAAAGTCCTAAAATAAAAGTTGTTGCTGAGTCTAAAGAATTAGGAACTGTACCAACATTTAATACCATTGCAGAGATAAAAGGAAACGAAAAGCCAGACGAATACGTAATTCTTTCTGCACATTTTGACTCTTGGGATGGAGGAACAGGTGCTACAGATAATGGTACTGGAACTATAATTATGATGGAAGCGGCTAGAATTTTAAAGAAAATATATCCTAACCCAAAAAGAACTATTATAGTTGGGCTTTGGGGGAGCGAAGAACAAGGGCTTAACGGTTCTAGAGCTTATGTTGAAGATAATCCAGAAATTGTTGAAGGTGTTCAGGCTGTATTTAATCAAGATAATGGTACAGGTAGAGTAGTGCGAATGAGTGGGGGAGGTTTTTTAAACTCTTACGAATATCTATCACGCTGGCTTAGTGCTGTACCAAATGATATTACAAAACATATAGAAACTACTTTTCCTGGGACGCCAGCTAGAGGAGGCTCAGATTATGCTTCGTTTCAAGCAGCAGGAGCTCCTGCCTTTAGTTTAAGTTCTTTAAACTGGTCCTATTGGAATTATACATGGCATACTAATAGGGATACTTACGATAAAATTATTTTTGATGATGTGCGAAACAATGCAATACTCACAGCAGTATTAGCTTACATGGCAAGTGAAGACCCAGAAAAGTCTTCTCGAGTTAAGAGAATAATGCCTGTAAATAATAGAACGGGAAAACAAAGAGAATGGCCTTCGCCACGATCTCCACAACGTGAAGGAGGAAACTAAAACAAAAAAGCCGCTCAATTGAGCGGCTTTTTTATTTTTTGATTATCTTTTTTGTTATAGAACTATCATCTGTTTCTACTGTTATAAAATAAATGCCTGTAGATAGTTTGCTCATATCTATACTTAGAGTGTATTTTCCTTTTTTTACCACTTCTCCCTGTAAATTATGTATTGTGAAGTTTGTAAAAGCATAGTTAGAAATAGTAGTAACATATAAAAAATTTGCAACTGGATTGGGAAAAACCCCTATGCTATTTTCTAGTGTGTCCTCAACACCTAATTCACTACAGTTTTCACTAAAAACAAGTGTATTGTCTACATCCCAATTATTATAAGGAAATCCTCCTTGTTGTATTGCTTGTACATCATCTACTTGAATACAGCTTAAATTGGGAGTATTAAAAACATCAAAAATTTGTAACATATCGTTTGCTCCGTTTTGTATATTAAGTCCAGATATTTGTGTATCATTAAGACGAGCAGACCAAAGTGCTGTCATTTGAGTTAAATCTATCTCACCTGTAATAGGGTTTTCTCGAATATTAAGCTGCTCTACAGTAGTAGGAATTGTAATTTGAGTAATTAAATTGTTTACACAGCTAAGCAATGTAATATTTGGGTTTACTGCCTCATCAACATGTAGCTCTGTAAGAAAATTATCTGCACAAGAAATACCTGCTAGCAAAGGATTATTTGTGATATCGGGAAGTTCTGTAAATTGATTTCCAGAAATATTAAAACTCATTAAATTAATGTTATTAGAAATATCTAATGTAGTTAAACTGTTTTCCTGGATTGAAATACTCTCAAGATTAATATTTTGAGAAATATCCATATCGTTAAGATTATTATTTCTTATTGTTAGTCTTTTTAAGTTAACATTACTTGATACTGAAATTGAATTTAAAGTATTGCTAGAAACATTTAATACCTCTAGGTTAGGATTTTGAGAAATATCAATAGAAGTTAACAGGTTATTAGAGCAACTTAATTCAATTAGGTTGGGATTATCCCCAAGATTTATTGACGTTATTTCATTGCTAGGACATCCTATGTATTCTAAAAGTGTATTTTGACTTACATCTAAACTAGTAAGGTCATTAACTCCAACAGATAAATAGTTTAAGTTCACGAAATGTTCTATTCCCTCTACTGAGGTTATATTATTAACATTTGAAAAACAAAGTACTTGTATAAGCTCTGCCTCCATCATATCTATTTCCCCATCGTCATTAAAATCTGCATCTATTAAAGAGGGGTCGTCACAATCACCTGTAAAAGAGACACAAGGCGAGTTTACCAATGCATCCTTAAAATTGGGGTCTGGAAAGTTTATAATCTGGGCACAAAGTGGCTGCTCCCAGATAAAAAATATAATTAGTAAAGGATATAGTTTTTTAAAATTCATAATAATTACTTCCTCGTTTTAAAACCATTTTTTGCACAGTATAAACATCTTGGTAGTCTTTTTCTATATTGTACAATCCAGATTGTAAGGTATTAATTAATTGTGGATTGTAATAAAAAAGCCGCTCAATTGAGCGGCTTTTTATAATTAAATATTCAATTTTATAAACTAAATGCTTCTTTTACAGCAGTTACATAGTCTAGTTTTTCCCAGGTAAATAATTCTACCTCTTTTTCAATTTTACCATTGTATGGACTCTCAAATGTCTTTGTAATAGTCTCAGGTTTTCTACCCATATGTCCATAAGCAGCTGTTTCTTGATAGATTGGATTTCGGAGTTTTAATCTACTTTCAATTGCTGCAGGTCTCATATCAAAAATAGCAGCTACTTTTTTTGCTATTTCACCATCAGTTACATCGACTTTTGCAGTTCCGTAGGTGTTTACCAAAATGGAAGTAGGCTCTACCACACCAATTGCATACGATACTTGTACCAATACTTCATCACACAATCCAGCAGCTACTAAATTTTTTGCAATATGTCTAGATGCATAGGCGGCACTTCTATCTACTTTACTTGGGTCTTTTCCACTAAAAGCACCTCCACCATGCGCACCTTTTCCGCCGTATGTATCTACAATAATTTTACGTCCTGTTAAGCCAGTATCTCCATGAGGGCCTCCAATTACAAATTTTCCTGTTGGGTTAATATGATATGTAATGTCGTCTGTAAATAAATCTTGTACGTATTGTGGCAATTGTGCCTTTACTCGAGGGATTAAAATGGCTACAATATCTTTTTTAATTTTTGCAAGCATAGCATCGTCTGCGTCAAAATCATCATGCTGTGTAGAGACTACAATGGCTACGATTCTTTGAGGTACATTATCATCACTATACTCAATTGTTACTTGACTTTTAGAATCAGGTCTTAGATATGGAATTTTAGTTCCTTCTCTTCTAAGTGCCGCAAGTTCAATTAAAATTTTGTGTGAAATATCTAATGCCAGCGGCATATAATTTTCGGTTTCTTTTGTTGCGTAGCCAAACATCATACCTTGGTCACCAGCTCCTTGCTCTTCTTTGCTTGCTCTATCAACTCCTTGGTTAATGTCTTGCGATTGCTCGTGAATTAAAGAAATAACACCACAAGAGTCACCACTAAACTGGTAAGCTCCTTTTGTGTAGCCAATTTTATTAATAACATCTCTTGCAATGTTTTGTACGTCAAGATAGGTGTCACTTTTTACTTCTCCTGCAAGCACTACTTGTCCAGTAGTAACTAGCGTTTCGCAAGCTACTTTAGATTCAGGGTCGAAAGCTAAAAAATTATCTAATAAAGCATCACTAATTTGGTCTGCTACTTTGTCTGGGTGTCCTTCAGAAACACTTTCTGAAGTAAATAAATACGCCATAAAATGGTTTAAATTTTAAAATTATGTTTTAGGCGATTTGACGAAAACGTCGAAAGGAGTTTACACTGCCTTTAGCATTTTTATCCCAAACTTGATTTGGAATCTCAGCTTCGGTTTTTTCGAACCTGAAGAGGTTGCAATCAGTCAAATCTATCCTCTGTAAAATTTCAGCGACAAAAATAGGGAAACAAGTTTATATACAAAATGGAAAGTCTGTTTATATTATGTTAATATGAATAATTATCTTTTAAATAAATAATTAAAGATTATTTTTCATTAAAAACGCATAGAATAGTGTTTATTTAGAAAAAAAATCTAAAAAGCTTGGATAGTTCAATTTTAATTTTGAATATTTGTGCTCACAAAGTTCAAAACTTTATTGAAGCGTTATCAAGAAAGGTGGAGGGATTAGACCCTTAGAAACCTTAGCAACCTCCTGACTTATCGGGGAAGGTGCTACATTCTACTAAATTTGTATTTAGATAGATAACAAAAAACAAAAGGAACATATTCTTGTTCACTTTTCTCGATATCATTTTAATATTAGTTAACCCAGTAGCAGTTACTTAAAGCTATTAGAATACTGCTGTTTTTTTAAATAAAATGATAGAGACATTAAACATTCCATATTATAAAACCAGAAATGGTGCAAGATATCAAAGTATACCTTTGAGTTATCAAGTTTTTGGACAACCCATTGGTGAAGCTCCTATTGTACTGGTAAATCATGCATTAACAGGAAATAGTAATGTAACTGGCGCTAATGGTTGGTGGCGTCAAATTATTGGGGAGAATCAAATTATTGACACCGCTAACTATACCGTACTTTCTTTTAATGTGCCTGGTAATGGTTACGATGGTTTTGTAATTGAAAACTATAAAGATTTTGAGATATATGATATTACCAAACTATTTCTAAAAGGACTTGAAATATTAAAAATAAAATCACTTTTTGCTGTTATAGGAGGGTCTCTAGGAGGATGTATTGCTTGGCAAATGGCTGTATTAAGACCAAAATTGATTGAACACTTAATTCCAATTGCATCAGACTGGAAAGCTACAGATTGGCTAATTGCTCAATGTAGAGTGCAGAAGCAGATTTTAAATAACTCTATAACTCCAATCGAAGATGCCAGAGCACATGCAATGACATTTTATAGAACCCCACAATCGTTGTCTTCAAAATTTAATAGAAGTATAAACGAAAACTTATACCTCTACAATGTTGAAAGCTGGCTGTTACATCATGGAGAACGGCTTTCAAAAAGGTTTAAACTAGCTTCTTATAAGTTATTGAATCACCTGTTAACCACACACAATATTGCTAGAGAAACGGGAAATTTTCTAGCTAGTGTAAAAGAGATTGAAAGTGATATTCATTTAGTTGGAATTGATACCGATGGGTTTTATGTAAATAGTGAAATAGTTACTGCTTATGAAGTATTACAGCTAGTAAAAAGTAATGTGAGTTATTATAAAATAGCTTCTATTCATGGGCATGATGCTTTTTTAATAGAATACAATCAATTAAGAAAAATATTGGCAATGGTTTTTAACAATAAGACTATAAAAAAACAAAAGTATGAGTACGCAAACACTTGAAAAACCTAAATCATTAATCGATTTAGAAACTATAAAAAAGAAAAGGGTTAACATAGCTGTATTTGGTCATGGTAATGTAGGCGGGAAACTTATTGAACAAATCCAAAAAACAAGAAGAAGTATAGCAACAAGAAGAGATATTGAACTCAATATTTTTGCTATTGCAAACTCTAAAAAGGTGGTGTTGTCTTCAAATAGTTTTAATGCAGATTGGCGCTGGATTGTTTCAGAAAAAGGAAAAGGGTATACCGTTGAAGATGTAATTGCTTTTGCAAAAAAAAACAACCTTGATAACTTAATAGCTGTAGATAATACAGCTTGTTCAAAGTTTCCAGAAAACTATCCTGCATTAGTTAATAATGGGTTTAATTTGGTTTCGTCCAATAAAATTGGGAATACTACAGGATTGGAGTTTTATAAAACACTTCGCAAATTACTTTCAGAAAAGAAAAAGGAATATTTATACGAGACCAATGTAGGTGCAGGGCTTCCGTTGGTAGACACTATAAAGTTACTGCATTTATCTGGCGAAAATATTACACGAATTAAAGGTGTATTTTCTGGTTCGCTGAGCTTTTTATTTAATAGTTTTTCAGAAAAAGAAGAAACATTTAGCTCCATACTTCACAAAGTGATTTCTAATAGTTATACAGAGCCAGATCCGCGTGAAGATTTATGTGGAAATGATGTGGGAAGAAAATTGCTCATATTAGCTCGCGAACTAGATTTGCACAATGAGTTTAGTGATATTTCTATTGAAAATTTAATACCTAAAGAGCTCAGAACAGTATCAAAAGAAGAATTTTTAGATCGTATTACAGAGTTTGATGTTCCCTTCGGAATTAAAAAGAAAAATCAAAAACCAAATAATGTATTGAGATATGTTGGAGACTTACATGGTGATTTATCAAAATCTGATGGTGCTAATCTTGATGTAAAATTGGTTTCAGTTCCAAAAAACAGTATGTTGGGTCAAGTAAAAGGAAGCGATTCTATCTTTGAAATTTATACCGAAAGTTATGGTAAAAACCCAATTGTTATTCAAGGAGCTGGAGCAGGTGCTTCAGTAACTGCACGCGGTGTGTTTGGAGATATATTGCGACTAAGTGATAAACTAAACTAAACTAAATTATTATGAAAGTAACACTAGCAAGAAAAAACAATGATTATCAATTTGAGGCACTAGGTAAAACTAACACTCCAGTTCTAATAGATAATACATCGCAAGACGATGCCAAAGGAGCAAGCCCAATGGAGTTATTACTTATGGGTGTTGGCGGTTGTAGTGCGATTGATGTAATCCATATTCTAAAAAAGCAAAGGCAAGTAATCACAGACTATAAGATTGAAGTAGAAGGTGCTAGAAAGCAAATTAAAGAAGCAAAACCTTTTGAGTCAATACATGTAACTATTTTTTTAGAGGGTGATATTGTAGAGGCAAAAGCACTTAAAGCAGCATCGTTGAGCTTCGAAAAATACTGTTCGGTTTCTATTACATTAGAAGAGTCTGTAGCTGTTACCTATGCTGTTGTTTTAAACGGAAAGAAGTTATGAGTCACTTTGAAACAGAAGCCATAAGAACACAAACGCCTAGGTCATTACACCAAGAGCATTCGGTTCCCTTATATCTTACGTCTAGTTTTGTTTTTGAAGATGCCGAGGATATGCGAGCTTCTTTTTCTGAAGAAAAGCAACGTAATATTTACAGTAGGTTTACAAATCCTAATACTAGTGAATTTGTAGAAAAAATGTGTTTACTAGAAGGTGCCGAAGCCGGACATGCTTTTGCAACGGGAATGTCTGCGGTGTTTTCAACTTTTGCGGGGTTGTTAAATAGTGGCGATCATATTGTAAGTTGTCGTAGTATTTTTGGAAGTACACATACATTATTTACTAAGTATTTACCTAAATGGAATATTACAACAAGCTATTTTTCAATAGAAGCATCAGAAACTATTGAACATTATATACAGCCTAACACAAAAATACTATACGCAGAAACACCAACTAACCCTTCGGTTGCATTACTAGATTTAGAATACTTAGCTGCTATTGCAAGTAAGCACAATTTGTTACTAGTTATAGACAATTGTTTTGCAACGCCTTATTTACAACAGCCTATAAAATTTGGTGCAGACCTGGTAATACATTCGGCAACAAAATTGATTGATGGACAAGGAAGAGTACTTGGTGGGGTAACTGTTGGTAGAGCAGATTTAATAAGAGAAATTTACTTGTTTTCTCGAAATACAGGACCTGCATTATCGCCTTTTAATGCCTGGGTGTTATCAAAAAGCCTAGAAACACTTTCGGTGCGTGTAGATAAACATTGTGAAAATACTTTTAAAATAGCGTCATTTTTAGAAAACCATAAAGCAGTAAAAAGTGTGGCTTATCCTTTTTTAGCCTCTCATCCACAATATGAAATAGCAATAAAGCAAATGAAACAAGGAGGTAGTATTGTTGCTTTTGAAATAACGGGAGGTGTTGAGCAAGGCAGAAAATTTCTAGATGCAATAAAGCTTTGTTCACTTTCAGCAAACTTAGGAGATACAAGAACTATTATTACGCACCCTGCTTCTACTACACATAGTAAATTATCTGTAGAAGATAGGGCCGAAGCTGGCATTACAGATAGTCTAGTGAGAGTGTCTGTAGGTTTAGAAAATGTAGAAGACATTATAAATGATATAACTCAAGCACTAGAAAAAATTTAATGAATACTATAATTAAAGCATTACAAGAAAGAGTATTGGTTCTAGATGGTGCTATGGGTACTATGCTGCAAGCCTATAATTTTACTGAAGAAGACTTTAGAGGTGAACGGTTTAAGGACTTTAAAGTTTCATTAAAAGGAAACAACGATTTATTGTCCATTACTCAACCACAAGCAATTGCCGAAGTACATAAAAAGTACTTTGAAGCAGGTGCAGATATCGTAGAAACCAATACTTTTTCTGGGACTACTATTGCAATGGCAGATTATGAAATGGAAGATTTAGTGTACGAACTTAATTATGAGTCAGCAAGAATTGCCAAAGATGTAGCTACTATTTTTTCTAAAAAAGAACCTCGCAAACCAAGGTTTGTAGCTGGCTCAATTGGACCGACCAATAAGACAGCTAGTATGTCTCCAGATGTAAACGACCCAGCCTATAGAGCCATTTCTTTTAATGAACTTAAGATAGCTTACAGACAACAAGTAGAAGCCTTGTTAGATGGGGGAGTTGATATTTTACTTGTAGAAACTGTTTTTGATACACTTAATGCAAAAGCAGCTTTATTTGCTATAGACGAAATTAAAGAAGAGCGTAATATATATACTCCAGTAATGGTAAGCGGTACCATTACAGATGCTTCAGGAAGAACGCTATCTGGACAAACTGCCGAAGCTTTTTTGATTTCAATTTCACATATTCCTTTGTTAAGCGTTGGTTTTAATTGTGCGCTAGGAGCAAAGCAATTATTACCACACCTCGAAGTAGTAGCTAATAGAACAGAAATAGGGATTTCGGCACACCCTAATGCTGGTTTGCCAAATGCATTTGGCGAGTATGATGAGACACCAGAACAAATGGCCACACAAATAAAAACATATCTAGATAAACAATTAGTAAATATAATTGGTGGTTGTTGTGGGACATCTCCAGAGCACATAAAAGCCATTGCCCAAGTTGCAAAAAACTACCCCCCAAGACCCTTTAAAATACCTTCCGAAAAAACTATAACGTAATGCGCCTACATTCAGAAAATAAATACTTACAACTCTCCGGCTTAGAACCTTTGGTTATTACGCCAGAGAGTAATTTTATTAATGTTGGAGAACGTACTAATGTTGCAGGTTCACGAAAGTTTTTACGACTTATAAAGGAAGAAAACTATGAAGAAGCATTAACCGTTGCTAGAGACCAAGTAGAAGGAGGCGCGCAAATTATAGACATTAATATGGACGATGGTCTTATTGATGGAAAAGAAGCCATGGTGAATTTTTTAAACCTAGTAATGGCAGAGCCAGATATTGCTAAAGTTCCTGTTATGATAGATAGCTCAAAATGGGAAATTATTGAAGCAGGTTTACAAGTAGTACAAGGAAAATGTGTGGTTAATTCTATTAGTTTAAAAGAAGGAGAGCAAACTTTTATTGAGCAGGCTAAGAAGATTAAAAGGTATGGAGCAGCTGTCATTATTATGGCTTTTGATGAGGTTGGGCAGGCAGATAACTATAAAAGAAGAATAGAAATTGCAAAACGCTCCTATGATATTTTAACTACTAGAGTTGGATTTCCTGCTCAAGATATCATTTTTGACCTTAATATTTTTCCTGTTGCAACTGGGATGGATGAACATCGCAAAAATGCTATTGACTTTATTGAAGCAACTCGTTGGGTAAAAGAAAACCTACCACATTGTAGTGTAAGCGGAGGAGTGAGTAATGTATCTTTTAGTTTTCGAGGTAATAACGCGGTAAGAGAAGCGATGCATTCTGTGTTTTTATACCACGCTATAAAAGCTGGGATGAACATAGGTATCGTAAACCCAACTATGCTAGAGGTTTATGATGATATACCAAAAGAATTATTGGATTACGTAGAAGATGTAATTTTAAATAGAAGAGAAGATGCAACAGAGCGTTTATTGGATTTTGCTGAAAGTGTAAAAGGAACAACAAAAGAGCGTACGGTTGATTTATCCTGGAGAGAAGAATCGTTACAAAACAGAATTACACGATCCCTTGTAAAAGGAATAGATCAATATATTGAAGAAGATGTTGAAGAAGCTAGATTGGCATCTAGTAAACCAATTGAAGTTATTGAGGGGCATTTAATGACAGGGATGAATGTTGTTGGAGATTTGTTTGGGAGTGGAAAAATGTTTTTACCGCAAGTCGTAAAAAGTGCACGAGTAATGAAAAAAGCCGTAGCATATTTATTACCCTACATTGAGGAAGAGAAGTTAAAGAACCCTTCTTTAGATGATAGTTCTTCAGCTGGAAAAATTCTTATGGCTACTGTTAAAGGAGATGTACACGACATAGGTAAAAACATAGTTTCGGTTGTATTGGCGTGTAATAATTATGAAATAATAGATTTGGGAGTTATGGTGCCTCCAGAACAAATTATTGCACAAGCAAAACAACATAATGTGGATGTAATTGGGTTAAGTGGTTTAATTACACCATCGCTCAATGAGATGGTTTTTTTAGCAAAAGAAATGCAACGTCAAAAATTTGAGGTTCCACTTTTAATAGGAGGTGCCACTACTAGTAAAGCACATACAGCTGTAAAGATTGATCCTCAATATAAAAACGTTGTAGTTCATGTAAACGATGCTTCAAGAGCTGTAACTGTTGTGGGTGACTTACTTAAGAAAGAGACTTCTCCACAATTTAAAGAGAACTTAAAAGAAGAGTATTCGGTTTTTAGAGAAGGTTTTTTAAGAAGGCAAAAAACAAAAAAATATCTCACTATTAGAGAAGCAAGACAAAATAAATTCAAGATAGACTGGAGTAGTTCAAAAATTGTAAAACCAACTCAATTGGGTATTAAAACCATAGAGGGTTTTGATTTAGAACGACTTAAAGATTACATAGATTGGACACCATTTTTTAGAAGCTGGGATTTGCATGGTAGATATCCCAAGATTTTAAAAGATGATATTGTGGGCGAGCAAGCTTCAGAACTATTTAAGG
Organism: Patiriisocius hiemis; assembly: GCF_031846325.1. Lineage (NCBI taxonomy): Bacteria > Pseudomonadati > Bacteroidota > Flavobacteriia > Flavobacteriales > Flavobacteriaceae > Patiriisocius > Patiriisocius hiemis. The sequence continues at coordinate 92,579 of NZ_JAVRHZ010000003.1, read as the reverse complement.
ATGCACAAGAAATGCTATCAACTATCTTTTCTGAAAAGCTGCTTATAGGCAAGGCTGTTTTTGGCTTGTTCAAAGCAAATTCAGTAAACGATGATGATATTGAAGTAATTTCTAACGAGGGACATAAACATACGTTTCACACACTTAGACAACAAAGTAAAAAAGCAAAGGATAGACCTAATATTGCATTAGCAGATTTTATTGCACCAAAACAAATAAATAAACAAGATTATATAGGATGTTTTTGTGTTTCGGCTGGTTTTGGGGCTGAGGAACTAGCAAAAAAATTTGAAGCTGTAAATGACGACTACAATAGCATTATGGTAAAAGCACTTGCCGATAGGCTAGCAGAAGCCTTTGCAGAATACTTACATAAAGAAATTAGAACCCACCATTGGGGATATGCTATAAATGAACATTTAACTAACGAAGAGTTAATACAAGAAAGCTATAAAGGTATTAGGCCAGCACCAGGCTATCCTGCATGCCCAGACCATCTTGAAAAAGAAACAATCTGGGAAGTATTAAAGGTACAAGAGCATATTGGGGTTTCATTAACCGAAAGCCTTGCGATGTGGCCAGCAGCTTCAGTTTCTGGCTACTATTTTGCAAATAAAGAAGCACGTTATTTTGGATTGGGAAAGATAAAAGAAGACCAAGTAAAGGACTTTGCAGCACGAAAAAATATTTCAGAAGAAAAGGCAACAAAATGGCTTACGCCAAATATTACAGATTAATAATACTATAAACTAAATAGAATCCTGCTTCCGCAGAAAATGAATATGAAAGTAACAGAACATATAGAAAGAGCGAACGGAAAAACACAGTTTTCATTTGAGATTTTGCCCCCATTAAAAGGAGAAAATATTCAGTCTATTTTTGATAGTATAGATCCATTAATGGAGTTTAAACCCCCTTTTATTGATGTAACCTATCATAGAGAAGAGTATATTTATAAAGAGATGAATAATGGTTTGTTGCAAAAAAAAGTTGTGAGGAAACGACCGGGTACAGTTGGTATTTGTGCAGCAATTCAAAATAAATACAATGTAGATGCTATACCTCATATTTTATGTGGGGGATTTACCAAGGAGGATACAGAGAATTTTTTAATTGATTTGGGTTTTCTAGAAATAGACAATGTAATGGCCCTTCGAGGTGATGCAGTAAAAAATGAAACTTACTTTAGTCCAGAACGACAAGGGCATATGTACGCAAGTGAACTAGTTTCACAAATACAAGCATTAAATAATGGGGTGTATCTTGAAGAAGATTTAAAAAATACAACTCCCACAAATTTTTGTATTGGAGTAGCGGGTTATCCAGAGAAACATCTAGAAGCACCAAGCTTAGATAGTGATATTCACTTTTTAAAACAGAAAATTAAAGAAGGGGCTACTTATATAGTTACCCAAATGTTTTTTGATAACAAAAAGTATTTTGAATTTGTTAAAAAATGTAGAAGTGCTGGCATTACTGTTCCAATTATTCCTGGTTTAAAACCTCTAGCAACTAAAAAGCAATTAAATATGTTACCACATCGTTTTAGTGTAGAATTGCCAGACACGTTAATAATGGAAGTGGTGAAGTGTAAGAGTAATAAAGAAGTACGAAAGGTAGGTGTTGATTGGTGTATATTACAAAGCAAAGAGCTTATTAATGCTGGAGTACCTGTACTACATTATTACTCTATGGGAAAAAGTGACAATATTAGAACTATAGCATCAAAATTGTTTTAATATTTTGTGTTTATAAAGAAATAATTACGAATTTTAACAACAAATGCTTTCAAGAAAAACTAAATACGGAATTAAAGCACTTACATTTCTTGCAAAAAGTAATGCAATAGACCCAATACCAATTTCCGTTATTGCAAAATCTGAAAATATTTCGCAAAAGTTTTTAGAAAGTATTTTGTTAACCTTACGTAAAGCTAGGGTTTTATCTTCTAAAAAAGGAAAAGGAGGTGGGTATTACTTACTTAAAAAACCAGAAGAAATTAAAATTGCAGAAGTTTATAGAGCCCTCGAAGGGCCTATTGCAATGGTTCCTTGTGTAAGTTTAAATTTTTACGAAAAATGCGATGACTGCCCAGATGAAAATAAATGCTCTGTGCATAGCCTTATGCTACAAGTACGGGACAACACGCTCTCTATTCTTGAGAAGAATACACTTGCAGATTTAATTAAAATGTAGTTTGTTTTTGTAGTTTATTATTAGTTCATATTTTTGTTTACTCTATAAAGTCTATAGGAATTATATATTTATGATTATTACTAAAAATACTATCGTTTCATTTAATGAAAATTTAAAATATGAAAGCCCTAAAGAGATAATAAATTTTATTTTATCTATTGCAAGTAATCCTATAGTTACAACTAGTTTTGGGAAGTACTCTAGCAGTTTGTTATATGCTGTAACATCTCAAAAAAAGAATGTGCCAGTTGTATGGTGTGATACAGGTTATAACACAGAGGCCACTTACAAACATGCTTCTAGATTAATTCAAGACCTTAAATTGAATGTAGATATTTTTAGTCCACAATACTCAACAGCATTTATTAATTATACACTTGGTAGTCCTACTTATGATAACCCAAAACACCAGGAGTTTTCTGAAGTTGTAAAATTAGAACCCTTTAAAAGAGCTTTAGAAAAATACAAGCCAGATATTTGGTTTACTAATATTAGACAGAAACAAACAGAGCATCGTAGCACATTAGATATTTTGAGTTTTAGTGAAACAGGAATCTTAAAAGTAAGTCCGTTTTTTTATTTCTCAGACCAAGAGTTGGAAGCTTATTGTAAAAAACACAACCTCCCTATAGAAGGAAATTATTTTGACCCTGTAAAAGCCATGAGCCACAGGGAATGTGGAATACATTTTCAGTAATTATTGTAAAATAAATCACTAAATAACTATCTTTCTTTTTTGAAACAGTACTATGATTCCATCAAAAAGAATAGTTGAAGAAGCCTATAAGAGAACTACACCTCATGTACATAAAACACCAATTTTAACATCACAATTGTTGAATGAAATATCTGGCACGCAACTTTTTTTTAAGTGTGAGAACTTTCAGAAAATGGGAGCTTTTAAAATGCGGGGGGCAATCAATGCTATTTTACAACTTTCAGAAGAAGAGAAGGGCAAAGGAGTAGTAACACATTCTTCAGGAAATTTTGCACAAGCAGTTTCTTTAGCTGCAAAACATTTAGGAATAAAAGCTTATATAGTAATGCCAAGTAATGCACCTCAAGTAAAGAAGGAAGCAGTACATGGGTATGGAGGAATAATTATAGAATCAAGACCAACATTAAAGTCCAGAGAAACAGAAGCCGCCAAAATAGTAAAAGAGAAAGGAGCAACATTTCTACATCCTTCTAACAATCTTAATGTTATATTAGGGCAAGGTACAGCTGCTATTGAGCTGCTTGAAAGCGAACCTAATTTAGATTTAATTTTTACACCTGTAGGTGGGGGAGGTCTTATCGCAGGAACAGCACTTGCTGCTACTTATTTTTCTAATAGTAATTGTAAAGTAATTGGTGGAGAACCTTATAAAGTTGATGATGCATATCGCTCTTTAAAAAGTGGTAGGATTGAAATTAATACCAATACAAATACTATTGCTGATGGTTTGCGAACTAATCTTGGAGATATTAATTTTCCCATTATTCAAAAGCATGTTGATGAAATAATAAGAGTCCAAGAAATAGAAATCATTGAATCTATGCGTCTTATTTGGGAACGTTTAAAAATAATTATCGAGCCATCTTCTGCTGTTCCTTTTGCTGCACTTCTCTCTGAAAAACAGCGGTTTAAAAATAAGAAAATTGGAATTATACTATCTGGAGGAAATGTTGACCTTTCAAATTTATCATTTTAAGTTTGTAGTCTTGTAAATTCTCCTATTTTTACGGTCGTGAAAAAAATTAGTGCCCTCATATTTTTCTGCATCTGTACCACTCTCTCGTTCTCCCAAGAAACAGAGTATAAACCTTTTTCACTTGAGGCAGATTATTTCTATGGAAGCATTTTAGAGCACAATCCTGACATTGCTCATCTCATTACAGAACATCCTGCTGGTGTTATACTATCCTATAATAGAAAAACGTATGGTTTTAATGATTGGGAGCGTAGGTATCGCTATCCAGATTGGGGTTTTACATTTACGTACCAAGATATGAAGAACTATTATCTTGGAGAAAATTATGGTCTATACGGTCATTATAACTGGTATTTTTTTGATAGAAATTTAGTAGTTAGACTAGGGCAAGGAGTTGCATACGCAACAAAACCATATGATAAAGAAACTAATTTTATTAATAATGCTTACGGTACATCTTTTATGAGTACCACATTTTTAAAAGCCAATTATGTAAAAGAAAATCTTTGGAATGGTTTAGGTTTTCATGCAGGCTTTACCATTATTCATTATTCAAATGCTAATTTAAAAGCTCCAAATAATAGTACTAATACTTTTGCATTTAATGTAGGGTTAAGTTACCAATTTGATTATGAAAATTTTCCAGAGTTTATTCCATTAGATGATACGCCTAGTAGTAACTATGCTGAAAAAATTAAGTATAATTTAGTTTTTAGGTCTGGAATTAATGAAGCAGATGTTAATGGTCTTGGACAATATCCTTTTTATATAGTATCTGGATTTGCAGATAAAAGAATAAACTATAAAAGTACTTTACAAGCTGGAGTTGATGTATTCTTTTCTACGTTTTTAGAAGAATTAATACGCTTTAGGTCCATAGCTTATCCAGAAGATGGACTTAGTGGTAATGAAGATTATAAACGTGTTGGAGTGTTTTTGGGACATGAATTACGTTTTAATAAAGTTGCCTTTGTTTCACAATTAGGATATTATGTGTATTGGCCTTATAAGTTTGAAAACAGACTTTATAATAGACTTGGGCTTAAAAGATACTTTCTAAAAGATAAAGTGTTTGGTGCTGTAACTGTTAAGGCACATGGAGCAAAAGCTGAAGCCGTAGAATTTGGAATAGGAATAAGGTTATAATGAAAAAACTATTTTACGTATTAATTTTAATTGTAGTTACTAGTTGTGACTCAGAAAAGGGAATAACTTGTTTCCAAGAAGCGGGGAGAATAGTTCAAGAAGACTTCCCAGTTGAAGATTTTGACAGACTTATTGTTTGGGAACGTATTCATTTATTTGTAAAACAAGGAAACGAGCACAAGGTTATTGTAGAAACAGGAGAGAATTTATTAAACGGTATTGAAGTTACTGTTAAAGATGGTTTGCTAGAACTAAGAAATACTAATAGATGTAACCTAGTGAGAGACTACGGGATTACAAAAATGTATATAACGGCTCCTAATATTACTAAAATACGTTCTAGTACTGGACTTCCTGTTGAAAGCATTGGTACACTTTCTTATCCAAGCTTAGTTTTACTTTCTGAAGATCAAGATAATGAAGATGAGTTTCATATAGATGGAGACTTTATCCTAGATATTAATGCGCAAAATCTTCAAATAGGCGCAAACGGTCTGTCTAACTTTTACCTTTCTGGAAATGTTGAGAATGCCAATATTGGTCTTTTTGATGGAGACAACCGTATAGAGGCCGAAAATTTAATTATTCAAAATTTAGAGTTGTTTCACAGAGGAACACAAAAAATGATTGTAAATCCACAACAATCAATTAGAGGACAAATTGTTAGTATTGGAGATGTCATTGCAAAAAATAGACCTCCCCTAGTAGAAGTTGAAGAGCTGTTTGAAGGGCGTCTTATTTTTGAGTAGTAAGCTCAACAAATAGTTGTTCTAAAGAAGTATTTTTTTGATGTAACTGGAGTATCTTAAGGCCATTATCGTGTGCAAAATCAAAAACTGAACTTCTCATATCTGCTTCAGTATCAAAATAGATTTGGTAAACAAAACCTACGCTGTTTTCTATTTTTTTTGCTTTAGGTATTTTTTGTAAAGCAATTTCTTCTACGCGGTAGTCAAACTCTACTTCAACAATTTGCTCTTTATTATTTTTAAGGTCATTTAGGTTTTTATCCAAAACAATTTTTCCTTTGTTAATAATAATTACTCTGTCACAAATAGCTTCTACTTCTTGCATAATATGAGTAGAAAGTAATACAGTTTTTCCCGGAGTTCCATCTGGGTGTGGTTTTCCAGCACTTTTTATAAGGTCTCTAATTTCTAATAATTGATTTGGATCAAGCCCAGTAGTTGGCTCATCCAGAATTAATACACTAGGATTATGTAGTAATGCATTTGCAATACCCACTCGTTGTCTATATCCTTTTGAGAGTTGTCCAATTTTCTTGTAGCACTCGGTTAAAAGACCAGTTTGGGCAACTACTTTTTCAACGTTATTCTTTGAGACCCCGTGTACTCTAGCATTAAATAGTAAATACTCTTTTACATACATTTCTAGATACAAGGGATTGTGTTCTGGTAAATAGCCAACACTTTTTTGAACTTGTTTCTTTTCTGAAAGCACATCAAATCTATTTACTCTAGCGTTTCCAGAAGTGGCTTGTAAATACGTTGTAAGAATCTTTAAAAGAGTAGATTTTCCTGCCCCATTTGGACCTAGCAAACCAACAACCTCACCTCTTTTTACATCAAAAGATATTGCGTCAAGGGCTTTTTGACTCCCGTACTCTTTTGTAATATTTGATACTTTTATAGCCATAGTTGTTACTTGAGCAAAGCTACTAAATTAATAAAGAGACTTTATAGGTTTAAGGTGCAAAAAAAATCATAAAAGGTTTTATAGCCTTTAATAATTAATTACTTTAGCACCAATGAAAATGAAAAACATGTTATTACAATTTTTATCTTGGTGGCACCAATTTACTAACTGATGCGCAACGAGATTATTGTATAATAGTATAAACTATAAAAGAGTCTCGTTGAGGCTCTTTTTTTATTTGTAAAGTATGGAGAATAGTAAAAACTTAAGAACCTGGTTAGATGCTTTTGGACTTCAACATCCGCTTGTAATTGCTGGTCCCTGTAGTGCAGAGACCGAAGCTCAAGTACTTAAAATTGCACACCAACTTAAAGAAACAGATACTACAGTTTTACGTGCAGGTATTTGGAAACCAAGAACACGCCCAGGAAATTTTGAAGGAGTAGGAGCATTGGGATTAAAATGGCTGCAAAAAGCCAAGCAAGAAACCGGGCTATTAACAACTACCGAAGTTGCAAATGCGCACCATGTAGAGTTGGCATTAAAACACGATATAGATATTTTATGGATAGGAGCAAGAACAACCGTTTCTCCATTTATTGTTCAAGAATTAGCAGATGCTTTGCAAGGAACAGATAAGCCTGTATTAATTAAAAACCCAGTAAATCCAGACCTTCCATTATGGCTTGGAGCTGTTGAGCGTTTTTATGAAGCCAATGTAAAAAACTTAGGAGTAATACATAGAGGGTTTTCTACTTATGAGAAAACTAGATACAGAAACAACCCCGAGTGGCAAATCCCAATTGATTTACAAAATAGATTTCCAGATTTACCACTTATTTTAGACCCTTCTCATATTGCAGGCCGTAGAGATATTATTTTCGATTTATGCCAGACGGCATTAGACCTTAATTATGATGGTTTAATGATAGAAACTCATTATGATCCAGATAATGCATGGAGTGATGCAAAACAACAAATTACTCCAGCCACACTAGACCAGATGACTGTAGATTTACGCATACGTAAAACTGAAAGTGAAGAAGTAGCTTTTAAAAATCAATTAAACACTTTTAGAACTCAAATAGATGTTATAGATCATAAAATTGTTGAAATGCTAGGCAAGCGTATGCAGATTGCAGACAAAATTGGAGGTATAAAAAAACAAAATAATGTTGCTATTTTACAAAACAAACGTTGGAATGAAATTTTGGGTAAAATGATACTTGATGGAGAAGAACAAAATTTAAGCGAAGAGTTTATACTACGTATATACAAGGCCATACACCAAGAGTCTATTAATCACCAAAAAAAGATTGTGAATTCATAATAAGATAAACAAGGATTATTTTCTTATATTCATATACTGTAATAAAACTCCCCTTAGTTTTAACAATAATAGTATACCTAATGCTTTAATTACCCCTCAAGACTCTACACAGATAAATAACCCACAATTAATTAACACCTTACAGCCAGGGTTATACAATATTCAAAAAAATTATGATGATGGCTCAAGTGAAGAGACTATGATTTTAAAAGAAAATGAAAATTAAATCAAGTATATATTTACTTTTTGCGATGGTATTATTATGTAGTACTTTACTAACGGGACAAACCTTTGGCCCGTTACAACTTATCTCTACTGAGGCTTTAGGGGCTAGAGATATACGCGTAGCAGATATTGATAATGACGGAGATTTAGATATTGTTACAGCTTCGATAGGTGATGATAGAATAGCTTGGTATGAAAACTTAGATGGCAATGGTACCTTTAGTGAAGCTATTTTAATAGGCTCTTTGTTTGAAACCATAACTGTTGCTGTTGCAGATTTAGATAATGATGGTGATATAGATGTACTAGGGAGTTCTATTGTTGATGATATAGTTGTTTGGTATGAAAACCTGGATGGAGCAGGGACATTTAGCACACAAAGACTACTTACTACTGTTGTAGACTTTCCGTATGATATAGAAACAGCAGATATAGATGGTGATGGCGATACAGATGTGTTTATCTCCTCGGATACTTTTGCTAGGATTTATCTCTTAAAAAACAATGGAGATGGTACTTTTGCTCCAATTGAAACTATTGTAGAAGGAAATAATGTTCCTCGTTCTTTAGTATTATACGATATAGATGGCGATTCGGATTTAGACTTGGTAAGTTCTGGTGCAAGTGCCTTTCAAGCCGCTTGGTACGAAAATATAGATGGACAAGGAACCTTTGGTACAACTAATATTATAATTCAACAAGCTTTTACTGTACAAGATATTTTTGTTAGTGATATAGATGGTGATGGCGATGGAGACTTATTGGCAGCTACCAATGCAGATAATGATGTCTCTTGGTATGCTAATGATGGTAGTGGCGTGTTTGGAGATAAACAAACCATAAGCACTAATGCAGAATCTGCTTTCTCAGTTTTTGCCGCAGATTTAGACAACGATGGTGATATGGACGTACTCTCAGCCTCATCTGTAGATGATAAAATTGCCTGGTACGAAAACTTAGATGGCAATGGTGCTTTTAGTAGTGAAAATATACTAACCCTAGAAGCAGATGGAAAAAATAAAGTTATTGCTGCAGATGTAGATAATGATGGGGATGAGGATGTATTATTTGTTTCTCAAAACAATAACACGGTTGCTTGGTTTGAGAATTTAACCGTTGTGCTTGGGGTAGCTGAGATTGAGAACACATTTTTACTGGTGTACCCTAATCCTGTAAAAGATATAGTATACATTCAAGGAAACACAGATGCCATACAAAAGGTTGAGATATATAATACATTAGGACAGTTAGTATTGCAAACCAATTATAAAAGTATAGGAGTTGATGTAAGCAATATTGCTAGTAATATATTATATCTGTCTATTTATACAGATCAAGAAGTATTAATAAAAAAAGTACTTAAAAATTAAAAAAAGCCGCTCAATGAGCGGCTTTTTTATTGCTATTATTGTTTAATTCTTTTAAAAATATATCTAGTTACATAAATTCCATTTCCATCACCTTTTCCTCCAAAGCTTTCTACACCACTATTAACAAAGGCTAGTTCCCAGCCCTCTTCTGCCATCGTATTAATTTTTGAAGTTACAATTGCATCATTAGCAGCAATATTTTGAAAACGTATTCCTCCTAGGTTATAGAAGTTTAACAATTTGGTTTCGTCAAACCCTTTAACTCTAATATCACTTCTGTCAGATTTGTTTCTTTTGCTATCTTCTTCGGTTTGGGTAGAAGTAAATTCTTTATAATCTCTTTTATCATTTACCGAAATCATTCTAGACCTACCTAATCCGTTAGGCACAATAGATTCAATAACTGTTACGGTTTCATATTCATATACCTGTGCCTCAGAAAACTGGATAAAAGAAAATAATACGAGTGCCGTTACAATAATGTTTTTCATAATTTAATTTGTTTTAGTTTTTACGTTGCCAGCAAATATAGAATAAATACGGTTTGATTAAATTAATTTTCAGATTTTTGCAGTAATGCTAGGAACTGTTTATAAATCTACTGGAAGTTGGTACACCGTAAAAGCTCAAAATGGAGTTTTTTACGAGTGCAGACTTAAAGGTAGGTTTAGAATAGACGGTATTAAAAGCACCAATCCGGTTGCGGTAGGTGATGTTGTAAATTTTAATGTAGAAACCAAAGGAGATGAAACAGTTGGTGTAATAGATAGGATTGAAGAACGTGAAAACTATATTATTAGAAAATCTGTAAACCTCTCCAAGCAAACACACATAATAGCAGCTAATATTGATGTAGCTTTTTTATTAGTCACATTAAATAACCCAACAACATTCCCAGCATTTATAGATCGTTTTTTGGTAACTGCAGAAGCCTATGATATAAAAGCTGTTTTACTTTTCAATAAAATAGACACCTATAATCAAGACGAATTGGTAGAAATAAAATACCTAGCTGCATTGTATCGAAGTATAGGATATGAGTGTATAGGTATCTCTGCAAAAACTGAAAAAAATGTAGAAAAGGTAAAGGAAATAATGAAAGGTAAAGTCTCTATGTTTTCTGGGCATAGTGGTGTTGGTAAATCTACATTAGTAAATACTATAGAACCAGCACTAGATTTAAAAATAGCTGAAATTTCTTTACAACATCAACAAGGACAACACACTACAACCTTTGCAGAGATGTTTGACTTGTCCTTTAATGCTAGAATTATAGATACTCCAGGAATACGAGGATTTGGTTTAGTCGAAATTGATAATGAAGAGTTGGGAGATTATTTTCCAGAATTTTTTAAACTAAAAGAATACTGTAAGTTTAATAATTGTTTACATATTGAAGAGCCCAAATGTGCTGTTAAAGAAGCACTAGAAAATGAAGAAATAGCTTGGTCTCGTTACCGAAGTTATCTTCAAATAATGGAAGGGGAAGACGAGCATTACCGTAAAGATAATTACCAAGAATAATGAGAATAGTTTTACAAAGAGTTAAGGAGGCTTCGGTTACAGTTTCAAATAAAAAAATTGCTAGTATAAAAGAAGGTTTCTTAATTTTATTAGGTATTGAAGATTCAGACACTCAAGAAGATATCGAGTGGTTATCTAGAAAAATTGTTAACATGCGTGTATTTTCTGATGAAAACGAACACATGAATAATGCTATTAAAGCTGTTGATGGAGCTATCTTAGTAGTAAGCCAGTTTACACTTCATGCTAGTACCAAAAAAGGGAATAGGCCCTCTTTTATAAAAGCAGCTAGACCAGAAGTTGCCATCCCACTTTATGAATCATTTATAAAACAACTAGAAGTAGAATTAGGAAAAAAAATAGAAGCCGGATCTTTTGGTGCTATGATGGATGTAGCCTTAGTTAATGATGGTCCTGTTACAATTATTATGGATTCTAAAAACAAGGAATAAAATTTTTTATATATTGCGAGCAGGGAGATTTTATTTTTATGTTTAAGTTTTTAGTAGTGTTTTTTTTAGCGTTTATTTCTACAAACGCTCAGGTTGATTTTTCAATACTTTCTATCCCATCAGAATTAAAAGAAAATGCAAATAGTGTTCTTGTTAAAGAGAATATTATAGTAGACGTTTCTGAAGAAGCCAAGATGATTGTCGAAGAGTATTCGGTGAGAACTATTTTTAATGAACTTGGAAATAGACATCTTAATGCGGTAGAGTATTACGATGAAAATTCAAAAATTAAAAAGATAGAGGCTTATATTTATGATGCGCTTGGTAATGAAATTGCACATTATAAAAAAAGAGACTTTAAAGACGTAAGTGCTGCAGATGGATTCTCCTTGTATAGTGACAACAGAGTTTTATTTCTAGATTATACCCCTACAACATATCCCTATACAATTGTATATACATCAGAAACTGAAACAGGAAATACAGCATTTATTAGACCTTGGACTCCTATTGGAGGATACGTAAGAGGTACAATGGAAAGTACATATACATTAAAGTTTGACCCAGCGAACAAGCCAAAATATAAAGCAGATAATTTAGAGGATTATTCAATTTCTATAGACGAAAAACCAACGGAGTATGTGTTTAAAGCCAAAAACATAAAAGCTATTAAATACGAAGAGCTAAGTCCAAGCTTTAATGATATAGCCCCAAGAATTTCAGTTGCACTCAATGAGTTTTATTTAGAAGGTGAAAAAGGATACGGGTCCGACTGGGAAACATTTGGCAAATGGATGAATGACCAATTGCTTTCTGGAGTTAGTGAATTACCAATAGCTACTGTAGAAAAAGTAAAAGCTCTTGTAGCAAATGAACAAACTAATGAAGCTAAAGCAAGAAAAATATATCAATACTTACAAGATAAAGTACGTTACATAAGTATTCAAATTGGCATTGGTGGATGGAAACCTATGCTTGCAAAAGATGTAGATTATCTGGGATATGGTGATTGTAAAGCACTAACAAATTATACAAAAGCATTACTAGATGCAGTTGGAGTGCCTTCTTATTATACGGTCTTATATGCTGGAAATGAAGAAAGAAATATAGATAAGGATTTTACTTCTATGCAAGGAAATCATGTTATCCTTGGCATCCCAGATGAAGACAATATTACATGGCTTGAATGTACTAGCCAAGAAGTACCATATAGTTATTTAGGTAATTTCACAGACGATAGAGATGTTTTACTAGTGACTCCACAAGGAGGAAAGATAGTAACTACAAAAAAATATACTTCAAAAGAAAATTTACAAGAACAAAAAGCAACTGTAAATTTAGACTTAGAAGGAGGAGTATCTATCAACTTTACTGGGACTTCTTGGGGTACCCAGTATGGAAATAAGTTTAAGAATAAAAATAAAACAGCTGTTGACCAAGAGAAAGAATACAAAAATAGATGGGGATACCTTAATGGTGTTTCTGTAGGTGATGTAAACTTAACTAATGATAGAGAAAATATTTCTTTTTCCGAAAACCTAAAACTTTACGTTCCCAACTACACAACAAAGGTGGGTGACGACTTCCTTCTTTGTTTAAATGTCCTTAATCAATCTCAATATATCCCTCCCAGGTATAGAGAACGAAACCAGACACTTTATTTACGTGAAGGGTATTTAGATACAGACGAAATTACTTTCAATATACCAGAAACCTACAGTATAGAAGAACTTCCAGAAGATAAAAGTATTGAGAATAAATTTGGTACTTATGAGATTTCTTTTAGTAAAAATGAAAAAAATCAAATTATTTATAAGCGTTCATTTTTATTGAATAAAGGAAGCTTTTCTAAAGAGGATTATAAAAATTATCGAAACTTTAGAAGACAAATAGCAAAACTTGATAAAACAAAAATATTACTAAAAAAAAATAATTAATAATGAAACCATCAACTTACTTAAGCATTCTATTCTTATTCTTATTTAGCTCTCAATTATCATTAAAAGCTCAAGATTATAGATATGGCAAGGTGTCTAAAGAAGAACTTCAAGAAAAAGTACACCCTATAGATTCAAATGCTAATGCAGCTATATTATATAGAGAAGTAAACACTAAGTTTGATTATAATCAAGATGATGGTTTTTATATAGTAGAAAGTTATCATGAACGAATTAAAATTTATAATAAAGATGGATATAATTGGGCAACAAAAACAATTAACTCTTACGAGTCTGATGGAAGAACAAAAGAAAAAATATATAGTTTAAAGGGCGAGACCTATTTTCTTCAGGATGGTAAAGTTGAGAGTGAAAAACTAAGAAATAACGGAATTTTTGAGGAAGAAAAAAGTAAGTTTTTAAGTCAAACAAAATTTACTATGCCCAATATAAAAGATGGTTGTATTATAGAGTATAAATATGATATTAAGTCTCCATTTATTAGTAGTATAGATTCATATAGATTCCAAGAGAAAATACCAATTAATAAAGTTAAACTAGATTTTATTGCTCCAGAATATTTTAGTTATAAGCTTCATCAAAAAGGGGCAATTCCATTTACAATTAATACAGATGGTGTTAGTAGGGACTTAAACATTAGATACAGAACAAAGCCTACTAATGGTTTTGGAAAAGCTGGGCGTGCTAAGACAGAGACAAGTCAACTTACCTTTAGAGAAAACATTTACAAAGTAGAAATTCAGGATGTGCCAGCTCTTAAGGAGGAAGCATATGCTGGTAACCTTGATAATTATAGGTCTTCTTTAAAGTTTGAACTTTCGTATACAAATTATCCTCAATCTAGTATAAACTATTACACAACAACTTGGGAGGATGTTTCAAAATCAATTTATAGATCCGAACTTTTTGGCCAACAACTAGAAAAGAATAATTATTATAAAAATGATATAGATGCTCTTATTAAAGGAGTTACAGATGATAATGAGAAATTAATTTTAATTTTTGAATATGTAAAAGGAAAAATGAATTGGAACTCTTATCTAGGTGCTGTGACAGATGAAGGAGTAAAAAATGCCTATAAAAAAAATACAGGTAATGTTGCAGATATTAACTTAATGTTAATTTCAATGCTTCGTTATGCAGGTATAAATTCAAACCCAGTTTTAACAAGTACAAAATCTAATGGTATTCCTATTTTTCCTACCAGAAGTGGATTTAATTACGTTATTGCTTCTGTAGAAGGTAAAGAAAGCGTTTTGTTATTGGATGCTACAAATAAGTTTGGTGAGCCTAATGTTCTAGAGCCTGAGATTATTAATTGGCAAGGGAGAATAATTAGAGAGGATGAAAGTTCTGCATGGGTAAGTTTATATCCTTCAAAGTCTGCTGTTAAAAGCCTACTGTTAAATGCTAAAATTTCTGATGATTTAACTATAGTAGGAGACTCAAAAGTACGTTATGATGGTCATTATGCACTATCTAGTAGAAATAGGTTTTCTAAAGTAAACAATGAAGATGTAAGAAAAGAAATTGAAAATCAAAATGGTAATGTAGAGATATTAGATCATAAATTTGAAAACTTACAAAAACTATATACCCCTGTAAATCTATCTTATAATTTTGAAACTTTAGATCTTGTTGAAGAGGTTAGTGGTAAAATTTATTTTTCACCAATGCTGTTTTTAAAAATGAATCAAAATCCATTTAAGTTAGAGGAAAGGGTTTATCCTATAGACTTTATTTATCCGAAAAGGGATAGATTTTTGATAAAATTAGAAATTCCAGAGGGTTATACTGTAGAAAGTATTCCCGAAGGAGGTTCTTTTGGACTTCCAGAAAACCTAGGTTCTTTTAGGTACTTAATATCTGAAAAAGATAATATTATTCAATTGTCTGTAGATTTAGCAATTAATTCTCCTGTTATTTCTTCTAAATTTTACTCTAATCTCAAGCAATTTTTCGAACTTGTAGTGCAAAAAGAGAATGAGAAAGTAGTTCTTACAAAGATTTAGAATATGGATATACAAGATGCTCAACAAGCAGTAGATAATTGGATAAAAGAACACGGTGTTCGTTACTTTGATGAGCTTACTAATATGGCACAACTAACCGAAGAGGTTGGTGAAGTTGCTCGAATTATCGCAAGACGCTATGGAGAACAAAGTGAGAAAGAAAGTGATAAAAATAAAGATTTAGGAGAAGAACTTGCCGATGTTGTTTTTGTAGTGCTATGCCTGGCTAATCAAACGGGAGTAGATTTACAAGATGCTTTTAATAAAAAACTCGCTATTAAAACAAAAAGAGATCATGATCGTCACCATAGCAACTCAAAACTTAAATAATGTTTAAAAGAGTTTTAGCACATAAAGGTTTTTGGAAGAGTGTTCTTATTCTGGCTATAGCATATTCAGCTTTGCTTTTTTTAATTCAATACCTTACTGCTGGTTTTTCATTAGAGTTTATAGATAATTATACTTTAACTTCTTGGTTGTTTTTATTGCTTGCAGGTAGTATTTGTGGTTTCTTTGTTACCTATGGAAAATTTTGGGGCAAACTCAAAAATGAAGACTATAAAAACAGATGATTGCGCAGGTAGGCTTTAGTTCGAATTTTATAACTACTGAAATCCAAATCTCAGGTTCTAAAAGTGAAAGCAACAGACTTTTAATTTTAAAAAGCTTATATCCAAATCTTACAATAAAAAACCTATCTATTAGTGATGACACTAAGGTGCTTCTTGCAGCATTAGAGAAAATGGACGGCGAGATAGATGTGCATCACGCAGGTACTGCAATGCGTTTTTTAACTGCTTTCTTTTCATTTAAAGAAGGAGTTACTGTTGTTTTAACTGGAAGTAAAAGAATGCAAGAACGTCCCATAAAGATTTTGGTCAATTCGTTAAGAGAAATGGGTGCAAACATAACCTATTTGAAAAATGAAGGTTATCCTCCTTTGAGGATTATAGGAAAAGAACCGCAACAGAATACAGTAAACATAGCTGCTAATGTGAGTAGTCAATATATCTCTGCATTATTGCTTGTTGCCTCTTCATTAAAGAATGGTCTAACAATTACCCTACAAGGTGAAATAACATCTACCCCTTACATTAAAATGACACTTCAGTTGTTACAACAAATAGGGTTAGATTCGACTTTTGATGGAAATACAATTTCATTATTACCAGTAAGTAAAATTCCTCAAAAAACTATTACTGTAGAATCAGATTGGAGCTCTGCTTCTTATTTTTACAGTATTATTTCTTTGGTAAAGGGAGCTTCAGTAACCCTAAAAAGTTACAAAAGAGAGAGCCTACAAGGTGATTCGGCACTTTCAGAAATTTATTCAAAGTTAGGGGTTGTTACCACAATTAATGATACTGAAAATAGCATTACACTATCTAATAATCATAAAGCTATTTCAGAAAAAATAGAGTTAGATCTATCCAACACACCAGATATTGCACAAACTATTGCGGTTACTTGTTTAGGCTTAGCAATTCCTTGCCTACTAACAGGGTTGCATACTCTAAAGATTAAAGAAACAGATAGGATAGTAGCACTTAAAATTGAACTCGAGAAACTTGGTGCAAGAGTGATTGTTACAGACAATTCATTAGAGCTTTTTCCTGAGCCTTCTTTAAATAAGAATGTTTTAATAGATACTTATAACGATCATCGTATGGCAATGGCATTTGCTCCTTTATCCAGTAAAGTTCCTTTGCAAATTAATGAGCCTATGGTAGTTACTAAATCGTATCCTAACTTTTGGAAACACCTACAAAAAATAGGTTTTTTAGTCGATTTTAAAGAATAAATGCCTATTTACTTGACAACCCCTACCTCCAGATTGTATATTTGCAACTTTTAAAGAAAATCCGCACGTATTATGGGAATGAAACTATCCAATTTTAATTTTAAATTACCACCAGAGTTATTAGCAGAATATCCTTCTCCAAATAGAGACGAAGCTCGATTAATGGTTCTTAACAGAAAAGAAGAAACTATAGAGCATAAGATGTTT
Source organism: Patiriisocius hiemis (assembly GCF_031846325.1). Taxonomy (NCBI): domain Bacteria; kingdom Pseudomonadati; phylum Bacteroidota; class Flavobacteriia; order Flavobacteriales; family Flavobacteriaceae; genus Patiriisocius; species Patiriisocius hiemis. Next base: position 75,008 of record NZ_JAVRHZ010000003.1, on the reverse strand, counting down.
AAAGATCTTATAGATTATTTTGATGAAGATGATGTATTAGTACTTAATAATACAAAAGTATTTCCTGCAAGACTATATGGTAATAAAGAGAAAACAGGAGCTCGTATTGAAGTTTTCTTATTAAGAGAGTTAAATCCTGAAACGCGTCTCTGGGACGTATTAGTAGACCCAGCTCGTAAAATTAGAATTGGTAATAAGTTATATTTTGGTGATGATGAAACTCTAGTTGCAGAGGTAATCGATAATACTACCTCTAGAGGAAGAACGTTACGTTTTTTATTTGATGGCTCTTATGAGGAGTTTAGAAATAAACTTACAGAACTTGGTGAAACCCCACTTCCTAAATATATAAAAAGAGATGTGGAACCAGAAGATGCTGACAGGTATCAAACAATTTTTGCAAAAAATGAAGGAGCAGTAGCAGCACCAACTGCTGGACTTCACTTTTCTAAGCATTTATTAAAACGTCTTGAGATAAAAGGAATCAACTTTGCAGAAGTTACCTTACATGTTGGTTTAGGAACTTTTAGTCCAGTTGAGGTAGAAGATTTATCTAAACACAAAATGGATTCTGAGGAAATGGAAATTGGTACAAATGCTGTTTCTATTATAAATAATGGATTAAAAGAGAAAAGGAGAATTTGTGCTGTAGGTACTACCGCAATGCGAGCACTAGAGAGTTCGGTTTCATCAAACCATACTTTAAATGAGTTTCAAGGATGGACTAATAAGTTTATTTTCCCTCCTTATGACTTTAGTATAGCAAATGCTATGGTAACAAACTTCCATACACCAAAATCTACGCTATTAATGATGGTTTCTGCTTTTGCAGGTCACGATTTCATTAAAAAAGCGTATGAAGAAGCCGTAAAAGAAAAGTATAGGTTTTATACCTATGGTGATGCTATGTTAATCATATAGATAATATCTTGATATAGAATTGAAAATCCTGCTATTACCTTTAGCAGGATTTTTTACATTTTAGCGATTTCTGTTTCTAATGTGTAATTATTTCTCTATTTTAGTTAATTGATTACCATATTAATACATGAAACAACTATTACTTTTAGTACTTTTTTCATCTTTTGCTTTTTCATTTGCTCAGTCTAATGAAGAGGATACGCCTTATAGTTGGAAAAACACTATAAGTACTAGAACTCCAATTATAGAACTTCCTCCTCTAGATCTAGAGCAAGTTGCAATAGAAGATAGTATCAATGACCTTGATAAAAGTCAACCATGGCGCTACGGAATCACTAGAGAAATTAATGTTGATTTAACGCAAGATGGTGCCTGGACAGAGTTGCCTAATGGTGACAAGATATGGCAAGTAGCAATTTATTCTCCAAATGCTATTAATTTAAGTTTGAACTTTAATGACTTCTATTTACCTCCAGGAACAAGAATGCACATTTTTAATGATGATAGAACCGATATTTCAAAAACATATACTTCAGATACTAATAGAGAAAGTAACCAGTTAGGTTCTTGGTTTATTAATGGTAATGTTATTTGGGTGGAATATTACCAACCTGAAAACATTTCAGAAGATGTTTCATTACAAATAGGAAGCGTTATTCACGGCTATAGAATGGGTAAGGTAAATCAATTAGCTAGAAATCGTGGTTTAAATGATTCCGGAGATTGCAATTACGACGTTAATTGTTCAATAGGGACTGATTTTGATGAAAAAAAGGATTTTGTTAAAAAGACAGTAGCATTATTAAATTTAGGAAATGGATTTTTATGCTCGGCTGCTCTTGTAAACAATACATTACAAGATAAAACTCCCTATTTATTAACTGCTAATCATTGTCTTGAAGGTAGTGACCCTGCATTTTGGAGTGTTCGATTTAACTGGATGAGTCCTAACCCTGTTTGTGGTACAGGTGAGGAAAGTGCAGATATCCAAACAAACTTTACGATGAGTGGAGCAACACTAAGAGCAAATAATTCTTTGAGTGATTTTGCATTAGTAGAGTTGTTTAATACAATACCAGATGCGTGGGACATAGTTTTCTCTGGTTGGGATAACACAGACACAGATCCAACCTATGAGGTGGGCATACATCACCCAAATGGAGATATAATGAAGATTTGCAGAGATGATAGTGGTGCAGTTAAAGAAACAGCAAATGGTACTGAAGTTTGGCTTATTGGAGGAACTAGTGTAGGTGATGGAGAAGGATGGGAGATTGGCACTACAGAAAGTGGTTCTTCAGGTTCCCCTTTGTTCGACCAAAAAGGGAGGCTTATTGGGCAGTTATATGCAGGGGAATCTTTTTGTAATGGAACAGAATCAAATAATGATTATGATATCTATGGTCGTTTTGCTATTTCTTGGAATGCTGGCAATACACCAGAGACTCGATTAAAAGACTGGTTAGATCCTAATGACTCTGGCGTAGAGTTTTTAGAAACACTTCAAAACATATTAAATGTTCAAGATGTTAGTTTAGAAGGAGTGTTAGATGTTTATCCAAACCCTACTTCAACTCAAATTACAATAATGAATAATAGATACCCTAATTTGAGTTTTAGATTATATAATACTGTTGGCCAACTAATGCAAAGTGGCAATGTGTCTAATACCTACAATACTATCTCTGTTGAAAGCTTTACAGCAGGAGTTTACTTCTTATACTTAGAAGATGGAGAAACACAAAAAAATATTACTAAGAAGATAGTAGTACAAAGATAAAATACCTCCTTACTTATTTACACCCTTAGTTTGTTATACTTACTTTTGTAATTGTTTATGAAGACAGTTAAAAAAGATATACGTGCCTTATCAAAGGAAGAATTGAGAGATTTTTTTGTTTCTATTGGCGACAAAGCATTTAGAGGTAATCAAGTGTATGAATGGTTATGGAACAAAAGCATTCATAATTTTGATGATATGACCAATATCTCAAAGGAGACTAGAGCACACCTCGAAAGTAATTTTGTGATTAATCATATTGAAGTAGATTCTATCCAAAAAAGTAACGATGGAACAATAAAAAATGCAGTAAAACTCCATGATGGATTAATTGTAGAGTCTGTTTTAATTCCTACTAAAAGTAGAACGACAGCTTGTGTGTCTTCACAAGTAGGGTGTAGTTTAGATTGTAAGTTTTGTGCTACCGCTAGTCTAAAAAGGATGCGAAACCTTAATCCTGATGAAATTTATGATCAAGTAGTTGCTATAGATAATGAGAGTAAGTTATATTATGACATACCACTTTCCAATATTGTTTTTATGGGAATGGGCGAGCCTCTTATGAACTATAAAAATGTACTTGCATCCATAGATAAAATTACCTCTTCTGAAGGTCTTGGGATGTCTCCAAAACGAATTACGGTATCCACTTCTGGTGTGCCTAAAATGATTAAAAAGCTTGCAGATGATGAAGTTAAGTTTAATTTGGCAGTATCATTACATTCTGCAATACAAGAAACTAGGGAGCAGATTATGCCATTTGCAAAAAGCTTTACTTTAGAAGATTTAAAAGACTCATTAGTATATTGGTATGAGAAGACCAAAAAGATGGTAACTTATGAGTATGTAGTTTGGAAAGATATCAATGACAGCAAAAAAGATATTGATGCTTTAGTGCAATTCTGTAATTATATTCCCTCAAAAGTTAATATAATAGAGTACAATCCAATTGATGACGGTCAATTTCAACAAGCTCCTAATAAAGTAATTGATGATTATATTTATTATTTAGAAAAAAACAGAATTCCTGTAACGGTTAGAAGAAGTAGAGGTAAAGATATTGATGCTGCCTGCGGGCAACTAGCAAACAAGCAATAAAAAAAGCGACTCAATTGAGTCGCTTTTTACTTATATGTTAAAATAATTATTTTTTAACAATTTTAAATGATTTAGCTCTACCTTCAATAGAAACTGTAGCTAAATAAACTCCACTCTCTAAAGAATTTAGATTTACTAATTCGTTTGAACTAGATAATCTTTGTGATAAAACTTGCTGTCCAAGAGTATTATGTAAAATTACATTCTCCATAGATGAAGCAGCCTTTAGGTTTAAGTTGCTGCTAGAGTCTACAAAGTACTCAAAAGATGCAAATGTATTATCATCAACTCCAAGACTTCCTTCATCTCCTACAGTAACAGGAGCATTAGGAGTTTCATCAAACGCAAAAGATTTAACAGTAACAGTACCTTCTGTAGAAGATGTTATGTTATAATCTAATTCAACCCACCCATAATGTGTATTTCCGTTGAACGCAAAAACTAACCCCATGTAAGCTACTGGGTTTGTTCCACAAAACTGGCTGTTGCTATATGCACAACCGTAAAAGTTTAAATCTCCTCTAGCACCAGGATCAGTTTGATCACTAGTATCATCTATAATATCTCCAGAAGCAAGTAAAGCTGGGTATTGAAAACCTCCAGCTGGAATTCCAATAAAAGCACCATCAACATTAGTTGTTGGAGGATCATTTGGTCCAGCTTCTCCACCAGCACGTGCCGTAAATCCAATACCGCCCGTTGCCTCAAGGAAGAAAATAGAAAAATCTATTTCAGCATCGTCATTAAGGTCAATTTGTACCGCTCCACCAGTAGCACCTCCGCCAAGTGTTAATGTTTCATCTGGAATGTCAGTAAATACAACTTGACCAGATGCTGCTCCAGCTGCTAAAATAGTAGCAGATAAAGCTCCGTAATTTTTAATTCTTTGTGTAGTAGTTTTTTTCATAAGACTAATTATTAATTATTAAGATAGTTAAACGTAAATAAATACATAACTATATCGTAAATTTACCATTATAAATCGAAAAAAAAAAATAAATATATATACATGGATAATGAAGACAAATTTCCTATTGAGGGTTCTCTTGGCATATTGGCTTTTGGCGATATAGCATTTGAGAAATGGAGAGAAGTGAAAATTGCTAACAATATTTTTAATGAAGAAGAGTATAGAGTACAAAATGAAGAAGAATAAATTATTATTAATAGGCTGGGATGCAGCAGATTGGAAAATTATTGGTCCATTATTGGCTAAAGGTCAGATGCCTCATTTGAAAAAAATTATTGACAACGGAGTTTATGGTAATATGGCTACAATGAACCCTCCATATTCTCCAATGCTTTGGTCTTCTGTAGCAACTGGAAAAACACCAGATAAACATGGTGTTTTAGGTTTTATAGAGTTATTACCAGATTTAGAGGGAGTAAGACCAGTATCTACAAATTCAAGAAAAAGCAGAGCTGTCTGGAATATTCTACACAACAAAGGATACAAAAGTAATTTAATAGGTTGGTGGCCTAGTTATCCAGCAGAGCCAATTAACGGTGTTGTCATATCAGATAAATATCAAAAAGTAAACTCCGACCCCAAAAAAAGAAAACCTTTGGATGAGAAAGCCATCCATCCATTAATCGAAAAAGAAAACTTCTTAAATTTAAGAATGTTTCCTATGGAGATTACTCAAGCTCACATTCTTCCTTTTATTCCAAGAGCTGCCGAAATAGATCAAGATGAAGATATGTTGCTTAAACCTTTTGCGAAGGTGCTTTCTCAGAATGTAACTATACAAAATGCTGTGACAAGACTATTAAGAACCACAGATTGGGACTTTACTGCAGTATATTACGATTTAATAGACCATATGTGCCACTCTTTCATGAAGTTTAGAGCACCAAAGCTTTCTAAAATAGACCAAACTAAATTTGAAATTTATAAGGATGTAGTGGATGGAGCCTACCGTTTTCAAGATATGATGCTAGGTAGAAAACTACAATTAATCGATGAGAATACTACTGTAATTGTAATGTCTGATCATGGATATGAATCTGGAAATAAAAGAATTTTAAAAATGCCAAAAGTTAATGCTGCACCAGCCATGGAGCATAGACAATTTGGTATGTTTGCTGCTATGGGGCCCAATATCAAAAAGAACACTAAAGTTTTTGGTTTAGGTTTAATAGATGTTGCACCTACCATTCTTCATCATTTTAACCTTCCAGTTGGAAAAGACATGGATGGAAACGTGATGAGGGAAATTTTTAAAGATTTTAGAGAGCCAGAATCAATCGAAAGTTGGGAAAAAGTCAAAGGTGATTTTGGTGAAGTCGATAAAACAGTTGAAGGTGAAGCTCTTTCAGACCAAGAAGCAATGGAACAACTCATTGAACTTGGTTATATAGATAAACCTGACATAGATAAAAACAAAATGATTATTAAAACTAAATGTGAACTAAAGCATAATCTTGCCACGGTCTATTTAGGTCTTAATCAACACGAAAAGGCAAAAGAAATCTTGCTAGAATTACTACAAGAAAAAGATACCGTAGATATATCAGTATACTACAAAGATTTAATAAAAATAAGCTTAACAAAAGAAAACTATTCTGAAGCTAAAAAATATTTACAATCCTTAAAGAAGGTTAAAACAGAAGTTAAATACAATTTATTTTTTATTGAATCAGAAATTTTGGATGGGGAAGGAAGAACAAAGGAAGCTCTTAACATCTTAACATCTGTAATTTCTTCTAGAGGATATATGCCAGAATTATGGAATAAAATAGGAGCACTACAATACAAACTTGGAGACTACAAATTTGCTGAGGATTCTTTTGAAAAAGCAATTTCTTTAGAGTCAGATAATGCAACTTACCACAGAAACTTAGCCGAAACTTATTATAGTTTAAAAAATTACGAAGAAGCTGTAGATTCTGCATTAACAAGTATAGAGTTAGTAAGAAATTTCCCAGCAGCTCATTTTATTCTTGCACAATCTTTAGAAAAACTTGGAGACCTAGAAAATGCAAAAAAAGCCTATTTAACAGCTGCAAGTCTTAACAATAATCTCAAAGAAAAAGAGAACCAAGCAATAGAAAATATAGAAGAAAAATTAAAACAGGTAAAATTAAACGATAAAACAGATTATAAGTATAGGGATAATCAAATAACAGTAGTTTCTGGCTTGCCTAGATCTGGGACCTCTATGATGATGCAAATGTTAAGTAATGGAGGCCTTAATCCTTTAGTAGATAATAAAAGAGAAGCAGATAAATCTAATCCAAAAGGATATTTTGAATATGAACCTGTGATGGGAATACATAAAGATAATTCTTGGCTAGGTAAAGCAAGAAATAAGTCTGTAAAAATTGTTGCTCCATTACTTAAATATATCGATACCAAGTACCGATATAAAATTATTTTCATGAAAAGAGATTTAAATGAAGTTATTAAGTCTCAATTAATAATGACAAAAAAGAATCCCGATATCTTCCCAGTAAAAATTCATAACTCTTATGTTCGATTATTAAATAATATAGAAAATTGGAAAGAAAAAGAACCAGGAGTTGAAATTATTTATGTTGATTATAAAGAAATCATAGAGAACCCAGAAGAAAATATTGAAAAAATTGAAAGCTTTTTGGGTATAGATTTAGAGAGAAGTAAAATGGAAACAGCTATAGATAAATCACTCTATAGAAATAGAAGTAAAGAGACTGAAAAGACAAAATAAGCTCTAAAGTTATAATCTCATTTTAAGGAAGCAACAAATAAAAAATGTTGCTTCTTTTTGTTTTAAGATAGTATTAACTCAAATTCATTTATTTTTGAACTACCCATGAAGATAGTTTCTAAAATTAAAGAACCCATTGAATTTGAAATGGACCTTTTTGAACGTAAGTTCTTACTTTCAATGTCTTCTAAGGTTTCTCTTCTTAATCGTATTACTCACTATGTTGTAAATAGAAAAGGAAAACAAATGCGCCCTATGTTTGTTTTTCTTATCGCAAAGATGACAGGTAATGGAGAGGTAAATGATCGTACCTATAGGGGAGCTTCAGTTATAGAGTTAATCCATACAGCAACATTAGTACACGATGATGTAGTGGATGATAGTAATAGAAGACGTGGTTTTTTTAGTATAAATGCACTTTGGAAAAATAAAATTGCGGTACTAGTTGGCGATTACTTACTATCTAAGGGATTGCTACTTTCAATAGATAATGGAGATTTTGATTTGCTGAAAATAATTTCGGTAGCTGTACGAGAAATGAGCGAGGGAGAATTACTTCAAATTGAAAAAGCTAGAAAGCTAGATATTACCGAAGAAGTCTATTACGATATTATTCGGCAAAAAACAGCAACACTTATTGCTGCATGTTGTGCTATGGGAGCACAATCTATTAATACTACAAAAGAAGAAGTAGAGCGTATGCGAAAGTTTGGAGAGCTAATAGGTATGGCATTTCAGATAAAAGATGATTTGTTTGACTATGGTGAAACCAAAATTGGAAAACCTACAGGGATTGATATTAAAGAACAAAAAATGACACTTCCTCTTATTCATGTTCTTTCTAATGCTAATCCAAAAGATAAAAAATGGCTTATTAACTCAGTTAAAAATCACAATCGTGATAAACAGAGAGTAAAAGAAGTTATTGCCTTTGTAAAAGATAATGGTGGACTTGACTATGCTACCTCAAAAATGAAACAATATCAAGAAGAGGCAATTACACTTTTAAATAATTACCCAAAAACTCCATACAAAGATGCTCTTGAGTTGATGGTTAATTATGTAATTGATAGAAAGAAATAGTATTTAAGCTATTTTCAAAACTTTATTAACCCCCCAGGCAACCTTTTTAATTTTATTTGCGTCTATATAAATAGAAACCATCGCGAAGCGACATATGAAGTTAATTTCATTACATAAAAATTATACTAAGCTCATCGCAAAAGCTAAAAAAGGAAATAGAAAAGCACAACATGAGCTGTTTCAAACTTTTTCGCCTAAGATGCTAAGTATTTGTCGCCAATATTTAAAAAATACAGACATAGCAGAAGAAGTTATGTTAAGCGGATTTTTAAAAGTGTTTACCAACCTAGATTCGTATAAATCACAAGGAAGTTTTGAAGGTTGGATACGCCGTATCATGGTAAACGAATCTATTTCTCAATTACGAAGAGAAAAGAAGTTACAATTTAATGATGCTGCAGAAATTGAAAATTCAATAGAGCATGTCGCCTATATTGAAACAGAACTAGAAGCAAACGAAATCCAGAAATTAATAGATAGTTTGCCAGAAGGATACAAAACAGTTTTTGTCTTGTATGCGTTAGAAGGATACAAACATAGTGAGATTGCAGAGTTGTTACAGATTTCAGAAAGTACTTCAAAATCTCAATTGTTTAAAGCAAGAAAGCTATTACAATCAAAAATAAAACAAAACAATAGTAGTTATGGCACCCATTAAATTAGAAGAAAATATTAGGGAGAAACTCCAAGAAAGAGAGTTGCAGCCATCTAGTGATGCATGGTCAAAGCTAGAATCTCAATTAGAAACCGAAGATGAAGGTTCAAAAAGCAAGAACAAACTTTGGTTTGCCATTGCAGCAAGTATAGCGACATTATTAATAGTTGGAGCACTTGTTTTTTCTCCTAGCAATCAAAAAACTAGTGATGTTGTTGTAGAAGACACAAACACTAAAGAGCAACAATACAATGATGAAGTTTTTAAGGAAAATACAATAGTTCAAGAAAATAATGTTGCTGAAAAAGGTATAGAAAAAGAAGAGTCAAATAATGAAGTTTTAAAACCTAACGACATACCAAGAAAGAGTCCTAAGAGTATTTCAGAAGAAAAGAAAGTAACAACGCAACAAGCTGTTGCAAGTACAGAAACTAAAGCGATAGAAACTTCTACTGAGAATATAAAAACTAAAGAAACTCCTTCTTTCATAGACACTAAAGTAACCGAAGTTGTAGCGCAAGTAAAAAATAGTGAAACTATTACTGCAGAAGAAGTTGATGTCTTGCTACTCAAAGCACAGAGAGAGATTCAAGCAGAGCGTATACTTAATGAAAGTAAAACAAAAATTGATGCAACTGCATTGCTGCAAGATGTAGAAGGTGAACTGGAACGGAGTTTTAGAGACAAGGTTTTTGAAGCCTTAGGAGAAAATTTTAATTCCATTAGAACAGCTGTTATAGAACGTAATAATTAATATTCATCAATCACGCTTTTAATCAAAAGCACTTAAAATTCGAACAACATGAAAACATTTATTTTACATGCCGCTTTGGCGGTAGCTACCCTAACTATGTCTATTGCTTACGGACAAGAAACGAAAGAGAAAACTCAAATAGAAATCCTAAAAGAGACAAAACAGCAAATTATTACTGAAGAGAAAGCTGCACTTAAAAAAGCCGTAGAACAGATAAACAGCAAATTAGAAAACAATGAAATTTCTAGTACAGAGGCTGATAATTTAAAGAACGAAGCTGCGCAAAAACATGCCCTTAATATTGAGAATAGACTTGCTATTATTGACAATAAAATTGCATTATTAGAAAGAAATGGAACGGACAACAATACTCAAGTAGGAGCTAAAGTTGAACTCTTTGCAGATGGCGACAATGAGGAAGCAGATTCTTTTTTTGGTGTTAGAGTAACAAACAATGATAGCGATGATAGAAGAAAGTACGACCGTAGAACAAAATCTTTATTCGTGTTCTCTTTTGGGCTTAATAACGTGCTAATAGATGGGCAATCCTTAGACGATTCTCCCTATAAAGTTGGAGGTAGTAGGTATGCAGAGTTAGGGCTTGCTTGGAGTACACGCGTTTTCAAAGAGAGTAACTGGTTACGGTTTAAGTATGGATTTTCTTTTCAATTTAATGGCTTAAAGCCAACAGATAATAGAGTTTTTGTAGATACTGGAGATCAAACTGAGTTGCAGACTTTTCCTGTGGATCTGGACAAGTCAAAATTTAGAATGGATAACCTTGTTTTTCCTGTTCATTTCGAGTTTGGTCCTTCAAAGAAAATTGAAGGTAAAAATTACTTCCGATACAGCACTCATGATAAATTTAAATTCGGAATTGGGGGGTATGCTGGATTTAATTTAGGAACGCGTCAAAAACTAAAGTTTGAAGAAAATAACGAAGATGTAAAACAAAAATTAAAAGCTAATTATAATACTAACAATTTTATTTATGGTTTAAGCGGATATATTGGGTATAGTGATATTTCGCTTTATGTAAAATATGACCTTAATACCATTTTTAAAAATAACCCTGTAAAGCAGCGAAACATTTCGCTAGGTGTGCGTTGGGATTGGGATTAGGTGTTATAGTATAGATTGTTTATTTTGCCTAAGGCTTCAGAAAATTTCTGAAGCCTTTTCTTGTTTTTTCACTACATATTAAAAGATAATGATTAGCTATATTTACATTTCAAAATCACCAAGCTTACAATTTGATTTCTAGAACCACCATAGATAATGTATTTGAAACTGCTCGAGTAGAAGAGGTGATAGGTGATTTTGTTCAGTTAAAAAAATCAGGCAGTAATTTTAAAGGGTTAAGTCCTTTTAGTGATGAGCGCACCCCAAGTTTTATGGTGTCGCCGGTAAAGCAGATTTGGAAAGATTTTTCAAGTGGGAAGGGTGGTAATGTGGTTGCTTTTTTAATGGAGCATGAACATTTTACATATCCTGAGGCCATTAAATATCTTGCTAATAAATATGGTATTGAAATTGAAGAGACCGAGCAAACCAATGAGCAAAAAGAACAAGCAAATGAGCGCGAAAGCTTATACCTAGTAAGTGAGTTTGCAAAAGAATATTTCCATACAACATTATTAAAAACTGAAGAAGGTAAAGCAATAGGGCTTAGCTATTTTAAAGAACGTGGTTTTACGGAAGAAACAGTAGAAAAATTTCAGTTAGGGTATTCTCCAGATTCATGGGACGCTTTTACTAGTCACGCCATTAAAAAAGGATATAAACTCGAATTCCTCGAAAAAACAGGATTAACTATTGTTAAAGAAGAAAAGCAATTTGACCGTTTTAAGGGTCGTGTGATGTTCCCAATACGTAGCATGAGTGGGCGTACACTTGGTTTTGGAGGAAGGATATTAAGGAACGATAAAAAAGCTGCAAAATACCTTAACTCTCCAGAAAGTGATATCTATCATAAAAGTAAAGTACTTTATGGTATTTATCATGCCAAGCAAAGCATTGCGAAAGAAGATAATTGTTATCTAGTTGAAGGGTATACAGATGTGATACAGTTTCATCAATCTGGGATTAAAAATGTTGTTTCCTCTTCGGGTACAGCATTAACTTCAGAGCAAATTAGATTAATTAATAGGCTTTCAAAAAATATAACAGTTCTCTTTGATGGTGATGCTGCTGGATTGCGAGCTTCGTTGCGTGGGGTAGATTTAATCTTAGAACAGGGAATGAATGTAAAAATTTGCACATTCCCAGAGGGAGAAGACCCAGATAGCTTTGCAAAAAATAATTCCCTAGAAGAACTTACACTATATCTTGAAGAAAATGCGCAGGATTTTATCAATTTTAAAGCTTCACTTCTTGCTGCTGAGGCTAAAAATGATCCCATAAAGAAAGCAGAAACTATTAGGGATATGGTAGTAAGTATCGCTAAGATTCCTGATGTAATAAAGCAAGAGGTATATCTTAAAGAGTGTTCTCGTATCATGGATATTAGCGAAGAGGTTCTCTTTAATACACTAGCACAAATTCTTCAGAAGGATAAAAGAGATGCTTCAAAAAAACAGCCATCTAAACCAATGGAGGTTGTACCACAAGAAAAAGAAGTGGTTGCTAAAGTAAATGTTCAATTTGAGTTAGAAAGAAAAATTATTGAACTTTTATTGTTGTATGGGAGCATAGAAGAAGAGTTTGAAGATTTAATTCTCGAAGCTAATGAAGAAGGTGCTATACAGTTAAAGCCAGAGAAGATAACAAGCAAAGTTTTTGAAAAAATCTATTTGGATTTACAAGATGATGAGATAGAGTTTGCAAACGAAGAGTTTAAAGAAATTTACTATCAAATTATTACTAAACTTAATCAAGAACAACACTTACAAATAGATAGTTTTGTAAACAGTCTTTCTCCAGAGCATGCTAATGTTGTTACTCATATTTTAATGGAAGAGGAAAAATATATTTTGCATGACTGGGAACGAAATGAGATTTACGTAAAAGAAAAAAAATATTCTATTGCTCAAGTTGTAAGTGAAACAATATTAAATTTTAGAAGAGAATTACTTGCCCAAAAAATTGAAGAACTTTCTCAAGAGGTAAAAGAAGAAGAAAAAACTTCTGAAAAAGAAAATAGCCTACAAGATATTGTAGACTATATTTCATTAAAAAAAGTACTTTCGGAAAAACTTCGTAGAGTTTTATAATACTAACTACCCAAATTGAAACATTCGGGATTGGTGAATTAGGTCAGCTAGGTTATCTACTTTTAGTTTTTTAAGTAGTCTTGTTTTGTATGTACTTACTGTTTTTTCGTTAATGTTAAGTGCGTTTGCAATGTCTTTGTTTCTCTTTCCTCTTGAAAGCAAATTGAGTACTTCTATTTCTCTAGAAGACAATTTTTTATAGCGACTTATAGCACTTGTTTCACCAACATTTCTACTAGTAAAAGTAGATGTTAACTCTTCATTTAAGAAAATACCGCCTTTTGCAATTTGCTTTAAGGCTTTCATAAATATTTTTGATGAAGCTGTTTTAGGTACATATCCAGCAGCTCCAGATTTGATGGATCTAAGTGCATAAATTTCCTCTGGGTGAGTAGAAAAAATTAAGACACGCATGTCTGGGAATTCATTTTTGATACCCCGTAAGGCGTTGATACCATTAATTTGAGGCATATCAATTTCCATGACTAAGATGTCTGGTGTTTCCTCATGAAGACATTTGTATAATTCTGAACCATTATTTGCCTTAGCGATTATTTTAAAATCACTAGTTTTTTTGAGCATACAACTTATACCTTTTCGGGTTATAGGATGATGGTCTGCAATTAAAATTTTCTTCATTCTATTTTTTAAATTTTAACAATATACTTCTAAAGCATAAGTTAATATTGGGGTTTTTGTAATACTTAGACTACAAATCAAAACTAAAAAAAAGAAAACTTACTTTTAATATTATTCGTCAAACTCCTAGAATACTCGTTTAAGAACCTATTTTACCTTAAATTTAGAGGTATTTCACAGATAGGAATTGGGTTCATTTTGTGCTGATTTGCTCTATTAAGTTTTAAGTACAACTCATATACTACTTTTTCACGACCTTGAAAATCTGAAGCGCTTTTATTTTCATCTTGCATTTTCATAGCCCACTCTAATTCGTCATAGCTAGCTCCAATTTGGTCTTCGTCTGTTCTACTATCACCAAAAAGACCGTCGGTTGGAGCAGCTTCTAAAATAGATTGTGGTACTTCTAGGTACTTTCCAACCTTATAAACCTCACTTTTTAGTAAGTCTGCAATAGGGCTTAAATCTACACCTCCATCACCATATTTTGTGTAAAATCCTACTCCAAAATCTTCTACCTTGTTCCCAGTTCCACAAACTAGATATCTGTGAAGTCCGGCAAAATAGTATAATGTTGTCATGCGCAATCTAGCACGGGTATTGGCTAAGCTTAAATCAAGATAGGTGTCATCATTTGTAGGTGGAATTTCGGTTTTAAACTCTTCAAAAACTGGGGTAAGGTCAACACGTACATCTGTAACATTAGCAAACCTCTTTTTAAGTTGTGCAATATGTTCTTGTGCTCTGGTGACTTGACTTTCAGCTTGATGAATAGGCATTTCTACACACAATGTTCTTAATCCGGTTTTTGCACACAAAGTAGAGGTCACGGCAGAGTCTATACCACCACTTACTCCTACAACAAAACCATCCATTTTTGCATTTACTGCATACTCTTTTAACCAGTTAATAATGTAGTGTGTTATTTTGTCTATTTGCATTTTTTGAGTTTTTAATTGTAAATAATAATACCTTTGCAATCAAAGAATAATTAGGTAAAATTTTAGAATAAAGATAAAGACTCCACGTTAAAGAGACAATTCTAGTTGTATGAAATATTTGTTATATGTAGTATTTTTTTTATTGCTTTTTTCTTGTGAAGAAAAAAGTAACCTTGATGAGGAAATAGCTAAAGTAGAGGTTGAAATAGCTATAGAACGTTTTGACAAAGAGTTTGCAGCTACTACACCAGAAACATTAACAGCAACAAAAGAGAAGTACCCTATTTTCTTTCCGAAACAATTTAATGATAGTGTATGGATACAGCGTATTGAGGACACACTTCAACAAGAATTAAACAGAGAGGTTCAAAAAGTATTTCCTAATAACGACTTTATAGAAGACGAGTTATATGATGTATTTCAACATATAAAATATTATTTTCCAGAATTTAAAGCACCTATAGTATACACAACGACTAGTGATGTAGATTACCAGAACAAAGTAATTCTGGCAGATTCTATTTTAGTTATTGGGCTAGACACTTACCTTGGAGCAGAACATTATTTCTATGAAGGAATCCCGTTATATATTTCTCAAAACCTAAAGAAAGAACAATTAGACGAAGACGTAGCGACTGCTTATGCAAAGCAACTTATTAAAGTGCCAAGTAAAAACAACTTATTGTCGCTAATGGTTTATTATGGAAAAGAATTGTACTTAAAAGATATATGGCTTCCAGAGAATACCGATGCCGAAAAAATAGGTTATACTAAAGAGCAAATGGATTGGGCAAATGATAATGAAGAATATATCTGGCGAAACTTTATTGAGAATGAGTTACTTTATAGCACTAATCAAAAGCTTCCAGCTCGCTTTATAAACCCAGCTCCTTTTTCAAAATTTTATTTAGAAATAGATAATGAATCTCCTGGAATGACAGGAAGGTTTATAGGCTGGCAGATTGTGAGAGCTTTTATGAATAATACTGATACGACGGTTAAAGAACTTATGTTAATTAATGAAGAAGAGTTATTTAACCAATCTAAATACAAACCTAAAAAGAACTAATGGCAAAGCATAATTCGCAAATACTAATAGACGTAGCACTAGACGAAAACAAAGTACCAGAAAAATTACATTGGACAGCAAAAGATGGAGGTGTAGAAAATGAAGAAGCAAAAGCGGTTTTTGTTTCTGTATGGGATCACAAAACAAAAGAGTCGCTTCGTATTGATTTATGGACTAAAGAAATGCCTCTTGATGAAATGAAAATATTTTTCCATCAAACATTAACAGCTATGGCAGATACTTTTAATCGCGCAACAAATGACCAAAAAATGACAGATACTATGAAGGATTTTTGTGATTATTTTGCCGAAAAACTAGAGTTAAAAAAAGAATAGTTTCTTGAAACTTATCTTTGTTTATAATGCCAATGCTGGCAAGATTAATGCCTTGTTAGATTCTGCCCATAAAATGGTAAGTCCAGCTACGTATAATTGTAATTTATGCGATATTACCTTCGGAATTTTTTCTGAAAATACAATTTGGAAAAACTTTAGAGAGTCCTCAGAGATAGAAATGGTCTTTCTTCATAAAGACGAATTTTTAAAGCAGTATAAGTCTAAGTGGTTGCCGAAATATGATTTTCCAGTTATTCTTTCTGAAGAGAATGGAGCTTTAGAAGTTTTTATTTCAACTGAAACACTTAATCAAATTAAAACAGCTTCAGAATTAATTAGGTTAATTGAAACTTCTTTTAGGGTATAAGTCTACTAAGACTTTATTTTTAACCAATGTGACAAATCCCTTCCAGTCATTATTTCTATTTCATTGATATCTTTAGAGACGTGATTAATTATATATTGTTTTGTTTCTCTAGTTAGAATAGGTTTTTTGTCAATAAATTTTGGACTATAGGTGTAATTTTTTAGAATAAGTAAAACCTTTTTAACCTTCTCAAAAATAGTTTTAGGATTATCATATTTGTGATGAAGCACACGTTTGTCAAAACTTTTATTAGCATTCAAATATTTTTCATCTACTTCGATAGCATCAATATCTAAAAATTCGAAAATTGAATCCAATACTTGTTGGTAGGATTTTATAAAGTCTTCAAAAAATAATAGTAATACATTTTCTTCACCAAATAATTCTTGATAAGGCTTAATTTGCATTGCGTATTTTCCTGTATCTATATAATGAATGTTATTTAACACAGCATTATTTATGTTTTCTATAGTTTCATGTCCTCTATTGTAAGTATGAGTATAATACGAGATGATGCGATCTACAGGGTTTCTCATGATGTATATAATCTTCATTTCTGGATTATACTCATAAATATCATTATGAATGTTTTTGTTGTAGTGTGGATGCTTAGAATAATTTGTTGAGCCTTCTCCGTATAGTTTTGTATTCTTTTTAAACAAAGAGTGATATGAGTCTAGTTTATCCCTCCAATTACTTTCGCTGAAAAACTGCGGTTCTTTTGGTTCACTAAAACAGATATCTGGATGTTGTGTTAAGGCGTTACAAAGGCTGGTAGTTGCAGATTTAGCAGCTCCAATAAGTAAAAAATCTACTTTCATGAGGTATGCCTATTATAATACTGCGTTAACACTCTGGTTTATCTCACCAATATAACCGAGTAGTTCATCTCGGCCCATAGCGTTAGTAGAAGAAGTAATAAAATAATTAGGTATCTCTTCCCATTGCTCTAGTAGCTTGGTTTTGTAAGCTTCAATATTTCTTGTAAGTGCATTGGGTTTAAGTTTATCGCCTTTAGTAAAAATTATAGAAAAAGGAATTTGCCCTTCGCCTAAATATTGCATAAATTCTAAATCAATAGGTTGTGGTTCATGCCTACAGTCTACTAATACAAATGCAGAAACTAATTGCTTTCTTTTTTCAAAATAGTTGGTAATAAATTTTTGAAAGGTCTTTTTGGCTTTTTTACTTACTCTAGCATATCCATATCCAGGCAAATCTACCAAATACCAATTTTTATTAATTAGAAAATGGTTAATAAGCTGTGTTTTACCTGGTCTTCCAGAAGTTTTAGCTAAACTTTTTCGCTGCATCAACATATTAATGAGTGAAGATTTGCCCACATTAGACCTGCCAATAAAAGCATATTCTGGCAACTTGTTCTTTGGGCATTTTGCAACATCGCTATTGCTCATTACAAATTCAGCAGATTTAATATGCATACTATTTTAGTCTAAAATTTACGTTCTTGTAGCCAAGCGTACAGTAAATCATTAAAGGTGTCTGGGTGTTCCATCATTGCGGCATGGCCACATTTGTCTATCCAATAAAGATTAGAGTCTGGTAGTAATTCATGAAACTCATCTGCAACTTCTGGAGGAGTTACATTATCATTTTTACCCCATATAATACAAGTAGGAGTTTTCATTGATGGTAGGTCTTTTGCCATGTTATGACGTATGGCGCTTTTAGCAATTGCAAGTGTACGTATTAGTTTATTGCGGTCATTAACTGTATCATATACATCATCTACAATTTCTTTGGTTGCAACAGTAGGGTCATAAAAAACGTTCTCAGCTTTTTTCTGAATGTAATCGCGGTCTCCTCTTTTAGGATAACTTTCTCCCATAGCACTTTCATATAATCCAGAACTTCCTGTGATTACAAGCGCTTTTATTTTTTCTGGAAATAGCTTTGTACATAATAATCCTATATGTCCACCAAGTGAATTGCCTAATAAAATAACGTCTTCATTACCAGTATGGTCAATAAAATCTTTTACATATTTAGCAAAATTCTTCACATTGGTTTTGAGAACTGTCATTTTATAGATAGGCAGCTCTGGAATTAAAATTTTGTAGCCTTTTTCAGGAAAAAAATTAGAAACCCCGTCAAAATTACTAAGCCCTCCCATAAGTCCATGTAAGATTATAATAGGAGTGCCTTCGCCCAATTCTAAATACGTAAATTTTCCCTCTTTCTTTAAAGTTTCTGCCATATATGGTTGTGTGCAATAACTCGACAAAAATACACTTTTTTTAATTGTTAAAGCTATTGGTTGTTATTCTGTGTAATTAAAATAATCAGCATCAAATTAAACTACAATGCTATAGAAACAAGTAGTCAATCTTTATAATCTTTCCTTTCAATTGCATACAAATTACTAAGTTTTTAACAAACAAAGGCACTATATACCCTTTAAATTCCGTTAGTGGTAAAACTTATCAACAAAGTGGTAAAATGTGGAATAAAGTGGTAAAACTTATTTATATTTGAATCTACAACCAATCAATACAATTAAATTGTAATGCTCAATCTTATAGGAACATACGAATGTAAAGCAGACGTCAAAGGACGTGTGATGGTTCCTAATGCGTTAAAAAAACAATTGAACCCTGCTTTAGCAGATGGTTTTGTGATTAAGCGTGCAGTTTTTCAAAATTGTCTTGAATTGTACCCAATGAAAGAGTGGAATGCGCTCATGGAAAAGATGAATGCGCTAAACAGGTTTAATAGGAAGAATGTAGATTTTATTCGTCGTTTTACAGCAGGAGTAAAAACTGTAAATCTTGATAGTACGGGGAGATTAAATATTCCTAAAGATTTAGCTGTTTTTGCAGGTATTGATAAAGAGGTTGTTGTCTCTTCGGCTATTAATATCGTTGAGATTTGGGATAAAAATAAATACGAACAAGCCATTAATGATGCTGCCAATGATTTTGCAGATCTGGCTGAAGATGTAATGGGAGATGCTAACACAATTGATGGAATATCATAATCCAGTCTTACTAAACGAAACCGTAGATGGGTTAGCAATTAATCCAGAAGGCGTATATGTAGATGTCACTTTTGGAGGAGGAGGGCACTCTCGGGAAATATTAAATAGGTTAAATGAGAATGGAAAGCTCATTGCCTTTGACCAAGATACAGATGCGCTTGAGAATGCTATCGATGACTCAAGGTTTTTATTAATAAATGAAAATTTTAGGTTTCTCAAGCGCTTTTTAAGGTTTTATGGTATTACTGAAGTAGATGGTATACTGGGAGACTTTGGTGTTTCGTCACATCAGTTTGATGTTGCAGAAAGAGGATTTTCTACTCGTTTTGAAGCTGAGCTAGATATGCGAATGAATCAAAATGATAGTTTTTCGGCCTACGATGTAGTAAATGCTTATGAAGAGGCAAAACTTAGAAGTGTTTTGTCACAATATGGAGAGTTAAGAGCTGCAGCTGGTATGGCACGAGTAATCTGTGAAGCAAGGCAAAATGAACCTATTAAGTCTAGCGAACAATTAAAAAAAGCATTAGGGAGGTTTTTACCAAAACATAAAGAGAATAAAATTTTAGCTCAAGTGTATCAAGCTATCCGTATTGAAGTAAACCAAGAGTTAGACGCATTAAAAGAGTTTTTAATGCAAAGTGTTGAGGTGTTAAAAAAGGAAGGTAGACTAAGTTTAATAAGTTACCATTCTCTTGAAGATAGGTTGGTAAAACGTTTTATGAGAAATGGAATGTTTGAAGGAGAACCAGAGAAAGACGTTTTTGGTAGAGTGGAAGTTCCGCTAAAACCTGTTGGAAAATTTATTATTCCTAGTGAAGAAGAAATTAAAACAAATAATAGAGCTAGAAGTGCGAAACTAAGAATTGCAAAAAAATTGTAACCGTTGAAAAAAAATTTTTACAACATATTAAAAGGGAAATTTCTTGTAAGCGATGATGCTTTTAGAAACTGGCGATTTATCATTTTTCTTTCATTTCTGGCGCTTATTATGATTGCTAGTTCACACTCAGCAGACAAAAAAGTGCATCGTATTGCAAAACTAAGCAATGATGTAAAGGAGCTTAAGAGTGAATACCTGGATGTGCGGAAGCAACTTATGCAATCCAAGATGGAAACCAAGATAACAAAGGCGATGGAAAAAAGAGGATTACAACCTTCTGTCCTGCCGCCTCAAGTACTAAAGATAACAACAAAAAAGTAGCGCGGTGTCTCAAAAAGAAACGAACATATTAAACCGCTTATATTTTATCGCTGGGAGTATGTTTGTCTTTGCGATACTTATAGCTATTAAGCTTGCAGATATCCAGTTTGTGGATGGCGAGAAGTATCGTGCGTTAGCTGAAAAAAATACAACTAAAAACTTCACAATCCCTGCCAATCGTGGTAATGTCTATGCAGATGATGGAAGTCTTCTTGCGAGTTCTGTGCCTAAATACGATATACGTTTTGATGCAGTTACGGTTTCTTCAGCAGATTTTAAAGAGCATTTAGTTCCGCTTTCAAAAAAACTTGGAAAATTATTCAATAGGCCTGCTTCTTATTACCAAAATCTATTCAGAAAAGCACGGGCTAATAAAAACAGGTACTTATCTGTTGCTAAAAATTTGGGCTATTCAGATTACGTACAAGTTAAAAATATGCCGCTGTTTAATAAAGGACCGTATAAGGGTGGAATTATTGTCGAGCAAAGAACAGTACGTGAACATCCAATGGGTAAAATAGGAGCGCGTCTTGTAGGTGACGAAGCAAAAAATAGACCAGGCTACTATGCAGTTGGTCTAGAAGGTGCATTCCATGAATATTTAAACGGAAAAGAAGGTCATAGGCTTAAACAAAAGATTGCAAAAGGACAATGGAAGCCTGTCTATGATGATAACGAAGTAGAGCCCCAAGATGGATACGATGTAATGTCTACAATTAATGTAAATATCCAAGATATTGCACATCACGCCTTACTTAAACAATTGGAGTATTATGAGGCAGATCACGGTAGTGTGATTGTAATGGAAGTAAAAACAGGAGAGATTAAAGCGGTCTCTAATTTAGGAAGAAGCAGAAATGGCACCTATTACGAACGCCTTAATTATGCAGTAGGAGAATCTTCGGAGCCTGGTTCTACTTTTAAAACTATTGCGATGACAGTTGCTCTAGACCAAAAAGTAATTGACACTTCTACTATAGTTGATACTGAAAAAGGAAAAATCAGAATGTATGGTCGCACTATTTCAGATTCTAAAAATGGCGGCTACGGAAAAATTTCAGCAGCGAGAGCACTAGAAGTTTCTTCAAATATCGGATTGGCTCGTCTAATTAATGAAGCTTACAAAGACAATCCCAAAAAGTTTACAGATAAGCTAAAAGACTGGGGCCTTAATAAAAGAATTGGTATTCCAATTAAAGGAGAAGGAAAGCCTGTAATTTATGAGAAAGGGGATGAGTTTTGGAGTAGAAATGCTTTGCCATCTATGTCGTATGGATATAACTTGGAGATGACGCCTTTACAGCTTTTAACCTTTTACAATGCAATTGCTAATGATGGTAAAATGGTAAAGCCATTATTTATAAAAGAGGTAAGAGCTTGGAATCAAGTAATAGAGGATTTTGATACAGAAGTAATAGACAATCAAATTGCATCAAAAGCTACGATTGGAAAAATTCAAACAATATTAGAAAACGTAGTAAAAAGAGGAACAGGTGATGGATTGTATTCTGAATATTTCTCTATGGCTGGTAAAACAGGAACAGCAAGAACAGAGTATGCCAATACTGCTGAATGGGAAAAGGATAGAAAGTACGTATCGTCTTTTGCAGGCTATTTTCCTGCAGATAATCCAAAATATTCTTGCATTGTAGTTATACACAAACCTAGTACTAAAAAGGGCTACTATGGGGCAGATGTTACTGGGCCTGTATTTAAAAGAATTGCACAAAAAATTTTTACCGACTCTCCTTTAAGAGCAGAGGTAGTAGATATAGATAAAGAAGATGAAATTATAGTAAATGACTTTGAATCATACTATGAAAAAGCTGGGAAAACTACTCAAAAAGTCCCACAGGTAAAAGGAATGGCTGGCATGGATGCAGTAGCGCTTCTGGAAAACCTTGGGTTAAAAGTAAGAGTAGTTGGGAATGGTACTGTAAAAGAACAATCCATACCAAGTGGAGCACCTATAAAAAACGGACAACAAATAGTACTTAATTTATCGTGATAGTATTAAAAGACATATTGTATAAAGTAACCTTAGAAAAAGTAGTGGGAAATACTGCTACGGCTATTAGGGAGTTACATTTTGATTCTAGAAAAATAGGATTAGATGATGTCTTTGTAGCTATTAAGGGTACTATTAGTGATGGACATGAGTATATTAAAAAAGCAGTAGATCAAGGAGCTATTGCTATTATTTGCGAGGTATTACCAGAACAAATGGTTAATGGAGTAACCTATGTTGAGGTTGCAGATAGCCAGCAAGCACTTGCAATTATGGCAGCCAATTATTACGAGAACCCTTCAGAAGAAATAATGTTAATTGGGGCTACGGGCACAAATGGTAAAACAACGATTACAACTTTATTGTATAATCTTTTTTTAGGCTTAGGCTATACTTGTGGATTACTCTCTACGGTAAAAGTTATGATAGGTGCAAAAGAGTATAAAGCTACTCATACAACGCCAGATTCACTTACCATTAATAAGTACTTAAGAGCCATGGTAGATGCTGGAATAGAGTACTGTTTTATGGAAGTGAGCTCTCATGGAATTGCCCAAAAGCGAACTGAAGCACTTAGGTTTGATGGAGGAATTTTTACAAATCTTTCTCATGATCATCTAGATTATCATAAAGATTTTGCAGAATACCGAAATGTAAAAAAACAGTTTTTTGATGATTTACCAAAGAATGCTTTTTCATTAGTAAATATAGACGATAAGAATGGGGCTTTTATGCTTCAGAATACAAACTCAAAAAAATATACCTACGCATTAAAAAGCATTGCTGATTATAAAGCACATGTACTAGAAAATCATTTTGGAGGTCTCTTGCTTAAGATAGAAAGTCATGAATTATGGGTAAAACTCATAGGCAACTTTAATGCATACAACGTTCTTGCTATCTATGCTTCAGCAAAATTACTAGATGTAGATACTATTGAATTATTACAACAACTAAGCACTCTTGAAAGCGTTTCTGGAAGATTTCAATATACTGTTTCACGAGAACAGAAAATTACGGCAATTGTGGATTATGCGCACACTCCAGATGCTTTAAAAAATGTACTAGAAACTATTAATGCGATTAGAACTGGGAATGAAGAACTTATCACGGTTGTAGGTTGTGGTGGCGATAGAGACGCTACTAAGCGTCCAAAAATGGGCAACATAGCTTCACAACTAAGTACCAAAGTAATTTTTACAAGCGATAACCCTAGGACCGAAAATCCAGATACTATAATTGAAGAAATAGAATCTGGGGTCTCTCCAGAAAACTTTAAAAAGATGCTTTCCATAACAGATAGGAAACAGGCTATTAAAACAGCATGTCAAATGGCTATGGAAAACGATATCATTTTAATTGCTGGAAAGGGGCACGAAACCTATCAAGAAATTAATGGAGAGCGATTTGACTTTGATGATTTTAAAATTGTAACCAACCTATTAACCAACCTAAAAAAGTAGCAAATGTTATACTATTTATTTGAATACTTAGAGAAAGAATTTCAGATGCCTGGAGCAAGCTTGTTTGGTTTTATAACCTTTAGAGCAGCTTTGGCAGTTATTCTCTCTTTGTTTATAGCTACTGTTTTTGGAAAAAGAATTATTAAGTTTTTGCAGCGTAAGCAAATGGGAGAAACCATTCGCGACTTAGGTTTAGCTGGACAAAACGAAAAAGCAGGAACTCCTACAATGGGTGGAGTAATAATCATTTTGGCAACTTTAATCCCTGTGTTGCTTCTAGCAAAGCTTGAAAATATTTACGTAATCATGCTAATCGTTACAACCTTATGGATGGGAACTATTGGTTTTATTGACGATTATCTTAAAAAGTTTAAAAATGACAAAGCTGGACTCCCTGGAAAATTTAAAGTAATAGGGCAAGTAGGTCTTGGGATTTTTATAGGTTCTATTATGTATTTTCATCCAGATATAACAGTAAAAAGAGAAATTGTAAATCCTGTAAATTCTACCGAAGTCATTACTCAAAATTCTCCTAGAGAATTTTATCCAGAAGAAAAAACATTACTTACTACCATCCCTTTCGTAAAGCAAAATGAATTTAATTATGAAAGCTTAATTTCTTGGGCAGGAGAAAACTATAAAGACTACATCTGGCTCATTTTTATCCCTATTGTAATATTCATTATTACAGCAGTATCAAATGGCGCTAATCTAACCGATGGTATTGATGGATTAGCTGCAGGCTCATCTGCTATAATTGCTATAACCTTAGCATTGTTTGCATGGATTTCTGGTAATGTAGTTTTTAGTGACTATCTCAATGTAATGTATATACCCAATACAGGAGAACTAACCATTTTTATAACAGCATTTGTAGGAGCGCTTATTGGATTCCTGTGGTACAATACCTATCCAGCACAAGTTTTTATGGGTGATACAGGAAGCTTAACTATAGGCGGTATTATCGCAGTAATAGCAATAGCGATTAGAAAGGAACTATTGATTCCAATTCTATGCGGAATCTTTTTAATGGAAAACCTTTCAGTTGTAATGCAAGTGAGTTGGTTTAAATACACTAAAAAGAAATACGGTGCAGGTAGAAGGATTTTTAGAATGTCGCCATTACATCATCATTATCAAGTAAAAGGATTTCATGAAAGTAAGATAGTAACACGATTTTGGATTGTTGGGATTTTTCTGGCAATTATCACAATTGTAACATTAAAAATTAGATAAAAAACCATGGCGTCTTTACGTCTTTACGAGATAAATGAGTAAGAAGCTAATAATATTAGGAGCAGGAGAAAGTGGAGTAGGGTCGGCTATTTTGGGAAAGCAAAAGGGGTTTGAAGTCTTTGTTTCAGACTTCGGAAAAATAAACGAAATATATAAACAAGTTCTTATACATCATGAATTGGACTGGGAAGAAGGAGGTCATTCAGAAGAAAAAATTTTACCAGCAGACCTTGTAATGAAAAGCCCTGGAATACCAGATACGGCAGCTATTGTGCAAAGATTAGTTGGCAAAGGAGTTCCTGTAATTTCTGAAATAGAATTTGCATCAAGGTATACAGATGCAACACTTGTTGGAATAACAGGAAGTAACGGAAAAACAACCACAGCTACCTTGGCTTATGAAATTTTAAAACAAGAATTAAACGTCGCTTTAGGTGGAAATATAGGAAAGAGTTTTGCGGGCTTGATAGCAGAGAATGGTTTTGAAAATTATGTTTTAGAGATAAGCAGTTTTCAATTAGATGGTACTGTCAATTTTGCACCAAACATTGCAGTACTAACAAACCTAAGTCCAGATCATTTAGATAGATATGAATATGATTATAAAAAGTATATCGCTTCAAAATTCAAGATTACAAAAAATCAAACTGAAGCAGACTATTTTATTTACGATGGAGATGATGAAGATATATTGGAAGGTCTAAAAAACCATCCTACTAAAGCAAAAAAATTACCTTTTTCACTTACAAAAAAAGTAACTGAAGGAGCGTATTTAAATAATAAAGAAATAATAATAACAGTTAATAATACCCAACATACTATGCCAATTGCAACATTAGGACTACAAGGACAGCACAACACAAAAAATGCTATGGCTGCGTCTACCATAGCTACACTTTTAAAGATTAGGAAATCAACCATAAGAGAGTCTTTGTCAAATTTTCATGGAGTAGAACATCGCCTTGAAAAGGTACTTAAGATTAATAACGTAATGTACATCAACGACTCTAAGGCAACCAACGTAAATGCTACTTTTTATGCCTTAGATAGTATGGAAGTTCCTACCGTTTGGATTGTAGGAGGTGTCGATAAAGGGAACGATTACACTTCGTTACTTCCGTTAGTGAATGAAAAAGTAAAAGCGATTATTTGCTTAGGGTTAGATAATGAAAAGATTAAACAGTCCTTTAGCAATGCAGTTGATATAATAGTTGAAACTGCTGGTATGCAAGAAGCAATTAAAGTCGCATATAAATTAGCCGAAAGAGGAGATAATGTATTGCTCTCTCCAGCCTGTGCAAGCTTTGATTTGTTTACTAATTATGAAGACAGAGGAAGACAGTTTAAGGAAGCAGTAAGAAATTTATAATTATAAAGTTAAGTGAGAACCGTTTTTCAAAATATTAAAGGAGATAAAGCCATTTGGGCTGTTGCAGCTTTATTGGCATTATTCTCTTTTTTACCTGTGTATAGTGCTAGTAGTAATTTAGCATACTTATATGGAGATGGAAGTACACTTCCATTTCTGTTAAAGCATTTTGCACACCTTTTGTTAGGCTTTGCTATTTTGTACGGTGTTCACAAAATACCTTATCATTACTTTAAAGGCTTATCTGTAATAGCCCTTCCCATTGTTATTATTTTATTAGTTATGACCCTTGCGCAGGGTACAACTATAGAGGGTGCTAATGCAAGTAGATGGATTAGAATTCCGTTTGTTGGAATTGGTTTTCAAACATCAACCTTAGCAGCTGTGGTGTTATTAACTTATGTTGCAAGATACCTTTCAAAGATTAAAGATAAGATTGAGTATGATGCTTCTTCTGGCTTTTCATTACTCTCAAAACCTAAAAACCTAAGCTTTAAAGAAACACTTGTACCACTTTGGTTGCCGGTATTCTTAATATTAGGACTTATACTTCCTGCTAACTTCTCTACAACAGCAATTATATTTTTAATGGTGGTAATAGTTGTTTTTGTTGGTGGATATCCATTACGGTATTTAGGAATCATTTTAGGCGTTGGGTTATTATTGTTAACGTTATTTATACTTACTGCAAAAGCATTTCCTGGAGTATTCCCAAATAGAGTTGATACATGGATTAGCAGAGTAGAGAACTTTACAGATAAAAAAGATACTGATGCAGATTACCAAATAGAAAAGGCGAAGATTGCAATTGCCTCTGGAGGTATTGCAGGATTAGGACCGGGAAAAAGTATTCAAAAAAACTTTTTACCACAATCTTCTTCAGATTTTATCTATGCTATTATTGTTGAAGAGTTTGGCTTAGTTGGAGCATTGTTTTTACTATTCTTATACATGCTCTTGTTGTTTAGGTTAGTAATTGTAGCCTATAAAGCAAGTTCCTTTTTTGGAAAACTGCTAGTTATTGGAGTTGGGCTGCCAATAGTATTTCAAGCATTAATAAACATGGCAGTAGCAGTAGAGTTATTTCCAGTAACTGGTCAAACCCTGCCTTTAATTAGTAGTGGGGGTACCTCAATCTGGATGACCTGTTTGGCATTAGGAATGGTATTAAGTGTAAGTGCAAAAAGAGAAGTGATTTTAAAAGAAGAGCAAGAAGAAAATCCTTTAGATATTTTATCTCAAACTATTTAAAAAAAGAAAGTATCAAAACAAAAAAAACATACAGGTTTATTATTAGTGGTGGAGGCACAGGAGGTCATATTTATCCTGCTGTGGCTATTGCAAATGAGCTAAAAAGTAGATTCCCCAAAGCAAAATTTTTGTTTGTTGGAGCCAAAGACCGTATGGAAATGGAAAAAGTGCCACAAGCTGGATATAAAATAAAAGGACTTTGGATTTCGGGATTGCAGCGTAGTCTCAACCTAAAAAATCTTATGTTTCCATTTAAGTTGGCATCAAGTTTACTAAAGTCTATTGGCATTATAAGAGAATTTAAACCAGATGTTGCAATAGGTACAGGTGGTTACGCAAGTGCACCTTTATTGCGAGTTGCTTCTAATAAAAAAATACCTTGTGTATTACAAGAGCAGAATAGTCATGCAGGAATTACAAATAAATGGTTGGCAGGTAAGGCAAGTAAAATTTGTGTAGCATATGATGGGATGGAAGCCTTTTTTCCTTCTGAAAAAATAATACAAACAGGAAACCCAGTTCGACAAGACTTATTGGAAATAGATAGTAAAAGAGAAGAGGCGCAACAATTTTTCAACTTAGACCCAAAGAAAAAAACAGTTTTAGTTTTAGGAGGAAGCTTAGGAGCAAGAAAAATTAATGAACTTATTAATTTTTCGCTTGGAATGTTTTTAAAACATAATATTCAAGTTATTTGGCAATGTGGGAAGCTGTATCAAGATACTTATTCTAATAAAAGCTCAGGGCTAATACAGGTGCATCCTTTTTTAAACCGAATGGATTTAGCATATGCAGCTTCAGATTTTATAATTTCTAGAGCAGGAGCACTTTCAGTTTCTGAGGTTTGTATTGTTGGAAAGCCAGTAATTTTTATTCCCTCTCCTAATGTTGCCGAAGATCACCAAACCAAAAATGCGTTGGCGTTATCGTCAAAGAATGCTGCAATTTTGCTAAAAGAAAGCGATGCCGATGCCAACTTTGAGAAGACATTTCTTCATGTTTTTAATAATGAAAATTTACAAGAAACACTTTCAAAAAATATCAAAGCATTAGCAAAACCTAATGCTACAAAAGAAATTGTAGACGAAATACAAAAACTATTAATTTGATTGAATTAGAAAACATACAAAACATCTACTTTGTTGGCATTGGCGGCATAGGCATGAGTGCCTTGGCTCGTTATTGCAAATTGCAAGGTAAAAACGTGTATGGCTATGATAAAACTCCAACCAAACTAACAAAGGCATTAATTTCAGAAGGTATTTTAGTTTCGTTTATAGATAATTCAGAAGACGTTGTTTCTTTACTTTTAGAAAAAGAAGTGACTCAAATTGTTTATACGCCTGCAATCCCAGAGTCTAATAATATTTTAAACTTCTTTATTTCAAAAGGGTTTTCAGTTGTAAAAAGAGCTAAGTTGTTAGGTGAGATAACTAGGAATACTACTTGTTTGGCAGTTGCAGGAACACATGGAAAAACAACAACTTCGGCAATTTTAGGACATTTGCTGGTTGCTTGTAATATGCCTGTAACAGCTTTTTTAGGTGGTATTGCAGAAAATTACAATTCAAACTTTATTTCTAATGGAACTTCTATTACAGTTGTCGAAGCAGATGAGTTTGATAGATCTTTCTTAACCCTAAATCCAGATATTGCGTGCATAACATCTATGGATGCAGACCATTTAGATATCTATGAAACTAATCACTCTATTGAAGATGCTTTTGTAGAATTTTCAAAATTAGTTCCAAAAAAGGAAAATGTATTGTACAAAAAAGGACTACCACTCCAAGGGCAGTCTGTGGCTGTTTTAGAACCAGCAGATTTTGAAGCTCAAAATGTACGTATAGAAAACGGCGGATATGTTTTTGATCTAAAAACTCCGAAAACAACCTTAAAGGATTTGCAATTTTACTTGCATGGACACCATAACCTCTCCAATGCTATCACAGCTTTGGGTATGGCAATTTTAGTAGGATCCCCACCTAATTGCCTTCCTAAAGCTTTATCAACTTTTAAAGGAGTACAACGTCGTTTTTCATATAAAATTAAAAGAAATGATTTAGTATTAATAGATGACTACGCACATCATCCTACTGAGATTGACGCGCTCTATCAAGCAGTAGCAGAAATGTACCCTGAAGATAAAAAAGTAATTGTTTTTCAACCACATTTATATACTAGAACCAGAGATTTTATTGATGGATTTGCTAAAAGCTTAAGTCAATTTGATGAAGTCTTATTATTGGATATTTATCCTGCTCGGGAAGAACCTATTGAAGGTGTAGATTCACAGCTTTTATTGCAAAAAATAACTGCAAAAAAACAATTGATTACTAAAGAAGAAATTTTACCAAAATTGCAGTCTTCTTCTGCTAGAATTAAACTGCTCGTAGGAGCAGGTGATATTGGAGAAGAAGTTTCTAAAATCAGTAAAAAACTAAGCAAAAATGGGTAAGTGGAATTACATAAAAATAGTTTTATTGCTGGGCTTGTTAGTCTTTTTATTTGGTTTTGCAAATAAGAGAAATCAAGCAAGAAACCTTACTAAAATAGATATTAAATTTCAAGGTGAGACACCTCCTTTTATTACCCTTGAAGCGGTTAATAAATTGTTAATACAAAATCAAGGTAGCGTTACGAACGTCAACAAAGAAACTTTAGTTTTGAAAGAGATGGAATCCCGATTATTGAAAAATCCAATGATTAGGGATGCCGACGTGTTTATAACAGTTGATGGTGTGTTAGGGGCAAAAATTGAGCAACGGAAACCTATTGCTAGAGTTGCTTCCTCGACAGATTTTTACCTTGACTTTGACGGAAAGAAGATGCCTTTGTCAAATGTATATAGCGCAAGAGTACCATTAATTACTGGTTCATCTAATACGGATTTTGAAGCCTTAATGCCCCTCCTTTTAAAGGTTAATGATGATTCTTTTATGAAAAGCATCGTTGTAGGACTAGAGGTTTTTAAAAATGGAACAGTACACCTTAGATTAAGGAAAAACGATTTAAAGGTAGAATTTGGTAACACAAAAGCTATAGATAAAAAGTTTCAAAACTTTAAGGCGTTCTATAAAAAAATGAAAGAAGATAAAAAACTGAGCTTGTATAAAAAAGTGAACCTCACTTATGGAAATCAAGTAGTAGCCACAAAAAAGTAAAACTATGGACAATGAGAACATAGCTGTTGGATTGGATATTGGAACCACCAAGATTGTTGCCATGATTGGTAAAAAGAACGAGTATGGCAAAATGGAAATTTTGGGTATTGGTAAGTCCAAAAGTTTAGGAGTACATAGAGGTGTTGTAAATAACATTACTCAAACTATTCAATCAATACAACAAGCCGTGCAAGATGCAGAGTCATCTTCGGGAATGAAAATAGAAGATGTTGTAGTAGGAATAGCAGGGCAACACATACGTAGCCTGCAGCATAGCGATTACATTACTAGGGCAAATAGTGATGAGGTAATAAATGAAGAGGATATTGACCGTTTATGTAATCAAGTTCACAAATTGGTCATGCTCCCAGGAGAAGAGATTATTCATGTACTTCCACAGGATTTTAAAGTAGATGGGCAAGCAGAGATAAAAGAACCTATAGGTATGTATGGCGGTAGGTTAGAAGCAAACTTTCATGTTGTAGTTGGTCAAGTAGCTTCTATAAAAAACATTGGTCGTTGTGTAAAAAGTGCCAATCTTGAGTTATCAGGTATTACACTAGAGCCTTTAGCTTCTTCTAATGCTGTTTTAAGCCAAGAAGAAAAAGAAGCTGGTGTTGCTTTAATTGATATAGGTGGTGGTACTACAGACCTAGCAATTTTTAAGGATGGAATTATTAGGCATACAGCTGTAATTCCGTTTGGTGGAAATGTGATTACTGAAGACATAAAAGAAGGGTGTAGCATTATAGAAAAGCAAGCAGAATTATTAAAAATAAAATTTGGTTCTGCGTGGCCCGGAGAGAATAAAGACAATGAGATAGTATCTATCCCCGGATTAAGAGGAAGAGAGCCTAAGGAAATTACCTTAAAAAATCTTTCAAAAATTATTCATGCTAGAGTAGTAGAGATTATTGAACAGGTGTATCTAGAGATTAAAAACTATGGTCATGAAGAACAAAAGAAAAAACTAATTGCTGGAATTGTATTAACAGGAGGGGGTTCTCAATTAAAGCACTTAAAACAATTAGTAGAGTATATCACAGGAATGGATACTAGAATTGGATATCCTAATGAGCACCTTGCTGGCGATAGCGATAGTGAAACAACAAGTCCAATGTATGCTACTGCTGTTGGACTGGTGCTTAATAGTTTGGAAAATTCATCAAAAGCTAAAATAAAAGTAGCTAGTGAAGAAAATGAGAGTGTAGAAGATGAAGAAATTATAGAAAAGGAAGAGACTTCTGGAACTGAAAAACCCAAAGAAAGCAAACGCTTTTTCGATAAATGGGCAGAAAAGTTTAAAGAGTTTTTAGATAATGCAGAGTAAATAAAAGATCAGTCAAAAAAATAAAATATAAACCTCACATAAAAGAAAAGATATGAGCAGCAACACAGAATTTGATAACATATCGTTCGATTTGCCCAAAAATCAATCTAATGTCATAAAGGTCATTGGAGTTGGTGGGGGCGGAAGCAATGCAATTAACCACATGTTTAATCAAGGAATTAAAGGTGTAGATTTTGTTATTTGCAACACAGACGCACAAGCACTAGAAAATAGTGGAGTGCCTATTAAAATCCAGTTAGGAGTGTCACTTACCGAAGGTCTTGGAGCAGGTGCTAACCCTATGATTGGGGAGCAATCTGCTGTAGAGAGTATGGAGGAGATTAAACGCATGCTTACTACCAATACCAAGATGATTTTTATTACCGCTGGTATGGGTGGTGGTACAGGAACTGGTGCAGCACCAATTATTGCCAAGATGGCAAAGGAGTTGGATATTTTAACAGTTGGTATTGTGACAATACCTTTCCAGTTTGAAGGAAAAATGAGAGGTGAACAAGCTCAAATTGGTGTAGAAAAATTACGTCAAAATTGTGATTCACTAATTGTAATTAACAACAATAAATTACGTGAGGTATATGGTAATTTAGGGTTTAAAGCAGGTTTCTCTAAAGCAGATGAAGTCTTAGCCACGGCTGCTCGTGGTATTGCAGAAGTTATTACACATCATTATACGCAAAACATTGACTTGCGTGACGCTAAAACAGTTTTAGCAAATAGTGGTACTGCTATTATGGGTAGTGCTAATTCAAGTGGGGCAAACAGAGCACATGAGGCAATTTCAAAAGCATTAGACTCTCCTTTATTAAATGATAATAAAATTACTGGAGCCAAAAATGTATTGTTGCTTATTGTTTCTGGTACCGAAGAAATTACTATCGATGAGATAGGTGAAATTAGTGATCACATTCAGGTTGAAGCTGGACACGGAGCGAATATTATAATGGGTGTTGGTGAAGATGAAAGCCTAGAAGGTGCTATATCTATTACGGTTATTGCAACTGGTTTTGATGCAGAACAACAAGACGATATCGTGAATACAGAAACTAAAAAGATTATTCACACACTTGAAGAAGAGCAAAAAGCAGAGCAAGACTTATCAGTAAAACAAGGAGCTACTAAAGTTACATTGCCTACAATAGATGAAACTCCAAAAAGGGAAGAAAAACCTATTATTAAACACACGCTTTTTGAAGAAGAAGTAGAAGAGGCATTACCTCCAATTACTCCTAAAGCAAAAACAAAAGAAGTTCCTTTTGAAGGATATATTGAAACATCAGAGTTACTGAAAAATATTAATGTAACCTATGATACAATTGATATTCATCATGTAGCAGAATTTGAACAATTAAGAATTAACGAAATTGATGTAAACGATTTTGTAATTGTTTCTCCAAAAACGAAAGAAGCCGAAATTGTTTCAGAAGCAGAACCTGAAGAAATCAATACTACTCAAGAAGAACCTGAAGAAGAACAAATGTTAATGTTTGATATGCCAGTTAGCACTTCATCTTCAGAAACACCTTCTGCCAAGAAGTATCAATTAGAAGAGGAAACAATGGAAGATGAAGTTGTGACCTCAAATATTGAGGATATTGAGGTAAAAGAACATGTAGAAGTTGTACCAATTACCGAAAATACTAAAGAAGGTACAAAACGTTACAGTCTTGATGATTATCAAGAGGAAGAGGACAGGTTGCTTAATGCAAAGCCAAAAACAGTTGAAACTGCTGAAGAAGAAATTGTTTTCGAAACCAAAACAATAGAGCCACTCGAAGATGAAAAAACAGAAGAAGAAACCGATCCAATGAATGCACCTATCTCAAAGTTACTGAAGGATAGAGCAGAGGAACGAAGAAAGAAAATGAAAGATTATAATTACAAGTTTAGAAATAGTGCTTCAAAGATTGATGATTTAGAAAATCAACCAGCCTACAAGCGCTTAGGTATTGATTTGGATGCTCCTAAAACAGACTCAAACATTTCTAGAACTTCTGTAAATACAGATGATGACGATGTAGATTTACGCAGTAATAACTCTTTTTTACATGATAATGTAGATTAATTGTGCTTTAAAAGCTTAGTTTTTAAACCTGTATCTAGTGGTACAGGTTTTTTTATGGAAAAGAAATTAATTGTACATTTAAGAGAAAATTTTAAAAACGCTGTTATGAGAAATTTTATACTTGGCTTTGTATTTATTGTTTTTGCTATTGGAGTGCAAGCTCAAAAAGACAATACAATTACAACCTTCGAACAAATTAACGTAGTAAATAATCATGTAGAAGAAGCTAAATATTACTACCAGAATAACTGGAAAGTATTACGTGACATGGCATTAGAAAAAGAGTATATAGATTCTTACAATTTGTTGTTTTCTGAAGAAGGAGAAGTCCCTCACTTTATTTTACTAACTAGTTATAAAAACAAAGAACAATTTGATTCTCGTGAATCTCATTTCTCTGAACTAATTGCATCTCTTGGAGATTTAAAACTATTGAACGATATACAGCCAAGTGATTTTAGGAAATCTGTTTTTGGTAGCGAGGCAATGATAGTATTATAGCTTTAAAAAAAGCAAGTTTGTAATTTTACTTGCTTTTTTTAATTATTAGTGACCGCGGAGGGATTCAAACCCCCAACCCTCAGAGCCGAAATCTGATGCGCTATTCAGTTGCGCCACGCGGCCATTAAAATACTTTTACTTTTTTAGAGAAGCTTAAATTAGTTTGCTCTTTACAAGTGTAGAAATGGTTTTACCATCTGCACGACCTGCTGTTTTACCAGATACTATGCCCATTACTTTTCCCATATCTGCCATAGATGAAGCTCCAGTTTGCGCGATAACATCTTCTACAATTTTTTCTAACTCTTCTTCACTTAACTGTGCTGGCAAAAATTGCTCTATAACTGCCGCCTCTGCTATTTCTGGTTCAGCTAAATCTGCTCTCCCTTGTTCATTATAAATTGCAGCACTATCCTTACGTTGTTTTACCAATTTTTGTAATAATTTAAGCTCTTGTGCTTCAGTTAATTCTTCTTTTGCTCCACTTTCGGTTTGTGCTAAAAGTATGGCAGATTTTACTGCTCTTAATGCCTGTAATGCTTTACTATTCTTTTCTTTCATTGCTACTTTCATAGCATCCATTACCTTTTTTTGTAAACTCATATATTGTAATTTTAAGACCCCCAAATATAGGTATTCTAAAAAAAGCTTCGGATAGAAAAACAAAAAAGTGTAATTTCACTTTTCAGAAAAATTAATGAAATGAAAAAGTTATTAGGCATAGGTTCAAGAATTGAACATTCAGAATTTGGAAAGGGTGTAGTGACCAACGTAGATGCTAAAATGTATTGGGTTACGTTTATAGATAATGGGTTGGAGACAATACCATTAGATGACGATTTTGAAATTATTGAAGCTTCAGATGATGACCTTGATACTGTTAGCTTTTATGAGGTAGAGCAAAGCCTACGGAGCATTTTAAAAAAATGGAGTGATATTACCGAAATTGTTCCCATTGCAGATAAATACAAAGGAGGTACTATGGTATTGCGCCCTAAAGATGCTAACCTTTCAATAAAAGAAATCCCTATCGATACTTTTTTCCATAAAATTGTGATGCTTCGTGACAGGCTTCGTGTTATGGAACAAAAAATTAATAGTAGTAAAGTGTTAGAAGAACAAGACAAGATAGATTTACAACAATACATTACTCGTTGTTATGGAAGTTTAACTACCTTTAATGTTCTTTTTAAAAACAACTCACAACAATTTAAAGGCGATAGCTCAAAATAATAATAATATCTATGGAAGAATTACAAACACCTGTTTTAGAACCAAAAGTAGCAGCATTAACTAGCGAAGCTCGTATCACTTTTTACCGCAAAACTTATACACACTTAACATTATCTGTATTGTTATTTATTTTGGTTGAAATGATTTTCTTTCAAATAGAGCCACTTATAAACTTTGCGCTATCACTTACGCAAGGTTGGACATGGTTATTACTTTTAGGAGGATTTATGTTTGCAACAAATTATGCCGAAAAAATGGCATTAGAAACTCAAGATAAAAACAGACAATACTTGGCATTACTTCTTTTTGTAGTTGCTGAAGCGTTTATCTTTATTCCACTTCTCTACATCGCTATCTCCTATATTGGTGATGGTGGATTACATACTATAAGTCAAGCGGGGATAATGACAGGAGCTCTATTTGTGGGCTTATCTGCAGTAACTATAATGACAAAAAAGGACTTCTCTTTTTTACGGTCTGGGTTAACAATTGCTGGTTTTATAGCTATTGGACTTATTGTTGCTGGTACATTGTTTGGCTTTAATTTAGGGCTTTGGTTTAGTGTAGGGATGATAGCATTAGCATCAGGTTCTATTCTATATCAAACTTCAAATATGGTTCATAAATACCAAGAGGACCAATATGTCGCGGCGTCTCTTGGATTGTTTGGAGCATTAATGTTATTGTTCTGGTATATACTAAGTATTTTCTCAAGGGACTAAATAGCACACTTTTTTAAAGATAGAAGCGTTAGTATGCGTATAGTTGTCCTTTTATAAATTTAACTATATTGCATATCCCAAATTTTAAATAATGTTTCTACTACAACCCAATAATGATATTGCATGGTTAGCGCCTTATGCTTATGCGGTTGTATTAGTTGGTTTTCTTTTATTTTTATTCAGGATTTTTGAGAATTGGTTCGCAGATAGATACAATAGACCATTAGTGCGCCACTACCTTACATTTAAAAAAGTATCAACTACTCAAAAAACGATACTAGAAGATGAGTTTTCATTTTACAAAAAACTCTCCCCTAAATTTAAAAGACAGTTTGAGCATAGAGTTGCTAGTTTTATTAATAGTAAAAAGTTTGTTGGTAGAGATGGAGTAGAGATTACAGATAGGATGAAAGTACTAATCGCTGCCATTGGTTGCATGTTGAGTTTTGGTAGAAAACACTATTTGTATAGTCTTATAGATTATATTTTAATTTATCCAGACTCCTTTTATAGTACAGCAAATGAAGAGTATCATGTTGGAGAATTTAATCCTGCTGGAAAGGCATTAGTGCTTTCGTGGAAAGCCTTTGAAGAAGGTTATAAAATCACTAATGATAATCTAAACCTTGGTATTCATGAATTTATGCATGCAATGCAACTTGAGTCTAAACAAAGTAGAGATATAGACTCTACAAGGTTTGCAAAGCAGTTTCAAAATATTTTAAAACGACTTACAAAACAGGAAGTAAAAGATAAACTTGACGAAACAAGATACTTTAGAGAATATGCTTTTACCAATCAGTATGAGTTTATGGCAGTATTGGCCGAATATTTTATAGAATCTCCAAGAGAATTTAATGGTCACTTCCCGGTATTATATAACCACACAAAAAAATTATTAAATTTTAATTTTGCTGGGTATTAAAGACTTTTTGAAATATGTTCTGCAATGAGATCTGCATGAATTCTAGAGTTCTCAATAAACCATTTATGAGTTTCATCACCGCCACAAATTACACCAGCTAGATACATACCTGCCACATTACTTTCCATAGTTTCAGCATTATAGATGGGTCTATTTTTTTCTTCTGAAAGTGTAATACCTAGTTTTTGTAAAAATTTGAAGTTAGGTTGATATCCTGTAAGCGCAACCACAAAGTCATTAACTAAGGTTTTTGTTCCATTTGGTGTTTTAATAATAACTTCTTTTTCTTTAATAGAAGTGATTTCAGAATTAAAAAATGCTTTAATGCTACCTTCTTCAATTCTGTTAATGATATCTGGTCTAACCCAATATTTTACACGTTCCCCAATAGCTTTTCCGCGAACTACCATTGTTACGTCCCCGCCTTTTCTCCATATTTCGAGTGCAGCGTCTACAGCACTATTACTTGCACCGACTACTATTGTTTTTTGTAAAATGTAAGGATGTGCTTCTTTGTAATAGTGACTCACTTTTGGAAGCTCTTCTCCTGGAACGTTAAGTAATTTTGGTAAATCATAAAACCCAGTACTTATAATTACCTTTTTAGCATTGTAGCGTTGTTTTTCTGAAGTAATGAGGAAGTTTTCTTCTTTTATTACATCTATTACTTTTTCGTATAGATTAATGTTAAGTTGATTTGAAGTTACTACTCTCCGGTAATACTCTAATGCTTCATCTCTATTAGGCTTGGGGTTATTGCTTATAAATGGAATGGTATCAATTTCAAGCTTTTCCGAAGTAGAAAAAAAACGCATATTTAAGGGATAGTTGTAAAGTGAATTGGTTAGCGTGCCTTTTTCTAAAACCACATAATCTATCCCTCTTTTTTTACAGGCTAAAGCACAAGCAATTCCTATAGGACCTGCACCTATAATTATTACCTCTTTTTCTACAATCATTGTACAAAGATACAAAAGGCTATACTTAAAGTTTACAAAGAACTATGCCTTAAATTTGGGTAATTAGCTTAGTAAATTCTTTAGATTTGCTATTGTTTTCGGTGGGTTTTCTGAACCAAAAACATAACTCCCTGCTACCAATACATCGGCACCAGCATCAGCTAGTTGTTTTGCGTTTTTATTAGTAACGCCACCATCAATTTCAATTTTGGTTGTAGCCCCCTTTTTGTTTATCAATTCTTTAAGGGCTTTTACTTTATTATAGGTGTTCTCTATAAAGCTTTGTCCTCCAAAACCAGGATTTACACTCATAAGGCATACTAAGTCTATATCTTGAATGGTATCTTCTAAAACTGAAATATTTGTGTGTGGATTTAAAGCCACACCTGCTTGCATTCCTTCTGCTTTGATAGCTTGAAGCGTTCTATGTAGGTGTGTGCAGGCTTCATAATGAACTGTCAAAACATTAGAGCCCAAATCTGCAAATGTTTTAATGTATCTATCGGGGTCTACAATCATCAAATGAACATCAATTGTCTTGTTAGCGTGTTTTGATATAGCTTTTAAAACAGGCATTCCAAATGAAATATTAGGAACAAATACACCATCCATAATATCTATATGAAACCAGTCTGCTTCACTTTTATTAACCATTTCTATATCTCTTTGTAGGTTAGCAAAGTCTGCTGCTAAAATGGAAGGTGCTACTAGGGTTGCGCTCATAATGAATGTGATAGTTTGTGTAAAATTACATAAATATTGGACAAAAATTCACCTTATTAAACTAAACTCTTTTATGTAAAGAAAAAACCTCCGGTAATCAGCCGGAGGTCATTCATCAATCAAAAAACGAACAGTATGATATATACTGTAAGTTGCCGTAATTAGGATGTATTATTATCCTAAATATGTTTTTAAGATTTTACTACGTGAAGTATGCTTTAATCTTCGTATTGCTTTTTCTTTAATTTGGCGAACACGTTCTCTCGTTAAATCAAAAGTTTCACCAATTTCCTCTAGAGTCATTGGGTGTTGATCGCCTAGACCAAAGTATAATCTAATTACATCTGCTTCACGTGGGGTTAACGTTTCTAGTGCTCTTTCAATCTCAGTACGTAGTGACTCATGTAATAAGCTACGATCTGGATTTGGAGATTCACCACTACGTAATACATCGTAGAGGTTAGAATCTTCACCTTCTACAAGCGGTGCATCCATAGATACGTGACGACCAGAGTTTTTCATAGACTCTTTAACGTCGTTAATTGTCATGTCTAATTCCTTCGCAATTTCTTCAGCCGAAGGTGGACGCTCATGTGCTTGCTCTAGAAAAGCAAATGTTTTATTTATCTTATTAATACTACCAATCTTATTGAGTGGTAAACGTACTATACGTGACTGTTCTGCCAATGCTTGAAGGATAGACTGTCTAATCCACCATACTGCATAGGAAATAAATTTAAAACCACGGGTTTCGTCAAAACGTTGTGCGGCTTTAATAAGGCCAAGGTTTCCTTCGTTAATTAAATCTGGGAGTGTTAACCCTTGATTTTGATATTGCTTTGCTACCGAAACTACGAAACGTAAATTAGCTTTTGTGAGTTTTTCAAGGGCGCGTTGATCCCCGGCCTTAATCTTTTGTGCTAATTCTACCTCTTCGTCTGCAGTAATTAAGTCAACTTTTCCAATTTCTTGAAGGTACTTGTCCAATGAAGCAGTTTCCCTATTGGTAACCTGCTTGGTAATTTTAAGTTGTCTCATCTATTAATTGCTAAGATTTGAGTGTGTTACTTCTTATATATAGTTATACGTAAATGATCAAGAAAAGGTTACAAAAAAGTAAATAAAAATTAAACAAACTTATTTTTAAAGTAGGTTTTGAGATTATTTATAAGAGGAAACCTTCTATATATGTTACTAGAAAGTTCCCTCATATATACTTAATTACACTCTTATTTGTCCATCTCCGTAAACATAATATTTATTGGTAACAAGTTGCTTTAGCCCTAGAGGGCCACGGTGGTGAAGTTTATCTGTACTAATTGCTAATTCTGCACCTACTCCCATTTGACCCCCATCTGTAAAACGAGTTGAGGCGTTGTGATAAACTGCTGCGCTATCTACATGCTCCATAAATTTATGTGCAGCAGTTTTACTTTTAGTCATAATAGAGCTAGAGTGTCCACCACTATATGTATTTATTTTATCTATAGCCTCTTCCATGTCTTCTACAGCACCAATTGCAATTTTTAGTGCTAAAAATTCTTCATGCCACGTCTTTTGGGTTGTAATTTCTTCTTTATCTTTTAATACTTCTTTAACTTGCTTATCTACTAGCATTGTAACGTTTAAAGCTTCTAATGTTTTAGATAAATCTGCTAACTTTTGCTCATATTTAGCACATCTTTTATCTATTAACACTTTATCTAGGGCATTACAACCAGAAATTTTATCGGTTTTAGCATTTACAATAACTTGTAATGTTTTTTCCCAATTTGCTTCAGGGTGGATATATAAAAAATTATTTCCTCTACCACTTACCAATACTGCACAAGAAGCATTTTCTTTAACAAATTTAATTAAGAGTTCCCCACCTCTTGGAACAATTAAATCTAATGGTTCACTTGGGTTTTTTAGAAACTCTTGTGTCTCACTTCTATTTAGCTGAAGCATTTTTATCCAACTAGTTTCAAGGTCATTTTCTTTTAATGCTTTATGCCAGCAATCTACCAGTACTTTATTGCTGTTAAAAGCCTCTTTCCCACCTTTTAGTAAGATTTTATTATTGGCTTTAAATGCTAAGACGGCTGCCTCAATAGTAACATCTGGTCTAGATTCATATATTATTAGAATTGTTCCAAAAGGAGCTGTCTTATTAATAATGTTTAATCCATTATCTAATTTCTTATTAGATATTTCTCGACTTACAGGATCGTCTTGACTTTTAACTTCATTAATGGCCTTTATCATACCATCAATTTTCTCATTATTTACAACAAGTCTATCATATAATGCTTGGTCATCTTTATTAAATGCTTCAAGGTCTTTTTTATTTGCTTTGAGTATCTCGTCTCTATTGTTTTCTATAATTTTTATCATAGAAGCCAATACTTCATTTTTAATTTCTTTATCTAATAATTCCATAGTGTTTATTGTTTATTTATGCGAAAAACTTTGTTCCTACTTTTTTTCCTTCTAGAATATCTATAATGATATTCTCTCTTTTACCATTTGCTATATAGGTAGGTATATTTTTTTTAGCAGATTGTTTTGCAATTTTTAATTTTGATTTCATTCCCCCACGTCCCTCTCCTTCACTCTTATTTGTTTTTTGGACGTACTTTTCCACATCTTGTTTGTAATGTACTTTTTCTAATTTTTCAGAATCATCATCTTGGGGATGACCTGTATAAAGTCCATCTGTATCTGTTAGTAGAATTAAAGTATCTGCATGTATTAATTCTGCAACAAGACTTGCAAGTTCATCATTGTCACTAAACATGGACATTGTGATGGAAACTGCATCATCTTCATTTGCAATTGGTACAATACCTTCATTCAATAACCCTTCGTAACAGTTTATCATATTTTCACGATGTTTTCCTGGGTCAAAATCTCTTTTTGTTGCAAGAACTTGTGCACATCGCATACCGTGATTGTGAAATAGACTGTAGTAGTGTCGCATCATACGTGGTTGTCCAACCGAAGAGTAAATTTGCCTTCTTATTGAACTATCTGTAGCACTACATTCGCCAAGAACTTCTTTTCCTGCTATAGCAGAACCAGAAGATACTAAAACTGGTGTGATGTCATTTTCATATAATACTGCTATCTGTCGTACTAATTCATTGAGGATAGGTCCTACTATTCGATTGTCTCTATTTGTCATTACGTTGGTTCCTACTTTTATAACCACTCGTCTTTTACTCATATCTTAGTTTGTAATTATTTTTATTTTCCGAGCTCTGTGGCTCTGTTAAATGCTGCATAGGCAGCTTCTTTAATTAACTCTTTTACGTTGTTATCCTCCATAGAATCTAGAGCAGCTTGTGTAGTACCTCCTTTAGATGCTACTCGTTCCATCCAGCTTTCTGGAGATAAACTTGACTCATTAAATAAGGTGACAGCACCTTCAAAAGTTTGTGATACTAGTACTTTTGAATCGTTTTCTGAAAACCCCATTTTTAGAGCAGCTTCTAGCATAGACTGCATAAAGTAAAAAACGTAGGCAGGGCCACTACCAGAAATACCTGTAGAGGCATTAATAAAATTCTCATTTTCTACATGAATTGCTTCTCCTGTAGTGTCAAGAAGATTTCTAATCATT
Organism: Patiriisocius hiemis; assembly: GCF_031846325.1. NCBI lineage: Bacteria > Pseudomonadati > Bacteroidota > Flavobacteriia > Flavobacteriales > Flavobacteriaceae > Patiriisocius > Patiriisocius hiemis. The sequence goes on along the minus strand of NZ_JAVRHZ010000003.1, from coordinate 31,692 downwards.
AAGAGTTCTACTCTTGTAACTTCTCTGGCTTCTGTGAAAGAAGTAACCCCTTTGCCAACTTTTGCAGGGAGGTTAGGCATTGTTCTAATTACTTTTTTAACACCAAGCCCTTGCTGTATAGACTCAATGGTGATACCAGCCATTAGTGAAACAATTATTTGTTCTTGGTTAATATGCTTTTTAATAGTGGTAAAGAGTTCTTCACTATGATATGGCTTTACTGCTAAGAATATTACGTCAGATTTTGGAACGCAATCTTCAATTTTTGTAAAAATATCAAAGTAAGATACTTTGCTTAACTCTTGTGTTTTTTCCTTAGAAATATCATAAATCATAATATTTCTTCGATTGAGGTAGGGAGATTTTGCCATGCCTTCTGCGTAGGTTAATCCCATATTACCAGCCCCAATGACTAATACTTTCATATACTGGTTGTTTTATTTAGCTATATATCCGCAAGGACTATGCGGGAATGCCATATAGAATGAGAATAAGCAAGTGCTAAGCTCTTATTATGTTTTTAGCCTAGTAATACTTGGGTTTGCCAGCATTTATTAACCTTGTGTTAATTAATAATTATAGTGTGCAGAAATGACATGCTTTGTATAAATAACAGAATTTACTGCTATTATGGCATAAAATGCACTAGAAGTTACGATATGCCAAATTTGTAATTTTATCTATGACTGGTCTTATTTTATACGCTCCTCAACAATTGCCCAAGTATCCCAGATACTAGCTAGCTTTTTATTGAATACAATACTATCATTACTCTTTTCGAGTTCTTTAAATAAATCATGCATCTCACCTCGTAAGTCAGGGTAATTGTCTGTTACAGGTATCATTGCATCCCAAGCTTCTATATGGCTGTTAAAAGCTTTCGTAAAATCTTGTGGGCAGTTTTCAAAATCTAACGCTTTCATGCCAGCAACATATGTTTTTATGGTTTCAGAAAGAGATACTGTTTCACATAAGGTATTACGTTCTTTACCTAGCTTACTATCTGCATCAAGTATTTTTGTAATACATTTTTTTTCTGAAACCTCTTCTATTTGCTCTTTTGTAGTATTAATTTCAGTAACCTCATTTTTGCTTTTTTGCTTACAACTAGCTATAGACAGGATGAAAAAGAAGACTATTATATTTTTCATTGATGAACAGTTTATGATTGCCACTTAAAGATATACAATATTGTGTATCCTCGCAACTTAGCTTATTTTTGCACTTCAATTTAAAAAAAAGAAAAATGCAAGACGGTATATATGCAAAAATCACTACTGAAAAAGGAGAGATTTTAGGAAAACTAACCTATGATAAAACACCTGGAACAGTAGGTAATTTTGTGGCTTTAGCCGAAGGAAATTTGGAGAACGAAGCAAAACCACAAGGGAAACCTTATTATGATGGCTTAAAATTTCATAGAGTAATCCCTGATTTTATGATTCAAGGTGGGGACCCAGCAGGCACAGGCGCTGGAGGACCTGGGTATAAATTTGATGATGAGTTTCACCCAGATTTAAAACATGATCGCCCTGGAGTTTTTTCTATGGCAAACGCAGGACCAGGAACAAATGGAAGCCAGTTTTTTATTACACACGTTCCAACAGATTGGCTAGATAACAAACATACCGTATTTGGTTTTGTAGTTGAAGGGCAAGATACAGTAGATAGCATTGCTCAAGGAGACACTATGCAAAAGGTTGAAATTATTAGAGTAGGAGATGAAGCACGAAAATGGAATGCTGTAGAAAGCTTTAGACAATTTAATGGAGCCAAGGCAGAGAGAGAAGCTGCAGCAAAAAAAGAAGCAGAAGAAGCTTTAAAAGAACTAACTGCAGGTTTTGAAAAAACGGAAAGTGGGTTGCATTATCAAATTATTCAAAAAGGAGAGGGTGCCTCTCCAGAAAAAGGTCAAAATGTAGCGGTACATTACAAAGGTATGTTTGCAGATGGTGGGGTGTTTGATTCTTCATACAAAAGAGGGAATCCAATTGAGTTTCCTGTAGGAAAGGGAAATGTAATTGCTGGATGGGATGAAGGAATCCAATTATTAAAAGTTGGTGACAAGGCACGATTTGTAATTCCATCGCACTTAGCATATGGAGAGCAAGGAGCCGGAGGTGTAATCCCTCCTAATGCTACTTTAATATTTGATGTAGAATTAATGAAAGTTTCATAGTTTACAACTTGTTAAGAAGTTACTAGTAAAAACGCCTTTATTATAAAGGCGTTTTTTAATTTTATACTATGAATATAGAAGATTTAAAATACCCAATTGGGAAGTTTACTCCCCCTAAAGACATAAATGAAAAAGAGATACAAGAGGCAATTACTATCTTAGAAATCTTTCCTGAAAAGTTTGGTGACTTAGTAAGAAATCTTGATGACAAAAGTCTAGACACGACTTATAGACCAGAAGGTTGGACAATTAGGCAAGTAGTGCATCATGTAGCAGATAGCCACCATCATAGTTATATTCGTTTTAAATGGGCGCTTTCTGAAGATAACCCAAAAATAAAAGCTTACAATCAAGAGGAATGGTCAACTATAAAAGAAACCTATAACCTTCCAGTTGCTTGGTCGCTTACACATATTGAAGTAGTGCATCACAAAATTGTGAATTTACTACGTCAGTTTGATGAAAACGATTGGAATACAACTTTTATTCACCCTGAAAATGGTGAAACAAGTCTAAAAAAGAATGCGTTACTTTATGCTTGGCATAGTATGCATCATTACTCTCATATTGCAAATGCTTTAGAGCGAATGAAATAATCCCGGTTGCCTTTTTACTATAACTTTCTTAGTTTTTTCATGGTATATATTTTCAATAAATTTTAGCATGAAAAGAAATAAAGGTATTGGATAGAAGTAATAACTTTTATTATTATTTCCATTTTATATTACAACCAATACTAGGTTTTTGGTTTTCCCTTTGTTTATTATTATTAAGAACATTATCTAATGCCTCTCTAAGATCTCGACCATTTACTGGTATCCCATTTCCAGGTCTAGAGTTGTCAAGCTGTCCTCTATATATAAGTTTACTATCTGCATCAAATAAATAAAAATCTGGAGTACAAGCAGCATCATACTCTTTTGCAACTTTTTGGGTTTCGTCAAAAAGGTAAGGGAACGTATAATTGTGTTTTACAGCATTTTTGTGCATTTCTGCAGGGCCATCTTGCGGATATTTTTCAATATCGTTACTGCTAATAGCAACAAACCCAAACCCTAATACTCTATAATCATTAGCCAGACGGACAATTTCTTCATTTACATGTTTTACAAATGGACAATGATTACAAATAAACATCACAACAGTTCCTTTTTCTCCAAGCACATCTTTTAATGAAACAAATTCATTTGTAACTGTATCAATAAGTGTAAAGTCTGGAGCCTTAGTGCCTAAGGGAAGCATATTTGAAGGAGTAAGAGCCATATTAAGTTTTATAGATAAGTAGCATTAGTTTTTATAAAGTTACAACTATTAAAGTATTTATAAATGTTTGCTACTTTCTTCAATCTATATTAATTTTAGATATTATGGAAAAATCATACCAATCACTATCAGTAGCAATTAAAGCATTACAAGAAGAGGGATATACTGAAGATTTTAACCTCGTAGAAGAAGGAATAGAATCAAAATCTCTAAAAAAAACATGGAAAGCAGGTGACTGCAAGGTAATTAAACATTATCGTTTTGAAGGGATGAGTAGTACGGACGATAACTCAATCTTGTATGTTATAGAAACTGTTAATGGTAAAAAAGGACTTCTTGTAGATAGTTATGGAGTTTACCAAGGTTCTATTTCCCCAGAAATGATAAAAAAACTCAGGATAGACTATGATGAATGAAATATCATGGAAAGAGTTTGAAAAAATTGAAATGCGGGTTGGGACTATTATAGAAGCTCAACCATTTCCTGAAGCCATTAATCCAGCCTACAAACTATTAATAGATTTTGGGGCTGAAATTGGTGTCAAAAAATCTTCAGCACAAATAACAGGATTATATAAGCTTGAGGAGCTTATTGGGAAGCAAGTAATTTCTGTTATTAACTTTCCGAAGAAACAAATTGGTCCTTTAATGAGTGAGTGTTTAGTACTAGGAGCTGTTAACGAAAAAGATGTAACGCTACTTTCGGTTGATAAGCCTGTTGCAAATGGGTTGCGAATTCTCTAATTATTTATTTCTGAAAAGATAAAACAACCCAATAATAGGTCCTACGGCTAAGAAGCTGTATAAATGGGTAGGAATTAAGTAAACGGTACCAGCAATTTTTTCCATAAAAAAACCTTGATTTAAAAAATGTGTTAGCAATTGTATGCTTATAATAGTAATTGCGAATCCAATACAATTTACTATGGTTAAGGCAGAGCCCCTAACTTCTTGAGATGCATTTTTTGCTATTAATGTCGAAAAAAGTGGTGAGTCTGCAATAACAAAAAAGCCCCATATTAATAAGAAAATTAAGAACAATTCTTTAGGCAAGTTAAAAACCACAGAAGATAACAAACAACAAGTTGTTGAAGTTAATAATGCAATAGTTGCCAGTTTTTTTGTAGAAAAACGGCTAGAAAGTTTTCCAAAGACAACACAACCTACACTTCCTATAGCAATCACAGTAAAAGACCAAAACGAGGTTGATAAAGGTTGCTCTTTAAAATTAATATAATTGTAGGTTTCAATAATAATTGGAATAAAAAACCAAAAAGCATATAACTCCCACATATGCCCAAAATATCCAATGGCAGCAATTTTAAACTTTTTGTTTTTAAAAACTTTAAAAAGTACATTGACTTTTAATGGCTTTCCTTTTTTTCTGAAAGGACCATCGGGAATAAGTATATAAACTAATACCCCTCCCAAACTCGCTAAGATAGAAGTGCAAATTATAACCCACTTCCATGAAAACGAAACAAATGTAAATTGTAAGAAATGGGGTAATGCTGTTCCTAAAACCAAAGCTCCAACTAAAAAGCCTAGTGATTTACCCAAAGAACTATCATAATAATCTGCTGCTATTTTCATCCCTACAGGATAAATGCCTGCTAAGAAAAAACCAGTTAAAAAACGTATTAATAGTAATGTTGTAATTGTGTTTTCAGGAAAAAGTGTAATTAGGTTTATCGAACTAGCCAATATAGCAGAGAAAAAGAATACTTTAGAAGGCGAAAATCTATCTGCAATTGTAAGCAAAGCATATACTAAAGTTCCTATAATAAAACCAAATTGTACAGCAGCACTTAAATTGCCTATATCGCCTTCAGAAAGTTGAAAATTGACGATTAAATTTTCTAAAACCGAATTTCCTGCAAACCATAAAGAAGTGCAAAAAAACTGCGAAATAATAATAACTGGAAGTATGCGCTTACTTAGTTGGATAGACAGATAGATTTCAGTTAAAAGTACTGAAAAATTGTAAACCTAAACTTCACTATCCATAACATCTGTCACTACATAATACCTCGGGTCGTCTACCGAATCTTTTATAATACTTTCAAATTCTGGATTCCATTTGAGAAGTAAGGCTTTACAGTCTGGACTTAGGTGGGTTAGTGTGACTTCTTTTCCTAAGGCGACATATTTGTTGGCAATATTTCGTAAAGCCTCTACACCACTATGGTCTGTTACTTTAGATTCTATAAAATCTATTTCAATAGCTTTAGGGTCATTACTAATATCAAATTTACTGTTAAATGCCTGTGTGGAGCCAAAAAATAATGGACCCCATATTTCATACACTTTAGTACCATCCTCTTTTATTTTTTTTCTTGCTCTAATTTTGGTTGCATTTTGCCAAGCAAAAGTTAAAGCACTCATGATCACACCAGCAATTACAGCAATTGCTAAATCCTGCCATACCGTAATAGCAGAAACAGCTATTAAAACAATGGCATCACTAAGCGGTATTTTATGTAATATTCTAAAACTACTCCATGCAAAGGTTCCAATTACTACCATAAACATAACCCCAACCAAAGCCGCAATCGGGATTTGCTCTATTAAAGGAGCTCCAAACAATACAAAACAAAGTAAAGCAACGGCAGCAATCGCTCCTGAGAGTCTTCCTCTACCTCCAGAATTTACATTTATAATTGATTGACCAATCATTGCACAACCACCCATCCCTCCAAAGAGTCCATTTAAAATATTAGCGCTTCCTTGTGCAACACACTCACGGTTTCCACTTCCGCGGGTTTCAGTCATTTCATCAATTAGATTTAATGTCATTAAACTTTCAATAAGTCCTACAGCTGCTAAAATAAATGCAGTAGAAAGTATCATGCTCCAATTATCACCAATAGTATAAAACAATGTAAATATTTGATCCTGGAAGGTAGGTAACCCTCCTTGTAATCCTTCGCCACCCCCATCTCTAATAAATGAGCCTACAGTACTAACATCAATTTTTCCAAAAATTACAATTGCAGCTACTATTATAATTGCGGTTAAAGCTGCTGGTATTTTCTTAGTTAGTTTAGGTAAACCAAACATTATGACCATTGTTAGGAGAACAAGTCCTAACATAACCCAAAGATTAGTACCAGTCATGTATTGCTGGACACCATCTACATTCTCTTTAAAAAGTCCTAATTGCGATAAAAAGATAACGATGGCTAATCCGTTTACAAATCCCATCATTACAGGATGAGGTATCAATCTAACAAACTTACCTAGACGAAGTACACCAGCTAAAATCTGGATAGCCCCAACAAAGAGAAGTGTTATAAAAAGCCATTGTAAACCTAGGTTTTCTACAGGTGCAGTTAATGCTTCACCAACTTCGTTTCCCTTTTGTATTAAATGAACCATTACAACAGCCATTGCACCAGTAGCACCACTTATCATACCAGGTCTTCCTCCAAAAAGTGCAGTTACAATCCCCATCATAAAAGCACCATATAATCCCACTAAGGGATCTATTCCAGCTACAAATGCAAAAGCAACAGCTTCTGGTACTAATGCTAAAGCAACGGTAAGCCCAGAAAGAATATCATTTTTTGGGTTTTGTGTAAAGTTTTTGATGGTCTTTTGTAACAACATGGTTTTGTCTTAGAAAAGGCGCAAAGATAAAATTTTAAGAGGTAGAACTTGAATTTACTATAAGATATTTATAGTCGTTTTCTTTTGTTTTCTAATATTTCAGTAACAAAATATACAGTTAGTAACATTCCAAGTGCATAGACGCTATCTTCTATTGGTATAGTTCCCATTCTTATTCCTAGGTTTTCTGCATCATTATACCAGACTACTTGATTATCTATCCAACTACCAGTAAGTACGCCATTCACAATAAAAAAAGGTATAAGAATAACTAAAAAGGTAGGAAGAAACTTTCGTAAAAGACTTTTGTTGTAATTATAAACAATACCAAGAAGTACTATTGCGTAAAAGAAATTTATTAATGTGTACCATTTATCAAAATGGTACCAGAGTGTAATAATTAAAACACATAGCAACGAAACATAAATAATATTTGTTAGTTTTTCTGAGAAAGCAAGTTTTGGGAAAAAATGATACAAAGAATAATGTGTAAAAACACATGCATAGGGTATACAAATAAAGAATAGCCATTCTTCTACTGGGAGATGAAATAACTTAACTCCAGTAATGTATGTGTCATTAAATCCCCAAAATCCATTAGAAGTAAATACGACATCCCAAGGAATAAAAACGAGCATCATTATAAACACTCCAATAAAAAATGATCGCCATTTTTTATAAAACTGAAGTTTGGGATGAAAGCTAAAAAGAAAAGGAATAATAAACGACCCAAAATTTAACCATAAATAGAGGTTATTCATCCTATATTATTTTTTAAAATATTTAAGAGGAGGAAAAAGCATTCCGTAACATTCACCGTCTGCTTTACCAAGGTGCTTATGATGTATTTTATGAGCTCTCCTAATGCCTTTTGCATACCAGTTATTGGCATTTCTAAATAGTTTAAAACGTTGATGTATAAAAATATCATGTACCATAAAATAGGTGACTCCGTATGCAAAAATACCCAATCCTATAGGTAATCCAGCCCAGAAACCATAGTATTGCCAGCCTACAAAACATGCTATACTAACTGCTGCATAAAATATGAAGAAGAAATCATTTCGTTCCCACCAACTATTATGGTCCTTGTAATGGTGGTCCTTATGTAAAGACCATAAAAATCCATGCATTACGAATTTATGTGTAAACCAAGCCATAAACTCCATAATACAAAAGGTTGTCAAAAAAATTAAAACCCAAAGAAGATTATCCATGCTTTATCTCACTAATTTTAATTGGTATTTAACATAGCTTCGTGTAAGTAGTCCAAATTTCTCATAATTAGGTACACGAATACGTGTGTTTTTAATTTCAATTGCTGGAGTTTTTGCTAGCTTTTTAAGCAATCTTTTGTAATATCTATATGCCATAAAAACTCCAAATTTAGCCTCGGTAGGAAGGTTTAATATCCCTGCATATCCTTTTTTAAAGTCAGCCTCAATATCATCTATTATGTGTTTCTTGGATATTTCATCTAATGCGTCTAAATTAGTATTTGGAAAATAAGTTCTGCTCAAGCTTTCATAGTCTTCTTTTAAATCACGTAAAAAGTTTACTTTTTGAAAAGCAGAGCCTAAACTCATGGCAGCACCTTTAAGCTCTTCATACTTTTTAGAATTCCCTTTCACAAAAACTTTTAAACACATAAGTCCTACTACATCTGCAGAGCCATAAATATATTGTTTATACTCATCTTCAGTAGTGTAAATAGATTTTGATAAGTCTAGTCGCATACTTTTCATAAAAGCATTTATTAGCTCTTTTTCAATGTTGTACTTATGAACCGTATGTTGAAAGGAGTTAAGAATAGGATTAAGACTTATTTTATCTTTTAATGCGTCTTCTAATGAAGCTTCAAACTTATTAAATAATTCTTCTTTATTATAATCATGAAATGTATCTACAATTTCGTCTGCAAAACGTACAAACCCATAAATATTATGAATGTCCTGTCTAATAGTAGGGGCTAGCATTTTTGTAGCGAGTGAAAACGAAGTGCTGTAAGCATTAGTTACACTTTTACTACAAGATTGAGAAACGATATCGAATAATTCTTTCACTTTAGTTATTTGCTATTAATCCTGAAACTAATTTCCCTGAAATTAGGGAAGGTGGAACACCGGGTCCAGGAACAGTTAATTGTCCAGTAAAAAAGAGATTTTTTACTTTCTTGCTCTTTAATTTTGGTCTTAAAAAGGCGGTTTGCATAAGTGTATTTGCTAATCCATATGCATTTCCTTTATAAGAATTATAATCATTTATAAAGTCATTAATACAAAACGACTCCTTAAATATAACGTATTTTTTAACTTCTTGGTTTGTTAGTTTTTCAAAACGGTCTAGTATAATCTCAAAGTATTTTAACCTTAATTTTTTAGTGTCTTCAATTCCAGGAGCTAGTGGGATGAGAAAAATCCCCGCCTCTTTACCTTCTGGTGCAACATTGTTATCTGTTTTTGAAGGAAAACTAGCGTAAAAAAGTGGATTTTCAGGCCATTTAGGTGTATCATAAATGTCTTTGGCGTGTGCCTCAAAATCTACATCAAAAAATAAAGTGTGGTGCTCTACGTTTTCGAGTTTTTTGTCAAACCCTACATAAAATAAAAGCGAAGACGGTGCAAAAGTTTTTTTCTCCCAATAAGCTTCAGAGTATTGACGGTACTGACTGTCTAGTAAGGTCTCTGTGTGATGATAATCTGCACCACTTAATACAATATTTGCTTCTATAGGTTGAGAGTTTACAACTAGTCCAGTAGTTATACCATTCTTTACATTAATTTTTTCTACATTTTGATTCGTTTTAATTGTAACTCCTAGTTCTTGTGCTAGTGCCTTCATACCTTTAATAACTGAATACATCCCTTCTTTAGGATGAAAGGTACCTAGACCAAAATCTGCATAATTCATAAAGCTGTAAAAAGCAGGTGTATTAGAAGGTTTTGCTCCTAAAAAAAGTACTGGAAACTCAAGTATTGATATTATTCTAGGGTTATTAAATTCTTTTCTAACCTCTTTACTAATGGTGCTAAAAAACTGACCAATTTTTTTAATTGTAACAGGAGTTACTAGCTCTAAAGGTGATACGCCAGGTCTATATACTAAATCTTTAATAGCAATGTTGTAGTTGTCTAATGCTTTATCAATAAATTTTTTAAGTTTAATAGAACTTCCTTTTTCTTCTGCTTCAAAAGTGGCACATATTTTTTCTAGTGTATCTTCAATTGTGATATAATCATTCTCACCAAAATACACACTATAGGCCGGAGCTAATTTAATAAGCTGATAGTAGTCCGATGGTTTTTTGTTAAAATCTGCAAAGAAACGCTCAAAAACATCTGGCATCCAGTACCAAGTAGGACCAATGTCAAATGTAAAACCCTCTTTCTGTAATTGTCTTGCTCTTCCTCCAACGGTGCTATTTTTTTCATATATAGTAACACTATTACCTTGTTTAGCTAGGTATGCTGCTGCTGCTAGAGAAGAAAAGCCAGAACCAATTATTGCTATTTTTTTATTCATATTGTTTAACAAATTTACTATTTAATTAAACAATATTGTCTAATAATTGAAAACATTATGATTTTTTTAAAGTTTTGATGGTTGAAAAGAAGTCTTCAAAACCTTTTACTATCCTTACCTTTTCTGTACTTATTTCATTTTTAACTTTAGGTCCCATTAACCATACTCTTTGTTGTTCTTTACTATCGAGGATATTGATTAATTTTTCAAGAAAGTTATTTATTGGGGTAGTTTCTGGTTGTGTAGTTAAATAGCTTAAATAATAAATATTGCTTTGGTAATTTTTCAAGTTAACTAAGTTTTCTACCGGAATACTTGATCCAAGATATATGGTTTTAAAACCAGCTTTGATTAACTCATAGTTTGCATACATTAATCCTATGTCATGCATTTCTTTAAAGGGTAAGAAAAGAGCAAAAATAGGAGCATTTTTCTGTTCTTTTTTTGGTTGATCTTGGCTTGCTGCAACAATAATTTTTTGTTTAATACACTCAGAAATAAAACTTTCGTGTATTGGGTCAATAGTTCCTATTTGCCATAAAATGCCTATTTCTTTTAAAAGAGGAATAAATACTGAAATAAATATTTGTCTAAAAGTTTTTTTTGCAGCCAGCTCATCGTATGTTTTTGAGAATAATGAATTACTAAACTCAAACATAGAAGACTTAAAAGAATTGATTGCATAGGTGTCACTATCTATCTTAGAAGATTCTTTTACTAACTTGGAAATTTCATCAGGTTGAAGTTTCGCAATTTTTGAAATTTTATATCCTTGATTGTATAAGAAAGTTACATTGAGTAGTTTTTTGAAACTTTCAAGGTCATAATTTCTAATGTTGGTTTTAGTGCGTTCTGGGCTTAATAAGTTATATCTTTTTTCCCAAATACGAATAGTATGAGCTTTTACACCTGTTAGATTCTCTAAATCTTTAATACTAAACGTTGATTTTATGTACATTAAAAAAAATTATTCCGAAGGTCAATGTACTAAAATTATGCTAGAGTTTGTAACTAAGATTAGCCCAATGATATTGAAAAAGAGCTTGGGTAACAGTTAGCATAATAAATTTCATTTTTTACGAAGTTCATTTTGAGCTTATTTATTATGGTTTATAGTACCCGGGATGGGACTTGAACCCACACGCCCAAAAGGACACATGGCCCTCAACCATGCCTGTCTACCAATTCCAGCACCCGGGTAAAAAAAAAGTTAAACCTGTGGGTTTAACTTTTTGTGACCAGTCTGGGGCTCGAACCCAGGACCACCTCCTTAAAAGGGAGGTGCTCTACCAACTGAGCTAACTGGTCTTCCTTTTTTATTTACTAACAAACATCTCTGTTTTGCTAGGCGGGTGCAAATATACTATCATTAAATCTATTTTTCAAAGCAAATTTAAATTAAATTTTATGTGGTTTATTAAATCATTAAAAACAATTAGTTTAGCGCTAAAATTAATGCATGAAAATTGTACTTATTGGCTACATGGGAAGCGGGAAATCTAGTATTGGAATCGAATTATCTTCAATTTTAGGTTATAAATTTGTAGATATTGACTCCTATATTGAAAAAAAAGAGAAGCAATCTATATCTTCTATTTTTAAAACAAAGGGAGAAATATATTTCAGAAAAGTTGAGAAAGTTTATTTAGATGAAGTACTTAATGACAACTCGTCCTTAATAATAGCAACTGGAGGTGGCACACCTTGTTATGGTACAATAATGAATGAACTTAAAAAAAGTAAAGACGTTATTACTATATACCTGCAAACTGGACTAGAAGAGCTTACCAAGCGGCTTTATATAGAAAAAGAAAAAAGACCTCTTATTTCACATTTGGATAATAAAAAAGAGTTGCAAGACTTTATAAGAAAGCATTTGTTTGAAAGAAGTTATTATTACAATCAATCTGACAAAAAAGTAGTTACCGATGGTTTTTCGGTGAGGGAAATTTCAAAAAAAATAGTTCTCCAGTTATTCTAGAAAAGCACAGTCTTTTCCTTTGTCAAAGACAACCACAACATTTTCATTTAAAGAAGTAGATAAAGAAATGCCCTTATAATCTGCTTTTACAGGGTATTTTTTATGGTTTCTATCTACCAGCACAGCAGTTTTAAATTGCTTTAAGGGTACTTCAAGAAAATGTTTTACTCCGTAAATTAAAGTTGTTCCGCTATGTAAAACATCATCAACAAGTAATAGCGACTTATTTTTATAATCACTAACACCTAAACTTGTTGTAATAGGATCTGTTGGCTTTTTCTTATTAATAGTTAACTCACATAGCGTAACCTTAATAGGCGAAATTTTTTCTACTTCAGTTTTTATTTTTTTAGCTAAAATGAAACCATTCTCTTTAATACCAGCAATTACAATTTCTTTTTCAGAAACATTAGCTTCGTAAACTTGATAGGCAATTCTCTTAATTTTATGGACAATTTGTTTTTTATCTAGTATTACTGCTGAAGTGGTACTCATGTATAAACTTTTTTCAAAGATAGTAATTACTCTTCTTCTGTATTGGTAAAATCCTCAAGGTCTCTACGATCTTTTTTTGTAGGTCTTCCTTCCCCTCTTTTTCTATTATATGATTTCGAATATTGAAGCAGTTCCATACTTTCAAAGGCTTCCTTAGGAGTAGTGTCTTTTCGATACAAGTCTACTAGCTTAGCTCCTACACGGCTTTTAGGTAAATCTAGGACCTCTAATTGATAGTTAATTTGATTTTTACGCACTAATATCTCATCACCCGGAAAAACATCTCTAGCTGGCTTTACAATGGCATTATTTACTCTAACTGAACCTTTTTTACAAGCTTTAGAAGCTATACTCCTAGTTTTGTAATACCTAGTTGCCCATAAATATTTATCAATACGCATGTAATTGTTACAAAAAAACTTCGTTATTAAAGAAAGCAAAAATAACTTAAAATCGTATCTTTCGCCCTCAAAAATTTAGTATGAAAAAAGTAATTTATTTATTCGCTATTTGTCTAGCGTCACTTGTAGTCTTTAATTCATGTAATAATGATGATGATGGTCCAGAAACTGTGCCTTTGCGAGATAGAACTGAAGAAGCTACAGCTGCTCAATTAGAAATAGAAGAGTATCTAGAAACACATTTTTATAATTATGAAGATTTTGAAAATCCTTCTGCTGAATTTGATTTTAAAATTGTTTTTGATACGATTGCAGGTGAAAACGCAAATAAAATTCCATTAATTGAGCAAGTAAGCTCTAAAATGGTTAGAGATAGATTAGAAGAAGGCTTGATGTATAAGTTATACTTTTTAAAAGTAATTCAAGGTGGAGGAGAATCGCCTAATTTCCCAGATATTGTAAATAATACATATGAAGGTAGATTATTAGATAACACTCTTTTTGATTCTAGTACAATTCCAGTTCGTTTTGATTTAACAAATGTTATAAATGGTTATCAGGATATAGCTAAAGAATTTAACGGGGCAAGTAACATCATACAAAACCCAGATGGTTCTTTAGATTTTGAGGATTTTGGCGTTGGCGCTATGTTTATTCCATCTGGTCTTGGATATTTTGGTTCTGGACAAGGATCTATTATTGAACCATATGACCAATTAATTTTTACATTTCAACTTTATACCGTTGAAGCTGGTGATCAAGATAATGACGGGATCTTATCTATTAATGAAGACTTAAATAATAATGGCTTAGAAGAAGATGATGATACAGACGAAGATGGCTTGCCTAATTACTTTGATAATGATGATGATAATGATGGAATACTCACAAGTGATGAAATAGAGATAGATGATGATGGGAATATTACATTCCCAGATGCAGATGGAGATGGTACACCAGACTATCTAGATAGCGATAGTTAATAGGATTATTTATAAAAAAGTTAAAAAGCCTCTTACATTTGTAAGAGGCTTTTTAAGATTTGGTAACATCATTTTTTCTAACTAACAATGATGTGCAAAAAGGTAAATTATTTGCGAGCTATTGCTCGCCTTGCAGCTTTAACAATAGCAGAAGCATTTAAACCATATTTTTCCATTAGTTGTTCTGGGGTGCCAGACTCACCAAAGGTGTCATTAGTAGCTATAAATTCTTGTGGAGTTGGGGATTCTGTTGCTAAGACTCTCGCTACACTTTCGCCAAGACCACCTAAATAATTATGCTCTTCGGCAGTAACAATACATCTTGTTTTTGAAACGCTATCAAGTATTGCTTTATTGTCTAAAGGCTTAATTGTATGTATGTTAAGAACTTCGGCAGAAATACCTTCTTGGTGTAAAGCTTCGGCAGCTTGTAAAGCTTCCCAAACTAAATGTCCAGTCGCTACAATAGTCACATCTGTTCCTTCTTGTAAATGAACAGCTTTACCTATTTCAAATTTTTGATTTTCTTCTGTAAAATTAGCAACTTTTGGACGTCCAAAACGTAAATATACAGGGCCTTCATGCTCTGCAATAGCAAGGGTAGCTGCTTTGGTTTGGTTGTAGTCACACGTATTAATAACCGTCATTCCTGGTAACATCTTCATAAGACCAATGTCTTCAAGAATTTGGTGTGTTGCTCCATCTTCACCTAGTGTTAGACCAGCATGTGAAGCGCATATTTTCACGTTTTTACCGCTATAGGCTATACTTTGTCGTATTTGGTCATATACTCTACCAGTAGAGAAGTTTGCAAATGTTCCTGTAAAAGGAATTTTCCCGCCAATAGTCATACCAGCAGCAATACCCATCATATTGGCTTCTGCAATTCCTACTTGGAAAAAACGCTCCGGATGGTTTTCTTTAAAGGCATCCATTTTTAGAGAGCCAATTAAATCTGCACACAAGGCTACCACATTTTCATTTTTCTGCCCAAGCTCTGTTAAACCTGCACCAAAACCAGATCGAGTATCTTTTTTTCCGCTATCTATGTATTTTTTCATCGTAGTGCCCGCGAAAGCGGGTATTTTTAATTAAATGTTATTTTACTTAAGAGCTATTTCTTTTAAAAAGGACTTACGAGGTGGTTAATAGTCTCCTAAAGTTACTGGGTTTTGTTCTAATCCTAAAGCTAACTGCTCGTCATTTGGTGCTTTACCGTGCCAAGCATGAGTGTGCATCATGAAATCAACCCCATTACCCATTACTGTATGTAATAATACACAAATAGGTTTTCCGTTGTTTGTATTTGCTTTAGCAGTTTTCATTCCTTTTATAACTGCCTCAAGGTTGTTACCTTCTTTAATTTCAATTACATCCCAACCAAAAGCTTCAAACTTTTGCTTTACATTTCCTAATGGAAGTACAGTATCTGTTGATCCATCAATTTGCTGGCCATTTAAATCAATTGTAACAATCAAATTATCAACCTTATTACCTGCAGCATACATAATTGCTTCCCAGTTTTGTCCTTCTTGTAACTCACCATCACCACAAAGTGTATACACTATATGGTTGTCATTATTTAGTTTTTTTGTTTGTGCAGCACCTATTGCTACCGAAATACCTTGCCCTAAAGACCCAGATGCTACTCTAATTCCAGGTAGACCTTCGTGTGTAGTAGGATGCCCCTGTAATCTTGAGTTAATAAGTCTAAATGTGTTTAACTCTTCAATAGGAAAGTAACCAGAACGTGCCAAAACACTATAAAAAACAGGAGAAATATGTCCGTTGGATAAAAAGAAAATATCTTCATCTTTACCATCCATAGAGAACCCTTCTTTTCTATCCATTAACTCTTTAAATAGAGCTACAAAAAATTCTGCACAGCCTAATGAACCTCCAGGATGACCAGAGTTTACTTTGTGGACTTGTCTTAAAATATCTCGACGTACTTGAGTAACCAAATCCTCAAGGTGTTGTATATCTGCCATAATTGTGATGATTAAACTTCAAAAATAAACGAATAAATAGGGGAGGGCAAGACATTAAATAAGCAGTTATTAACCATTTGCGGTTTTTAGTTAACAGTTTTACAGGATTATGTTAGAATGTGGTTTTAAAAATTGCAATTCAATTATCTTTGCTCTTTTCAGAAAAAGCCCTTATGCAATTTACCTTAAAAGTAACAGATACTTCAAGCGATGCACGTGCAGGAACTATACAATTGGATCATGGACCAATTGAAACCCCGATTTTTATGCCTGTTGGAACGGTTGGTACTGTTAAGGGAGTACATCAAAAGGAGTTGCGAGAGGAAATAAATCCAGATATAATTTTGGGGAATACCTATCATTTGTATTTACGACCTCAAACTCCAATAATTGAAAAAGCTGGAGGGCTACACAAATTTATGAATTGGGATAGAAATATCTTAACCGATAGTGGTGGTTATCAAGTGTATTCACTTTCAGCAAATCGAAAAATTAAGGAGGAAGGTGTAAAGTTTAAGTCACATATAGATGGTAGTTACCATGTGTTTACACCAGAAAATGTAATGGAAATACAGCGTAGTATAGGAGCAGATATTATTATGGCTTTTGATGAATGTACACCATATCCCTGTGATTACAACTATGCAAAACGTTCCATGCATATGACGCATAGATGGCTTGAGCGTTGCCTAACACATCTCAAGAAGACTCCTTTTAAATATGATTATGAACAAACTTTTTTCCCAATTGTACAAGGAAGTACCTATAAAGACTTACGTAAGCAATCGGCAGAGTATATTGCATCTGTAGGAGCAGAGGGTAATGCTATTGGAGGATTAAGTGTTGGTGAGCCCGCAGAAGAAATGTATGAAATGACAGCTGTAGTCACAGAGATACTTCCTAAGGATAAACCACGTTATCTTATGGGAGTTGGTACACCTATTAACTTATTAGAGAATATAGCTTTAGGGATAGATATGTTTGATTGCGTAATGCCAACACGTAATGGTAGAAATGGAATGTTATTTACAGCACATGGCACCATTAATATTAAGAATAAGAAGTGGGAAGCAGACTTTTCGCCTATTGATGAAATGGGAATTACTTGGGTGGATACGGAGTATAGTAAAGCATATGTACGTCACCTTTTTACGGTAAACGAGTTATTGGGGAAACAAATATGTACAATTCATAATTTAGGTTTTTATCTTTGGCTAATGCGAGAAGCAAGAAAGCATATTATCGCTGGAGACTTCACGTCTTGGAAAAATAGTATGGTACAACAAATGGACAAGAGGTTATAATGATTAGCATACTAGATAGGTATATATTAAAGAAATACATAGGGACTTTTGCCCTACTATTATTGCTATTTATTCCTATTGGTATTACTGTTCATTTAGCTGAAAAAATAGATAAGATACTGGAGAATAATGTTCCCCTTGTTCAAGTGTTACTCTATTTTTATGATTTTACAATCTACTTTGCCAATTTACTCTTTCCTTTATTTTTGTTCTTATCAGTTATTTGGTTCACATCAAAACTTGCAAACAATACCGAAGTAATTGCTTTTTTAAGTAGTGGAGTTTCTTATTATCGTTTTTTGCGTCCTTATATGATTGGAGCAACTATAGTGTGTATTGGCGCATTTGTTTTAGGTATGTATATGGCTCCAAAAGCGAGCCAAGGCTTTAATGAATTTTCATATAAATATTTAAAGAAAGGGAAAAGAGATAGAGAGCAAACCAATGTATTTAGGCAGGTTAATGAAAACGATTATATCTATGTTAGTTTTTTTAATGTAAAGGGGAGGTATGGAAGTAATTTTACTTTGGAGCATTTTGAAGGCAATAAAATGGAATATAAAATAAGTGCTAATAATATTAAATATAATGATGAGGATAGCACTTATACCTTAAGTAATTATGTAAAAAGAACCATAGGCGAAAACGAAGATATTATAGAAAGAAAATCAAAATTGGACACCATTTTTTCTTTTGAAATGGAAGACCTAACCCCAGTTGAATACATCGCCGAAACTTTAAACTTTACAGAACTTAATGATTTTATAGCTAGAGAAAAAGCCAGAGGCTCGTCATATATAAATAGGTATGAGGTGGTTCGTTATAAACGATGGAGCTTACCTGTTTCTGCATATATACTTACTATCATTGCCGTTGCTGTTTCTTCAGTAAAGAGAAGAGGAGGAATGGGAGTAAACCTCGCTATTGGGATTGCAATAGGGATGGTATTTGTTTTCTTCGATAAAATTTTTGGGACTATGGCAGAGCAAAGTGATTTTTCACCGCTTTTCGCTACTTGGTTTCCCAATATTATTTTTGGTATTTTGGCTATCTACTTGTTACGTAATGCAAAACGCTAAGCTGCTTAATTACTTTCACTTACACTTCATAATATTTATTTGGGGATTTACGGCAGTATTAGGTGCTTTAATATCTATAGATGCTATTCCATTAGTTTGGTATAGAATGTTATTAGCTACAGGATTTATCTTTTTGTTTATAAAAGCAAGAAAAATAAACCTGAAATTTTCAAAAAAGGCACTCGCGGGTTTTTTATTAGCAGGAGTTATCATTGCAGTACATTGGTTGTTCTTTTTTGGCGCAATTAAGGTTGCCAATGTTTCAGTTACATTAGCCATAATGTCTACAGGAGCCTTTTTCACTTCTTTATTGGAGCCTATTTTTTTCAGAAGAAAAATAATCTGGTATGAAGTATTTTTTGGACTTATTGTAATTGTTGGATTGTATATAATTTTTAAAGTAGAAACTAATTATGTGCTAGGAATCATATTAGCTTTATGCTCTTCATTTCTAGGTGCATTATTTTCAGTAATTAATGGGAAGTTTGCTGTAAAATACAATGCTTCTGCTATTTCGTTTTATGAGTTACTTTTTGGGATGTTGTGTATTACAGTCTATTTAGGTTTAAACGGAAGCTATACGCCTTCTTTCTTTCAATTAAGTGTAAATGATTGGATATTGTTGCTCATTCTAGCTTCAGTATGTACAGCTTATGCCTTTATAGCTTCAGTTCACGTTATGAAATGGATTAGCCCTTATACTGTAATGTTAAGTATTAATATGGAGCCTGTTTATGGAATTGTACTCGCTTTACTCATTTTGGGAGATAGTGAAAATATGAGTCCAGCTTTTTATTATGGCGCAGCTATAATTGTTGTTACAGTAGTGTGTAACGGAATAATTAAAACGAAACTGGAAAGAAAAAAACAGAGGATTACGTCAAGCTAGTGAAATGTTTTATATTTGTAAGCTAAGACCAAAAATTAACTTCAAGCAGATAGACAATGGAATATCTTGAATTTGAATTACCTATAAAAGACTTACAAGAGCAATACGAAAAGGCTTGCCAGATTGGAGAAGAAAGCGATGTTGATGTGACCAATACCTGTAAGCAAATTGAAAAAAAACTAAAAGAAACCAAAAAGGATATATATAAAAACTTAACACCATGGCAACGTGTACAGTTGTCCCGTCACCCTAATCGTCCCTATACAATGGATTATATTAATGCCATTTGTGGGGATTCTTTTTTAGAGTTACATGGAGACCGAAACTTTAGAGATGATAAAGCTATGGTAGGTGGTCTTGGTAAAATAGGCGACCAGAGTTATATGTTTGTTGGGCAACAAAAAGGATACAATACCAAAACAAGACAATACAGAAACTTTGGTATGGCAAATCCAGAAGGGTATCGCAAAGCTTTGCGATTAATGAAGTCTGCCGAAAAGTTTAACATTCCTGTAGTTTGTTTAATAGATACTCCAGGAGCATTCCCAGGATTAGAAGCCGAAGAACGCGGGCAAGGTGAAGCAATTGCTAGAAATATCCTAGAAATGACAAGACTTAAAGTCCCAATTATTGTTGTAATTATTGGAGAAGGTGCAAGTGGAGGAGCCTTAGGAATAGGTGTTGGAGATAAAGTATTAATGTTAGAAAATACTTGGTACTCAGTTATCTCTCCAGAAAGTTGTTCGTCTATATTATGGCGAAGTTGGGAATATAAAGAGCAAGCAGCAGAAGCTTTAAAATTAACAGCTGCGGATATGAAAAAAATGAAACTAGTTGATGTTGTTGTTAAAGAACCTCTAGGAGGAGCACATAGCGATAGAGAAACTACGTTTAGAACAGTTGCCAACACAATTGAAAAACAATACAGCGAATTAAAAGACTTATCACCAAAAGATTTGGTTGAAAAAAGAATGGATAAATATTCTGAAATGGGAGTCTTTAAATCCTAAATTGAGCAATACCAATACTTCACAAAATCCGGAGTTTTTGCTTCGGATTTTTTTGTGCGTTATCAACAATATTTTTAACTTATCAACAGTTAGTTTGTTAAT
This sequence comes from Patiriisocius hiemis, assembly GCF_031846325.1. Lineage (NCBI taxonomy): Bacteria > Pseudomonadati > Bacteroidota > Flavobacteriia > Flavobacteriales > Flavobacteriaceae > Patiriisocius > Patiriisocius hiemis. The sequence goes on along the minus strand of NZ_JAVRHZ010000003.1, from coordinate 10,884 downwards.
GAGTGGTGAACATTAGAAAGCTCAAATTTAGCCTTTGCTCTTAACAATTTATTTACATTCGCCTTATGGAAAAAGTACAGCCTAAGCCCTCATATTCCCAAAGATCCTCACAAGTTATTTCTTTGGAAAAAGGAAAATTACCCCCACAAGCTATTGATTTAGAAGAAGTTGTGTTAGGGGCAATGATGATTGATAAGAAAGGAGTAGATGAGGTAATAGATATTTTAAAGTCCGAAGTTTTCTATAAACAAGCACATCAATTTATTTTTGAGGCTATTTACAAACTCTTCGAAGATAGTCAACCCGTAGACTTATTAACCGTTTCGGAGCAATTAAAGCGAGACCAAAACCTTGATACAGCAGGAGGTGAATATTATTTAGTACAATTAACACAAAAAGTATCATCTTCTGCGCATATTGAGTTTCATGCGAGAATTATTTTGCAGAAATACATTCAGCGTAGTTTAATTAAAATTTCAAATGAAATTATTGAAGAGTCCTACGATGAAACAACCGATGTTTTTGATCTTTTAGATACAGCAGAATCTAAACTTTATGATATTACTCAAGGAAACATTAAACGTTCTTCAGAAACTGCACAACAATTAGTGATTCAAGCAAAAAAGAAGATTGAAGAAATTGCTAATCAAGAAGGACTCTCAGGTATTCCTTCAGGATTTAATAAAGTAGATAAGTTAACTTCTGGATGGCAGCCAAGTGATTTAATTATTATAGCAGCTAGGCCAGGTATGGGTAAAACTGCGTTAACATTATCGATGGCAAGAAACATTGCTGTAGAACATAATATTCCAGTAGCCTTTTTCTCATTGGAAATGTCCTCTGTGCAATTAATTACCCGTTTAATTTCTTCAGAAACTGGATTATCCTCAGAAAAACTAAGAACTGGAAACCTAGAAAAACATGAGTGGGAACAACTTAATGTGAAAGTAAAAGGACTAGAAAAAGCACCATTATTTATTGACGATACACCTTCACTTTCTATTTTTGACCTACGTGCAAAAGCAAGACGTCTATCATCCCAACACGGTATTAAACTCATTATGATAGATTACTTGCAGTTAATGACTGCTGGTGGAAGCCAAAAGGGAGGAAATAGAGAACAAGAAATATCTACAATTTCTAGAAACTTAAAAGCCCTAGCAAAAGAATTGAATGTCCCTGTTATTGCCCTATCTCAGCTATCTCGTGCTGTAGAAACTAGGGGAGGAAGTAAGCGACCTTTATTAAGTGACCTTCGTGAATCTGGAGCCATAGAGCAGGATGCAGATATTGTAAGCTTTATCTATCGCCCAGAATACTATAAAATAGAAGAGTGGGATGATGAAGAGCGCACTCCAACCGATGGTCAAGCAGAGTTTATAGTTGCAAAGCACCGTAATGGTGGTCTTGATGAAATTAGACTTCGTTTTGTTGGACATTTAGGTAAGTTTGAAAACCTTGAAACGTTTGACTTTACAAACGAGATACATTCAAAAATGAATGCCGCTGCAAATGATGATACCTTTAAACCAGATAATCTACCTTCTCCAGATGAAGCATTTGGCAGTACCATGAATGATGATGTAACGCCAAGTGATGGAGATGACGATATTCCTTTCTAGATTCCTGTGAAGACAGAAATCTATCTAAAGAGTAATAAATCCAAAATCATCAATCTAAAGTAAAACAAAGTTTGGCTCAAAATTTGTACCTTTCCAAGTATGATAAAACAGATTTTTATAGCCTTATTTCTCTTTTTTGGAAGTGTTAATGTTTTTGCGTCTTACATCCTAATTCCTATGGATGCCGAAAGCCAAAAAGAACACTTAAAAGCGTACGGTATTACCTATTGGACACTAGAAAGACAAGTGAAAGTAAAATGGTTACTTAATTACAGAGGTGGCTCTTTTCTATTGCCAGATTCCGAAGAAATAAAAAGGGAATGCCAAATTCGTGGCGTTAGTTTTGAAGTTTTATCTGATGCTAAAACAGAACAAATTTTACAAGAAATAAGCAGTCCATCAAAAAATATGGAGGCAGTTGTTTTAGAAAAGGCCCCTAAAATTGCGGTGTATTCACCAAAGGGAAATCAACCTTGGGATGATGCAGTAACAATGGTCTTAACGTATGCCGAAATACCTTATGAAACTATTTATGATGAAGAGGTAATGGGAGATGAGTTGTTGTTATATGACTGGCTTCATTTGCATCACGAAGATTTTACAGGACAATATGGAAAATTTTACAGAGCCTATAGAGCTGCACCTTGGTATATTGCCGAAAAGAAAAAGGCTGAAGATTTAGCCGCTAAAATGGGGTATAGTAAAGTTTCTGAAGCAAAAAGAGATGTTTCTCTAAAAATTAGAGATTATGTAGTAGGTGGTGGTTTTATGTTTGCAATGTGTAGTGCAACCGATAGTTTTGATATTGCATTATCAGCTTCAGATGGAGTAGATATTTGTGAGTCTATGTTTGATGGTGACCCAAGTGATCCTGGGTACCAAAGTAAGATAGATTACGCTAAAACCTTTGCTTTTAAAAACTTTACTTTAGAGAGAAATCCTATGGTCTATGAATTTTCTTCTATAGATATGACAGCGAAAAGAAGAATCCCAAAAGAGACAGACTACTTTACATTGATGGATTACTCGGCTAAGTGGGATCCTATTCCTTGTATGTTGGTACAAAATCATACCGCTTTAGTTAAAGGATTTATGGGACAAACAACATCTTATAAAAGAGATGAAGTTAAAAGTAATGTCTTAGTGATGGGAGAGAATAAAACCAATGGGGAGGCACGATATATCCATGGAATTAAAGGAAAAGGTTTCTTTACCTTTTATGGAGGACACGACCCAGAAGATTATCAGCATAGAGTAGGAGATGCTAAAACCGAATTAGCATTACATCCTAATTCTCCAGGATATCGTTTGATACTAAACAATGTGTTATTTCCGGCAGCGAAGAAAAAGAAGCAGAAGACTTAAAAATTACTATTTATTTTTAAATCGTGGCAAATTAATAAATTCATAAATGCTTTCGTCAAGGCATATTTCGTTACAAGTACCATCTAATTGTATTTTTAAAACTAATGTAGTAAAACTACTATTTCTTGGATGGTAAGAAATTTTTGCTCCTTTCCAACTAACCTCGATAGGTTCATCAGAGCAATAATCAAAAACAACATTTCCATTTTTTTTGAAAAGTCCCCATTTTCCTTCTTCATTTTTTTTATTCTTGTACTTACCATTTTTAAGGTCAATATCTTCTGCAGAGGGAATTTTATTCCACCATCCTCTTCCAAATTTTTCTCTGATGTCATCAATCTTATCTCGAGATATAAATGTTCCTCTATTAGTAATGTATTCATTTTTAATGTTAATTACTTCACCAGTACTGAAGTCTTTTCTCTCGATGGAAGATTCATTTTTGCTCACCTTATATACAAGCCTATAATAATACTCACCAAAATACAATAAGTCAAAATCAATAAACCCTTTTGCAATGGTTCTGAAGTTTTCATTAAGAATAATATTCTCCTTAAATTTTCTCAATAAAAAATGTCCATTTCTTAAAGGTTCAATAAATTCAAACTCATTTGGAATTGCTTGAAACTTACTATTTAAATTATAAAGACCATAAAATCCATTTTTTTCGGTTATAGCAGTATCATTATATGTATTTATATAGCTTGCATTAATAAGGCTTTTACCTGAAGAATTTAATATTTTATAACTGCTCCAGTCCCCAAATTTTATTTCGTAATAGTTTTTAATTGGACACCCATTGTTTTTTATTGATCCTGAAAGTTCTGGACAATCATCATCTTTGTCTTGGATACCATCATTATCTGAATCTATAAAAGAAACAATTGATGAATCTAAATTCGCCATAGGAAAGTCTCTGCTTCCTAAAAATTGGGGAGGGTTTGAGGTTTCTAGTCTTTTATATAATACATCATACACTTCTCCGGAGGAAAGTATTTCATCTCCATCTTTATCTGTATTAATATCTTCTAATACTTCTAAAAGATTATAGGTAAATACACTTACATTTTTCCCAGCAGGAGTAGTACGATTAGCACTAGTTGCAGTAAAGGCAATTTTTTTGTCTTGTTCTTCAGTTTTTGACATAAACTGCAAGTAATTCTCTTCAAATTCACCGCCACTTTTAAGAGTTTCTAACAAAGATCCAGAATGGCAGGCATCTAGAATAAAAACTTGTGCTGCTATGTTTCTTTTTTCGAGTTCCCCTAAAATCCAATCATACGATATAAGTTTATCAGCTTCACCAACATAAAAGTCTGAAGGCACCAAGTAATCTCTTACTCCATGACCACTAAAATAAAAATACAAGGTGCTAATTTCTGGATTGGGAATGTTATCTAGAAATTTTTTAAAAGCTGTAACTATTTTCTCCTTTTTTGGATCCAGTAATACCTTTACTTTGTCTTTAGTTAAGCCCCATCCCTTTGTGTTTTTTAAAAAGCCTTCAAATTTAGTGGCATCAATTCTACAAGAAGTAAAACTTATAATATTCTCTGTATCTTCATAGTGGTCAATTCCAATAATAAATGCGTATCTATTATGCAGGGGAGACAAACTAGTGACATTAGTTTCTGTTCCAACTTTAATAGATTTATCTTGAGAAGAGCAAAGCGTACTTATAAATACTAAAAGAAGTGAGAATGTTATTTTCTTCATATTTATTATTTATTTATTTTAATATAAATAGGAATGTAGATTTGCTCTTTTCCTGATTGTGTTAATTTTATTGTTGTACTTTCTCCATTTTCCTGAGACGGCGGCTTTACATTTGGTAATACTTTACTTAGTTTCTCAATAAATAAAGTGCCTCTAGATTCACTACCTAAAATGACATTTCTCTTATTTTCAGGTATGGGAGAATTAGAAACTAAAATTAAAAATTCTTCATAAGGTGTGTCTCCTGCAATTTTAAAAAAACTATCTTTTGCAGGTAAATAAAGCGTTTTGCCTTCTATGGTCTCGGCTTCATTTCTAACGATAATCTTTTTTCCAAAAGGATCTTGCCAATACTTTACATCTTCATCATAATAGAAAAAACGAACAAATTCGTAACCGTTTATTTTTACCCAAAACCGATCTCCATTTTTAAGTGCATTAGTTGTTGCAAACATAGGCAATGATACTTTTTCATCTTCATTTTCGGTTCCTACAATGACTCTTTTAGATATTTGGTTTAATGGAATCTCAATATCCGATTTATAGTTAGCCAAGGAGATAAAGCCATCAACTTCTCTATAGTAAGGTGCTGTATTAATTTTTGGAGTGCTAATAAGGTTTTCATTTATAGTATTTTCTCTTTCTTTATTAGATGCTATTACTACAGAATTTCCCCCGTTACTTTCTTCATAAACTAATTGTTCCCATGGCTCATAATACATTTTTTTCTTGAGTTCTTTGATTACTATAATTGAAGCTAGCGATAGTATTTTACTCTCAGTTGCACGGCTTATTTTTCCATTATCAAATAACTCTGCTAGGGTGTTGTAAAGTGTTTCTCCAAATTTTATAATTAGAATAAGTGTTGAGAGTATTCCTTTAGCCTCAGCTTCTTCTTTCGCAATTTCAAAAGAAGGTAAAAACCCATTAGTATAGATTCTATTTGCAGCTTGTAAATCAATTGCATACACACCAGAATATTCATTGATTATTTTATCTAAACGTAACTTTTTAATTTGTCTAAAACGTTTTATGGAGCGTAACTCACTTGATAAATTTTCAAATATATTATTCATGTGAGCTGAATATAATGTGTAGGAATCTTTAAGCTGATTATAGGTTTTTGGGGATATTTTATCCTCCTCAGACCAAATATTAATATCCTGAAGTTTTCCGTTAATATCTTCTTTATTAAGAATTAGGTTATTAATAGCTTCTGTACTCTCTAATATTTTTATCATTTCTTCAGCAATCTCTAAAGCAGAATCAGAGCTAGATTGACTGTGTAGGTTAAAATAACAAGTAGCTATAAATAATAAGCAATAAGTTTTAATTTTATTCATAATGCATGATTTCCGTAAATTTACGAAAATCATATATATGCGTCATACCCAATCATGGGTGTATTTAGTCCAAAATTCCCTCAAAATAATCTTTAGGGGGAAGGACAGTTATTTCAACCCGTCTGTTTAATTTTTTATTGGCTCTAGATGTGTTTTCTACCCTAGGCTTTGACTCTCCGTAAGCTTTTATCTCATAATCATATAAAGCATCATATCCTAATATAGCTTGTATTCTATCTTTTACACTTAAGCATCTATTTTCAGAGAGTTTTTGATTGTAGGCAGTATCGCCATCGCTATCTGTATGTCCTTCAATTAGAATGGTAGCTTTATCTACTTGTTTAATTGTGTTGGATAATTCAGTTAATGTTTCAAGAGCAGACTCTTTTACTTTATAATCGGCTATATCAAATAAAACATCTGCATTAATGTTTAGTTTAATTACACTATTTATAGCTGCAATAGCGTCAATATCAGCTCCAGCTGTTTTACTTCGGCATAGTGTTGCTATATCTGTAATACGTAAGTAATAGAAAACTGTTTCAGTATCTATGTCAAAATCATCGAGGTCTATATACGATTTACCACCTGTAATAGTTCCTACTGAAATCCAATCCTCATTATTTTCAGAAATTTCTACAGTAGCAGCTTCTCTTGAAGGGCCTACCTCAAAAATGTATATGTCTCGTCCTTTTAGGTTCATAAAACCATTATCAGTAAAAGCAACTGTAATACTTCCTTTGCAGCCTATGGAAGTAAAGTTAGGAGTTTGATAGTTTTTATAATTTGGCTCATGTAGACATTGAGTACTATCTTGAAACTGTTTAAGTGGTGCAGGATTTCCCATTTTAAAACTAACAAGAGAATCTGCAAAAGATATTTTACCTAGTGGAAGATATAGTGAGGAGTATCTATCTATTCTATATTTTTTTCCAGTTTTTTGAGCATGCATTGGTTGGCATAGGAAAGTTATACCAATAATAATTGTAAGTGTGTAGGTTAAATGCTTCATTAGTAGCTACTAATATAACCAAACTTTGATTGATACTTAATCATTATAGGCTAATAAAAAACAAAAAACCCACTCGAATGGAGTGGGTTTGTAAGCGAAATAATAGGTTATATATCTTATTTTACTTTCTTTACGATAGCCTCAAAAGCTTCTGGGTGATTCATTGCTAAATCTGCAAGTACCTTACGGTTTAACTCAATATCATTAGCTTTTAATTTCCCCATAAACTGTGAGTAAGACATTCCATGCTGGCGTGCACCCGCGTTAATACGCGTAATCCACAAAGCTCTAAATGTTCTCTTTTTTGCACGACGGTCTCTATAAGAATACTGCATCGCTTTGTCAACGGCATTCTTGGCAACTGTCCATACGTTTTTTCTTCTTCCAAAGTATCCTTTGGCTTGCTTAAGAACCTTTTTTCTTCTGGCTCTCTTTGCAACTGAATTTACTGATCTTGGCATTTCTTAATTGTTGTTTTTTGTAGCAGGCGACTTTTTTACTTGTACTTTGTACTCTTTAGCTTTAGCGAAAGAGCTGCCCAACTCCAGGGTTTTTAAATTGTTTTAACCGGTAAAACTTTTACTTTAAACGAAGCATTTGTTTTACATTGTCTTCATCGGCCTTATGCACTACTGTGTCATGGGTCAATGCAAGCTTACGTTTTTTAGACTTCTTTGTTAAGATGTGACTTTTAAACGCATGCTTTCTTTTAATTTTACCAGTACCTGTAAGCTTAAAACGCTTTTTAGCACTAGATTTTGTTTTTTGTTTAGGCATGTTTCCTTTATTTAATTATTTCGCTTTGTTTGTTATTACAAACTTTCCTTTATATGTACTCTTAATAGAGTTTATTTCTTTTTTGGTGCGATAAACATAATCATACGTTTACCTTCAAGTTTTGGCATTTGTTCCACTTTACCTATTTCTTCTAATTCTTGAGCTAATCTTAATAATAAAATCTCTCCTTGATCTTTATAAATAATAGAACGTCCTTTAAAAAACACGTATGCCTTAAGCTTTGCTCCATCTTTCAAAAACTTCTCGGCGTGTTTCTTTTTAAACTCGTAATCGTGATCGTCCGTGTTAGGGCCAAATCGTATTTCTTTAATGGTTACTTTAGTGGCTTTTGCCTTCATTGCTTTCTCGCGTTTCTTTTGCTCGTAAACAAATTTTTTGTAATCCATTACTTTACAAACCGGTGGGTTTGCATTGGGTGAAATCTCTACAAGATCTAGTTCTTGCGCTTCGGCAATCTCTAAAGCTTTACTTATAGGATAAACACCTACTTCAACATTATCACCTACAACACGTACTTCCTTAGCACGTATCTTACGGTTAATTTTGTGCTGGTCTTCTTTAATAACCCTTGCTGGGCCTCTACTTCTTTTTCTTCTTATTGCTATGACTAAAAATTATTATGGTTACACATTAAAAGATACAATAGTTGATTGAATTTCGTTGTTAATTAATTCAGAAAATTTTTCAACGGTCATCGTTCCAATATCGCCTTCACTATGTTTTCTCACAGAAACCGTACCATCTTTTTCTTCTTGCTCCCCTATTATAAGCATATACGGAAATTTATTCATCTCTGCTTCACGTATTTTTTTACCAATAGTCTCGCTACGATTATCTACAAGGGCGCGAATTTCGTTATTTTCAAGCAAATTTAAAACTTTTTCACCGTATTTTTCATATTTTTCACTTAATGACAAAATAGCAACTTGCTCTGGCATAAGCCATAATGGGAAATTACCACCCGTGTGCTCTAGTAAGATTGCTATAAAACGCTCCATACTTCCAAAAGGTGCACGGTGAATCATTATAGGTCTGTGAAGTTCATTATCACTTCCTTTATAGGTAAGATCAAAACGTTCTGGTAGGTTATAATCTACTTGTATAGTTCCTAATTGCCAGCTTCTGCCCAGAGCATCTTTTACCATAAAGTCTAACTTAGGTCCATAAAAGGCAGCTTCGCCATGTTCTACAACATAATCAAGTCCTTTAGCTTCTGCTGCTTTCAAAATAGCTTGCTCTGCTTTCTCCCAATTATCAAGATCTCCAATATATTTCTCAGGTTTATCCATATCTCTTAGAGAAACTTGAGCTGTAAAATTTTCAAAGCCTAATGAACCAAAAACGTATAATACAAGATCTATAACATTCATAAACTCTTGGTCAAGCTGGTCTGGAGTACAAAACAAGTGTGCATCATCTTGAGTAAACCCACGTACTCTGGTTAACCCATGTAACTCCCCACTTTGCTCATACCTATATACGGTACCAAACTCTGCAAAGCGTTTTGGTAAATCTTTATAAGACCAAGGCTTGCTTTTATACATCTCACAATGGTGAGGACAATTCATAGGCTTTAATAAAAACTCTTCATCCTCATTAGGAGTGTTGATAGGTTGAAAACTGTCTTCACCATATTTTGCATAATGTCCAGAAGTGACATATAATTCTTTTTGACCTATATGAGGAGAAATTACCATTTCGTAGCCTGCTTTTTTCTGTGCAGCTTTCAAAAAGTTTTCTAAACGTTCTCTAAGAGCCGCTCCTTTAGGTAACCATAGTGGTAATCCCTGTCCAACTTTTTGTGAAAAGGTAAAAAGTTCTAATTCCTTTCCTAACTTTCTATGGTCACGTTTTTTTGCTTCTTCAAGTAATTCAAGATACTCTTTAAGTTCCTTTTGCTTTGGGAAGCTTATTCCGTAAATACGAGTAAGTTGAGTGTTGTTTTCGTCACCTCTCCAGTAGGCTCCAGCAACACTCATTAATTTTACTGCTTTTACAATTCCAGTATTTGGGATATGTCCTCCTCGACATAAATCGGTAAACGTATCATGGTCACAAAAAGTAATAGTGCCATCTTCAAGGCCTTCAATAAGCTCTACCTTGTACTCGTTATTTTGTTCCTTATAATAAGCAAGTGCATCATCTTTAGATATAGCCCGCATAGAAAACTCATGCTTACCTCTTGCAATTTCTAGCATCTTGTCTTCAATAGTCTTTAAATCTTTTTCTGAAATAGAATGTTCTCCAAAATCTATATCATAATAAAAGCCATTTTCAATAGCAGGACCAATTGTAAGTTTAATACCTGGGTAAAGCTCCTCAAGCGCTTGTGCTAATATATGTGCAGAGGAGTGCCAAAAAGCCTTTTTGCCTTCATCGTTACTCCATGTATATAATATAAGTGAACCATCTTCAGTAAGTGGGGTGGTGGTTTCAATAATAGTATCATTATAAGAAGCCGAAATTACATTTCTAGCCAACCCTTCACTAATACTTCTGGCAACCTCAAAAGGAGTTGTCCCTTTTTCAAAATCTTTTACACTACCATCAGGTAAAGTAACTGCTATCATATCGCTATTAAATTAAGCCGCAAAGATAGGACGACTTTACATGTTTTACAATAATATATTGCTTAGTTATTTGTGCGTTTCTTTTACAAAGCAGTCTTGCTTTGTAAAAGCCAGGCTATTCGCTATACCTCTTTATTGCTCTTAACTGGCCATAAAGAGGATGTCGCTACTATCCTTAACGCTTTTTGCTGTTGTAAACACCTTTATTTTAGATACTTGTGAGGACATAAAAAATAACTTAAAAAAAAGATTATTTTTTTGCTTGTTCTATTAAAAAACCATTCTATATTTGCACCCGCTTTGAGAGAAAAATACTCGCAAAGTTTCATTGACAAATTGACAACAAAATATTTTAAAAATTTTTCCATAAAAAGTTGTGGAGATAAAATAAACTGTTGTACATTTGCATCCGCTAAAATGACCACTAGGAATTTTTAGTTTAAAATATTAGAACAAGA
>NZ_JAVRHZ010000029.1:0-299 GCF_031846325.1 Patiriisocius hiemis | reverse complement strand
CCCGAAGCATTCCCTGCAATAGCAGCAAAGCTGAAGGTTCCAGATGCTGTTGAGTTATTAAAGGCTGTAGCATCCTGCCCAGATGCGGTATTATTACTCCCTCCAGCAAAGGCTCCTTGTCCAGAGACGATGTTGTTTGTTCCCAATGCTATTGCATTTGGTCCTGTTACATTGTTTAGAGAACCTATTGTTGCGGAGTTGTCCCCAGCCGCACCTATAGAGTTGCTGTTCCCCATGGCGATTGAGAAATCTCCATCAGAGGAAGTACCGCTTCCAGCTGTAAAACTCTCGTTACCTGA
>NZ_JAVRHZ010000028.1:0-357 GCF_031846325.1 Patiriisocius hiemis | reverse complement strand
GATACCGTTACCTATACCTTAGTAGTAAGTAACTCAGGTCCAGATACAGCCAACAACGTAGTTGTAACAGATACACCAACCAACCTAACGATACAAACCATAAGTGCTCCTTGCGCAGGAGGCTTCCCATGTACAATACCAAGTATTGCTTCGGGCACTCCAGCCAATGACGTTGCCATTACGGTAACTGCTACGATAGACGGAGGAGGTGCATTTGATAATGCAGCTTCCGTAAGTGCAGATGAGATAGACAATAATGCAGCAAACGATAGTGATAATGATGGTGCTGTGGCAGCGGCTGTAGCTGATGTAGGAATAACTAAAACCTTAACAAATACGAGTCCTTATCAAACAGGA
>NZ_JAVRHZ010000027.1:0-364 GCF_031846325.1 Patiriisocius hiemis | reverse complement strand
TCAGTTGTAACTATAGTTACATCTTGATTAGCTGGGTCATACTCACATGGATCTGTTGGATCTGTCATGTCTAGTACTTCCTGACCATTAGTTACTCCATCACCATCACAGTCACCTGCATCCCATGCAGCGGTTGGTGTTGTATCTTGACTTGTGTAATCTAAACTACACTCATCTAATGGATCAGTACCATCGGCTACTTCTTGTCCGTTAGTTACTCCATCACCATCACAGTCTAAAGCTTCCCAAGCGGCACTCTGTGGACCAGAGATACTACTTGCCATATAATCACAAGGATCTGTCGGGTCTGTACCATCTATTACTTCATCTCCATTAGTTACTCCATCACCGTCACAATCTCCAT
>NZ_JAVRHZ010000026.1:0-411 GCF_031846325.1 Patiriisocius hiemis | reverse complement strand
ATTGGCTGTATCTGGACCTGAGTTACTTACTACTAAGGTATAGGTAACGGTATCACCTGTTTGATACGGACTTGTATCTGTTAAGGTCTTCGTTACTCCTACATCGGCTACACCTGCTGCAACAGCTCCATCATTATCACTATCATTTGCGGCATTATTGTCTACCTCGTCTGCACTTACTGAAGCGGCATTGTCAAATGCACCTGCTCCATCTACTGTAGCGGTAACAGTTATAGTAACATCATTGGCTGGAGTACCCGAAGCAATACTAGATATTGTACAAGGGAAACCGCCTGCGCAAGGAGCACTTATGGTTTGTATCGTTAAATTTGAAGGTGTGTCCGTAACAACTACATTGTTGGCTGTATCTGGACCTGCGTTACTTACTACTAAGGTGTAGGTAACGGTATC
>NZ_JAVRHZ010000025.1:0-417 GCF_031846325.1 Patiriisocius hiemis | reverse complement strand
CCGACGGATTTTGTAGGTGAAGATACCTTTACTTATGAGATTGTAGATGACAATGCTACACCGGCTACGGATGATGCAGTTCTTACCATTACTGTAAACCCACCTTTAGTAAATACTACAGATGCTAATGATGATGCTTATTCAGGTAATCAGGGAGCTACAATAACAGGTAATGTATTAGATAATGATAATGATTTAGAAGGCGATACTCAGACTGTAAATACGATGCCTGTAAGTGGTCCAACCAATGGAGTGTTGGTATTGAATGCAGATGGTACCTTTACCTATACACCAAATGATCCTAACTTTATAGGAGTAGATAGTTTTATCTATAGTGTATGTGATGATGGTACACCACAGGCATGTGATGAGGCTACGGTAAGTCTTACAATTTTTGGACAGAATACTACTGATGCT
>NZ_JAVRHZ010000024.1:0-510 GCF_031846325.1 Patiriisocius hiemis | reverse complement strand
GCAGCAGGATTTACAGGTGAGGATACATTTGAATACTTTATTGTAGATGATAACCTTAATCCAGCCACAGACTCAGCTATTTTAACTATTACTGTTGATGAAGATCCTGATGGAGATATCAATCATACTTATGCTAATGATGATGCATATATTGGTATTCCTGGTGCAACAATTGTAGGAAATATTAGTGATAATGATAGTGATCCAGAAGGAGATAATCAAACGGTAAACACTAATCCAATACAAGGACCAGTAAACGGAAGTCTTACTTTAAACACAGACGGTACTTTTACCTATATACCTAACGATCCTACTTTCACAGGAACAGATCAATTTATTTACGAGATATGTGATGATGGTACACCACAGGCATGTGATAGAGCAACAGTATATATTACAATAGGCGGTGATCCAAATACTACTGATGCTATAGATGATATTAACGACACGTTAGTAAACACTTCAGTATCGGGTAATGTATTGACTAATGATGAGGATTTACAGGGCGAC
>NZ_JAVRHZ010000023.1:0-625 GCF_031846325.1 Patiriisocius hiemis | reverse complement strand
TACTTGGGTAGGTGGTGCTCCTGCTGCAACAGGATACGAAGCTGAAGGTGGTAGCTTAATGGCAACATTTGCAGGCGAAACAATTGCTGGTGACTGGACACTTACTATCGAAGATGGTGGTCTTGGTGACGAAGGAGATATTTTTGATTTCTGTCTTACTATGACAAATAATGGAGTAGTTGGAACACCTCCTACTATTTCTTGTCCTGCAGATATTACAATTACTAGCGATGATGATGGAGCTGGAGATTGTACAGCTGCTGTATCTTTTGCAGATGCTGCTGCTATTGATGCAGAAGACGGTCCTCTTACAACTAGTGTAGTTGCTGGTCCTGTTTCAGGTTCAGACTTCCCAGTTGGAGTTACAGATGTAACTTTTGAAGCTACAGATAGCGATGGAAATACAGTTTCTTGTACTTTCACAGTAACTGTTATTGATAACGAAAACCCTGTAGCTGTTTGTCAAGATATTACAGTAACATTAGATGAGTTTGGTATGGCTTCTATTACAGAAGCAGATATCGATAATGGATCTAATGACAACTGTCCTGGGTTTACACTTTCTGCAAGCCAAACAAATTTTGACTGTAGTGATGCAGGAGATGTAATTGTTACTTTAACAATT
>NZ_JAVRHZ010000022.1:0-722 GCF_031846325.1 Patiriisocius hiemis | reverse complement strand
GCAGAGAGTGAACTTAAGGTGCGCCAAAAAAATAATCTTATTTATGGAAGCTTAGGCTTGGCACTTATACTAGGATTACTAGGGTATTTGTTTTACAACCAACAAAAACTTAAAAATAGACAACTCCGTAAAGAAGCCGAGTTAAAAGAAGCTCTTGTAAAAATTGAAACGCAAAATAAACTCCAAGAGCAACGCTTGCGTATTTCAAGAGACTTGCATGATAACATAGGAGCACAGCTTACTTTTATTATCTCTAGTATAGATAACTTAAAGTTTGGGTTAAAGGAAGCCACAAAAACTACCAAGGATAAGCTTTCTAGCATAAGTGAATTTACCTCTCAAACTATTTATGAATTACGCGATACTATTTGGGCAATGAATAAAGAAGATATTTCTTTTGAAGATTTACAAGTACGTATCTCTAACTTTATAGATAAAGCAAAGGTGGCTTCAGAGAAGACACAATTTTCGTTTACAATAGATAGCACTATAAATCCAGAGCATAGTTTTAGTTCAGTTGTTGGGATGAATATCTATCGTATTATACAAGAAGCCGTAAACAACTCTTTAAAGTATGCAGATGCTTCAGAAATTAAGGTTTCAATTAAAAGAGAAGGGAATCATTTTAGCATCAAAGTGATAGACAATGGCAAAGGGTATGATATAAATACTGTAGAAAAAGGAAATGGTCTTAACTCTATGGAAAAAAGAGCTAAGGATAT
>NZ_JAVRHZ010000021.1:0-783 GCF_031846325.1 Patiriisocius hiemis | reverse complement strand
TATTTCTTGATCAATCTTTTAGTAGTTACAGCATTTTCACCTGTGATTTGTACTACGTACACACCAGAAGCAAGCGCCGCTACATTGATTGTTCTTTCACTTTGCATTCCTGCAAGGTCAATAGTGCTTACTAACTTACCATTGATATCGTAGATTGCAGCGTTCTCTAACGCGATGTTAGATTTGTTTGCAATTGTTACTACGTTATCTGCAGGGTTAGGGAACATTGTGATAGCTGCATCAAAAGCAGTATCGTTCACACCTTGTATTGGATCTACTACTAAAGTAAAGTCACAAGTACCGATGTTTCCTAAATCATCTTCAGCAGAGATTGTGATAGTATATGTTCCTACACCTAGAGGAGTTCCAGCAGCTGGGTCTTGTGTGATAATTGTTACAGGGTCTGTACAGTTATCTACAGCAACAGCATCAGCAGTAAAGTCTTCTAATGTGTATACTCCATTAGCCTCTGGATCTACGTTTACATCATCTGGACATGTAATAGTTGGTCCAGTAGTATCTGTAGCCGTTACCATAGCAGAACAAGAAGCGATGTTACCACTTGGGTCTGCAGCAAATACAGTTACTAGTACTGGTGTACCAACATTGCTACAGTCAAAGTCTATAATATCTGCAGTTACGATATCGTATCCACAAGCTTCTACACTATTTGTCATATCAATTAGATCCATTGGGTCTAAGGTAGCTGTACCATCAGGTCCAATCTCTAAGTTAATATCTTGACATACTAATACTGGAGCAGTATCATCAATTACATTTACT
>NZ_JAVRHZ010000020.1:0-1014 GCF_031846325.1 Patiriisocius hiemis | reverse complement strand
TTAAAAAAAATCTTACAAAAAATTGCAATACAACGAATAAAATTGCATTTAATCTAAAATATAATGTTTACTTAACACATCATTAGTACCTTAGCTCCGCTATTTATAGTAGCATATCTATTTAATTACTAACTATAATATTTATTATGAAAAAAATTACTTATTCTATTTTATGTTGCTTGCTCAGCTCCGTAAGCTTTATGGCGGCACAGCAAATAATGACATCAACAGAGAATGTTGATATCACGCAAACATTCCCGCTAGATGGTTCAAGAGCGGTGGCTTGTAATAATTTATTACCAAACTACACAAATAGTGCACCAACTGGTAATGGTACGCCAGCTCAAGATTTTGAAACAGCATTTGATGTTTATGATTCAATGGCTGCAGATGATTTTATGACTCCTTCTGTAGGTAGCATGGTGAACATCTGTGAAATTAGTATTATTGGTACAGCTGGAAATACTGTTGGAGACCCATCAAATACATTTATCTTCACGATTTACGAAGATGCTGCTGGTATTCCAGGTACAGTTGTCTATACAGAAACTTTTTTAACTAGTGATGTAGATCCAGACGGTAACGGGTCTTTCACAGTTGCCCCAACACTAAGTTCTCTATTACCAGGCAGCACTAAATACTGGTTAAGTGTACAAGCTGACATGGATTTTGGAACTTCTGGTCAATTTTTTTGGTCAACGGCTAGTGATGTAAATGGTGATGCTTGGCTATGGCAAAACCCGGGAGGTGGGTTTGGCACAACATGCAATACTTGGCAAGATGGAGGAAATGTTTGTGGAGTTGCTGGCGGAACTGGACCAAGCCTGTTAATGGATATTAGTTTTATTGAAGATGCAATTCCTGTAGGCGCTTTTGAAGTATGTGCTACAGATAATCCTCAAGCTATAGATGATTTCACTTCAGTTACTTCAACAATAACACTTGGTAATTCTGGAGGAGCTGTTATAGGCGCAATGACGGATCAAGTTACTTTTAATAACGTAGACCTAGATC
>NZ_JAVRHZ010000002.1:0-582250 GCF_031846325.1 Patiriisocius hiemis | reverse complement strand
ATTCTTTTAGAAATTATTCAATATATAAGAGAGCCGCTAATTAGCGGCTCTCTTTTTGTTTAGTATATTATTAAATTATAATAATTAGAAGAGTAAAAACTGCAAGTTACTTTGCTACTATTACTTCTACATTAAGTGATTTAAATTCTACTAAATTTTCTTCTGAAATTGAATGAGGAGTGAATGTAAATTGTTTGTCATACAGTTTACCGTCCAGAAAGAAAGTTACTAAATACTCATTAGTAAAGCTTAATACATCATTAGCTATAAATTCTATTTTCTTCATGGTGTTAGACTCAACATTACCAAGATTGTGCCTTAGGGTTGATGTCTTTAAAGTAGAAGAATTCCCTCTAGAAACAACTAAAACAGTTTCTAACGAGCTCTTTTTGGTGTTAACAAAGTAAATATTCCAATTTTGAGAAAGAAAATCTTTATCCCATTCTTTCATTGCAACGATATAAACGTCTTCAGCAACATGAAAGGTAATGTCCTTTTTCATAAATAGGTTACAATTTATTCAGAATAAAAATTATAATGAGTTTTTAAATTGCTCAAGGAAACGAATGTCATTCTCACTAAACATTCTAATATCTGGGATTTGATGTAGTAGTAATGCGATACGGTCTATCCCCATACCAAATGCGAAACCAGAATATTCTTCAGAGTCAATTCCACAATTTTCAAGTACATTAGGGTCTACCATACCACAACCCATAATTTCTAACCAACCTGTTCCTTTGGTCATTTTATAGTCTGTTTCGGTTTCTAAACCCCAGTAAACATCTACTTCTGCACTAGGTTCTGTAAATGGAAAATAAGAAGGTCTAAGTCTAATTTTTGATTTCCCGAAAAGTTCTGTAGTAAAATATTGTAAGGTTTGTTTTAAATCTGCGAAACTTACTCCTTTATCTACATACAAACCTTCTACTTGGTGGAAAAAACAATGAGAACGAGCTGAAATAGCTTCGTTTCTATACACTCTCCCGGGCGAAATTGTTCTAATAGGAGGTTTGTTTTCTTCCATATATCTAACCTGTACTGTAGAAGTATGCGTCCGTAAAAGAACATCAGGATTAGTTTGAATAAAAAAAGTATCCTGCATATCTCTAGCTGGGTGGTATTCCGGCAGATTTAAAGCTGTAAAATTATGCCAGTCGTCTTCAATTTCTGGTCCTTCAGAAACATTAAAGCCTATCCTAGAAAAAATATCAATTATTTTGTTTTTTACAATAGAAATAGGGTGTCTAGAACCTAAGGTTATTGGTTCTCCAGGACGTGATAAATCTCCATAAACACCTGTTTCTTCTTCGTTATTTTCAATTGCTTCTTTAAGGTGATTTACTTTATCTTGAGCTTTATTTTTTAAGGTATTTACAACTTGACCAAATTCCTTTTTATCTTCCTTTGCAACATTTTTAAACTCAGCAAAAAAGTCATTAAGCAGTCCATTTCTTCCCAAGTATTTAATTCGGAAAGTTTCTACTTCATCTTTAGTTGAAGCAGTAAAAGCATCAACTATTGCAATATGTTCTTTTATCTTTTTTATCATAATTCAGAAATATTGTAAAGGGCAAAATTACGGATTTTATTTGCTATTCTATTACTTCTTTTTCTAAGAAATACTGTACAATAGCTTCTTTCATTAATATACTTTGTTCTCCAGCTTTAAGTGCTGGGAGTTGTTCTAAAACCTTATAGTGTGGCCAGCCATCATCATCAAAAAAATCGAATTCATAGTACCCAAAAGGTTCTAGAAGTCTACAAATTGCAATATGCATAAGATTTAATTTTTCGTCCTTTTTAAATCTTCTATGCACCTGACCGAGCTCTTGTAACCCAACCAAATAAATAATTGCGTCCAAATCTAACTTCTCGCCATCTGCAAAACGATTGCTTAATAACGTGATTAGGCTTTCCCAACGTTCTTTTAAAAGTATATCTCTACTCATAATTAGTTTGACAAAGATACTGTTCTTGTATCTTATTTAAGATAGAAACGGAAATACTATCTTTACTTAAAATTAAATGTATGAGTGCTCTAGATATAATTATAGGAGTTATTTTTTTGCTAGGCTTTTATGGAGGTTTTAAAAAAGGGCTATTTGTTGCTTTAACATCACTTATTGGACTAATTGCTGGAGTATATGGAGCTATCCACTTTTCTGACTACGCAGCATCTTATATATCAAATTGGTTTAATTGGGGAGAACAAATTACCAATCTTGCTGCTTTTGCTGTAACATTTTCAGGGATTGTATTTATTATTTCAATAGCCGGGAAATTTTTAACAAAGATAGCGGACTTTGCTATGTTGGGAATTATTAACAAGCTATTAGGAGGGGTTTTTAGTGGATTGATGTACGCTTTTATTTTAAGTGTCGTATTTATGTTTCTGGAGTCTTCTTCTTCACTTAGCGGATATGTAATTTCTGAAGAGAAAAAAGAAAGCTCTATTTTATACACGCCAGTTTCAGTACTGGCTCCATCTGTACTTCCACAGATATTAAAAGAGGTGGAAAGCTTTAAAAATAAAAATACTGAAAACGAAGAAGAGCTAGAATAGAAAAAGACTGCCTTTAAAGACAGTCTTTTGTAAGTAATCTAAACATTTTGTTTAATGGGTATCCTCTATATTTTCTTTTACCCAAACCATTGCATCTTTAAATGATGAAAAGATTTGATCTTTAGGTATTAAATCTGGAATAATATCTATCTCTTCCATTAATACTCTAGGCTGTTCTGGAAGTTTTGTAAGTAATACTTTAATTCCTCTCTGGCTAAATCTCAAAATAGCCTCTTCCATTGCATACAATCCAGATTGGTCTATGTAATCTGTTTTTCCCATCCGTATAATCACACAAGCAGCAGTATCTGGGACATCACCTGCTAGTTGTTGGAAATCACTTGTGTTTCCAAAGAAAAGAGGACCTTCTAGTCTTTTAATAAACACTTCTTCTTTTAGATTAATAGGGAAGTTAATTTCATCTTTCCATGGTAGTTGAAGTTCATCTGCATTTCCTAATGGAACTACTTTAGACCTAGCTGCTGTAGAATCTCCAATCTTTTTCATAAAAATTAAAGAAGCTAATACAAGTCCAATTCCAACGGCATAAACTAAATTCCAAAATACTGAAAGAAGTAAAACCACAATCATTACAATAACTTCACTTCTTGGCATATTAGGGATTGCCTTTAAACCTTTATAGTCCATTACTCCAATTCCTACTGTAATTAAGATTCCTGCAAGAACAGCTGCTGGAATTTGAGACGCTACTGGTCCTAAAGCTAGTAGAATAATAAGTAACAAAATGGCCGCAATCATACCAGATAGTTTTGTTGTACCTCCACTATTAATATTAACTACCGTTCTAATTGTTGCACCAGCACCTGGAATACCTCCAAAAATTGCAGCAATACTATTACCAATACCTTGACCTACCAACTCTCTATTGGGTTTGTGTCTAGTTTTTGTCATATTATCTGCCACTACGGAAGTTAACAAGGAGTCAATAGCACCTAAAAATGCTAGCGTAAGAGCCGTAAAAATATAGGGTGTTATTGCTGCTAAACTAAAACTAGTAAACATTTCTAGATTAGGAATAGGCAGCCCTGTTGGGATTTCTTCAATTGGTCTATAATCTAGTTTTGCAAAAATGGCAACACAGGAGACGACCAAAAGGGCTACTAATGTACTAGGTATTTTGGTGGTTATTTTCTTAAATCCAAAAATAATTATTACCGTAGCCATGGCTAAAATAAATTCTAACCAATCGATGGCTTTTAAAGCTCTTGGTAATGTTTTAATAGCTCCTAATACTCCCGAACTTTCTTTTTTTGCAAGGACCAAGGCTTCTTTCATAATATCATCTTCACTAATAGTCTTTGCTCTTTTTATAGTTTCTTCAAAGTCTTCTAGTACAAGAATATCTTCTCCTGCTTCTTCCTTTAAAATTTTATCGAGCAAGACCTCTTCTGCTTCGGGTTTAAATTCGTTTATAAAGGCTGTATCGTCTTTAGTATAATATCCTAACATAGGTAGGAGTTGAGTTATTAAAATAATAACACCAATAGCTGTCATAAAACCTGAAACTACAGGGTAAGGAATATATTTAATGTACTTACCAAGACCCACAAGGCCCAGTACAATTTGCATAAGCCCTGCTAATAAAAAAACTAATAAAATATAGGGTAGTGCCTTTTCTACATCTCCATCATTAGCTACAATAATACTAGCAATAATCACCATTGAAACTGCCGTCATAGGAGCTGTAGGGCCAGAAATTTGAGTATTTGTACCACCAAAAAGCGATGCGAAAAAACCGATAAATATGGCTCCGTAAAGACCCGCATCAGGCCCTAATCCAGATTGAACCCCGAAAGCTAATGCCAATGGTAGTGCTACAATACCAGCTGTTATGCCACCAAAAAGATTTCCTCTAATATTTGTAAATATTCCTTTCATAAATGATTATTTTCATTAAATGTAAAGAATTAAAACTAATAAAGGCCAGAAGAAACCCCTGACCTTTTTTTTTAACAAAATTTTTAGAACTCTCTAAATCATTTGATTTTAGTCTAAAAATTCAACTTTTCCAGATGCTACGTCATAGACAGCACCAACTATTTTAATTTCGTTATTACCTTCCATCTCATTAAGAACCTCACTATCGTTCCTCATATTATCAATAGTCATTCTAACATTTTTGTAAACTACATCATTTACAAATGTCTTGTTTGAACTATTTCGTTCGTCTTGATTTGAAGGCTCTGTTACTGCATTTACAGCTGGTTTAATCTTAGACAGTAAAGGAGTAATGTTACCTAATTGTACATCATCACAAGCTCCTTTAACAGCTCCACAAGCTGTATGCCCTAAAACCACAACTGCCTTACTACCAGCAACCTTGCAGCCGTATTCAATACTTCCTAAAATGTCTTCGTTAACTATATTTCCAGCAACACGTGCGCTAAAAATATCTCCAATACCTTGGTCAAAAACTATCTCGGCAGGAACTCTTGAATCTATACAACTTAATACAACTGCAAAAGGATATTGCCCTCCAGAGGTATCTGTTACTTGTTCTAATAAATCTCTATTAGCTTGTTTGGTTGCCAAGAACCTTTGGTTTCCCTCTTTTAATGCATCTATTGCAGATTGAGGACTGTATGAATTTTGTGTTTCTTTTGTTTGTGCTTTCATCTTTAAATTTTGTTTATAAATTACAAAAAAATTATTACAACTTAGTTGTTTGTAACCAATAGTGGTACATTAAGTTGGTTAACTGAGTGTGTCTTTAGAGTTTTTCGATCTACACAAAGTAGGTTTACTCCTTTTTTAACAAGGTAGTTTGAAATGTTTTTTAGACCTGATACTCCCTTTTCAAAAATAAACTCTTCTACTTCATCGCTTAAGTTTGTTCTTGTTGGAGCTTCCTTTTTATCTCTTATTTTAAATAATGGAACAGGTCCTTTTCTGTGTTGCAATAATACCTTGTTAAAATCTACATCAAGCTTAGGCTCTAAAGAGTCAAAAAGACCTAATGACAGCTTTTCATTAGGGTTTAATAAAAATTTAGGCTGCATAATCATAACAACTCCATTATATTGTTTTAAAATAAAGGAGGCTAAATCTATGTTTATTGACTGTAACCCAATTCTTTTCTTTTTTTCAATAACTACCATATCTGGAGTTGCCTCATCTAGGTACTTTTTAATTTCTACCTTAGGGTTCCCAAAAGCAAAAGAGTGTTTAATTTTAATGTTATACTCTTCTGCAATTGGTTTTATTATGTCTCTAATTCTAGTATCCGTAGCAATATAGTTTTCTTCTATAGACTTTAGTGCCGAAAATTGATTTTCATATCCTATGACATCCAGCGGACTTTTTACATAGAATACCTCTATTTCTGCTCCAATCATTTTAGCTAAACTAATACTACTTTTAAGCTCATTATTTAATGCCCCCTTTCTAAGATTTGAAAGCACCGAGATTTTATATTTTTTTTGCGTTTTCATAATTATGCAGTTTTTGGTCTAAGTTGAAAAAATTCAATAAAACTCTCAGGGTTTTCTATAATTCCGCGTTCAGAGATTAATTTAATGTCAATGTTTCTCTCCTTTGCTTTAAAAGCAAAATCATCTAGAATCTCAACAATATCATTATCAAGATATCTAGTTTTACGAACATCAAATTCAAGTTGAGTATCTCTTGGAAGGCTATCCAATTCTTTTAAAATTGCTCCTTTATTAAAGAAAGTAACCTCCTCTGCTAGTGTCATTTTAATTTTATGCTTTCCATTACTTTTATCTTCAATATGAAGAAAATGAGAGTTTTGGTAACTCTTAATTAAAATTACTACTATCCCTACTAGAAGACCTAAACCAATACCCCATAATAAATCAATAAAGACAATTCCTAAAATTGTTATTATAAATGGAACAAACTGCTTCCAACCTAAACTATACATTTTTTTAAATGTTGATGGTTTTGCAAGCTTATACCCTACTATAAATAAGATAGCTGCTAAAACCGAAAGAGGAATATAGTTTAGTATTTGTGGTATTGTAACTACAGATATCAATAGGAAAAATCCATGTATAATAGCACTTGCCTTAGATTTTCCGCCAGATTGAATATTTGCAGAACTTCTTACAATTAC
This sequence comes from Patiriisocius hiemis, assembly GCF_031846325.1. Lineage (NCBI taxonomy): Bacteria > Pseudomonadati > Bacteroidota > Flavobacteriia > Flavobacteriales > Flavobacteriaceae > Patiriisocius > Patiriisocius hiemis. Next base: position 575,588 of record NZ_JAVRHZ010000002.1, on the reverse strand, counting down.
TTGTGTAATTGGAAGTCCTCCTACAAGACCAGATATCATATTACCTGTACCTTGCGCTAATAACTCACGATTTGTTGGAGTAACTCTTTTTTGAGGATCTAATTTATCTGTAGCTTCTACACACAATAATGTTTCTAAAGATGCTACTAGAGCTATAGTAAATGCCGTAATTATAACATCTGTTCTCGTTATTGCTTCAAAATTTGGAAACGAAAGCTGAGCTTTTAAATCTGAAATACTTTCTGGAACTGGAACCGAAACTAAGTGTTCTTGAGTTAGCATTAAACCAGTATCTCGAGTAACAAAGTAATAAACAATACCTGCAACTACAGCTACAAGAGGCCCCTGTATTAATTGAAAGATTTTACCTTTCTTACTCAAAACAGCACTCCATAAAATTAAAATACCTATGGCAATTAATGCAATTATAGCTGCTCCTTTATCAAAGTTTCCACTAAATAATGCATTTAAGGTTTTTAGTAACTCGGTTAATGTGTTCTCGCCATCTATTTGAAGAAATGCAAAATCTCCTTCTGGATTTTTATCTATACCAAAGAAATACGGAATTTGCTTTAAAATAATAATAATACCTATTCCTGTTAGCATTCCCTTGATTACAGATGATGGAAAATAATATCCAATTATTCCAAGGCGTAACACTCCAAATAGAAGTTGTATAGCTCCTCCCAATACTACTGCTACAAGGAAATTTTCCCAACCACCTAGTGCAGTTATTGCAGTTAATACTATTGCTGCTAATCCAGCCGCAGGACCACTTACTCCTATCTGGGATCCACTTAAAATCCCTACTACAATACCTCCTACAATACCTGCAATTAATCCTGAAAATAATGGTGCTCCACTTGCTAATGCAATACCTAAACATAATGGTAGTGCGACAAAAAATACGACAATACTCGCCGGTATGTCATTCTTTAAATTTTTAAACATAATAAATAATTGATTTGAGTCTAAGCTAAAGTATTGCTTGACTCTTATTAGAAAATAGCCTGAAAAGGCTTACTCAAAAAACTGGTTATATTATGTTTAAATCGGGAGGTGGACTTAAAATATTAAGGTAAGGAATATTATAATTCTTGAAAAAATACTCCATAGAATTACCTTTCTTGTAAAAAAACAACGATAATTCTGGGTTAGGGTTTTTTGAAATTAAGAACTCTAACTGAATATTCTTTTTATTAGATTTCTCTTCTTCTTCAGTTACTGAAAAAAAAGCAGAAACATCTTCATTTATATCAACCAATGTTACTGTAATTGGTGTTACAATGAATAGTAAAAATAACGATAAAAAGAAAAATCCTTTAATTCTCATAGCCCGTTTTGTCGAACAGCAAAATTAAATAATTAAACAAAAAATAGTGTTAAAAGTTTTTTAAAAATTACAGTTCTTTGAGGTCATTATTTGGCAACCATCCATCTTTTCCATCGGCGAGTTTTATTCTATACCACTCGTTATCTTGATCTATAATTTGAACTTTGGTGCCTTCATAAAGTATAAAAACAGATGGCCCTCCTACAGAAGGGGCACTTTTTACTTCAGCACTTTCTGCAAATATGATGGCTGGCTTATCATTTATAAAATCTGTATAGGTTTGGTAGGCCATCGTTAGAGAAACCAATCCTAAAAAAACTGACAGTAATGAGCTTACAAATAAGAAGCGTTTAGTTCTTTCTGAAGATGAAAAGTAGTAGCCCAAAAACAAAATAACAAACATAATAACTAATGCAATTGCTGTTTTTGCCCATCCATCAAAAGTAAAAAGTGTTGCGATGCTATTATACCATTTACTAAAAACACTTTGTGGCAAAGGTTCAATTGCATCTATTCTAGCATTTTCGGCAAATGCCAAATTATTTTTTATATCACTATCGTTGGGAGCTAATTGTAAAGCTTTCTCGTAATAATAAACACTTGGACCAATACTATTAAGCTTATAATAGGCATTACCCAAATTAAAGTATAGACTTGCACTATGACTCCCATGCTGTTCAATCTGCTTCCAGGCATCAATTGCTTCAGTATATTTTTTTTCTTTATAAAATGAAATTCCTTTATTAAATAAGGCGTCGTTTTGCCCTACAGAGATGCTAACAAAAAGCAATATTATCAAAGTGATATACCATTTCATCGACTTCATAATACAATTTGTTTATCAATGTTTGAAATTACTTCTACAGCACTATTATAGTCCTCTTGCATTGCTGTTGTAGATGCAGGTGTATATCTAGCAAACTCACAACTTTTTAAAATGGTTAAAAATGAATCTATTGTGCTTTTAGACACTTCTCTTTGTGCTAGTAAGTTTGAAATTGTATCCTTATCCATTTCTGAAGTTTCTATATGGAGCTTGGCTTTTAAGTAATTATGTAGTGCTCGTTCTAGTGCATCATAAAAGGTCGCCTTGTTAGAGAGGTTTTTCTTTGCCTCTGAAAGATACTTTCTTGCCAACCTGTTTGCCTTTCTGGTTTTATTTCCAGCAACATCTGCCAGACGTTCTTTGCGTTTTCTACCTACAAAAATAAATATTGGTATAAGTAACAAAGGAGTTCCTAATAGCGTCCAGAAAGTAGTAGATTTAAAAAATGGAACTGTTTCAACAGGTGTTAAGTTTGCTGATAGCTTTATATACTTAAACTGGTCTTGAGACAATACTACAGGTTGTTTCCCATTAGTTTCGGAAGTGGTGTTAGCTTCTGAAGTCAACGGCCCATTTTCTACATTTATCACAATTTCTTCAGAAGAAAGTGTTGTATATTTTTCAGTTTTTGGGTCAAAATAGGAAAATGTAATAGGCCTTATAGGATAGTTCCCTTTGTACTGCGGAACAATAGTATAGGTTTCTTCTATTTGCCCACCCATACCTGAAGCATTTGTCCTTACATTTTCATTTCGTTCAGGCTCATATACCTCTAATGCAATTGGTAGTTTTATAGAGGGTGGATCAAAAAGTTTTAAATTACCATTACCATTTACTTTTACTTTTAACTCTAAAGATTGGTTTGCATCTAATGTAGTTTTGTTGGTTGAAACATCAAAACTAAAGCTACCTACAGCTCCTGCAAAGTCATCGGGGCGTCCTTCAAGAGGTAAGGGTTTTACCTTTATCGTCCTTTTTCCCGCAGACACAACTTTATTTACTCTTTTTTGAAGGTATCCTCCAAATATGGTTCTTCTATTGGTTGGTACTACCATAGGCACATCCAAAGTAAGTGGTTCTATTTCTAGCTTACCCGTTTTTTGAGGGTACAACACCGTAGTGCGTAAGATTACATATCTATAATCTTCTCCTTTATACTTACCATCATATACTTTGTAATTTCCTCTGCTGTCTATATTCTGACTCCAAAAATCTGCATACTTAGGAGTGTCTATTTCTCGCCAATTACTATTTACAGTAACATCTCTTGACACATACATTTTATAAACAACTGTAATAGCTTCATTAAGGTATGGACTAGTCTTAGAAACCTCAGCCACAAGATGTACTTTGTCGCTTGCAAGCTCCTGAAGGTTATCTCCATCTTTATCCAGCTTTACAGCATCTGTTACTTGTACTTTAATTGGAGCTGTCGTGTAAGAAGTTCCATCAATTTCTATACTCGCTTCACCAATGGAATAGGAGCCTTTTGATAGTGGAGTTAAAAAATAGGAGTAGGTTTTAGAGTAACTACGCTTTCCATTTATATAAGAATTACTTATTGCTTGGTTAGGACCTCCAATAACTCTAAATCCTTCAAAAGAAGGCGGTCTAAAGTTATCTCCATCTTGATTCATTTCAAAATCAATACGAAGGCGCTCATTAAGTCCTAGCTTGTTTTTACTTACTTTAGCCTCAAAAGAAACCTGTGCCTGCACAGAGCTGGCTATCATAAAAAATAGTACGTATATAAAGTTTTTTAGCTTCATTACTACCAATCTTTATTAGATTTTACTTTCGCTCCTTTGGTTTTTTTAGCATTTATTTTTTCCTGTACTTTCTTTTCTTGATTGTTCATTGCTTCCAGCAAACTTTTTACTTGCTGTGGGGAAAGCTTACCTGGCTGGGGTTGTTGTTGCGGCTTTTTATCTCCTTGTTCTTCTTTCTCTTCTGGCTTTCCTTTATCTTCTTGATTATCTCCTTCTTTTTTGTCTTCTTTCTTTTCTCCTTGATCTTGCTCTTTGTCCTTTTCTTTATCTCCTTTATCTCCTTCGTTTTGTTGGTCTTGGTTATCCTTATTCTGTTGATCTTCTTTATTTTCGTCTTGCTTCTTCTGCTCTTTATCACCTTCATCACCACCTCCATTTTTATTTTCCTCTTCAAGCATTTTTTTTGCTAAAGCTAGATTATATCGAGTTTCATCATCGGTTGGATTATTTCTAAGTGCATTTTTATAAGCTTCTACGGCCTCCTTATACTTTTTTTCATTCATAAAAGTATTACCAAGATTATGAAATGCTTTGTGTTTTTCTGGTTTGTTAGTAGCAACTGCTGCAGCTTGTTTAAAACGTAGCATTGCCTCTCCATTTTTTTCTTTTTCGTAATAGGCGTTTCCTAAATTGTATTTGCCTGTGTCGTTGGCAGGGTTAATTGCAATAGATTTTCTATACTCTGCCTCTGCCTGTGGAAAATTGTTTTCTTCTAATGCATCAGTAGCATCACTAAGGTATTGTTGTGCCTCTCTTAATTCCTTTTGCTTTTCTTTATCTTCTTGTGCGTTTAACGTATTTCCAAAGAAAACAAAAGTGACAATTAATATGTATTCTAATACTTTCATTATTCTATCTCTTTTTCATTGAACAAGTTAAGTTTTTGTACCCAAGCTGTTTTTCTTTCTAATAAAAACACATCTAATAATAACAAAAATAATGCCCCGCCAAGAAACCATTGAAACTGATCTTTAAAATCTGTAAACTGTTTTGCTTCAAATTCTTTTTTATTCATACCACTTAAGATGGCTTTTACAGTTTCTACCACTTCTTTTGTGTTAGTGCCGTCTATGTATTCTCCGTTGGCTTCTTCAGCAATTTCTTTGAGGGTTTCTTCTCCAAGACGGGTGATTACTTGTTCGTTATTTTGATCTCTTTTGTAATACTGAAGAACTCCATTTCTTTTAATTGGAATAGGGCCTCCAGCAAGAGTACCTACTCCTATGGTATAAATTTTAATCCCTTTTTCTGCTGCAGCTTCTGCCATTTCTGCAACATTACCTTCATGGTCTTCCCCGTCTGAAATTATAATGAGCACTCTATTTACTTGGTTTTCGTCGTCGTAATAGGTTTCTGCTAACTGAATTGCCTCAGTAATGGCTGTTCCTTGTGAGGATACCATGTCTGTATTCATACTGTTTAAAAACAGCTTGGCCGACGAAAAATCTGTTGTAATTGGCACCTGTGGAAAAGCACTTCCTGCATACCCAATAATTCCAATTCGGTCACCTGCTAGGCTATTAATAATTTGGGTTATTAGTTGTTTTGACTTTTCTATACGGTTAGGAGCAATATCTTCGGCCACCATACTTTTTGAAACGTCCAAGGCAAATACTAAATCTACTCCTTCTCTCTTTACTGTTTCAAGCTTGGTTCCAATTTTTGGGTTTACTAATCCAAAACTTAAACAAGCAACAGCAAGACATAAAACGACTACTTTAAGAATAGGCTTAAAAACAGATTTGTTAGGTGCTAACTTTGAAAATAAAGAGGTGTCTGCAAATTTACGTTGTACGTTTTTACGCCACAATAAGACCCCTATAAATAGAACAAGTATCACCGGAATGGCGAATAAAACATAAAAGTATATGGGTTGTTCTAGTTGATACATAATTATATAAAACTCCTAAACACCGTATAACGCAATAAAAATTCCAATCCTAAAAGTCCTAATGCTAATAGCACCCAAGGACGAAATTTTTCGTCATAATTAGTGTATTTAAACTCTTCTATATCTGTTTTTTCTAGTTTATTGATTTCGTCATAAATCTCAACCAGTTTTGTATTACTGGTTGCTCTAAAGTATTTCCCGTTTGTAGTTTTTGCAATTTCTTTAAGTAACTCTTCATCAATATTTACTTGTTGATTTCCGTATTGAAAGCTACCATCGGGTCTAATTCCAATAGGCGATAATGCCATACCATTAGTTCCTAATCCAATAGTGTAGACCTTAATCCCAAACTCTACAGCTAATTCACTTGCAATTTTGGGGTCTATAAAACCCGCGTTATTTACTCCATCTGTCAACAAAATAATTACCTTACTCTTAGCAATACTCTCTTTTAATCTATTTACTGAAGTTGCTAAACCCATTCCAATTGCCGTACCTCCTTCTATTACTGTATTGTATTCTATCTTTTTTAAAGACGATAGTACAATGCTTTTGTCACTTGTTAAAGGGGTTCTTGTATAGCTTTCTCCAGCGTATTCTACCAGGCCAATTCTATCATTAGGACGTGCGTTAATAAAACGAGCAGCAACAGTTTTTAAGGCCTCTAATCTGTTAGGTTTTAAATCTCTAGCTAACATACTTGCAGAAACATCTATTGCGATTACAATATCAATCCCTTTGGTAGTTTTAGTTCTGGTAGACTCGTCCACAGTTCTAGGTCTTGCCATTGCTACTATTAAAGCCGAAAGCGCTAGCAATCGCAAAATAAAAAGCGCAGGTTTAAAACGAGATAGCCAATTTTTTTGTGTCTTAAATCCTTTGGTACTCGAAATTTTTAAAGTTGGTGTTTGTTGCTTTCGTTTCCATAAATACCAAGCTATTGCTACTGGAAGTAGTAAAAACAACCAGAACAAATTAGGATTCACAAATTCAAAATTTTCAAACATTATTTTTCGCCTTGATTTTCTTGGATTTCTAGTTCTACAGAGGCTATTACTCTATCTATAACTTCTTCAGCATAACGCTCATCAAATTGATAGGTTATTACTACTTGTTGTAGGCCTGTTTTTTGAGCAAATAACAATAACTGGTAATTACTTTCTTCTTTTAAGACTTTATTTTTTGCTACTTTAACATTAAATGTACCACTAGCCTTAATACCTTTAATTCCTTTTTCAGTTTCAAAATCATCTCGCTTAACCAATAGGTTGGTTGCTCCATTATCTTCAAACTGGACTAACGCTTGGTCTAAAGCTAATTCTAAGGTCTGGTCTTGTGGCTCAATGTAATTAACAGTACTTATACTCACATATAATGGCTCCTGAATATCTCCAAAACTAAATACATTTTGGTCTTTTACCATTAAACTCGTCAACGAATCATTTATAACTTCTTGGCGAACTAATACTTCTGGTGTTTCTATAATAATGGCTGGGCTACCATACTCACTTTTTATCCATCGCCCCTCTGCATAGTCTCGCATCTGGTTGCCTAAAACTTTATCTTTTAAGTTGTCAAAGCCAGTAACAACTCCATATCCCACTCCAAAAAGAAGTATCGCAGCAAGTGCTCCAATAGCAAAAGTAATTCTCTTTTTGCGCTGTCTTTTCTTTTGTAACTCTTCTAGATACAGTTCATTCTCAAGCAACTCCTCTTCGGTAGGTTCTGGAACAGCTTCATGAGTTTCATTAATAATTTCTTCAATGGTTCCTCTATCTGCATTTGCTTGTCCTGCATCTTGCTGCATTTTGGCAAACTTTACTAAATCGGCACGCTTTAAAATTTGTTCTAGCTCTTTAAGGTTTTCGATATCAAAATCAAAACTACCTGCGTCTTTGTGTAACCTTAGCCTTTCAATAAGCTCATCTGTTGTGCTTTCTAGAGCGGTATCATCCACCTCTCTATCCAAGTATCTTTTTACAATTTCGGTTAACTGCGAATAGTATTCTTTAGACTTATTTTCACGTAAATAATTAGATTGATCTAGCTCTTGTAAAGCAGCTACCGCTTCTTCATACGGCGGTAGTTGTACTTCTTTAGCTTCGGCAATTTTTTTTCTTCTGAAGAAAATAAAAAGTACCAACCCTACCAATAGTAGGATAGGAATAATCCAATATAGTAATTTTAAAAAATTGAAAGGTGGTGACTCTACATCTTGTGCTTGCTTAATGTCAAACATTTTTTGCTGTGTCGTATCTACTGGCACATCTCTAACCTCTACTCGCAAAGAGTCTAATTGGTATGGTTTCTCATTGATATATACCTTTTGCGGTGGTATAAGGTAACTCCCAGAATCAAATTCTGTAAGGCCATACTTTTTAAACAACTTCATTTTTGCTTGTTCGTAGGTAGTATCTACTTTATAACTCTCTATTACTTCTAGTGGTAAAAAGGTTTGTCCTTCAGGAAAAACAATAAGGTCTGTAGTATCTGCCGTAACTTCAATGGTGTACTTTATTTCTTCACCTATTCGTATTTGAGTAGTGTCTGTGGAAGAGGTTACTTGTGAGTAAGACGTAAAAGAATTAAGAAAAAGAGCACATAATAGCATGCATCTCGATATAGTTTTTCTTGTTTCAAGAAAAACCACTCGATGTAACATGTCTCTATTATTTGGTTCGTACTTTTTCATTCGTATGTCTAACTTCTTTTACCCTCTTCTTTTAAAATAGCCCAAAAGTTTTTTCACATAACTTTCATCTACTCTACAACTTAATGCTCCAGCACCACTTTTTAAGAAAGCATCTTCAAAATAATCTACACGCTCTCTGTGATAGCTGTAATATTGATTTCTAACTCCTTTTGATGATGTATTTACTAAAAAAGATTCTCCCGTTTCTTCATCATACATTTGTACCATTCCAAGATTTGGTATCTCCTCTTCGTGTCTATCATAAATGCGTATTCCTGTTACATCGTGCTTATTAGAAACTATTTTAAGTGTGTCTTTGTATCCTTCTGTAATAAAATCTGAAAGCACAAAAACAATAGCTTTTTTCTTCATTACATTGGTTAAATACTTTAACGCCATACCCACATCTGTTTTTTTACTCTGTGGTTTGTGTTCTAATAGTTCTCTAATTATTCTTAATACGTGTGACTTTCCTTTTTTTGGTGGAATAAACAACTCTATCTGGTCTGTGAATAGAATAAGCCCAATCTTATCATTGTTTTGCATTGCAGAAAATGCTAGTGTTGCAGCGATTTCAGTTACAATTTCGTTTTTAAATTGCGTCTCTGTTCCAAAAAACTCTGACCCACTAATATCTGCCATAAGCATCATGGTGAGTTCTCGTTCTTCTTCAAAAACTTTTACAAAAGGTTCGTTATAACGTGCCGTAACATTCCAGTCTATATTTCTAACATCATCACCAAATTGGTACTGCCTAACTTCACTAAAAGTCATACCGCGACCTTTAAAGGTACTGTGGTACTCGCCACCAAATACGTGGTCGCTTAAGCGCCTCGTTTTGATTTCGATTTTCCGTACTTTTTTTAGAAGTTCTTTAGTATCCATTTTCCTAGTAAACAGTTTTTAGTTGCAGTTGGCAGTAGTTAAAAGTTGCGGTTTTAGTGTCACAATATCTATAGTAAATACTGGAGACTGCCTCTAGCCTATGGTACTTCTATCTCGTTTACTATTTTGTTTATTATATCCTCAGAAGTTATATTTTCTGCTTCGGCTTCATAGGTAATTCCAACTCTATGACGCAATACATCATGGACTACAGCCCTAACATCTTCAGGAATTACGTATCCCCTTCTTTTTATAAATGCATAACATTTTGATGCCATGGCCAAGTTAATACTTCCTCTTGGAGAAGCCCCAAAACTTACTAACGGTTTTAAGTCTGCCAGACGATAATTTTCTGGTGTACGCGTTGCAAAAATGATATCGAGAATGTATTTTTCAATTTTCTCATCCATATACACTTCTCGTACAGCACTTTGAGCGCGTAGTATTTGATCTATGGAAACTACAGGGTTTACAGTATCATACGCACCTGTAAGGTTTTGACGCATGATAAGTTGTTCCTCATTAATAAGCGGGTATTTAATTACCGTTTTAAGCATAAAACGATCCACTTGTGCTTCTGGCAACGGGTACGTTCCTTCTTGTTCAATTGGGTTTTGAGTTGCCATTACTAAAAAAGGCTTGTCTAAAGTAAAAGTAGTTTCCCCAATTGTCACTTGTTTTTCCTGCATAGCTTCTAATAATGCAGATTGAACTTTTGCTGGTGCTCGGTTAATCTCATCTGCAAGTACAAAATTTGCAAAAATAGGCCCTTTCTTTATGCTGAAGTCATTCAGCTTCATGTTATAAATCAAGGTACCCACAACATCTGCTGGTAATAAATCTGGTGTAAATTGAATACGACTAAAGCTTCCTTGTACAGCTTTTGAAAGTGTATTGATAGCTAAGGTCTTTGCTAATCCAGGGACACCTTCAAGTAGAATATGTCCTTGCCCTAGCAAACCTATAAGTAATCGTTCTACCATGTGTTTTTGTCCAACAATTACTTTGTTCATTTCCAAAGTAAGTAAATCTACAAAAGCACTTTCCTTCTCTATTTTTTCATTTAATGCTCCAATATCAAGTGTCGTATTTGCTTGTTCCATAAAGATTATATTTTCTTTTGCTTGTGCGGGTTAACTAACCCGCAATTTCTTTTTTTATTTTAAAAATACCTGTTAATGATTGGTTAAAAATACTGATGATAAAGACGACGACTTTTTTTAGTTGTTGCAGCCTTTTTGCTACCTTTAAAAATAAAATATGATTACAAATAAAACGGTTTTTATAACTGGCGCAACTTCTGGAATTGGTGAAGCAACAGCACGTTTGTTCGCCTCTGAAAACGCAAAGCTTATTATATGCGGTAGAAGGCAGGACCGTCTTGACTCGCTTAAAAAAGAACTTTCTGAAACAACAGAAGTCCACACACTCACTTTTGATGTTAGAAATAAAGAAGAAGTGTTTTCGAAAATAGCGTCACTACCTTCAGCATTTTCAAAAATTGATATTCTTATTAATAACGCAGGGAACGCACACGGTTTAGACCCTATACAAAAGGGCAATATTGAAGATTGGGACGCAATGCTAGACATTAATGTTAAAGGCTTGCTCTATGTAAGTAAAGCTATTATCCCAAAATTGGTGGCTCAAAAAAACGGACATATTATTAATATTGGCTCTACTGCTGGAAAAGAAGTGTATCCTAACGGAAATGTGTATTGTGCCAGTAAACATGCGGTAGATGCTATTAATGAAGGAATGCGGCTAGACCTTAATGGAAAGGGTATAAAAGTGGGAGCTATAAACCCAGGCTTAGTAGAAACAGAATTTAGCGAGGTGCGTTTTAAGGGTGATTCGCAAAGAGCTTCAAAAGTATATCAAGGATATACACCCTTATATCCAGAGGATATAGCAGATATTATATTATTTGCAGTAACAAGGCCGCCGCATGTGAACATTGCAGACTTAACTGTTATGTGCCTAGCGCAGGCGAGTAGTACTATTGTGGATAAAAAATGAAATGTCTCCTCGAACATTATTTGAAAAATTAATTAATTTAATTTTGAGAATACCGCGCAGAGCGTTCGAGAGGTTTAATAAAAAAGGTTCCCTCCTTCGCGGAAAACATATATGATTAACAAACGTCTTTTAATTAAAAACTTACTTGCTCACAATGATGAGAGTAGCTTTTATGATAAAAAACGAAAAATTGATCTTGGCAGTAAAGAGGGTAAAGCTAAATTTCTTAAACATATTTGCGCCCTTAGCAATAGTAATCCAGCTAATAACAGCTATATAGTAATTGGTGTAGAAGACGAGACCAATGAAATAAGAGGAGTCGATTTTTTTGATGATAGTAAAATACAAAACCTCGTAAATGCCTATTTAACAAACGCTCCTATAATTGTATATGAAAATGTTGCCTTCCCTCATTTACAGCAAGACAAAGTAGTAGGCTTGGTCACAATTAGACCCAACGGAAAGATAACTTCACTTCGTAAAAACATTTGGAAATATTGGGGAGGCTCCATATTTCTAAGAGACGGAAGCATTTCTATGCCTAAGGATTTTGACATTGAAATAAAAGATGTCAACTCAGAGATTGTAAAAGCCATAGAGAATAAAGCAAAAAACAACATCGAGCATACACTAGATGGCGTTATTGATTTTATGAATCACCGTCATAATGACTTAACATCTCACTACAAAGTATTTAAAGAGTTATTTGTTGTCTGTTGGTCTGGCAATATAAAAGAAGTAAAAGGAAAAACTTATTATTCCAGAGTAGATATAGAATTGATAAACGAGCAAGTACGTCTTTTTTATTCAACATTAGATGAAGTCACTATCGCTTATACAGATGACGAATTTAAAATAACCGAATATGTCCACCTTGGACTCAATGACAAGTATAAATATTATCCCTTAGAAGAGGTTTGCATCACCTTTAGCGATAATGGATCGTACCAAATAGATACTACGCTAATTTTTGAGCCACCACGGTTCAATAAAAAAACATTGCATCATATTTATAACTCTAACAATTCATTAATTGAAAAACTTAAAAATAAGATTGCTTTAAACCCTTCAGAAGAAAAAGATTTACAGCACCTTCCAGCCACCTATCTTATTTGTTTCTTAAATGATTTTACTGAAGCAAAAACAAAATTATTAGAGGCTAAACCCTATTTAAAGGCTACTAATCAAAGCGTATATAAAAGCTATAAAGAATCTGTTAGGATACTTAGAAAGGTAAAGTATAATTGATTTCCCTGTAACATTAACTGCAAATATTTTACTTATATTTAGAATTCAATAATAAAACACTACCTCATGGGAATTTTTGACAAAATAAAAGAAAAGTTAAGCAACGAATTTATTGATATTATTGAGTGGCTTGACTACACAGATGACACCATTGTTCACCGCTTTGAACGCTATCAAAACGAAATTAAAAACGAAGCAAAATTAATTGTTCGAGAAGGACAAACAGCCGTTTTTATTAATGAAGGACAACTTGCAGATGTGTTCACTCCTGGCACTTACACATTAAACACACAAAACTTACCTATTCTGGCAACCCTCAAAGGGTGGAAATATGGTTTTAATAGCCCATTCAAGGCTGAAGTTTATTTTGTAAACACACATCTTTTTACAGACGAAAAATGGGGGACAAAAAACCCAATTACTTTAAACGATGAGCGATTTGGTCTTGTTGAAATTAGAGCCTTTGGAACCTATGCTTTTAAAATTAATGACGCTGGAAAATTTATAATAGATATTGTAGGTACAGATAATAATTTTACCAACTTCGAAATTAATGAACACCTAAAAAGTCTAATTGCCACACGATTTACAGATACAGTTGGAGAAGCTAACTTGCCTATAGAATTATATGCTGCAAATACTACTGAATTGTCTGAAACCTGTAAGGAAGTAATGCAACCAGAGTTTAATAGCGTTGGTATCTCTCTTGAGAAATTTTTTATTGAAAATGTCTCAATGCCAGAAGACCTTAAAAAAGAAATCTTTGAGTATAGCCGTATTGACAAACTAGATCTTGATAAACTTACTAAGTTTAAAACTGCAAAAGCTATTGAAGCCGCTGCTACAAATGAAGGAGGAACAGCTGGCGCAGGAATGGGAATGGGAATGGGCTTTGTCCTTGCACAACAAATGGGAGGCACAATGATGTCAGGTCAACAGCAACAGCCCCAAATGGGAGTCTCGCAAGGTACGACACCGCCTCCAATGCCAGTAGCTATACAATATTTTTATGCAGCTAATGGACAACAAGCAGGACCTGTTTCTTTTGAGCAATTAAAAGCACTTTTTGCTAATAGAACCGTAAACAAGGATACACTTGTCTGGAAACAAGGCATGCAAAATTGGATAGCTTTACAAAAAGTAGAAGAATTAAAAGCATTTTTAGGAGGAAGCACACCACCACCACTTCCTGCATCATAACCAATGCAAGAAACACCTACTCAAAAATCTGAATTAAAAAAGTCCTGCGTCAATTGTGGCGCAGAACTTACCTATGCTCCTGGGACAACTTCGCTTACCTGTGATTATTGTAGTTACAAGCAAGAGATTCTTGTTTCAGAAAACACCTTTGAGGAGTTAGAGCTTTTTAAATATTTAAATGAAATGGGCGCGCAATCACATAGTGAGCAAATCACTATGTTACAATGTAAAAATTGTGGTGCCAACCAACATATTGAAGAAAATTACAAGTCTTTACATTGTGTCTATTGCAGTACACCTCTTATTATAGAAGATGCATATAAAGAAGATTGGATTTTGCCGGGAGCTGTTGTTCCTTTTCAATTATCACAAGAAAAAGCACATCAGATTTTTAAAAAATGGGTAAATGGGCTTTGGTTTGCACCAAACGATTTAAAAAAAGCATCGCTAGACCCACAACATACTAAGGGACTTTATTCACCTTACTGGACTTTTGACGCACAGCTATTTGCTACCTATACTGGACAAAGAGGAGAATACTATTATGTGACAAGAACAGTAGGCTCTGGTAAAAATAGACGTACTGTAAGAGAACGAAGAACCCGCTGGTATCCAGCCTCTGGTAACGTAAGTGGTTTTGTAGATGACACACTTATTAAAGCCTCCAAACAAAAATCTGGGATTATCCCTTCAAAGGTATCACGATGGAACTTAAAAGAATTAAAACCCTTTGACAGCGGTTTTCTAGCTGGTTTTGTTACCGAAAAATATACTATCCCTTTAAAAGATGGGCATTTAGACGCCAAAAAAGAAGCTAAAGTTATTGCAACTAGATGGGCAAGAAATGACATTGGAGGTGATACACAAAGAGTATCTTCTATAAATATGCATCTAAGCGAAGAAACTTTCAAGCATATTTTATTACCTGTATATATTAGTGCTTATAAGTTTAAAGGAAAGCGCTATAACTTTTTCGTGAATGGGCAAACAGGAGTGCTCTCTGGACAACGCCCATATTCTTTCTGGAAAATTTTCTTTTTAGTTTTGGGTATTCTTATCGTGATTGGAGTAATTGTTTATTTTGCGAATCAAAATCAATGAGTACGTACGTAGTTGGTGATATACATGGAGGGTTAAAAGGACTATTACAAGTATTAGACAAAGTACCCTATGTGGTAAATGATACATTTATCTTTGTAGGCGACTATGTTGATGGATGGAGTGAAAATGCCGAAACCATTCGTTTTTTACTTTCTTTTTCTGAAAAACAACCCTGCATTTTTATACGAGGCAATCATGATGAATTACTCTATAATTATCTAGTTGGAAAAGGAGAGCCAACCATGTGGCTCAATCATGGTGGGCAAGCAAGTAAAGATAGCTATGCTAAAATTTCTGAAGAAGAAAAACAGCAACACATTCAATTTTTAGAATCGTTGCACAACTACTATATTGACGATGAAAACAAACTGTATTTACATGCAGGATTTACTAATTTACACGGGCCACAGAATGAATATTTCCCTAATGTAGTTTATTGGGATAGAACGTTATGGGAAATGGTATGTGCTTTAAACCCAAATCTATCACCAGAAGATAAAAATTACCCTAAAAGACTAAAGCTCTTTTCTGAAATTTACATAGGCCACACACCAGTTACAAGAATTGGAAAAACTACACCCACTAATTTTGCCAACGTATGGAATATAGATACTGGCGCTGCTTTTAAAGGCCCTGTTTCTATTATAAATACAGAAACTAAAGAGTTTTGGCAAAGTGACCCTGTTTGGGAGTTATATCCTGATGAAAAGGGACGGAATTAAAAAAGGCTCACTTATAATGTGAGCCTTTTTTGTATATAGATATACTTTAATACTATAAATCAAACTTGATTCCTTGTGCTAAAGGTAGCTCTGTAGTATAATTAATGGTATTGGTTTGTCTTCTCATATAAACTTTCCAAGCATCACTACCAGACTCACGTCCTCCACCTGTTTCTTTTTCACCTCCAAAAGCTCCACCAATTTCTGCTCCAGAGGTTCCAATATTTACATTAGCTATTCCGCAATCACTTCCAGCATGACTTAAAAAGCGTTCCGCTTCTCTTAAATTATTTGTCATGATAGCCGAAGACAGTCCTTGTGCTACATTGTTTTGTATATCGATGGCGTTTTCTACGTCGCCGCTATACTTTAATAAATATAAAACAGGTGCAAACGTTTCGTGTTGTACAATTTTATATTCTGGTTGCGCTTCAGCAATTGCAGGTTTTACATAACAACCACTCTCATAACCTTCCCCAGATAATACACCGCCTTCTACAATAATATTTCCACCTTCTTCTACAACTTGCGATAATGCTTTTTGGTACATATCAACAGCATCTGTATCAATAAGAGGTCCAACATGGTTGTTCTCGTCCAATGGGTTTCCTATTCTTAATTGTTTGTATGCATCTACAATTGCATTCTTAACTTTGTCGTACATACTTTCGTGAATAATAAGACGGCGTGTAGAAGTACAACGTTGCCCAGCTGTTCCTACTGCACCAAATACAGCACCAATCACCGTCATTTTTACATCGGCATCTGGAGTCACTATAATGGCATTATTTCCTCCTAATTCTAAAAGAGACTTTCCTAATCTCGCACCTACTTCTTGAGCAACAATTTTACCCATTCTTGTAGAACCTGTAGCAGAGATCAAAGGAACTCTTTTATCCTTTGTCATATATTCACCTACTTTATAGTCTCCATTAATTAGACATGAGATACCTTCTGGTAAATTGTTTGCAGCAAAAACTTCTGCTGCAATATTCTGGCAAGCAACCCCACATAGAGGTGTTTTTTCACTAGGTTTCCAAACACAAACATCTCCACAAACCCAAGCCAATGCAGTATTCCAAGCCCAAACTGCAACTGGGAAGTTAAAAGCAGAAATTATCCCTACTACACCTAGCGGGTGGTATTGCTCATACATTCTATGTCCAGGACGCTCACTATGCATAGTAAGTCCATGCAATTGTCTAGATAAACCAACTGCAAAATCACAGATGTCTATCATTTCTTGTACTTCACCTAATCCTTCTTGATAACTTTTTCCCATCTCATAAGAAACTAGCTTACCAAGTGGTTCTTTCTTCTCTCTTAATTTATCACCAAACTGTCTTACAATTTCTCCTCTTTGCGGTGCTGGCATCGTTCTCCATGTTTTAAATGCAGAAGTAGCAGCACTCATCACTTTTTCATAATCTTCTTTTGAAGTAGAAGTAACTCTGGCAATAAGTTCGCCATTTACAGGGGACTTTGAGGCTATTTCATCTCCATCAGAAAACCAATTACTTCCCGTTGAAGTTCCCTTATTTAATTCTTTAATACCAAGTTCTTGAAGCGCTTCTTCTATTCCAAAGCTAGTTGCTACCGTTGACATATTATGTATGTTTTTTTAATTTAAAATTAATTGTTGCGAAGGTACTGAAAGCTATGAAGACTGTAAAAGTTTAGAGTAGTAAAGTAAGCGTCATTATTCTTATTCAGTAAAACGACTATCTACTTCCATTATCGTCCCACAATTTGAACAGGTGCGTAAATCTTCACTTCCATAAAAATGCTTAAAATGCTTTAAAAAATCTTTTTCAATATCGGTAAGCGAAAAATACACCTCGTGGAGTTTATTGTTACAAGAGTCACAAAACCATAATAATCCATCTTTTGCTTCTAGATCGTTTCGTTTTCTTTCAATAACTAATCCAATTGAGTTTTCCTGACGCACAGGAGAATGTGGCACCTTAGCTGGGTGTAAGTACATATCTCCAGGACCTAATTTCATAGTTTTCTTTTCTCCGTCTTCTTGAATATGCACTTCTATATTACCTTCTAATTGATAAAAAAGCTCTTCTGTTTCGTTGTAATGATAATCTTTGCGAGCATTAGGGCCTGCAACAATCATAACAATATAGTCATCTGCTTCTTTATATAGATTTTTATTTCCAACAGGTGGTTTTAGTAAATCTCTATTTTCTTCTACCCATTGGGTTAAATTAAAAGGTTTTAAAATAGCCATTGCCGTAACTTTTAAAGATGTGACTTTAAAAATACGGCAATAGATTAAGTTATAAAAGTTAAAGTAATTTTACTTCTTATAGAAAAGTTGTGTGTGATAATATCTGCCTCCATCATCAGGTACAATTCCAAAACCAGAATGTGTATAATTTCCTTCAATTACAGCTCTGTGGCTAGGGCTGCTCAACCATGCATGTACAAGGGTTTCAGCATCTGTATATCCAAAGGCAACATTTTCTCCAACAGTTTTAGCACCTTGACTTCTTAATGCAGCAGAACGAACTCCAAAGTTATCATGACTAATCTTACTTTGATCAATCATATATTTAGTATGATCTACGGCATAAGCACTTGCGTGTTGCTTGTCTTTTTTAATAGTAGAAAGTCCTTGAGATACTCTATGCTCATTTACAAGTCTTAATACTTCGTTTGCTAATTCCCAATCTGTTTCGTTAACAAGGGACAGGTCTATTGTGTAGTTAATTTCTTCTTGAACTACTTCTTCATCTTTTTGGCATGATGTAGTAAATGCAATCATTACCAAAGCCAGTAGGCTAAGTTTTAATGTTTTCATAAGTCGGGGGCATCAAATTTGGGGCATGATGCTGACTCAAATGTAAGAAAAAAATGACATATAAATACATTTAAACTGATTTATTGTGCATTTAATCGAAAAAATATCATTTATTTGAACTTTATGTAAGAAATTTCATCGTCATTCATCGCCCGTCATTACTAGGAAAATTCCTATATTTATTGTTCAAACTTGAAATATGAAAAAAATTCAAATTTTAACACTTTTAATCGTGATTTTTGTGTCTTTCAGCTGTAAAAATGATACGGAAAGTGTTAAAAAGGTAACGAAAGTTGCTTCAGAAACAGAACAAAAGTTAGAAAATTTTGGAATTGTAATTCATGGAGGTGCAGGTACAATTCTTAAAAAAAATATGAGTGACTCTTTAGAAGCTGCTTACAAATCTAAACTAGAAGAGGCCATTAAAGTAGGGCACAACATTCTTAAAAATGGTGGTACTGCAATGGAGGCTGTTACCAAAACGATTAACATAATGGAAGACTCACCTCTTTTTAATGCAGGAAAAGGAGCTGTTTTTACTCATGAAGAAACAAACGAGTTAGATGCCTCTGTAATGGATGGCGCAACCTTAAATGCAGGAGCAGTAAGCGGTGTGACTCAAATTAAAAACCCAATAGACCTTGCCCTAGAGGTAATGAACAATTCTCCCCATGTAATGTTAAGTGGCAAAGGCGCTGAGGTTTTTGCTAAAGAAAAAGGTTTTGAGTTAGTAGATCCGTCTTATTTCTACACAGAGAAAAGGTTTAAGTCTTTACAGCGCATCAAGGATAGAGAAAAAGCAGAACTAGATCATGATGGAACAACTGCATTTATAGACCCATTTATAAAAGATTCAAAATTTGGAACCGTAGGCTGTGCTGCCTTAGATAAAAATGGAAATCTTGCTGCAGGTACTTCAACTGGAGGTATGACCAACAAACGATGGAATAGAATTGGAGATGCACCTATTATTGGTGCTGGAACCTATGCTAACAATGCAACCTGCGCAGTTTCATCAACAGGCTGGGGTGAATATTTTATACGTGCTATGGTAGCACATGATATTTCTGCACTAATGGAATATAAAGGTCTTAGCTTACAAGAAGCAGCAAAAGAAGTAATACAAGAAAAAGTGCCTGCATTAGGAGGAGATGGTGGTATTGTCTCGATAGATAAAGATGGAAATGTTGCTATGGAGTTTAATACAGCAGGTATGTATCGCGCCCACATGAACGCAGAAGGGGAATTGGTAATTGGAATTTATAAAGAATAAGATGACCCAACCTTATTACGCTGTTATTTTTACAAACACCCTAACTGAAAAAACAGAGGGGTATGAAAAAATGGCAAAACAAATGGAAACCTTGGCTAGACAACAGCCAGGGTTTTTAGGTTTTGAAAGTGCAAGAGACACCATAGGCATCTCCATTAGTTATTGGGATTCCTTAAAAGCAATCTCTAATTGGAAAGAAGATATTGAGCATAAAAAAGCACAACATTTAGGCATAACTAACTGGTACAAAAACTATACGCTACGTATTTGTAAAGTAGAGCGAGAGTATAGTTTTGAAAGATAGTTAGTAATGTTAAACTCTTCACAAATACGATAGCTATCTATACTATTAAAAAGAAGTATCACGTTACAAGAATATCCACAACCACTTTCCTAATAATTACTGCTATTTTCTATTTTCTTCTTGTAATTGAAGTAAATAGCTACATAAAGTTTACACAACTTTCTTAATAAATAGCACCCCTTTTAGTAATTTTAGTAATCTATTTAAACCATCGCTTTATGAAAACGTTGTGCCGTATCCTTCTATGTACCACTCTACTTATTACTTCCTGTTCTAAGAAAAACCAACAAGCCGAAACCGATAATCTCTTTAAATTTAAAGAGTATATCTCATACAACACCAATGGTAGCCAATCTATCGCTTCTCCCATTACGATAGAGCTTTCTAAAACCTTAGACCAAATTGAGGTTACACAGGAAATACCTTCAGAATATGTAAAAATTTCTCCCAAAATAGAAGGTACATTAACTGTTGAAAATAGTAGAACACTTATTTATCAGCCTAGCGAATACCTTCAACCCGATACTGAATATACCATTACTGTAAAGCTTTCAGAATTATATGAAGATGTACCCTCAGATTTTAAATCGTACACTTTTAGTTTTAAAACTATTACACCAAACTTTAAAATGGACGTAAACAACCTCCAGTCCTACAGTAAAAAATGGCAGTATCTAAATGGGACCATTGAAGCCTCTGATCTCATTACAACAAAAAAAGCAAAGGAATTAGTGTCTGCAACACAAGGTGATAAAAAAATAGCCATAAAATGGCCTAGTGAAGAAGGGCATTCTAAGTTTTTTAATTTTACAATTGATAGTATTCAACGAGCTATT
Source organism: Patiriisocius hiemis (assembly GCF_031846325.1). Lineage (NCBI taxonomy): Bacteria > Pseudomonadati > Bacteroidota > Flavobacteriia > Flavobacteriales > Flavobacteriaceae > Patiriisocius > Patiriisocius hiemis. The sequence goes on along the minus strand of NZ_JAVRHZ010000002.1, from coordinate 554,677 downwards.
GATGATAGTAATATCATTATAAAATGGGATGGAAAAGCTATTGGAGCAGATAACGAAGGGAAAATCACTTTTCCCATTCCTGGTCAAAACAATTTCACTATTGTGGATGCAAAAGCAAGCTCAGCTCCACAAGCTGCTCTAACTCTCAATTTTTCGGACCCTTTAGACCCAAATCAAAACTTCTCTGGTTTAGTTGCAATTGAAAAAGCTCAGTCTCTTCGTTTTGAAGTAGATGGAAACATACTTACAGTATATCCCTCAAATAACATTATTGGCAATGTTAGAGTAACTGCATTTAACGGGATTAAAAACACAGAAGGGTTTACACTTAAAAAAGAATTTAGCGAACTCCTTTCCTTTGAGCAATTAAAACCGGCAGTACGTTTATTATCACAAGGAGTTATATTGCCTAATGCGGCCTCTACCCCTATTTATTTTGAAGCTGTAAACCTTACTGCTGTAGATGTTCGAGTTATAAAAATTTATGAAGCAAATATGCTTCAGTTTTTACAAACATCTAATCTAAACGACAACAACAGTTATGAAATAAGAAGAGTAGGAAGGCGCATAGTAAAAAAGACAATCACTTTACAAGAAAAAGGACTTACCAATAATGGTTTGTGGAAAGCACATGCAATTAATCTTTCAGAAATTTTTAGCGCAGATCCTGGCTCATTATACCGGATAGAATTAAGCTTTAAAAAAGAATATAGCACTTATAGTTGTGCTATGGCGTCACAAGAAAGCACTACAGAAACGTATGATGAATACGAAGAGGACTATTATGATACTGCTATAGTTGAAGAAGTTGAAGAAGCCCGAGAAGAAAGGTATTGGGACAACGAGTTGTACAATTGGAGAAACAATAGCTATAATTGGAGAGAACGTGACAACCCTTGTCATGAAGCTTATTATAATGGAAATCGTGTAGTTTCAACTAATGTTCTTGGAAGCGATTTAGGGCTTATAGTTAAAAAAGGAAACAACAAATCGTATCACTTTGCAGTATCAAATTTACTTACTACAAACCCTGAAGGTGCTGTAAAGATTGACCTATTTAACTTTCAGCAGCAAAAAATTGAAACCATTACTACAGATGCAGATGGGATGACATTATATGACAGTAAAAAAACCATTGCTTTTGCAGTAGCAAGGAAAGGAAGCAATTATGCCTACGCAAAGCTTGAAGATGGTAATGCATTGTCGCTTAGTAATTTTGATGTGTCAGGGAAACGACTTCAAAAAGGACTTAAAGGTTTTATATATACAGAAAGAGGCGTACATCGCCCTGGAGATAGTATTCACTTAACCTTTGTGTTAAATGATGTTGCAAATCCGCTGCCAAAAAACCACCCTGTGAGTTTAGAACTAACAGATGCAAGAGGTAAGTTGGTTCAACGAACTGTACTAAATAGTAAAACAAACTCTCAAAATGGCGTTGTGCAAAAAGGCTTCTACTATTTACCAATAAAAACAGAAGCTTCTGCTCCTACTGGAAATTGGAATGCAACTGTAAAAGTGGGAAGTGCTGCTTTCACAAAATCCTTAAAAGTAGCTACTGTAAAGCCCAACCGCTTAAAAATAAAATTAGATTTTAAAGACGAAGTGCTGGATGCTAGCAAACCAATAGAAGGAGACATTGCTGCAACTTGGCTACATGGTGCACCTGCGAGAAATTTAAAAGTAGAAATGAACGCAACTCTTAGAGCAACCAATACTGCTTTTAAAAAGTTTCCAACCTATAAGTTTAATGATCCCATCCGAAGTTTTTCAGAAATTGAGATTCCGGTTCTTTCAAAAAACCTAACACAAGAAGGCCTTGCAGCCTTTTCAAAAAAGGTGTCTTTAAGTAATAAAGCACCAGGAATGTTACAAGCTACTTTTTTAACTAAGGTTTTTGAAGGTGGTGGAGATTTTTCGATTGATGTTTTCAGTAAAAATCTTGCTCCTTATTCACATTTTGTTGGTTTACAATCTCCAGATCCGCATAGGTATGGTTCTTATTTTACAGATGAGAACGTGAAGTTTAAAGTAGCGAGCGTAGATGCACAAGGCAATCCAAGTGGAAGCCGAAAGCTTGAAGTTAAGGTCTTTAAAATAGAATGGCGTTGGTGGTGGAATCGTGGGTATGATAACCTTTCACGCTATGAAAATAGTGTGGTTCACAAACCTGTAAAAGAATTTACTGTAACTACAAATAGTAAGGGAACTGGAGATTTTACAGTAAACATTCCTGAGAAAAGCGGTGGACGTTATTTAATTCGTGTCATAGATACAGAGAGTGGTCACGCAACTGGGCGTGTTACCTATTTCTACAGAAACTGGTGGAGCGCACCTATGGATTCTGAAAGTGCAAAAATGCTTGTTTTTTCTGCTGAAAAAGAAAAGTATACTGTTGGAGAAACAGCTCAAATTACATTTCCTTCAGGAAGTAAAGGGCGTGCATTATTAACTGTTGAAAATGGAACTGAAGTTCTTACCAAACAATGGATTGAAACTACTAAAGGAGAGACTAAAGCTTCGATAAAAATTACCAAAGAAATGGCGCCTAATGTGTATGTAAACATTTCTTTGCTACAACCTCATGAGCAAACCAAAAACGATTTACCTATTAGACTTTACGGAGTAATTCCGTTATTAGTTGAAAATCCTTCTACAATTCTAGAACCCCAACTAGCAATGCCAGAAGTGCTTAAACCAGAAGAAACGTTTATAGTTTCTGTTTCTGAAAAGTCTAAAAAAGCAATGACGTATACCATTGCTTTGGTAGATGAAGGATTATTAGACCTCACCCGTTTTCAAACTCCAAAAATTCATGACGCATTTTACACTAGAGAAGCACTAGGTGTAAAAACTTTTGATATTTACGATTATGTTATTGGTGCATATTCTGGTAGTGTAAATAACATCTATGCTATTGGAGGTGGCGGTGCAGCAGCTGGCGCCAAGAACAGGAAAGCAGATAGGTTTAAACCTGTTGTGAAATATTTAGGTCCTTTTGAGTTAAAAGCTGGGCAAACTGCAAATCACAAAATTACTATGCCTAATTATGTTGGGTCTGTAAAAACTATGATTATTGCAGGAAATAATGACAAAAGTGCTTACGGAAGTAATGAAAAAGTAACTCCTGTGCGTAAACCACTAATGGTATTAGCCTCCTTACCTAGAGTGTTGTCGCCAGGTGAAATGGTTACACTTCCGGTAACTGTATTTGCAATGGAAAAAAAGGTAAAAAGTGCCACTATAAATTTAAAAGTTAGTGATGCTTTAAAACCATTAAATGGTACTTCAAAAACAATTTCTTTCCCAGAAATTGGAGAGCAGATTGTAAATTTTGAATTTGAAGTATTGCCTTCAAATACCTTTCAAACTGTTGAAGTATCTGCTTCTGGAAGTGGTGAAAAAGCTAGTCATAAAATTGAAGTAGATGTAGAAAACCCGAATCCAATTTTTCAGAAAACAACACCATATAATCTAACTAAAGATGGCTCAAAGACTATCACTTTTGAAACCTATGGAGTTGCAGGAACTAACGCTGCTACCATTGAGTTTTCTACACTCCCTCCAATGGATTTCAATAAGCGCTTACAATACTTAATTAGTTATCCGCATGGCTGTATAGAGCAAACTACTTCAGGTGTATTTCCACAATTGTACCTGGCAGATGTTTTTGATATTACATTCAATAAGAAAATGGAAATTGAAGAAAATATAAAGGCAGCTATCCAACGGCTTGATAATTTTCAAACTACAAGCGGGGGTCTTAGTTATTGGCCAGGTGAAGGGTATGAAAACGAATGGGGGACTAATTATGCAGGTCATTTTATGTTAGAAGCAGAGAAAAAAGGATACGCCTTACCTATAACATTTAAAAGTAATTGGCTGCGCTACCAACAAACCCAAGCAAGACAATGGCGTAATAAAGATAGTCGTTACAATGCTAGCTTAACACAAGCGTATAGGCTATATACACTAGCACTTGCTGGAAAACCAGAATTAGCCGCAATGAATCGATTAAGAGAAGCAAATTACATTAGTAATAATGCCAAATGGCGATTAGCAGCTGCGTATGCACTAGCTGGCAAGGAAAATGTCGCACAACAAATTGCACAAACGGCAAATATTGATTTTGTTCCTCATAAATATGACTACTACACTTACGGTTCTCCTTTTAGAAACAAGGCAATGGCACTTGAAACAATGGTGTTGTTGGATGATTCTAAAAAAAGGGAAATAGCCGTTTCTCTAGCAAAAGCATTAAGTTCTTCGAGGTGGTATAGTACTCAAGAAACTGCCTATGGCTTACTTGCTATGGCAAAGATGGTTGAAAAAGCTGGTGGTAAAGCAATAGAAATTGATTTTGTTCAAAACGGAAAAACTATAAATATTAAAACAGAAAAAGCTGTTGCTCAAAGAGAACTTGCAACAACCATGGGAGTAAACACGGTATCTATCACTAATAAAAAAGGAAATGACATTTACGTATCTATTGCTCAAAAAGGAAAACTTCCTTTAGGAGAGGAACTTTCTGAAACACGTGGATTCAAATTACAAACTAGGTTTGTAGATAGCAATGGCAAGGCAATTAGCATAGATAATATAAAACAAGGAGATGAAATTACAGCTAAGATTACTGTTATTAATAACACAAGTGATTATGTAGATAATATAGCACTTTCACAAATATTTCCTGGAGGATGGGAAATAGTAAATACAAGTTTTACTAGTCTTGGGGGAGGAGCAACTGGAGATGCTAGATATACAGATATTCGTGATGATAGGGTAAATTTCTATTTTGATTTAGGTAGTAGAAAATCTAAAACGTTTACAGTAAAAATAAATGCCTCATACCTAGGAAAATACTATTTGCCAGGCACACAAGTAGAAGCTATGTATGACAATAATTATTATGCAAGAAATAAAGGAACTTGGATTGAAATAAAGCAATGAAACAATTCATAACACATAAAATAAAAAAACACAAGTTTAAACTTGCTAGTATAGGCTTGTGTTTTATTCTATGGTTTTTTTGCTTGCCATCTACTCTTTTTGACGTGCCAACAGCTACCGTTGTAGAAAGTAAAGGTGGGAATATGATTGGGGCTAGAATTGCCGACGATGGCCAATGGCGTTTTCCAAAAGTAGATAGCATACCTTACAGGTTTGAGCAATCCATTCTTCATTTTGAAGACGAATACTTTTACAAACACCCAGGTTTTAATCCTATTTCAATTTCAAAAGCATTATGGGGTAATATAACTACTAATAAACGTCGTGGCGGGAGTACATTAACACAACAAGTAATTAGACTTTCTCGTAAAAATAAAAAAAGAAGTTATGGCGAGAAATTAATTGAAATTATTCAAGCTACTCGATTAGAAGCAGGTTATTCTAAAAAAGAAATTTTAAATCTTTATGCTAGTCATGCTCCTTTTGGCGGAAATGTAGTTGGTCTTGAAACAGCTTCGTGGCGTTATTTTGGGGTTCGTTCAAGACAATTAAGTTGGGGGCAATCTGCAGCACTAGCTGTACTGCCCAATGCACCTTCTTTAATATTTCCAGGAAAAAATGAGACTATTTTTAAAAAGAAAAGGGACAGATTGCTTTTAAAGTTGTTTCAAAATGAAATAATAGATAAAACCACCTATGAGTTAGCTATTTTAGAGCCACTCCCTGGAAAACCTTTTCCCTTACCTGAAGTTGCTCCTCATTTTACCGAAAAGATTAAGCAACAATACAAAGGGCAACGCATTCAATCTACAATAGACTTCTCCTTACAAAAACAAATAAACAGAATTACTAAGGAGCATCATTACTTGTTATCCCAAAACGAAATTAACAATCTATCTATACTTGTTTTAGATGTAACTACTAGAGAAGTAGTTGCTTATGTTGGTAATGCGCCTACAACTTTGGCGCATAACAATTATGTAGATATCATTGATAAACCCAGGAGTACTGGGAGTATTCTAAAACCGTTTTTATATACTGCTTTATTAGACGCAGGAGAGTTATTACCTAATACACTAGTGGCAGATATTCCTACTAATGTTAACGGTTACAACCCACAAAATTTTGATAAAGAATTTAATGGTGCTGTACCAGCAAGTACTGCTCTTGCACGTTCTCTAAATGTCCCAGCTGTGCGAATGCTAAAAAAATATGGGTTAGAGCGATTTTACAACTCTTTAAAAAAACTGAATCAAAAATCTATAAATAAAAATGCCAATCACTATGGTTTATCGCTAATTTTAGGTGGTGCCGAAAGTTCACTTTGGGAAGTTACTGCTGCATATGCTGGCTTAGCGTCTACACTAAATTACTATACAAATTCCTCAAGCGAATATAGAGCGAATGAGTTTAGTAAACCGATTTTTAACTCAAAGAGAAAGTATGATTTTGGAAAGGTAAAATCACAACCAACTGTTTTTAATGCTGGGGCTATTTATAATGCTTTTGATGCAATGCGAAAAGTAAATAGACCACAAGGAGAAGAAAACTGGGACTTTTTTAATGACGCACAACCCATCGCTTGGAAAACAGGAACAAGTTTTGGATTTAAAGATGCCTGGGCGGTTGGAGTAACTCCAAAATATGCTATTGGGGTTTGGGTAGGCAACGCAGATGGTGAAGGAAGGCCTGGATTAACGGGAATTCAAGCAGCAGCACCTTTACTATTTAATGTGGTAGATGTTTTACCAAAAACTGAATGGTTTGCTGTACCATATGATGAGCTAATAGAATCTGAAATTTGTCATCAAAGCGGACACCTCGCAAGTGTCTATTGCAATGAAGTTATAACAGAATTTATTCCTAAAAACGGAATTAAAACAGCAGCATGCCAGTATCATCAACGCACATTTTTAGACGCTACAGAAACATATCGAGTAAATACGTCTTGTTATCTGCTAGCTAATATGCAGCAAAGAAACTGGTTCTCGTTACCTCCGGTTATGGAGTATTATTACGCCCCACTCCATCCCGAGTACAAACCCTTACCTCCTTTTAAAAATGATTGTTTACAAGAAGGTGAGCGCACTATGGATTTTATTTTTCCTAAGAAAAACGAAACGATACTCCTAGCTAAGAACTTTGAAGAAAACACTAACGAAGTCATTTTTAAACTCGCTCACCGAGACCCAGAAACTAAAGTTTACTGGTATCTAGATGATACCTTTGTAGGTACTACCGAAACCTTTCACGAGTTAGCTATTGTACCTAAACTAGGAGAGTATGTTCTTAGTGCTACAGACCAGGAAGGGAATGAAGTCTCTCAAAAGATTGCAATTGATTTTGCTTCTAAGTGATAATCAAATATGTATTTTAGAAGGATGAAAAATGGGCTATATTATTTTCTAATCTTCCTTACTTGCCTAGGTTGCTCTCAAAGTAAAAACAAAACTCTCTTGCTTAATGGAGACGATTGGAAATTTGCTGAATATAATAAACTCATTCCAGAAGAGGTTATCCAATGGGAAACAGCAACAGTCCCGGGAAGTGTGCAGACAGATTTATTAAAATTGGGTAAAATTCCTGATCCATTTTTATTGAAAAATGAGGATAGTATTCAATGGGTTTCAGAAAGAGATTGGATGTATAAAAAAGAGGTTTCAATACCTTCTGAAATGTTAGAAAAGAAATCCCACTTGCTGAAATTTGAAGGACTCGACACCTATGCCGAAATTAGGTTGAACGACTCTTTGATTCTGAAAACGGATAACGCCTTTAGAACTTATGAGGTAGATGTTTCAGAAATAATAAAACAAAACAATAAACTTGTAATAGGTTTCAGTCCAACAGGGAGAATCGAAAATTTTAAAGCCGCAAAACTTGATTACAAACTCCCTGAAGCACCTCGTGTGTTTACGCGCAAACCACAATTTCAATATGGGTGGGATTGGGGGCCTACAATTAAAACCATGGGAGCTTGGCGTGATATCTCGTTAGTTTCTTATGACATTGCTAGACTTAATGATGTATATATAGAAACCAAAGAAGTTTCAGAAGAAAAGGCTACGCTAGTCGCACATATTGAGATTGAATCCCAAGAATATGATAACGGCTTTGAAATTGAAGTAATCAATAACACTTCAGAAAAATTAGTTACACAACCTGTAGAATTATATGGCGGTCTAGGCTCTTATAATATTCCAATAACTATTGACAACCCTAAACTTTGGTGGACGCATAATCTTGGAGAACCTTTTTTGTATGACTTCAACATTAGACTTAAAAATGGAGGTACTATTGTTGACGAAGTTTCAAAAAAAGTAGGTGTTAGAACCATTGAATTAATTACAGAAAAAGACAGCATAGGCGAAAGCTTTTATTTTAAACTGAATGACAAACCAGTCTATATGAAAGGTGCTAATTACATTCCTCAGAATATATTTTTGAGTAAGGTGACTCCTTCAGAAAGAGAAAAATTACTCAATGATGTGGTAGACGCCAATATGAACATGCTACGTGTTTGGGGTGGCGGCGTGTATGAAGATGACTTATTTTATGATTTGTGTGATGAAAAAGGGATATTGATTTGGCAAGACTTTATGTTTGCTTGCGCTATGTATCCGGGCGATACAAGCTTTCTAGAAAATGTAAAACAAGAAGCTATAGATAATGTAAAGAGGCTACGCCAACATCCAAGTATTGCATTATGGTGTGGTAACAACGAAAATAGTGAAGGCTGGCATCGTTGGGGTTGGCAAGAGGGTAAAACCGAAGACCAAAAAATCGAAATATGGGGCAATTACCAAAAAGTATTTAATGACATTTTACCCAAGGTAGTAGATAGTTTATCTCCAAGTATTTCATATTGGGAAAGTTCGCCAAAGTACGGTCGTGGAGACAAACGCTATCAATTTGAAGGCGACGCACACGACTGGTGGGTGTGGCATGACGGCTATCCTTTTGAACATTTTGAGGAAGAAGTCCCTCGTTTTATGAGCGAGTTTGGATTTCAAAGTTTTCCTAGTTATGAAGCCATAAGCTATTTTACTCAACAAGACAGTATTGATACTTCACATCCAAGTTTTGCTTCTCATCAAAAACATAGCAGAGGGTTTCAATTAATAAAAGAATATATGGCTCGTGATTTCCCCGTGCCTACAACCAGCGAAGATTATGTGTATGTAAGTCAATTAGTACAAGCCTACGGAATTACAAAAGGGATTACAGCACACAGAAGAGCAAAACCCTATAACATGGGAACACTATACTGGCAATTAAACGATTGCTGGCCAGTAGTTTCTTGGTCTAGCATTGATGGATTAGACAACTGGAAAGCCTTACACTACAAAGCAAAAAGAGCCTTTGAGAATAGAAAAATTATTGCTTGGGAAGAAGATGAGGCACTACAAGTTACTATTGTTGACGATTCTAAAAACGTCATTAAAGATTCGCTACACATTTCAATAAAAGATTTTGAAGGTAATCTAATAAAAGAACAGACTATACATAATGTACAGACTAACCTCCAAAAAAATGAAGTAGTTACTACAATGAAGTTATCTAATTTTGAATTTGACCCTGCTTACAGCTATGTAGAACTTACTTTTGGAGCAAGTAAAACACTTTATTTTTTTGAAAGACCTAAAGATTTAAAGTTGCCAATTGAAGATGTCAAAATTTCAAATCCCTATATTACTGAAGATGGTTGGAAGATTAGCATAACATCAAACTCGCTACAAAAAGATGTGTTTTTACATAGTGATATATTTGGGCATTTTAGTGACAACTTTTTTGACTTGCTACCAGGAGAATCGAAAACCGTTTACTATTTTCCAAAGACAGAAAAACCAATAAACATAAAATTTAAAACACTCAACAAACTAAATAACTAGACTCTTTTGAAAACGCACTATATTATTTTTTCAATATTTATTTCTGTTTTGCTTAGCTGCACTTCAGAAAAGGAAATTCAAGTTTCAAAAATAAGTATCATTCCTAAACCTCAACAGCTGGAAATTGGTAATGATGTGTTTGAACTAACCTCAAAAACAACTTTTTCTGCTCCAAAAGAGTTTGAAGTTGCAACTAACTTTTTAAATACTTTCCTAAGTAATGGAGCAGGAATTGAGTTAGAAGCAACTTCAGAAAATTCAACAATTGTCTTTAAAAAAGACTCTTTAATTGTTTCTGAAGGGTATAGCCTTTCTGTTTCAAAAGAAGGGATAGAAATAAATTCGAGTGATGCTAGCGGTGCTTTTTATGCCGTACAATCATTACGTCAATTACTACCTCCAGATTTAGAGCAAATAAACTTACTACCTAAAAAGTCAATTAAAATACCTGTTGTTAAAATTACAGATGCCCCTAAGTTTAAATACCGCGGCATGCATCTAGATGTGTCGCGTCATTTTTTTCCGAAGGAATTTATAAAACAATATATCTCCCATCTTTCTATGTTAAAAATGAACACCTTTCATTGGCACTTAACCGATGACCAAGGCTGGCGTATAGAGATTAAAAAACATCCTCGTTTAACTCAACATGCAGCTTATAGAGACAGTACCTTAATTGGGCATTATAATGATATTCCACAACACTACAAGAAAGAACGCTATGGTGGTTTTTACACTCAAGAAGATATTAAAGAAATTGTTACATATGCAGCCCAACTTAACATTACTATTATCCCAGAAATAGAAATGCCAGGGCATGCGCAAGCTGCAGTAAGTGCATATCCGGAACTAGGATGTACAGGTAACCAAGTTCCTGTTGCTTCTAAGTGGGGCGTATTTGAGAATATTTATTGCCCTAACCAAAAAACAATGACATTTCTTAAAGATGTACTTACCGAAACAATGGAGCTTTTTCCAAGTGAGTACATCCATATTGGTGGAGACGAAGCTCCCAAAAAACAATGGAAAAACTGTGCACATTGCCAGCAACTTATAAAAAAACATAACTTAAAAGATGAAGCGGGACTACAGAGTTGGTTTATTAAAGAGATTGAAACATTTGTAAATAGTAAAGGAAAAAAGATAATTGGCTGGGATGAAATTCTGGAAGGAGGGTTAGCTCCCAATGCTACTGTAATGTCATGGCGAGGAACCGAAGGTGCTGTTACTGCTGCAAAACAAGGAAATGATGTCATCCTCACTCCAACTTCGCATGCCTATTTTGACTACTACCAAGATGATAGCTACGAAGAACCATTAGCTATTGGAGGCTTTTTACCTCTTAAAAAAGTTTATAGCTTTAATCCTATTCCTCATGAATTATCTAAAGAAGAAGCTACACATGTTCTTGGGGCACAAGGAAATATATGGACAGAGTATATGCCTACAACAGACCAAGTAGAATATATGCTATTCCCTAGAGTATTGGCTATGAGTGAAGTGGTTTGGAGTGGTCCAACAAAAAATGTAGAGAAAGACTATCCTAACTTTTTGGCTAGGGTAGAGTCTTTTATTCAAAGACTAGATGTTCTCCATGTTAACTATGCAAATCATTTATATGATTTAGAAAGTGCTATTGTAAAGAAGAATGATAGTCTTCTATATAAATTAAAAACACATACAGAAGGGAAAGAAATCAGATACACCTTAAATAAACAAGAAGAAAAAGTATATGATACGCCCATTCTAATAATTGAAGATGCCACCATAAAAGCTCAGGTTTATAAGGACAATAAACCCGTTGGCAGGGTTTTGAATGATACCATTACTTATCATAAAGGGCTTAAAGCAAATATTCAACTTAATGTTGAACCACATCCTGCTTATAGTGCTGGTGGTAAAGATGCATTAATAAATGGTATTTCTGGCAGCAATACACGTTATGGAGATAAAGAGTGGTTGGGCTTTTGGGGAGACGACTTGGAAATTGTAATTACATTTCCAGAGCCCACAAAAGTTAGTGGAATAAGTACTCGTTTTTATAATGCAAATGGACAATGGATTTATAGTCCTTATAAAGGACAGATAAAATTAGTTTCAAAAGGAAATAATGAGTTTAAAGCTGATATTGAGTATGAAATAAATCCTGATTCTGATAAAGTTTCTTTTGAGTTTGATGTTTCTGAAGAAAACCTAACTGAAGCCTACAAGATTATTCTTACAATCCCAAACTACGGTATAATCCCAGAAGGATTGCAAGGATCTGGAAATCCAGCTTGGACGTTTATTGATGAAATTGTGATACGTTAATTATGGTATTAGAAGTCTGTGCTAATAGTTTTACAAGTGCTGAAATTGCTCAAAAAGCAGGAGCCAATCGTATTGAGTTATGTGAAGAATTGTCTATCGGTGGAGTAACGCCAGACCATGCTACCATTTTAAAAGTAAAAGAACAGCTCACCATACCTACCCATGTATTAATTAGACCGCGAGGGGGAAATTTTGTATACACTTCACAAGAAATTGACCAAATGCTAGAAGACATTCAGTATTGTAGAAACCTGGGCTGTGAAGGAATTGTGAGTGGTGCACTCACTAAAGAGGGAAGGTTAGCTATTAAAACTACCCAATTACTAATAGAAGCCTCTAAAGGAATGGAGTTTACCTTTCATAGAGCTTTTGATATATGTACAAATCCAGCAACTACTATCTATCATCTTTTAGATATGGGAGTAACCCGCCTATTGTCGTCAGGGCAAAAAAACAAAGCAGTTTATGGTATAGCCTATCTAAAATCATTACAAGAACTAACAAAAGATAGTTTACAAATTATGCCTGGTGGAGGTATAACTAGCGAAAATATTCTTTCATTTAAAAAAGCTGGTTTTACAATGGCTCACTTTTCAGCAATTAAAAAAGAAAGTGATTCTAATACTATGTTTAATAGTGCCATTTCTGGTTTTTCAGATAGTAAGGAAATACAAAAAATTAAACATCTTGTAGCTTCCTAACGAAGTGGAAATCCTTTTCCTGCCCACCACGGACGAACTTCAATTTCTAACCATCCTGCTTGGACCATTGGATCCATATTTGCCAAACTATCGGCCATTTTTAATGTAGGCACGTTATAAATTGTAATTCCTCTTACATCTTGGTCATCTCCAAAAGGTCCTGAAATATCTGCATACCCTTTCTCGTACATCGCTCCAAGATGAGCCATATGTAATGCTTGTAAGCTATCAGCTTCTTTTTTATCCTCAGTTCTATTAGGGCCTCGCTTTAAAAATGCAATATAGTACTCCTGCATAATAATGGTATCTCCTGTTTCCTCATCCACATAATCAAAGGTTTGGAATCCATCTTCTTGTAATTGTTTTTTTAAAGTAGCAACAGATTGTTTTTCATCCTCAGGACATGGTTCCATAATATATTCACGATGGATTTCGGGTTTGCAGCTAGTTAAAAAAATAATTGATACTAATAAGAAACTTAACACACCCCTTAGTCCCCTCTCAAGGGAAGGATTACTTCTATTTATTTTCATTTTACCAGTTTTTATATGGGTTTGTACTTAATTGTGAGTTGTAATAGCGTACCTCACCTGTCACTTCTTTTCCAAGCCAAGAAGGTTTTGTGAAAATTTCGGTTTCATGGTTGAGCTCTATTTCTGCCATGATTAGACCTTCATTATCACCATAAAATTCGTCTACTTCAAATATATGGCTTCCTTGTTTTATTTCATATCGGGTTTTTTCAATTACACATTTTTCGCATAGTTTTAGTAAGGCTTCAGCTTCTGTGGTTGATATCTCTTTTTCCCATTCAAAGCGAGTTGTTCCCTTTATATTACTTTTTCCTTTTACAGTTATAAATCCTTTTTGACCTTTAATTCTAATACGAACAATACGTTCTGGATCTGAATTTAAAAAGCCTTGTACAATTCGATTTTCTGAAATCGCTTCGGCTTTAAAGCTTTTGTTTTTAACTAAAAATTTGCGTTCTATTTCAAGCATTTGCTATTTCCTTTATTTTATCTGAAGGTATAATATTCTCATTATATCCTTTTTTTGAAACAACAATCATTGCTTTAGCAACGGTTTCTGGTTCAATTATCTTGTACTTCTTTGGTATTAAGAAGTCAACTATTTTCATGGTTATTTGAGCTAGACGCTCACCAATTCGTTTTTCGTCTCTAGAGCCACCTATCAATGAAGGTTGAAGAATAAAGGTGTCTTTTATGTTTTTTGAAAGTACCTCTCGTTCCATTTCGCCTTTTACCTTACTATAAAAATTACTGCTTTTTGCATTCGCTCCCAACGAAGAAATTACAACAAAAGTTGAAATGTTATTTCTCTTTGCAAGGTGGGCTGCTGTAGTTGGAATTCCGTAGTCAATTTTTTTATAGGTGTCCTTGTCTGGAGTTTTTGCTTTTGTAGTACCAATGCAACAAAAAACAACATCACCCTTAAATTCTTCGGCAATATCTTGTAACTTAAATAAGTCTACTAAATGTTCTTCGATTTTTTGATCATTTATATTCACAGAACTTCGACCAAAGATTTTAATTTTTGAATAGGCATTATCTTTCAGTAAAAAATTTAATAGTATTCCTCCTGTTAAACCTGTAGCTCCTAAAAGTATTGCTGTTTTATTTATTGAATTCTCCACGGCGGATTTTTTCGATTCTCTCCAGCATGATAAATAATAAGTGTATTACCATCAAGGTCTTTTAGCTTTGCTTCAGTCCAAGCCCAAGATTGTGCTGTAGTTTCAGTCATAAATGTAATACCTTTTTCTTTTAATTGTTTTACTTTTTTAGCAACATCTGGAACTTCAAAGTAAATAATAGCTCCACCTTCAGTATTTAATTGTTCTCTGTAATGTATAGAGAATGTAGCGTCTCCTGTTGGGCATAAAAATCTGGCGTAGTGATCGTGCGTGTGTACAATAAGTTCTAAACCTAATTTTTGGTAAAACCCTATCGCCTTTTTTACATCTTTAGAGGGTATGGTAACTTGGTTGAGATTCATAATAGTTAAAGATAGACAGAAATTATATTTTAGGTAGTATTTTTAATCTATGGAAACTGTGCTTCCTATTCGTAAAATAATACACGTGGACATGGATGCCTTTTATGCCTCAGTAGAGCAATTGGACAATCCTGACTTACGAGGCAAGCCCATTGCTGTTGGTGGAAGTTCGGCTCGAGGTGTTGTAAGCGCTGCTAGTTATGAAGCGCGTAAATATGGTGTTCGCTCTGCTATGAGCGGTGTATTAGCTAGAAAGTTATGCCCTGAGCTTATTTTTGTTAGAACAAATTTTGAACGTTATAAAGAAGTTTCGGCCATCATTAGAAAGGTGTTTTTTGAATATACAGATCTTGTAGAGCCACTCTCTCTTGATGAAGCGTATCTAGACGTAACTGAAAATAAAAAAGGAAATCCAAGCGCTACTCTTATAGCAAAAGAAATTCGTGAGAAAATAAAAGAAAAAACAGGGCTTAATGCTTCTGCTGGGATTAGCATTAATAAATTTATCGCCAAAGTTGCTAGTGATATTAATAAGCCTAACGGGCAAAAAACAGTCCCTCCAGAAGAGGTACTAGATTTTTTAGAGTCACTTGATATTAAAAAGTTTTATGGAGTTGGTAAAGTGATGAAAGAAAAAATGTACCGTCATGGTATTTACACCGGCAAAGATTTAAAAAGTAAATCTTTTGAGTACCTTCAAGAAAACTTTGGCAAGAGTGGAAGTTATTATTACAGTATTGTTAGAGGAATACATACTAGTAAAGTAAAGCCAGAACGAACTAGAAAATCACTCGCTGCAGAACGAACTTTTAGTAAAAACATTTCTAGTGAGTTGTTTATGCTGGAACGCTTAGAAGATATTGCAACTGAAGTAGAAAAAAGACTCAAAAAAAGTAAAGTTGCAGGAAAAACAATTACACTTAAAATTAAATACAGCGATTTTACGTTAAAAACTAGAAGCAAAACACTCCCACTATATATATCAAGTAAAGAATTAATCCTTGATAACGTTAAAGATTTGTTATTTCAGGAGAAAATGAAAAACTCGGTACGCTTGTTGGGAATTAGTTTATCAAACCTCAACAACGAGGATAAAAAAAGGCCTAAGCCCAAAGAAGACACCTCAATAGACGTTCAATTAAAGCTAGATTTTTAACTATGTAAGCAAACTACTTTGAATCATTTTATTAACTAAAATCAATACGTTATGAAAAAAGTAGTTTTTCTAAGTTTACTTGCAGCAAGTGTTGCATTTGTTTCTTGCAAAGAAACGTCACAAGACCCTCAAACAACTCCAGAAGTTAAAGACCTAGCCATTGCAGAAACGGCTATAAACACTCCAAACGAAACCTATCTCTATGTTACTGCAGCTACAGGTTTAAGTTTACGCGAATACAACAATCTTTCTAGTGAAAAGTTAGCCATTATGCCTTACGGCACTAAGGTACAAGTGATAACTGCTGAAGAGAAACCAACAATGACTGTGGGTGGTATTAAGGGAGGAATGCATGAAGTATCTTACAATCACAAAAAAGGATATGCTTTTAATGGCTATTTGTCTCGTTTTTTTCCTCCTGAAGAAGATATAAAACCTGCGATTTATGCCGAAGATTTAAAAGGGCAATTCCCAAAAGTAATTTTTACCGAAACTACAGGTGGAACGGCCAGTAAACCAAGCAATACTGAAACTTTAATACTTCCCAATGCAACCTGGCATGAAGGTTATTTTATTTCGCAAAAACTTTTTAAAATCCCTAGAGAGTTTACTTTTCCATCACATAAAGGAAAAACGATACAGAAAATTAAAAACCCAAAGCCTTCTTCTCGTGTATGGAAAAGTGAATTAGACATTGAAAGAAAGGATAAAGAACTTCAAAAAATTGAATACAGTCATGCCTCTGAAGGTTTTGGTTATACCGTAACCATCACTCAAGATGGAGATAATATAAAATTAGAACGTACTGAGATTGTGGAATAAGAATTAAATTTAAAAAAGGAAGCGGTGCAAATTGCTTTAGTATGTCATCTTGAGCTTGTCGAAGTTTTAAATAGTTGGTTTTCAATTATCTTTCGATAGGCTCAAGATGACATAGTTATAGCCATTATTGTCTAGACATCCTTTTTTATACCTGACTTACTCGTAATGTATTCACCATACCTTTATCAACAATAGGCATCGCAGCAAGATTAATTAAATAATCCCCTTTTTTTACAAAACCACTTTTACAGGCAATGCGGTTTACGTCTTCAACCGTTTCATCGGTGCTTACAAATTTGTCATAGTAAAAAGATTTTACACCCCATAAAAGATTTAATCTAGATAGGATTCTCTTGTTTGAAGTATATACTAAAATATGGGCGTCTGGTCTCCAAGCCGAAATTTGAAATGCCGTATACCCGCTATTAGTTAACGTACATATCGCCCTTGCTTCTATCTCATTTGCCATGTTTGCTGCATGATAACAAATAGATTTTGTAATGTATCTATTGGTGCGTACGTGAGGTGGTTCTTGAGGAACATTTATTAGCGGTGAATTTTCTACGTTTATACAAATGTTTGCCATTGTTCTAATCACCTCAACCGGGTACTTCCCTACTGAAGTTTCACCACTTAGCATCACAGCATCTGCTCCATCCATTACAGAGTTAGCCACATCATTAACTTCTGCTCTAGTTGGCGTTAGCGAAGTAATCATAGTCTCCATCATTTGAGTAGCAATGATTACAGGTATTCTTGCTTTTTTTGCTGTAAGTACAAGTTCTTTTTGAATAAGCGGTACCTCTGCCGCAGGGATTTCAACACCAAGGTCACCACGAGCTACCATTAATCCATCACAATACGCAACTATTTTATCTATGTTTTTTACTGCTTCTGGTTTTTCAATTTTAGCGATGATTGGAATTTTGTATTCACTATGTGCTTCAATTAATGCTTGTAGTTCTTTTAAATCCTCAGCATGACGCACAAAAGATAAGGCAATCCAATCTACCTCTTGTGAAATTGCAAATACCGCATCTTCTTTATCTTTTATGGTAAGTGCTGGTAAAGAAATATTAGTATTAGGAAGGTTTACTCCTTTTCTTGAGCGTAAAGGTCCTCCTTGTATTACTTTTGTTTCAACCTCATCTTTTCCATTGGTGGCAATAATTTCAAAAATAAGTTTTCCGTCATCTAATAATACACGCTCTCCTGCTTTTACATCTTTAGGAAAGTTATCGTAGTTCATATAGACCCTTTTACTGGTGCCTTCAAACTCCTTTCCTGTACAAAACAGGATAGTATCTCCCGGCTCTACAACTACCTCTTCTTTCATTAATCCAACGCGTAGTTTTGGTCCTTGTAAGTCTGCTAAAATTGCAGTAGAAGTGTCAAGAGCGTCACTAATCTCTCGAATCATTTTTATATTCTTTTTTACACCTTCATAGTTTGCATGTGAAAAGTTAACACGAAATACATCGGCGCCTTCTAAAATCATCTTTTTTATAATGTCAGGATCTGAGGTAGAAGGTCCTAAAGTAGCTACTATTTTGGTTCTTTTTTTGTTCGGCATTAGTCAAATATTAAATTATTTTTAGACTTCAATGTTTGTATATCAACACTATAGGCTGAAATTACTTGTTTTATTTCATTGATGGATGAAAGTATCTTTTTAAGTGGGATTGTTTCAAAATCTGAAACAATCTTAATAAAAAAGTCAACTTGTTTCATCTCTGGTACTAGGTAACTAGTTATACTACTTTCAGTAGGTTCATTTTCAAAAAGTCCCCCTGAACTAGTGGTAAGAGGAATTGGGTTTTTGCAAATATTTGCAATTAAATTATAGCTCGTATATTTCATTTCATCTTCATAATCATACAATGGAAATGTTATTTCCAGTCCATCTTCAGAATACTCTAAATCTGTTTTGGAGCGATGTAATCGTACTTGTAAAAACTGGTTTAGAAGATAGGCTACTTTATAACAATCTTCACTACAATGAATAGCAATTAGAGTAAAGTCTTCTTCAAAAGTATCTTCTAAAATTAACTTATAATTACTCATAACTTTTTACGAACAAGTTTAAAAGTAACAATTGTTTTGCGATTGTTATACTGTTTGCTAATTAAATCTATGTAAATATTAAACGAAATCGTTTTCGTCTGTGTGGCGTGCGTGATTTACTAGTGGAAATCTTTATCAATCACAATTTGAAGCTTGTAATAAGCTCTTTTTGCAGCACGTTCTTCGGCTTTTTTCTTAGAAGTTGCTCTGGCTTTCCCAACTAGTTCATCATCTAATAAAAGTTTTACGCCAAAATGTTTTAGGCTATCGTTTCCGGTGTCTTCATACACAGAAAATTTGAAGTGCTTTTTGTGTTTTTGACACCATTCTATGAAAAGACTTTTATAGCTTATAACTTTACCTTCTAGTCGTTCTATATCTACATAGGGTTTAATAACACGCTTGTAGATAAACTTTTCGCAATATTTATATCCTTTATCTAGATAAATTGCTCCAATAAGTGCTTCAAAAATATTACCATGTATATTTCCTCCAAACTGATCTGTAGGCACAGATGTTTTTAATAGGTTAATAAGCCCTAGGTCTCTTCCTAACTCATTTAAGTGCTCTCTGCTTACCACCTTGGAGCGCATCTTAGTAAGATACCCCTCATCTCCAGTAGGCACTTCGTTAAACAAATGCGAGGCAATGACGGCACTAAGCATAGCATCTCCAAGAAACTCTAATCGCTCATAGCTTTGTGCACTTCCATCAATATTGGTATTATTCATAGACCTATGGGTAAATGCTTCATGGTAGATTGCAATATCTTTTGGTGCAAACCCTAGGATATTTTTTATGACAACAAAAAAATTCTCGTCATGTGAAGGACGAGAAGTAAATATGTTTTTTAGGATTGCCATTAAAAATTTATGCGTCTAATTTTTTAAACAATACGCAAGCATTGTGACCTCCAAAACCAAATGTATTACTCATGGCAACTTTAATATCTCTAGGTTGCGCTTTGTTAAGAGTAAGGTTTAGTTTAGGATCAATGTTTTCATCTACTGTAGTATGGTTTATAGTAGGTGGCACTAAGTTATTTTGCATTGCTAAGATTGAAGCAATTGCCTCTATAGCTCCTGCCGCTCCTAATAAGTGTCCAGTCATGGACTTAGTAGAGTTAATGTTGATTTTGTGAGTATGATCTCCAAAAATACTTGAAATTGCCTTTAGTTCTGCTACATCTCCAAGTGGTGTTGAGGTACCATGTGTATTAATGGCATCTACTTCACTAGCATCAATACCGGCATCACGTAAGCAATTAAGCATTACGCGTTCTACACCTATTCCATCTGGATGTGGTGCCGTCATGTGGTAGGCGTCGCTAGACATCCCTCCACCAATAACTTCGGCATATATTTTTGCACCTCGTTTCTTAGCATGCTCGTACTCTTCTAAGATAAGCGCTCCTGCTCCTTCTCCAAGTACAAATCCGTCACGTGTAGCATCAAAGGGTCTCGATGCTGTTTCTGGACTTTCGTTACGTGTAGAGAGTGCATGCATTGCATTAAAACCTCCCATACCCGCTTTTGTTACTGCTGCTTCACTCCCCCCAGTTACAATAATATCACAATGTCCTAACCTAATATAGTTTAGAGCATCTATCATTGCATTTGCTGAAGAGGCACAAGCTGAGACCGTTGTATAGTTAGGCCCCATAAATCCATGTTTAATAGAAATATTACCTGGGGCAATATCTGCTATCATTTTTGGAATAAAGAAGGGGTTGAAACGTGGCGTTCCATCCCCTTCTGCAAAGTTTATAACTTCATCCTGAAAAGTTTCTAGTCCGCCAATACCTGCTCCCCATATAACCCCAACTCGAAATTTATCGACTTCATCAAGGTTAATCATGGCATCTTCAATAGCTTCTGAAGAAGATACTAAAGCATATTGAGCAAATTTATCTAGCTTTCTAGCTTCTTTTCTGTCAAAGTGATCTTGTGGATTGTAATCCTTTATTTCACAAGCGAATTTTGTTTTGAACTTTTCGGTATCAAAGTAGGTGATTGGTGCGCATCCGCTTTTCCCATTTTTAAGACCCTCCCAATAATTAGGGATTGTATTTCCAATGGGTGTAAGGGCACCAAGACCAGTAACTACAACTCGCTTTAATTCCATAAAGAAGTATTTTTTATTTTGCTTCTTCTATATATGATATTGCTTGACCTACTGTTGCAATATTTTCAGCTTGATCGTCTGGAATTTGGATATCAAATTCTTTTTCAAATTCCATAATTAGTTCAACCGTATCTAAGGAGTCTGCTCCTAGGTCGTTAGTGAAGCTTGCTTCTGTTACAACTTCGTTTTCGTCTACACCTAATTTATCTACGATAATAGCTTTAACTCTTGATGCAATGTCTGACATAATTCTTGTTTTTAAATTTTAATTAAGTGGCAAAAATAAAATATTTTAAATTAAAACACTATTTAATACCTAAAATGTGTTACCAATTTAAACATTTTAGAGCGAAGTGAAACCCTATTGCCTTACTTTTGTTATTATTTTTATGTTTACTTCTATAAACACCCAAAGAAACCATTGATGAAGAAACGCATTGTTATATTTGCTTCGGGTAGCGGTACCAATACTCAAAACGTGATAAAATACTTTCAGCAATCTCAAGTTGCTGAGGTTGTTCTTGTCCTCACAAACAAGAAGGATGCCAAAGTGTTAGAACGCGCAAAACACCTAGAAACAAAAGCGTTACGTTTTTCAAAAGAAGCGTTATATAATGAAGATGGAGTATTACAACTACTCAAAAAAGCACAACCAGATTTAATTGTCCTGGCTGGTTTTTTACTAAAATTTCCAGTTCACATTATAAATGAATACCCAAACAAAGTAATTAACATTCATCCAGCCTTATTGCCAAAATATGGAGGAAAAGGAATGTATGGAAAGTATGTTCATGAAGCTGTAGTGGCTAATAATGAAAAAGAAAGTGGTATTACTATTCATTATGTAAATGAAGCGTATGATGAGGGAGCTATTATTTTTCAGAAAAGCGTGGAAATTTCAGAAAGTGATACCTCAGAAGATGTTGCTCAAAAAATACATTTATTGGAATATAAATACTTACCTAAAGTAATTGAAGAACTGCTTTTGGACAAATAGAAAAATTAATTCAATAATTAAACAAAAAGATTAACCTTAATAAGATACCGCCAACGCGGGCACAGTATGGCTAAAAAAAAGAAAAAATATTATGTAGTCTGGTTTGGGAACCCTACTGGGATATTTCACTCTTGGAATGAATGCAAAAAAGCAATCACAGGAGTTACAGGTGCACAGTATATGTCTTTTGAAACCTTAAAAGAAGCCAAAATTGCATATGATAAAGAATATGCAGATTATAAAGGGAAAAACACAAAGAAGAAAAAAACACTCTCTAAAGAACAACTCCAAAAAATAGGAGAGCCTAATTTATATTCCATTGCAGTAGATGCTGCCTCAAGTGGAAATCCTGGAAAAATGGAATATAGAGGAGTAGATACCCAAACTTACAAGCAGTTATTTCATCAAGGCCCTTTTGAGCAAGGCACTAACAATGTAGGAGAGTTTTTAGCATTAGTACATGGATTGGCATATTTAAAAAAACAAAAAAGCGACCGCATTATTTATAGTGACTCTCGTATTGCCATAGGTTGGGTAAAAAAGAAAAAATGCAATTCTAAGTTAAAGCCTTCTCATAAAAATAAAGCACTTTTTGAGTTAATTACTCGAGCAGAAACGTGGTTAAAAACTAATAGCTACACAACTACAATTGTAAAATGGGAAACCAAAGCTTGGGGAGAAATTCCTGCTGATTTTGGTAGAAAATAGTTGAGTTTTAACATTAGTGTATGTTTTAACAATCTCATATCTTTGCACTTTAATTTTTCAAGCTTATTTATGTCCAAACTAGTTATTGTAGGTACTGTTGCTTTTGACGCGATTGAAACCCCTTTTGGTAAAACAGATAAAATACTAGGAGGTGCCGCCACTTATATTGGTTTATCGGCCTCTCAACTTAATGTAGATTCCGCAATTGTATCGGTTGTTGGTGGTGATTTTCCGCAAGAATATATCACGATGCTTCAAGATAAAAACATGGATATTGAGGGCTTAGAAGTTATTAAAGATGGTAAAACATTTTTTTGGAGCGGGAAATATCATAACGACATGAACTCTCGCGATACTTTGGTAACAGAATTAAATGTATTAGAAAATTTTTCGCCAAAAGTACCTCAAGACCACAAAGGTGCCGAAGTGGTAATGCTTGGTAATCTTCATCCATTGGTGCAATTAAGTGTGGTTGACCAAATGGACAATCCTAAAATGATTGTACTAGATACTATGAACTTTTGGATGGATTGTGCACTAGAAGAGCTTAAGCAAGTAATTGCTAAGGTTAATGTAATTACCATTAACGATGAAGAAGCCAGACAACTTTCAGGAGAATATTCACTAGTTAATGCGGCCAAAAAAATTATGAAAATGGGGCCAGAATATGTTGTTATTAAAAAAGGAGAACATGGCGCTCTACTTTTTTATAAAGACGAAATGTTTTTTGCACCAGCACTTCCATTAGCTGAAGTTTTTGATCCTACCGGAGCTGGAGATACATTTGCAGGTGGATTTACAGGATATTTAGCAAAAACTGAAGATTATAGCTTTGAAAATATGAAGACTGCAATTGTATATGGCTCGGCATTAGCTTCTTTCTGTGTAGAAAAATTTGGAACAGAGCGAATGCAAAGCCTAACAAAAAAAGAGTTGCAGCATCGCTTACAACAGTTTAAGAATTTAACTCAGTTTGAGATAACGTTAGTATAAATATGCGCCCCAGTTTTTGGGGCGTTTTTATTTAATTTATTTTTAGATTTATAGTATCCTTCTACAAGGAAAAAAAGTTACCCGACTATTAGGGCAATAAATATGAGTGACGCTTTAAAACATGAATGTGGTATTGCAATGGTTAGATTATTAAAACCATTAGAGTACTATAAGAAGAAATATGGAACAGCATTTTATGGTGTAAATAAAATGTATTTAATGATGGAAAAACAGCACAATCGTGGACAAGACGGTGCTGGTTTTGCTAGTATTAAGTTAGATGTTAATCCAGGAGAGAGATATATAAGTAGGGTACGTTCTAACAAATCGCAACCCATCCAAGATATTTTTGCACAAATAAATGAGCGTATTAATTCTGAATTTAAAGCAAACCCAGAATTAAAAGATGATGTTGAAGCACAAAAAAAAGACATCCCCTACATTGGAGAATTATTTTTAGGACATGTACGTTATGGAACTTTTGGAATTAACAGTGTAGAAAACGTGCACCCATTTTTAAGAACCAATAACTGGATGCACCGTAATCTTATTATTGCGGGTAATTTTAATATGACTAATACTACGGAGCTTTTTGACAACCTCATCAAGCTAGGAATGCACCCTAAAGAAAAAGCAGACACCATTACTGTAATGGAAAAAATAGGTCATTTCTTAGACGATGCGGTTAGGAAGCTTTACAAAAAAGCCAAGGCAAAAGGCTTGAGTAAAATTGAAGCTTCTCCCTACATTGCTGAAAAGCTTAACCTAACAAAAATACTTAAAAAGTCTTCCAAAGATTGGGATGGTGGTTATGCCATGGCTGGAATGCTTGGACATGGAGATGCATTTGTGTTAAGAGACCCTGCGGGAATTCGCCCAGCATATTACTATAAAGACGATGAAGTAATTGTAATTGCCTCAGAAAGGCCAGCTATACAAACTGTTTTTAATGTTCCTTTTGAATCTATTAATGAAATTGATCCAGGCTGTGCTGTTATTATGAAAAAAGATGGTACTATGGATATTTCTCAAATTATAGAACCACTAGAAAGAAAATCTTGTTCTTTTGAGCGTATTTATTTCTCTAGAGGAAGTGATGCAGAAATCTACCAAGAGCGCAAAGAACTAGGTAAATTAGTTATGCCAAAGGTGTTAAAAGCAATTAATCATGATACCGAAAATAGTGTCTTTTCTTTTATACCCAATACTGCAGAGACGTCTTTCTACGGAATGGTCGAAGCAGCACAGGACGAACTAAACAAACAGAAAAACGAGGCAATTTTAAAAGAAGAAGGGAACTTAACAAATGAGAGACTGCTTCAAATTCAATCTCATAAAATTAGAACTGAAAAAATAGCTATTAAAGATGTTAAGCTACGAACCTTTATTACAGAAGATAGTAGCAGGGATGATCTAGTAGCTCATGTCTATGATGTAACATATGGTGTTGTAAAGCCAGAAGATAACTTAGTTATTATTGATGATAGTATTGTAAGAGGGACAACACTTAAAAAGAGTATTTTAAAAATGCTAGATCGCTTGCATCCTAAGCAAATTATTGTGGTTTCATCAGCACCTCAAATACGTTATCCAGATTGCTATGGAATTGATATGGCACGACTAGAAAATCTTATCGCTTTTCAAGCAGCTTTAGAATTACATAAAGACAGAGGAACATATGGCATTGTAGAAGACATCTATAAACGCTGTAAAAAACAACTTCAATTAAAAGATAATGAAGTTGTAAATCATGTAAAAGAGTTGTACGCGCCTTTTACAGACGAAGAAATTTCAGACAAAATAGCCGTTTTACTAAGTAATACTGAAATTAACAGCAAGGTGAAGTTAATCTTCCAATCAGTAGAAGATTTACACAAAGCCTGTCCAAAAAACCTGGGAGACTGGTACTTTACTGGAGATTACCCTACTCATGGAGGTAATAGAGTAGTTAATAAAGCTTACATTAACTTTTATGAAGGAAATCCAGAGCGGGCTTATTAAATGTTAAAAAAATCTTAATTTTATTTAAAAATAGGTTTTTTATCGGGTATTATTTTCTCTTAATCCAAAAGTAAGAAAACTCTTATTTTTTATATTGATATATGTACTATATTAGCAGTCTACCATAGCATAAGTAGGTTAAGTTCATGGTAAGATTTGGGGCAAAAAAGGTAAACAACTTGTTTACCTTTTTTATTTTGCCCAAATCTTAAATGGGGTAGGCGAAGGAACAAAGTGAGCGAGGCCTATTCTACTACTACATGTCTTGTTTATTTACTAAAAAAATAAACATCCGACTAAAAGAAGCGAGCATATAAGTTTTGATCTGAAAATTGACCCAATTCCTGTGATAAACAAAAAAACGCAACTTTCTCAAGCTGCGTTCTAATTTATATTACAGTAAAAAGCTTACTATTTTTTCTTAGCGTATAAAGCTGCTACTTCTTCCCAATCTATAACATTAAAAAATGCTTCAACATAATCTGGTCTTCTGTTTTGGTAGTTTAAATAATAAGCGTGTTCCCAAACATCAAGTCCTAAGATTGGAGTTCCTCCACAGCCAACATTTGGCATTAGCGGATTATCTTGATTTGGTGTACTACACACTTCTACTTTTCCTCCTTTGTGAACGCATAACCAAGCCCATCCAGAGCCAAACTGAGTTTTTGCAGCCGTAGAGAACGCATCTTTAAATGCTTCAAAACTTCCATAAGCATCTTTTATTGCATCGGATAGCTCTCCAGTAGGTTCTCCACCACCATTAGGAGACATTACCTCCCAAAATAAACGATGGTTGTAAAAACCTCCTCCATTATTTCTAACAGCTTTGTTAGACATATCTAGATTGATGAGTATGTTCTCAATTGTTTTACCTTCGTGTTCGGTTCCTTCAATTGCTGCGTTTAACTTATTTGTATATCCTTGATGATGCTTTCCGTGGTGGATTTGCATAGTTTTTTCATCAATGTGTGGCGCAAGTGCATCATGCGCATATTTTAGTTTTGGTAACTCAAAAGCCATTGTAATCTATTTTTTGTGTTAGTAAATCAATTTATCCCAAAAATACACAATACTAGCGTTTTATACTGTTATAGAATTGATAAGATTTTTATAATAGTATAAAGAATTATAATAGTCAGCCAATTTTAATAATTTGGATTAAAAAAGAAGAACCTTATAGATTACTACTTCCTCAGGAGTGCTATTTTAATTACTTTAGTACCAAAGCTATATTAATTGGATACAGAAACTACTTTTAAAATTTACAATGCTTCTGCTGGAAGTGGAAAAACCTACACACTTGTAAAAGAATACTTAAAAAGAGTATTAGCCTCATCAAGTGTTTCAGGATACAAAAACCTACTAGCCATCACATTTACAAATAAAGCGGTTGCTGAAATGAAACAGCGAATTGTGACTGCCTTGATAACATTTTCAGAAGAAAAAGCAGCAGAAAACCCAAATGATATGATGCTGGCTATTGCTGAAGAAATTGAAATGCCTATTGCAACTATACAGAACAAAGCAAAGCACATATTAAAGCATTTACTTCATCACTACGCTAGCTTTAGTGTAGAGACTATAGACAGGTTTAACCATCAACTTATACGAACGTTCTCTAGAGACCTTCAGTTATCGTCCAATTTTGATGTTACCCTAGACACAAACCAATTGCTAAAAGAAGCTGTAGAAGAACTTATAGGCAAAGCAGGAGAAAATAAAGAAGTAACCCGAGTATTGCTTGATTTTGTATTAGAAAAAATTGACGATGATCGATCTTGGGACATTAGTAGGGATATTACTAAAGCAGCCTCTATACTCTATCAAGAAAACGAACTGCAAGCGCTAGAAACATTAAAAAATAAAAAACTAAGTGATTTTATTATCCTTAAAAAAGAACTGCAAGAAAAAAAGAAACAGTTAGAAAAAAAGCTAGTAAAAATCGCTAATGATGTATTGACACTTATTGCTGAAAGTGGACTGGAACATTCTGATTTTTCTGGAGGATACTTCCCTAAATACCTTTTAAAAGTAAGTGCGCTAGATACCAATGTAAGTTTTGGAACAGCCTGGCAAGAATCCATGGGAGAAAAGCCAATGTACCCAGGAAGGGTTTTAAAAGAAACTCCCGATACAGCTGAAACTATAGAAGAGCTTACTCCTCATTTTAAAGAACAATTTCTTAAAACAAAGGAGGTTATACAGCAGCTTTTGTTACACGAAAATATTATTAAAAACTTAACACCCCTTTCGGTTATTAATCTCGTTAAAAATGAAATTGAAACAATTAAAGAAGAACAAAATATCTTGCCAATTTCAGAGTTTAATACGCTTATTAATCGTGAGATAAAAAACCAACCCGCCCCTTTTATTTATGAGCGTTTAGGAGAGCGCTACCGTCATTACTTTATAGACGAATTTCAGGACACCTCTTTATACCAATGGGAAAATTTGAAACCGCTTATTGAAAACGTCCTGACGCAACAGTTTGAAAATGAAGAACTGGGCTCTTTATTACTAGTTGGAGATACCAAACAGTCAATTTACAGATGGCGGGGTGGTCTACCAGAACAATTTTTAGACTTATGCGCAAATACAAATCCGTTTCCAGTCCCTAAGAAGGTTGAAAACCTACCTAAAAATTTCCGTAGTTGTAAAGAGATTGTACATTTTAATAATGATTTTTTTAATCATATTGCTCAACTTCTTGCTAATGAAGCACACCAAAATCTGTATATAGGTGGTAGCAAACAACAATTAGAAAAAGATAGTGATGGTTATGTAAATATTTCATTTATATCTTTTGATGATGCTTCTCAAAAAAATGAAATTTATGGTAAAAAAGTGCTAGAAACCATTAAGAAACTAAAGAAATCTAATTTTAGTTATAAAGACATTTGCATACTTACCAGGAGGAAAAAAGACGGTATTGAACTTAGTACTCTTTTAATGGAGCAAAATATCCCTGTGGTCTCGCAAGAAACATTGCTCTTAGCTTCTTCACAAAAAATAAATTGTATTATTTCATTATTACAATTAATACAAAATGTGCCTAGCAATACTATTAAGGTTTCTATTGCTTCTTTTCTTTTTAAGTATCTTGATATTAAGACGGATAAACACTTTTTTATAACTTCATTTTTAAATACATCTCTTCTTGGTTTTTCTGAAAAGCTGGCCGCTTACAATATTAATTTAGATTTTACTCAACTTGCAAGTTTAACCACCTACGAAGCATGCGAATATATAATTGAAAAGCTCCATTTTAAAAAAGACGCAGACGCATACATTTTTGGGTTTATGGATTTTGTTTTTGAATATGAACAACAACCCAATAAAAAAACAGAGTTTTTGGAACATTGGGAAACCAAAAAAGATTCTGCAGCTATTGCAACTAGCACAGCGATTGATGCGGTACAATTAATGACTATCCATAAATCTAAAGGACTCGAATTTCCTGTTGTAATTTTTCCATATGCAGATGTTAGTATTTATGAAGATAAAGATG
This sequence comes from Patiriisocius hiemis, assembly GCF_031846325.1. NCBI lineage: Bacteria > Pseudomonadati > Bacteroidota > Flavobacteriia > Flavobacteriales > Flavobacteriaceae > Patiriisocius > Patiriisocius hiemis. The sequence goes on along the minus strand of NZ_JAVRHZ010000002.1, from coordinate 525,432 downwards.
CTAAAATTTGGTATCCTTTAGAAAGCCCAACAGCTGGTTTTAATCAAGTTAGAATTAATTTCAAAAAAGAAGTAGCCGAGTATAGCCAAAAAGGAAAAAATCTGTATGAGGAACGAAGAAAAATCCTTGAGTTAGACAATTACAATATGTTATATGTTGCCTTAACTAGAGCTGTAGAACAACTTTACATATTTGCCGAAGAAGCAAAGCCTTCAAAGACAGAATTACTTAAAGATTATAATAATCTTTTTCTTTCTTTCCTACAGCAGCAAAACATCTGGGAAGAAGGAAAAGATGTATATGAGTTTGGTGTTTTTCAGAATAAAACAGGGTCAAATATCACAAAAGCCATTACGCAAATCACCCCTTTCTACAGTACTTCTTCTCCAGAAAGCCATCAACTATATTACAGTACTTCTAAAGGTTCCCTTTGGGATACAGAAGCTTCAGAAGCTATAGAATTAGGTAATAGTATTCATGATATTATGGCACTAATTGTATCGCATCAAGATGTTGATGATGCCTTAGAAAAATATTCAGAGAAAAACAATGTCAGTAATTCAGTTATTCAATCTATTAAAAAAATTGTAAGTCATTCAGAATTAAAACATTTATTTGAGAATGGAGTAGAAATTGCTATTGAAAAGGACATCTTAACTACAAATGGTGTAATACTAAGGCCAGATAGAATTAATTTCCTTGAAGACAATAAAGCTACCATTGTAGACTACAAAACAGGAGCTCCTAACGAAAAAAACAACCAGCAAATTAATGAATATGCTTCTGTCTTAAACCAGATGGGGTTTAACGTTATAAATAAGACGTTAGTTTACATTTCTGAAGGTGAAATTTTGATAAATAACCTGTAACTTTGAAATCCAAAAAAATAAAACTATGTACGGAAAGATTAAAGAACACCTCCAAGCAGAATTAGAAGAAATAAAAGAAAACGGTCTATATAAAAAAGAGCGTATAATTACAGGGCCTCAAGACGCAGTAATTAAAATTTCTACTGGGGAAGAGGTAATTAATTTTTGTGCTAATAATTATCTGGGTTTATCATCTAATAAAGAAGTAATACAAGCTGCAAAAGATACGATGGACACTCATGGTTTTGGGATGTCTTCAGTACGCTTTATATGCGGTACTCAGGATATTCACAAAACACTTGAGAGAAAAATTGCAGAGTATTACCAAACAGAAGATACCATTTTATATGCAGCAGCTTTTGATGCTAATGGGGGTGTTTTTGAACCTCTTTTAGGGCCAGAAGATGCTATTATTTCAGATTCATTAAACCACGCCTCAATTATAGATGGTGTTCGCTTATGTAAAGCCGCAAGATATAGATATGCTAATAATGATATGGCAGATCTAGAAAAACAATTACTAGCTGCTAACGAAAACGGAGCGCGTTTTAAAATTATAGTAACCGATGGCGTTTTTTCTATGGATGGATTAGTAGCTCCTCTGGATCAAATTTGTGACCTAGCAGAAAAACACGATGCATTAGTTATGATAGATGAATGCCACGCTACCGGTTTTATTGGTGAAACAGGAAGGGGTACTCTAGAAGAAAAAGGTGTAATGGGACGTATTGATATTATTACCGGAACTCTTGGAAAAGCAATGGGAGGAGCAATGGGAGGATATACCACAGGCAAAAAGGAGATTATTGAAATACTTCGCCAACGTTCACGACCTTATTTGTTTTCAAACTCTCTTGCGCCGGCAATCGTAGGGGCCTCTATTAAGGTATTTGATATGCTTTCTAATGACACAAAATTAAGAGATAAACTTGAAAGCAATACAAAATATTTTAAACAGGGTATGAAAGATGCAGGTTTCGATATTATTGATGGTGACTCTGCTATTGTACCAGTAATGCTATATGATGCAAAACTATCCCAACAAATGGCAGACATGCTTCTTGAAGAGGGGATTTATGTAATTGGTTTCTTTTATCCCGTAGTTCCTAAAGAAAAGGCAAGGATTCGAGTACAATTATCTGCAGCTCACACAAAAAAACACTTAGACAAAGCAATTGAAGCATTCATTAAAGTAGGAAAAAAACTAGCAGTTATTACCGGTTAAACACTTATATTTCTATATAAATAGCTTTAAGTTTATAAAATTTTTAATAGATTTGCTTTTGTTAGTAAGTTTTAACAACTTACTTTTGCTCTATTAACACTTAAAAAATTAAACAATCGAATATGAAACATCTAAACAGTATTTTAGTTGCTGCCCTTTTACTAATTGGTGTAGGCGTAGCTAATGCTCAGGACGAAAACAATCCATGGGCAATCGAAATTGGTGTAAACGCAGTAGACGTTTATCCTGTTGGAATTAATGATGACGGTAGATTACCTGCTGCCACTAAAGGAGAAATTTTTGACGAATTCTTCAATGTAAATGATCACTGGAACATTTTACCTTCTGTATCTAAAGTTGCAGTAAGTAGATATATTGGTAGTGGTTTTGTTTTTACAGCTGCAGGAACTCTTAATAGAATTGATAAGCTTGGTGAAGTAAGAATAGATGAAGTAACTTATTACGCAGTTGATGGAGAAATTGAGTATAGTTTTAGAGACCTTATCGGAGGTCCTGGTGGATGGTTTGATCCTTCATTAGGAATTGGTGGAGGTTATACTTGGGTTGATGACATAGGTTTTGGTACTGCAAACGGTATCGCTGGTGTTAAAATTTGGTTAGCCGAAAACTTTGCACTTAGCCTTCAGTCTCAATACAAGTATGCTTTTGAAGATACTTATGGTATTACACACTTCCAACACTCTGCTGGTATAGCATTTAAGTTTGGTGGAAAAGATACGGATGGTGATGGTATATATGACCAAGATGATGAGTGTCCAGAAACTCCAGGCCTTCCTGAGTTCAATGGATGTCCAGACTCAGATGGTGATGGTATTGAAGACAGAAACGATGCATGTCCTAACACTCCTGGTTTAGCAGAGTTTAATGGATGCCCTGATACTGATGGTGACGGAATTGCAGACCCACAAGATGCATGTCCTACTGTTGCTGGTCTCGCAGCTTTAAATGGTTGTCCTGATGCGGACGGTGATGGAATTACAGATGCTGATGACCAATGTCCTAACGAAGCAGGTCCTGCTGCAAACAACGGTTGTCCTTTTGAAGATAGAGATGGTGACGGAGTATTAGATAAAGATGACCAATGTCCAGACGTACCTGGTACAGTTGCAAATAACGGTTGTCCTGAAGTAACTGTTGAAATTATTGAAGAGTTAAACAACTACTCTAAAACAATTCTTTTCGACTACGACAAAGCAACTATCCGTCAGGAGTCTTACTCAGCATTACAGAGTATTGCTGATATTATGAAAGAATATCCAAATGCTAACTTCCACGTAGAAGGTCACACAGATAGTAGAGGTAGTGATAATTACAACTTAAACCTTTCTAACGAAAGAGCTGCGTCTGTAAGATCTTACTTAACTACAATCGGAATCTCAGGAGCTAGATTAACTTCTGAAGGTTATGGTGAAACAAGACCAGTAGAGTCAAACAAAACTGCTGCTGGAAGACAAGCAAACAGACGTGTTGAAATTTCTTTAAAGAAATAATATTTAGAACACATCTCAAATAAATTTTTTGAAACGCCTCCATAATTGGAGGCGTTTCTTATTTTTATACAATGCAAACATTTCTTGAGGAAGTAGTAAAAAAGCTAAAAAGCAATTATAAAGACCTTTCAGCTTTAACTATTATTCTACCTAGTAAAAGAGCTGGTGGGTTTTTAAAAAAAAAATTGCTGCATAGCATCGATAAAACTATATTTTCTCCAAAAATTATTAGTATTGAAGAGTTTATAGAAGAACTTTCAGCACTTACTATTGCAGACAATACTTTACTGCTTTTTAAAAGTTACGAAGTTTATAAAACTGTAAACCCATCCCATGAAAAAGAAGATTTTGAAACATACATATCATGGGTAAACACACTTCTTAATGACTTCAACGAAATAGATAGGTACCTCCTAGATCCTAAGAAATTCTTTACTTATTTAAGTGGGATAAAAACACTTGAGAGATGGAATGTTACTCATGAGAAAACAACACTTATTGAAAACTACTTAAAGTTCTGGGAGAGTTTGTTGGGCTTCTACAAAGCATTAACACAAAACCTCATTAACAATCAAACTGGGTATCAAGGTTTAGTCTACAGAGTTGCTGCTCAAAATATTGAACACTATATAAGCTATAATAATACACCTCATGTTTTTATAGGTTTTAATGCTTTAAATAAAGCTGAACAAACCATAATCCAAGAGCTTTTAGAAGCTGGGAATACTGAAGTATTTTGGGATTTGGACAAAACTTTATACGACGATAAAAAACACGCTGCATCTTATTTTTTAAGAAATTATGTTTCAACTTGGAAATATTATAAAACACTTAGAGATATTGGGTTGTCAAATTCCTTTTCTGAAAATAAAAATTTTCAGTTTATAGAAACGCAAAAAAATGCTGCTCAAGTAAAATATGTTTCAGAAATCCTTTCAAAACTTTCAAAAGAACAACTTAATAGTACAGCGGTTGTTTTAGCAGATGAAAGTTTATTAATTCCCTTACTTTACTCACTTCCAGAAAACATTCTTGAGGTAAATGTTACAATGGGAGTTTCTTTACAAAATTTTCAAATAACTCATTTTTTTGACAAACTACTCACACTTCAAGTTAAGAATAAAGAACAATTGTTTTATAAGGACGTTCTAACTCTTTTAAAACATCCAATAGCCGCAACATTGGTAAATGATGCTCCTAAAATTGTTGAGGCTATTATTGTGAATAATGCAACCCATTTTAATCTTGACTATATTCTAAGTATTGCAAAAAAAGATTCGCACAACACCTTAACTACACTTTTTTCTTCTTTTAAAAAGAATCCTAGTCTGTGCATTTCAAATTGTTTACATCTATTGTTGCAATTAAAAGAGAAGGCCACAAGCTCACTTGATAAAACAGTTATTTACCAACTTTACGAGCTATTTAAAAACTTAGAATCTTACAACACACAATTTGATGCCATACAGTCTATAAAAACAGTACATCAATTATTTAAAGAAGCTATAGCGACCCTATCATTAGATTATAAAGGAAATGCTTACCAAGGTTTACAAATTATGGGAGTACTTGAGACAAGAGTGCTAGACTTTGAAACGGTAATTATGACTTCAGTAAACGAAGGTATTTTACCTTCTGGGAAGTCTAATGCATCTTTTATTACTTACGATCTGAAAAAGGAATTTAAGCTTCCGCTCTATACTGAAAAAGACGCCGTTTACACCTATCATTTTTATAGGTTATTACAACGAGCAAAGAATGTTTATTTGCTATATAACAATCATTCTGAAGGCATTCAGACGGGAGAAAAAAGCAGGTTTATATTGCAACTCGAAGTAGAAAAACAACAAAACCATACAATTGAAAAAGTTGTAGTTTCACCAAAAATAAATCTAGCGACTAAACAACTTGAGTCTATTGAAAAAACCGAAGCAATACTTCTTGAAATACAAAAAATTGCAAAAAAAGGGTTCTCTCCCTCTTCATTAACTAACTATATTCGAAACCCCATAGATTTCTATTACGATTCAATCTTGCGAGTTGAAGAAGATGATACGGTTGAAGAAATTGTAGCAGCCAATACACTTGGAACAATAGTACACGAGAGTCTAGAAATTTTATATAAAGGCAGCATTGGTAAAGAACTAACAATAGCTTTGCTAGAAAACATCCTTAAAGAAGTTGACTCCGAAGTAAAGTATCAGTTTAAAAAAATATTTAAGAAAGGAAATACTGCTAAAGGGAAAAACCTTCTCATTTTTGAAGTTGCAAAACGTTACATAGAAAATTTTATACATTATGAAATAAGTGAGATAAAAAATGGGGCAAGTATTATTATTAAGTCGTTAGAACAAAAGTTAACTATTCCTTTTTCTATTAAGGGTATTTCTTACCCTGTTAATATAAAAGGAACAGTAGATAGAGTAGACACTTATAATGGCCAATTACGTATTATAGACTATAAAACAGGAAGTGTACAACAAAGAGACTTAGAAATTGTTGATTGGGAAACAATTACAGAAGATTACTCTTACAGTAAAGCTTTTCAGGTACTTACTTATTGTTACATTATTGCGCAAAAAGAAAAACACTCTAAATATGAAGCCGGAATCTTTTCTTTTAAAAATCTAAACAATGGTTTTCTAAGATTTGCTACTAAACCAGCGCCTAGAAGCTCAAAAAAAGACTTTACAATATCGCATGATATTTTGCAAAACTTTGCTATAATGCTAACAAAGCTTATTCAAGAAATTTGTGAGCCCAATATTCCATTTACTGAAAAAGAAATAGACTAATGCATATTTCAAAAAATAACATTCTATATAGAGATTCTAAAAAACCCATCTTATATGATATATTTCATGATGAGAAAAACACTAAAAAGCCTATTATTATTTTTTGTCATGGCTACAAAGGTTTTAAGGATTGGGGAGCATGGGACCTTGTAGCAAAGACTTTTGCTAAAGCAGGTTTCTTTTTTGTAAAATTTAATTTTTCTCACAATGGAGGAACAATAGAGAACCCTATCGATTTTCCAGATTTAGAAGCATTTGGTCTTAATAATTACAGTTTAGAATTAGAAGATCTAGAGGCAATAATTACGCATATAACCACAAGTTTAAACTACAAAGAAGTAATTAACTCAAATCAAATAAGCCTTATTGGGCATAGTCGAGGTGGAGGTATTGTTTGTATTAAAGCAGAGGAAGACAAAAGAGTAAATAATGTACTAACATGGGCTGGTGTAAGTGATTATAAAACTAGGTTTTTTATAGGTTCTCCAGAATGGGAGCTATGGAAAAAGACAGGTGTTACGTACGTAGAAAATGGAAGAACAAAACAACAAATGCCACATTACTGGCAATTTTTTGAAGACTTTATGGCTAATGAGGAGCGCCTTACTATAAAAAGAGCTGTGAGTAGTCTTACCATCCCACACTTAATTCTTCATGGAGATGCAGACCCAACCGTTACATTAGATGAAGCTAAAGCATTACATAGATGGAACTCTAATAGTGAGCTCATAGTTATTAATAATGGTGACCACGTTTTTGGAGCTAGCCATCCATGGAATAATAATTATATGCCCGAAGACTTACAAAATAGTGTAGCTGAAAGTATTCGTTTTATAAGAGGCAACTAAAAGAAGCCCTAATCCTGTACTTGTAACACCAGTAAAGGTTTACTAGTATGAAACTCTTTCTTAAGCACGACATTTTTTTCCCAAAGCTTTTTAAAGAACCCTCTTTTACGGCGAACCACACATAGTATATCTGGGTTATGACTTTGAAAGTGTTCTAAGACAGCCTGAAAGGTAGTTGCATTCTCCGAGGTGATATACTTGTTCTGTATCTTTTTAACTTTCCCGCTTACATTTCGCATCTTGTCTGTACTTTCTGGAGTCTCAACATGAAGCAGGTTCACCTTTGTACCAAAATGTTTTATAAACTGGCGTACTGGTTTTAAAGTTCTATTTTTTCTAAATGTTCCATTCTTAAATGCCATAAGCATAGTGCTAGGTTTTTTAAACACAGAGCCCTCCGGAACAATTAAAATTGGAATGTTTGTTCCTTTCATTATTTTACCAGACATGTTACCAAGGTATACTTCTTCTCGTATAGAATTACTTCTAGGGGATAATACCATTAGATCCACAGGGACATGTTTGTTAAACCGCTCTATACTTTCTACAATTCCTCCTTTAATTGGGTGTGAAATAACTGTAACATCTTTAACATCAACCTCAGCAAGTACTTCATTTAGTCTATTTTGGGTATCTTCTTTAATAATAGTATTTACTTTTGTAAGCCCCCCTACTTTAGAAACTTCTTGAAAAACAGAAATTACATACACATACGCATCTACTTCTTGAGCTAAATCTATTGCATATTGTAGGTTGCTTGCTGAATTTTTTGAAGCTCCAATAGGTACTAGTATATTTTTCATTGGTATTATCTTTAATTTTGATACAAAATTAATTTATAATAATGATTACCAAAGCGAAACATTCAGAAATTGATAAAATTATAACAATTACAAGAGCTTGTGCTGCAAAAATGATTTCTGAAGGTATCTTCCAATGGAATGAACACTATCCCAATAAAGAAGCTTTTATTAACGATTGTAATCGAGGCGAACTCTACGTCCTACTAGTTGCTGAAAAAATTATTGGTTCCATTACAGTTTCAACATTTAAAGACAAAGAATATCAAACTGTCACTTGGCTTACTCCAGATCATAATAATTACTACATCCACAGGTTAGCCATACAACCAAAATACCAAGGTCAAGGATATGCAAAAAAACTAATGGATTTTGCCGAAGAAATAGCAAAACAAAATAATGCTGCATCTGTCCGGTTAGACACTTTTAGTAAAAACAAAAGAAATCAAAAATTTTATGAAGCAAGAGGCTATACCAAACTAGAGAACATCTATTTTCCAAAGCAAAGTAAACACCCTTTTTATTGTTATGAATTGGCGTTTAATCGCTAATTTTGTAGCTTGGCAACTACAGATATTTCCTTTAAACGCATTCAACAACTTGCATTACCCGCTATAGTAGCTGGAATTGCAGAGCCTGTACTTTCTAGTACAGATGCTGCTATTGTAGGTAATATTCCGGAGTATGGAACAGAGTCGTTAGCTGCAGTAGGAATAGTAGGTACATTTCTTTCGGCTTTAATATGGATTTTAGGGCAAACCCGAAGTGCTATTTCTGCCATTGTTTCTCAAAATCTAGGCGCGGGGAATATTCAAAATCTTAAAAATTTTCCTGCTCAAGCAGTTTACTTTAATGTTGGGCTTAGTATTATTGTTTTAGTGTCAACATACTTTTTTGTAGAAGAAATTTTCACTTTTTTAAACGCTGAAGGTATTATTCTTGACTTTAGTATTGATTACTATAATATTAGAGTATGGGGTTTTCCGCTAACACTTTTCACTTTTGCAGTTTTTGGACTCTTCCGAGGTTTGCAAAACACCTTTTGGCCTATGATAATTGCTGCAATAGGCGCCGCCATAAACATCTTTTTAGATTTTGTTTTAGTGTATGGTGTTGTGGGGCTTATTGAGCCACTAGGAGTTGTTGGAGCAGCTTGGGCAAGCTTAATTGCGCAAATAATAATGGCATTATTGGCTATGTTTTTTCTTTTTAAGAAAACAGAAGTTTCACTACGCTTACAGTTTCCTTTGCATCCAGAAATTAATCGTTTAGTTTTTATGAGTTTAAACTTGTTTGTTCGTTCCCTAGCATTAAATGGGGCTCTAATACTAGCTACTCGAGAAGCTGCTGCTTTGGGTAAAGAATATATTGCAGCGCATACAATTGCCTTTAATGTCTGGATATTTACTGCCTTTTTCTTGGATGGATATGGGGCTGCAGGAAATATACTAGGCGGAAGATTACTAGGTGAAAAAAACTATACTAGCTTATGGAAATTAACCAAGAAAGTAAACCTATATAATTTAGGAATTGCTGTTTTATTAACAGCAATTGGCTTGCTATTATACAAACCCATTGGAGTAATGTTTAATAAAGACCCACAAGTCCTTCAAATTTTCTACGGAATGTTTTTCATGGTACTGCTATGCTTGCCTTTTAATGCTGGTGCGTTTACACTAGATTCTATTTTTAAGGGACTAGGAGAAATGAAATACTTAAGAAATGTACTTTTAGGTTCTACCCTATTTGCATTTATTCCTATTCTATATTTTTCTAAATATATGGATTGGGGACTTATAGGTATTTGGGCAGCACTTATTGCGTGGGTTGCTTACAGAGGTCTCGCGCTTATTATAAAATTTAAAAGAAAATATATTCCATTAATTTCTAGTGATAAAAATGAAAGAGATATTTAATTACCTAAATGGACAAGGAGGATTCTTAATTCTTTTATTCGTTGTTGTTATAGTTTTATTAATAAGAAAAGTTAGAAATAATAATAAGTATAAACGCTAATAAAATAAGGGTTCTAAGTAATTCGTTATTTTTGAAAAAAACTGCCAATGGACATTTTACAATTTTTAAGTGGAAACGGATTGTTTTTGCTTTTAGGATTACTTTTAATCATCCTGTTTTTTTATAACAGATTCAAAAAAAGAAGATGAGCAACATTCGTATTACCAAACAATTTTCTTTTGAAACCGGTCATGCTCTTTATGGGTATGATGGTAAGTGTCGTAACGTGCATGGGCATAGTTATAAACTTTCAGTAACTGTAATTGGGACTCCTATAAATGATTCTGATAATGTAAAATTTGGAATGGTAATAGACTTTGGTGACCTAAAAAAAATTGTAAAAGAAGAAATTGTAGATGTGTTTGACCATGCAACCGTTTTTAATAAGAATACACCTCATGTAGAACTTGCAAAGGAGTTAAGTGATAGGGGGCATAGTGTTTTGTTGGTAGATTATCAACCAACAAGCGAAATGATGGTAATAGATTTTGCTGAAAAAATTAAACAAAGATTACCTCAAAACATAGCATTACATTCATTAAAATTGCAGGAGACAGCTACCAGTTATGCTGAGTGGTATGCCGAAGAAAACTAATAAAAGATACTACCCTAAATATAATTAAAGGGTGTTTACATAGAATTGCCTTTATGGATATTCCTTCAGGAAAAAAAATATACTTCTCTAGCGACAATCATCTTGGCGCCCCTACTCCAGAAGCCAGCCTTCCTCGGGAAAAAAAATTTGTACAATGGCTGGACGAAATTAAAGAAGATGCCGCTGCTATATTTTTATTAGGCGATTTGTTTGATTTTTGGTTTGAATATAAAACTGTAGTACCTAAGGGATTTGTAAGAGTGTTAGGTAAACTAGCAGAAATTAGTGATAGTGGAATTCCTATTTATTTTTTTGTTGGAAATCACGATTTGTGGATGCATGACTATTTTGAAAAAGAATTAAACATCCCCACCTACAGAGAACCAAAAGAATTTAAATTAGGCGATAAAACCTTTTTTATTGGACATGGAGACGGGAAAGGGCCAGGAGACAAAGGCTATAAACGAATGAAAAAGGTATTTGAAAATAGTGTCTTTAAATGGCTGTTTAGATGGTTTCATCCAGAGCTAGGAATGCGTCTAGCACAATATCTTTCAGTAAAAAATAAGTTGATTTCTGGAGAAGAGGATAAAAAGTTCCTTGGTGAGGAAAATGAATGGTTAGCACTTTATGCTAAACGAAAACTAGAAACCAAGCACTACGATTATTTTATCTTTGGACATCGCCATTTACCTATGCAAATTGAAGTTGGTAAAAATAGCACTTATTATAATTTAGGCGACTGGATTACCCATTTTACCTACGGAGTTTTTGACGGAACTTCTTTTGAATTAAAAGAGTATTAAGGTTTAATATCCTTTAGCCTTAATTGTAAACTTATTGTGCCATTCCATTCGTTTTCATCAATTACATAGGCAGCTTTAAAAGGTGCTCCTTTACATGCAATAGGTTCCTTATCTCCCATTCCGAATCCAATACACGTAAATTGATTAGAGTTTCCTTGTTTCACTACTAATCGTAAATGGCTTTTATCTTCTCCTACACATTTTCCAAAACCAACATCTTTTAACTGTTGTGTCATAAAAACAGGGGTCCTATTCTCCGGCCCAAAAGGTGCCAGTTGTTTTAAAATTCTATAAAACTTTGGAGTAATATCCTTTAAGTTTATTTCGGCATCAATTTTAACCTCTGGAGTAAGTAACTTCGGGTCTATGGTTTTGGCAACCACTTCTTCAAATTTAGTCTTAAAATTTTCAAAGTCTTTTTCGTGTAAAGTAAGCCCTGCAGCATATTTGTGCCCGCCAAATTGTTCTATATATTCACTACAAGCCTCTAGCGCATTATATACGTCAAAGCCTTTTACAGAGCGTGCCGAAGCGGCCAATTTGTCTCCACTTTTGGTAAAGACAAGGGTAGGTCTATAATAGGTTTCAGTAAGGCGAGAAGCTACAATTCCTATGACACCTTTATGCCAATTTTCATTGTACACAACCGTTGTTTTTTTATCTTCTTCAGCGTTATCTAAAATTTGCTTAAGTGCCTCTTTGGTTATTTGCTTATCTGCCTCTCTTCTATCGGTATTGAACGTTTCTATTTCGGCAGCCCAAACAGCCGCTTTATTCATATCGGTTTCAGTAAGTAGTGTAACTGCGTGGTTTCCATGTTTCATTCTACCAGCCGCATTAATACGAGGCGCAATAATAAACACCACATCTGTGATGGTAAGTGTTTCTTTTTTAATCTGCTTTAAGATAGACTTAAAACCTGTTCTAGGGTTACTATTAATTACTTTAAGCCCGTAATAAGCAAGCACTCTATTTTCTCCAGTAATGGGCACTATATCTGCACCAATAGCTGTAGCAACTAGGTCTAAGTATAGCAGTAAGTTCTCAATAGTCCCTCCTCTTTTTTCTGTAAGTGCTTGTATTAACTTAAAGCCAACCCCGCAGCCACATAACTCCTTATAAGGATAATTACAATCCTCTCTTTTTGGGTCTAAAACCGCAATTGCATTTGGTAATTCTGCTCCAGGACGATGATGGTCACAAATAATAAAATCGACCCCCTTTTCACTCGCATACTCAACTTTATCAATGGCTTTTACTCCACAATCCAATGCAATAATTAATGAAAAGTCATTATCGTGAGCAAAATCTATCCCTTTATAGGAAATACCATATCCTTCATCATAGCGGTCTGGAATATAGGTGGCAACATTGGGGTAATACGTTTTAAGATAAGAAGAAACCAAAGCCACACTTGTTGTGCCGTCTACATCATAGTCCCCATAGACCAAGATATTTTCATCATTGGCAATTGCAGCTTCTATTCTTGTAACTGCTTTGTCCATATCTTTCATAAGAAATGGATTATGAAGGTCTTCTAAGGCTGGTCTAAAGAATTTTTTTGCGTCCTCAAAAGTTTCAACACCTCGCTGAATAAGTAATGTCGCAACTAAATTGGACACGTCTAATGCTTTTGATAGTACTTCAACTTTATGTGTTTCTGGTTTGGGTTGTAAGGTCCAGCGCATAGGTATATAACAAAGTTTACGGGGAGTTTATAAATGTACGATATGAATGAGAAACTAAAAAATAAGAGAGAAATTCGTTTTCTAAATCTAAGAGCATATTTGTACCTTCGAGAAAAAATAACAAGTAGATATGCCATTAGTTACTCCACTTTCACCAGATCATGATGAAACAACCAAAGAGTTAGCAGACTTTTTTAATGAAACCCTTGGGTTTTGTCCCAATAGTGTACTAACCATGCAGCGCAGACCTGCGATAAGTCGTGCTTTTATTAATCTTAACAAAGCCGTTATGGCAAATGAAGGTCGAGTAACCTCTGCCCTTAAACGAATGATTGCTTGGGTAAGTAGTAATGCTACTGGTTGTAGATACTGCCAAGCACATGCTATAAGAGCTGCAGAACGTTATGGCGCAGAGCAAGAACAACTTGATAATATTTGGGAATACCGTACCCATCCTGCTTTTTCTGAAGCAGAACGCGCAGCATTGGATTTCTCGCTACAAGCCTCTCAAGTACCTAATGGTGTGGATGCCGAAATAAAAGAACGTTTATACATATATTGGAACGAAGGCGAAATAGTTGAGATGCTAGGTGTTATCTCTTTATTTGGTTACCTAAACCGTTGGAATGACTCAATGGGAACTTCCATTGAGGATGGTGCTGTTGAAAGTGGTGAACAATACTTAGGAAAACATGGTTGGGAAGAAGGAAAACACAACGGTTCTCAATATTAACTATTTTAAAACCTCTTTTACTTTTTGTTGAAGTACGGGTACTATTTCTTTTTCAAACCATGGGTTTTTTGCACGCCAAAAACGATTGGTAGGTGAGGGATGCGGAATAGGAAAGTATCTTGGCAAGTACTGTTTATATTCGCTTACGGTATCAGTTAAAGTTCGTTTGGCTTTTTCTGCTAAATAATACTTTTGAGCGTAGCTTCCTATTAGAATAGTTAATTGCACATTGGGCATTTTGTCGAGCAGTTTAGTGTGCCATTGTGGGGCACATTCCGGCCTTGGAGGTAAATCTCCTGTTTTTGCTTTTCCAGGATAGCAGAAGCCCATAGGCACTATGGCAAAATTCTCAGTTGTATAAAACTGCTCATCGGTAACATTGAGCCATTGTCGTAATTTTTTACCGCTTTGGTCATCCCACGGAATCCCAGATGCGTGCACTTTTGTACCAGGCGCTTGCCCAACTATCACAATTTTAGAACTTTTATGCGCTGTTACTACAGGACGAGGCCCTAATGGTAAGTGCTCTTTGCAAATCGTGCAGTTTTTTATTTCTGAAAGAAGGTGTTGCATTACTTTTTTCCCTCTACAACAACAACCAATTCTCCCTTTGGAGCTTTATTAGTAAAATGTTCTAATACATCTGTTAAGCTTCCTCTAATGGTTTCTTCATGGAGTTTGGTTAATTCTCTAGAAACTGAAATTTTTCTCTCGCCTCCAAAGTATTCCACAAACTGCCTAAGGGTCTTTAGTAGTTTGTGAGGAGATTCATAAAAAACAAGTGTGCGGGTTTCTTCTGCAAGGAGTTGTAGGCGGGTTTGTCTTCCTTTTTTAACAGGCAAAAAGCCTTCAAAAACAAACTTGTCATTTGGCAATCCACTATTTACCAAGGCAGGTACAAAAGCTGTAGCGCCCGGTAAACAATCTACTTCAATCCCTTCAGCAAGACAAGCACGTGTAAGTAAAAACCCTGGGTCGCTAATGGCAGGAGTTCCAGCATCACTAATCAAAGCAATGGTTTCTCCATTTTTAATACGGTTTACAATGGTCTCGGTAGTTTTGTGCTCGTTATGCATATGGTGGCTATGCATTTGAGTGGTAATATTAAAATGCTTGAGCAGCTTCCCGCTAGTTCTAGTATCTTCAGCAAGTATTAAATCTACTGCTTCTAACACTTCAATAGCACGAAGCGTGATGTCTTTAAGGTTCCCTATAGGTGTTGGTACTAAGTAGAGTTTGCTCATGGTTATTTTTATTGCAACCTATTTTAATACGTATTTCAAAAGGTTGATATCAAGATTAGAATTACTTTAATTATTGAACCTTAATTAAAGCTCTTCTCAATAATTGCCATAAACCTATTGGCAAATTCCTCTTTATCTAACCAATAGTTGTAATCTGGTTTTACTTTCCCCTTTATAAATGTTGCAGCCTCCTCATAATTTGACATAGTGCTAACTTGAGAAAGCACTCTATTATAATCTTCGTTTTTACCATCAAAAAGGTGTTTAATAAACGCTAATCTATCATTAAGCCCAATAGAAAGTCCATTGTTTACAGCGTCATTAATAGACTTTGGTTTACCGCCCATTTCCTTTTTTTCTTCAATGAGAGAGCTTGAGGGTTTTGGCACTTCTCCTCCTTTTGTAGGCTCTTTCTCTTTTAGTGTGTACCTTTTGGGTTCTTCGGTTTTGCGAGTGAATGTTGGTGTTTGTTGATAGTTTGAAGCAAACTCTTCAAGGTCATTTTTAACGTATTTTTTCTTGGGCAAAACCTCTTCCAATAGCTCATCCACACGGCGTGATTCTTCTGGCATTTGGGCTACAATGTCCTTTATTTTTTCCATTAATGGCTCTATGAGGTCTTCTTTATGCTCAGGTTGCGGCACAGGTTCTGGCTCTTTAAACCAATTTTCTTCTCTAAAACTCTTAGAGTCTAAAGAAGCTTGTTGGGATAATTGCTCTGGAGAGTCTTCAATTTGTGATTCTAAATATGCTAGCACACTAAGTTTTTCAAACAAAATAGCGACAGCATTTTTTACTTTTTTAGTGTCAAAATTGGTGTCAAGTTCAATTATTTTCTGGGCAGTTTGAGTGATATCTTCTCTCAGTTTCTTCTTCATAACTTTTATAAATTATACGCTAGGTACTCTATTTTGTTTTGTTAAATTTACGCATCCTTACTTAAAACGTCAAGGAAATAGGTTTTAGTTTAATACTTCTTTATGTTTTTAGAAAATACAGTAAATCAAAAAGAGCAGTTTGGATGGATTGAGGTCATCTGTGGCTCTATGTTTTCTGGAAAAACAGAAGAACTTATTCGCAGACTTAAACGCGCTCAATTTGCTAGACAAAAGGTAGAAATCTTTAAGCCTACTGTAGATGTACGTTATGATGAAGACAAGGTGATTTCTCATGATAGTAACGAAATACGCTCTACACCTGTACCTGCTGCAGCAAATATCCCAATGCTTGCAGATGGGTGTGATGTTGTGGGTATTGACGAAGCTCAGTTTTTTGATGATGAAATTGTGAAGGTGTGTAATGATCTTGCCAATAGAGGGGTTAGAGTAATTGTAGCTGGACTTGACATGGATTACAAAGGAAACCCCTTTGGACCTATGCCAGCATTAATGGCTACAGCAGAGTACGTGACTAAAGTTCATGCCGTGTGTACTCGCACAGGAAATTTAGCAAATTATAGCTACCGAAAAGCTCAAAGCGACGACCTAGTCTTGCTTGGTGAAACCGAAGAATATGAACCCCTTAGTAGAGCTGCCTATTACAAAGTAATGCTTCGAGAAAAGGTAAGCAAAATAAAGGTGAAAGATGCTGAGCAAATCCCTCCAAAAAAGCAAGCTTAGTTTATGCCAAAAGCCAAAGAAACTGTTCTAGAGATAAACCTAAATGCACTTGAGCATAATTACAGGTATATCACTTCAAGAATAAATAATAGCACTAATGTACTTGGGGTTGTAAAAGCTTTTGGTTATGGAAGTGATGCTGTAAGTGTAGCAAACTCTTTAGCACAACTTGGAGTGGCTTATTTTGGAGTGGCCTATACTAGTGAAGGTGAAGAACTGCGCAATGGTGGTATACAAACCCCTATTTTAGTTTTACATCCACAGTCCATTAACTTTAATAAAATAGTTAATAGATGCCTAGAGCCCAGTATTTACTCTTTTAATATGCTTACTAAGTTTATTGAATTTGCCGAAAGTAAGAATCAAAAGAGCTACCCCATTCATTTAAAATTTAACACGGGGTTAAACAGACTTGGTTTTACTGAATTTGATATTGACGAGATTATTAAAAAACTAGCAAAAACTGAAAGTGTAAAAGTAAAATCTGTTTTTTCGCATTTGGCAGCTAGTGAAGACCTTAATGAAAAAGTATTTACCGAGAAACAATTACAGCGGTTTAATCGTATTGCTTTAGAGCTGGAAGAGAGTCTACAGTATTCTTTTACACGACACACACTTAATACTTCAGGGGTGCTAAATTATCCAAACTCTCAGTATGAAATGGTACGTACAGGAATAGGTTTATATGGTTTTGGTAATAATGCAAAAGAAAACAAAAACCTACAGCCAGTAGCTACATTAAAAACTATTATTTCTCAAATTCATATACTTAACGAAGGGGATACCATTGGTTACAATCGAGCAATGACAGCTACACAAAATATGAAAACAGCTACATTACCCATTGGACACACAGATGGTATAAATAGAGCTTATGGAAATACTATAGGGTGGGTTACAATCAATGGTAAAAAAGCACCTATTGTTGGGAATGTTTGCATGGATATGATTATGGTGGATGTTTCTAAAATTGACTGTAACGAAGGTGATGAAGTTATAATTTTTGGTGATAAGGGAAGTACTGCAGAAGAGCTTTCTGCTGCAATTAACTCTATACCTTATGAGTTGCTTACTGCTATTTCACAACGGGTAAAACGAGTAATCTGTCGAAAATAAATACTTTAAGGCTTATTTTTTTCGGTAAAGGGCACATTTTTTCTATTTTAGAACCCTATTAACCTTAAACCCATCAAAAATGTTAAAAGAATTTAAAGAATTTATTATGACTGGCAACGTCATAGACTTGGCTGTTGCAGTATTACTTGCAGGCGCAATGGGGCTTGTAGTAAGTGGATTTACAAATGATATCATGATGCCAATTGTTGGGCATTTTACAGGAGGCGTTGATTTTTCTGAGTTAAAAGTAGTTTTATCTGAAGCAGTTGTAGCAGCAGATGGAACCGTTACTACTCCAGAAAACGCAATCCTTTGGGGTAAATGGGTAAATGCAATTATTAACTTGATTATAGTTGGATTTGTATTGTTTATGATTGTAAAAGCATACAACAAAACAAAAAAGCCAAAAGAAGAAGCTCCTGCTCCAGACCCAGGACCAAGCGAAGTGGATTTATTAAAAGAAATAAGAGACGCTTTAAAAAAATAATAAACGTTAGCGAATCACCGCTACATTACTTTATAATAATTAAACCCTTTTTAGCTTGGCTAAAAAGGGTTCTTTTTTTGCATAATATTATGAAAGGTTTATCATCTAAGTCCTACTTTTGAAAAAAGTTTAATTTAAAAAATTGGCTCAAAAAAGAGTTTAAAAAATGAAAATAACAGTTGTAGGAGCTACTGGTATGGTAGGTACAGTAGTCTTAAAAGTATTAAAAGAGCAAAATATTCCTTTAACAGATTTAATCCCTGTTGCTTCTCAAAAATCTATTGGAAAAGAGGTTATATTTAATAATACTCCCTACAAAATTGTTGGTATGCAAGATGCCATTAATGCAAAACCAGATATTGCAATATTTTCAGCAGGAGGGGATACTTCCCTAGAATGGGCTCCTAAGTTTGTAGAAGTTGGCACAACTGTAATAGATAACTCCTCAGCCTGGAGGATGGAACCAAGTAAAAAACTAATTGTCCCAGAAATAAATGCACACCTCCTTACAAAAACAGACAAAATTATTGCTAACCCAAACTGTTCTACAATACAACTTGTATTGGCTTTAGCACCACTTCATAAAGAATATGAGATGAAACGCGTTGTTATCTCTACTTATCAATCTGTTTCAGGAACAGGTCTAAAAGCAGTACAGCAATTAGAAAATGAAATAGCTGGTGTTAAAGGTGAAATGGCATACCCGTATCCTATTCATAAAAATGCATTGCCTCATTGTGATGTTTTTGAAGAAAACGGCTATACCAAAGAAGAGCTTAAGTTAGCTCGGGAACCACAAAAAATACTTGATGATCGTACTTTTTCTGTTTCGGCTACAGCAGTTAGGATTCCAACTGCAGGTGGGCATAGTGAAGCTGTTAATGTAGAGTTTAGAAATGATTTTGAACTTAATAAGGTACGCCAACTCTTACATGAAACACCTGGTATTACAGTACAAGACAATCCAGACACAAACACATATCCAATGCCTGTATATGCCAATGATAAAGATGATGTGTTTGTGGGACGTATTCGCAGAGACATGACACA
Source organism: Patiriisocius hiemis (assembly GCF_031846325.1). Taxonomy (NCBI): domain Bacteria; kingdom Pseudomonadati; phylum Bacteroidota; class Flavobacteriia; order Flavobacteriales; family Flavobacteriaceae; genus Patiriisocius; species Patiriisocius hiemis. The sequence continues at coordinate 506,030 of NZ_JAVRHZ010000002.1, read as the reverse complement.
ACCTAATACACTAAACTTATGGATTGTAAGTGACAACTTGCGTAAAGGAGCAGCTACTAATGCCGTACAAATTGTAAAATATCTTATTGATAACGATTTAGTATAAGCCTACTTTGTAAGCAAGGATATTATACAGCGTCTAAAAAGCAAGAAACAACCAAAAATCATATAAAATGAAAATTGTAAATCTTGTAATTCAAATTGGGTTAGGCATCATGCTACTTGCTTTTGGACTTAATAAGTTTTTCTGGTTTATGCCAGATTTTGATTTTACTGGCTACCCAGAAGCAGAGCACCTTTTTAACGCCTTGCGCTTCTCTGGAGATGATCCAGAAGCTGGAAAAGGATATATTATGAACCTTGTAGGGCTTACTGAAGCAGTAGTTGGGCTTTTACTTATTTTTAGAAAATGGGTTCCTTTTGCATTAGTTATGCTAGTTCCTATATCTATTAATATAGTCTTATTTCACGCTTTCGTAAACTTACCTAACATAGGCCCTGCTATTTTAGTGGCAGTTCTTAATGGGTATCTTATGTACAAAAATTGGGAGGCATATAAACCGTTATTTGCTAAATAAGAGATTAGCCCAATACACAATCTAAACAATCACTACTTCATAATTTTCTCATCTATTGTTAAATTGTAAGTACTTGCTATACAATGTAAAACAGATTTCTCTATATTTACAATAAAAACAAAAGGTGTTGTGAATTTTAAGAATCTGTTTTTTGGGCTTCTTTCATTCTCTGTAATAGTTTTAAGTTGTAAGTCTGATGACTCAGACTATACCTCCTTGGATATAGAAACAGAGGCAGACTTTGTTCAAGTACTCCAAAATAATACAATAGAAATTAATGTTTTTTCAAATGACACTAATGTTCCATTAGAAGGAGTATTAACTACTAGTGCGCCTCAAGAAGGAACTGTTGAAATTACAGACCCCAATAACACCCCTAATAATCCTAGTGACGACCTTGTAGTTTACAGGACGACACCAAACTTTACTGGAGAAGATATTTTTGAGTACACAGTTTGTACTGCAGATAACTCCGTTTGTGAAACAAATACAGTTACCGTTACTGTTTTAAGTTCTTCAGAAGTTGTTTTTAATCTTTCTGAAATGCCCTACCCAAAACTTTCAGATTATAACTTTTTTGATGGGGATATTGCAGAGCAAATTCCTAATACGGGTATTATTCCATATAAACCTATTAGCTCACTTTTTTCAGATTATGCTTTAAAGAAACGTTTCATTTGGATGCCTAATAATACCATTGCAACCTACAATGGTGACCATAGCGTACTAGAGTTACCTGTTGGTGCAATTATTATAAAAGCTTTTTATTATGATAATGTACAACCCTCTAATAATAGAAGAAATATTGAAACCCGTTTAATGGTTAGAAAAGAAACAGGATGGGTTTTTGCAACATACGTCTGGAACGAGCCTCAAACAGACGCCTTTTTTGACCTTAGTGGCTCTTTTACAGAGGTAGAATGGCTACAAGAAGGACAATTAAAAACGGTAAATTATAGAATCCCTGCAGAAAGCCAATGCTTAACGTGCCATGAAGCTGCTGAAAGCTCAATCCCAATAGGCATTAAACCACAAAATTTAAATACTGTATATTCGTATTCTGAAGGTGTTAGTAATCAACTAGATAAATTGGTTGAGGTAGGATATTTAGAAGATGCTGTTCCTTCAAATATAAATACTGTTGTAGATTGGGAGGATGTATCACAATCACTCGAAATGAGAATGCGATCCTATGTAGATATTAACTGTGCACATTGCCATGCAGATGAGCGTTACTGTGATTATAGACCAATGCGTTTTCAATTTGATTTAACTAATGATGTTACCAATCTAGGTGTATGCGTTGACCCTGATACTAACATCCCACCAAATACAAAAATTGTTGTTCCTGGCAATAAAGATGAGTCCGTTCTGTACTTTAGAGTAAATACAGATTTAGAACAATATAGAATGCCTCTATTAGGCAGAACAATTATACATGAAGAATATGTCGCTCTTGTAGAAGAATGGATTAACTCACTTTCTGAAACTTGTGACTAAATAACCTTAAACAAAAAATTATGAAAAAAATTAGTACCCTTTTATTTTTCTGTATGCTGGCAGTAGTTGCTGGTGCACAATCTGTGACTTTCACGACACAGACCCTTCCCACTTCAGGCTCTAATAGAGCAGTTGTAGACATGAATGGCGATTACCTTGATGATATTGTATCAATATCTCAAACAAATGTCAATATTTTTTATCAACAACCCAATGGAGATCTTATAGAAGAAAACATTACAACCACAAATGCAGACTTTACACCTTCTTGGAGTTTGGCAGCTGCAGATTACGATAGAAACGGGTTTACAGATTTACTTTATGGTAATGGAAGCGGTGTAACATTTATGCGAGCAAATAACACAGGAACAGGTTTTACTGAAATTTCTGGAGATGAATATGTTTTCTCACAGCGGTCTAATTTTATTGACATTAATAATGACGGTAACTTAGATGCGTTTGTATGCCATGATGTTGAGCCAAATGTGTACTATATTAACGACGGCGATGGAAATTTAGGGTTTATACAAGGTGGTCTTGGCGATTTTCCAAGTGGAGGTAATTATGGATCTGTTTGGATAGATTATGACAATGACCGTGATATGGATATGTTTATAGCAAAATGTGGAGGTAGTGTAGAAAGAAGAACCAATCAAATGTTTAGAAATAATGGAGATGGTACTTATACAGAGGTAGGTGAAGATACTGGCCTTGCAGACCCTATGCAAACATGGTCCTCAGCTTGGGGAGATTATGACAACGATGGAGATATGGATGTATTTGTAGGAGCAAGTTCCGGTACTCATAAGTACATGCAAAATAATGGTGATGGTACATTTGAGGATAAAACAGCTTCCTCTGGAGTGTTAGCTTTAAGCGCTACGGGTATTGAAAACACTCCTGTTGACTTTAACAATGATGGGTTCCTTGATATTGCTTCTAATGGAAATATTTTAATTGGTAATGGAGATGGTACATTTACTGAGATACTAGAAAACGTTATTTCGTTTGATAATGGATCTATTGGTGATTTAAATAATGATGGTTATATGGATCTTTTTGCTAACGGAATTATCTATTATAATGATGGCGGATCAAACAACTGGATTACTATAAATACAGTAGGGACAGAAAGTAATATTAATGGTATTGGCGCAAGAATTGAGATCGAAACACCCTCTGGAACACAAATTAGAGATGTAAGAAGTGGTGAAGGGTTTAGGTTTATGAGCACATTAAATACACACTTTGGTATTGGTACAGATACAGAAATTAGTTCTATTACCGTGTACTGGCCATCTGGAGTTATTGATGTAGTAAACGACCCAAATATTAATGAAGTTATAACTATAATTGAAAGCCCTATCCTAGGAGTTGATGACAACTCAATAGGTAATTTAATAGTGTACCCTAATCCTACAGAAGAAACATTAAACTTGAAAAACACTCTAGGTTTAGAAAATGCTATTTATACAGTATTTGATGTTACAGGTAAAAGAGTTTTAAACGCAAAGCTTACTGCTGAAACTATAGATGTCTCAGCATTAGATAGTGGAGCATATGTATTAAGGGTTTTCAGTAATGGAAACTTTTTAACTCAAAAATTTATTAAAAAGTAAAAAGGTTATTTTTTATATCTAAAGCCTGATTGAAAACCAATCAGGCTTTTTTTGTATATTTAAGTATCTAAACACTTAATCAACAACACAATGAATTCAACTTTTACTAAAATCCTAAGACTTCTCTTAGGACTAAGCTTACTTATCTTCGGAATTAATAAATTTATCGGCTTTATCCCTATGTTTGAAATGCCTGTTGCGGCAGCAAACTTTATGGAGTCGCTAGAAAGTACAGGCTATGTTTTATATGTAGTTGCAATCCTAGAAATTATTATTGGTATCTTACTTCTCTTAAATAAGTGGGTGCCTTTCGCGCTCATTTTACTAGCTCCTATTTCAGCTAATATTTTATTGTTTCACCTATTTCTAGATGTTTCAGATATATTGGTTGCAATAATTATAGCATCGCTTAATATTATATTGATTTATAAGTATTGGAAATCGTATAGGCCTCTTTTTCAGTAAAGCATGTAATTTCTAACAAATTTATAACATCTTACAAAGCTCTTTATAACTACATTTACAAGCGTTTAAAACAATTAACTAATGAAAAACATACTATTTCCAATTGCAGTACTTTTACTAATTGTAGGCTGTAAAGAAGAATCAAAAAAAGAAGTAATTACATTGGAGTATCACAAAACTAAAAAAGTGGATACTGTAGACACCTATTTTGGTGTTGATGTACCAGACCCGTATCGTTGGCTAGAAGATGATATGAGTGAAGAAACCGGAAACTGGGTAAAATCTCAAAACGAAGTCACTTTTGGCTACTTAGACAACATTCCTTTTAGATCAGAATTAAAAGAGCGTTTGTCCAAACTTTGGAACTATGAAAAAGTAGGAGCCCCTTTTAAAGAAGGAGAGTATACTTATTTCTATAAAAATGATGGGTTACAAAACCAATACGTAATCTATCGATATAAAACAGGAGAAGACCCAAGTACAGCAACAGTATTTTTAGACCCCAACACCTTTAATGAAGAAGGAACAATTTCTTTAGGAGGATTAAGTTTTTCTGAAGATGGCTCAAAAGCAGCCTATAGTATTAGCGAAGGAGGAAGTGATTGGAGAAAAGTATTAATAATGAATGCTGAAACCAAAGAAATTATTGAAGATACTCTAGTTGATATTAAGTTTAGTGGTCTTTCATGGAAAGCTAATGATGGTATTTTCTACTCGAGTTATGATAAGCCTAAGGGAAGTGAGCTTTCTGCAAAAACAGATCAACACAAACTGTATTATCACAAACTAGGAACCAAGCAAGCCGAGGATAAAATTATTTTTGGAGGTACCGAAGCTGAAAAGCATAGATATGTTGGTGGTAATGTAACTGATGATAATAAATATTTACAAATAACTGCCTCTGTTTCAACATCAGGAAACAAACTGTTTATAAAAGATTTAGAAAATCCAGATGCACCATTAAAAGTAATGGCTAATCATACAGATAATGATTCTTATATTATTGAAAATGTTGGGTCAAAACTTTATGTAGTTACAAACAAAAATGCTCCAAATGGAAAAATTGTAACTGTTGATGCATCAAACCCTTCCGAAGAAAATTGGAAAGATTTTATTCCTGAAACAGATAACGTTTTAAGTCCATCAACTGGTGGTGGGTATTTCTTTGCAGAATATATGGTAGATGCTGTAAGTAAGGTGCTACAATATGATTATGATGGTAATCTAGTTCGCGAAGTAGAATTACCAGGTGTTGGTAGCGCAGGTGGTTTTGGAGCTAAAAAAGAGGATGCAGAGCTATACTATTCATTTACAAATTATGTTACTCCAGGAAGTATTTATAAATATGATATTAAAAAGGGTACTTCTGAGTTATACCGAAAACCTGAAATTGACTTTAACCCAGAAGACTACGAAAGTAATCAAGTGTTTTATACATCAAAAGATGGTACAAAAGTTCCAATGATTATAACTCACAAAAAGGGATTAGAACTAAACGGGGGAAATCCAACTATTTTATATGGATATGGTGGATTTAACATAAGCCTTACCCCTAGTTTTAGTATTGCAAATGCAGTTTGGATGGAGCAAGGTGGTATATATGCTGTGCCTAATTTAAGAGGTGGTGGAGAATATGGTAAAGAGTGGCACGATGCTGGAACTCAAATGAAAAAGCAAAACGTGTTTGACGACTTTATCGCTGCGGCAGAGTATTTAATAGAAAAGAACTACACATCTAGCGACTATCTAGCCGTTAGAGGTGGCTCAAATGGAGGCTTACTAGTTGGAGCAACTATGACACAGCGACCAGACTTAATGAAAGTTGCATTACCTGCTGTGGGTGTATTAGATATGCTTCGCTATCACACTTTTACGGCTGGAGCTGGTTGGGCGTACGATTACGGTACGGCAGAAGATAGCCCAGAAATGTTTGAATATCTCAAAGGATACTCACCAGTACATAATGTAAAAGCTGGAACAAAGTATCCCGCAACTTTGGTTACAACTGGAGATCATGATGATCGTGTAGTACCAGCACATAGCTTTAAATTTGCTGCAGAACTACAAGAAAAACAAGCTGGAAACAATCCTGTATTAATACGCATTGAAACTGATGCAGGTCATGGAGCTGGAACACCCGTAAGCAAAACCATAGAACAATATGCAGACATTTATGGTTTTACCCTCTACAATATGGGTTATGAAGTACTTCCTGAAAAAGTAAACCAAGAAGTTAAAGAATAAAATCTTTTTATAAATTCATTTATAAAGGTTGTCACATTTTTTAGATATTGTGGCAACCTTTTTATATACAAATAATGTTAAACGCTACTATTTCTTCCTTTTCCTATCCAGATAGCAAAACTGTTTTAAAAGAGGTCTCTTTTAAATTAGAAAAGGGTGAACATTTGGCTATTCTTGGAGAAAGTGGTTGTGGCAAATCAACACTTTTACACCTGCTATATGGTTTATTACAATTAGAAGAAGGTGAAATTATATGGAATGGTAAGCCTTTGCTTGGTCCTGCTAGTAACCTTGTTCCAGGAGAATCGTTTATGAAACTAGTGGCTCAAGAATTTAATATAATGCCTTTTACTAGTGTTGCAGAAAATGTTGCAGAGTATCTAAATAGAGTAAACCCAGAAAAAGACAACCAAAGAGTAAATGAGCTACTAGATGCTTTAGAACTTAAAGACTTTAGAAATACAAAAGTAAAGTTATTAAGTGGCGGACAGAAACAGCGTGTTGCACTTGCTAAGGCATTAGCAAAAACCCCTGATGTCTTATTACTTGACGAGCCTTTTAGTAATATTGACACTTTTAAAAAAAGAAACTTAAGAAGAAAGCTTTTTAAATATTTAAAAGAAAGTAATTGCACCATTATAACAGCAACTCACGATGCCGAAGAAGCTTTGCAGTTCTCAGACAAATTACTGGTTCTTAAGGAAGGAGGTGTAAAAGCCTATGGAAAAACTAAAGATGTATATAAAAATAGTAACACTCCATACTTAGCCGGTTTTTTTGGAGACTTTTCAGTTTTGCCCAATGCTGTTATAGGAATAAGTAATAGTTTAGAAACTAAAATTGTATTCGCACACCAACTAGTAATTTCTAATGAAAAAACTCCGCTTAAAGTTATCATTAAAAACAGCTATTTTAAAGGAGCAAATTATTTAATAGAAGCATCCTATAAAGACAGTATTGTTTACTTTAATTCTCCTTCAATATTGAAAAAAGAAACTGTATATTTAAGATATATAAATGATTATGAAAGCTAAAATAACTCTATACCTGTTTTTTCTTGGTGTTTTTTCCTCTGTAATTGCTCAAGATAAAGACCCTTATTTACAAAAAGTACAAACGCTGGATAGCACACTAGAAACCTTGTATAGTGTTATTTCTGGAGAAAAAGGCGAAGCTAGAAACTGGGATCTTTTCAGGTACTTATTTTCTAAAGACGCTAAGCTTATTCCTTCTGGTAAAGGAAAAGATGGTATATATAAAGTACGCTATCTTTCTTCAGACGATTATATAGCATCATCAGGCAAATGGCTTGTGGAAAACGGATTTTTTGAAAAAGAAATTGGTAGAAAAGTAGATTCCTTTGGTGCTATTACACAGGTATTTAGTGCGTATGAATCTTTTAAATCACAAAAAGACACAAAGCCCTTTATGAGAGGTATTAATAGTGTCCAATTGCTAAATGATGGTTCGCGTTGGTGGATAGTAAACATCTATTGGATGCAAGAGAGTGATGAGTTTCCTATTCCAGAAAAGTATTTGAGGAACTAAAAAATGACATTAAAACATATTCAACCTACTCCTTCTGTAAAGATTGTTTTCTCAATAGTTATATCCTTATTTTCTTTTTATGCGTTAATACAAGGAAATCTATTTGGGCTGGTACTTCTCGCAGTTGGTCTAAGATTAGGAGTTAGAGAAGGAATTGAAATGGAAGTTGAGGGGGTTAAATACAGAAAAATATATTCAATCTTTGGAATAAATTTAGGGTTTTGGAGAGACTTGCCTGAAATTGAATACATTTCGCTTTTTAAAACCACAAGAAAAACAAGATCGAGAGTAATTACTGCAGAGGCAACATTAGGCTTTGTAGTCTATAGAGTAAATCTTTTTTATGAAAAAAATAAACATATTCAAGTTTACGAAAGTGATGATAGAGCAAACTCACTAGAGATAGCAAAGCATATTGCTACCGTATTAGACGTTGATATCTGGGATGCTTCAAAAGAGGAGCAAGAATGGCTTACTTAATCAATTTACACTTTTAATGCCAATAACTTTTCCATTAAAAATTAAACTATCTCCTTCTTTTTTTCCAAATAATAATTGCCCTATGGGTGCTTGTAGTGCCACACAGCAATATTGAGTTTTATTTAAAGTCACATTCCCCGCTGAAATACTAATGAAATAAGTGACCATGTCTGTTTCAACAAGGCTTCCTAGGCTTATGTTTTTTGAGCTTTTTGTTACATCTACTTTTTTTAAAATCTCTTGCAACTTCTCTATTTCATGTAATTGTCTTCCGGCATTTTCTCTATCTATTTGAAGCATTGCTCTCCCCGTTTCGTGTTTGTCACCTGCGGAGCTTTTAGATTGATCAAATAAAGACTCTTCAATACTAGTAATTGTGTTCTTTACTTTTTCAAACCTATTTTCTGTAAATGCTTTACAATGCTCAAGCAGTATTGTTTTTAATTGGGACGTATTCATTTACTAGTAGTTTCTTGTAAAGTAAAAGTACCATAATTTTGCATCTGCCTTACAATCCATGATTTCCTACTTTCAATATAACTTGATGCTGGTGAAGCATTGTATTTTCTTGGATTGGGTAAAATAGCTGCTATGGCTGCAGCTTGGGATTGAGAAAGGTTTTTTGCAGAAGTGTTAAACCAATAATTAGCTGCGGCTTCAGCACCATAAATACCATTTCCCATTTCTATGCTGTTAAGATATACCTCTAGTATTCTTTCTTTACTCCAAAGTGTTTCTATTAAAAAAGTAAAATAAACTTCAAAGCCTTTTCTAAGCCAGCTTCTTTCTGGCCATAAAAACACATTTTTTGCTGTTTGTTGAGAAATTGTACTAGCACCTTTTACTCGACTGCCTCTCTTATTATCTTTGTAAGCTTTTTCTATAGCTTTATAATCAAACCCGCTATGATTCATAAAATTTTGATCTTCAGAACAAATAACAGCTAGTTGTAAATAAGGAGAAATTTCTGAAATAGACACCCAGTCATGCTTTGTTTCAAAAGTGTTTTCTGTATTTTCAAAATAGCGTATTGCCATTAATGGAGTGTACTTCACAGGCACAAACTTATAAAGTAGAACCCATAACAAAGAAAGCGTAAAAAACCAAAGGATTCCTTTAAATAGAAGTTTAAAAAATCGTTTAAACATAGCTGTTTATTATCCAAAGCTGGCAAGTTTTCCCCCTATACTACTTCCAATTGCAACTCCCATGCCTCCTAGTCTAATACCACAATATACATTGGGTGAAATCTCTTTAATAATTGGTTTTTTTTGAGAACCAACTCCCATAATACCACTCCAGCGTTGGTCAATACTAAACGACGTATTAGGTAAAATTGTTGTGGATAACAATTCTTCTAAGCGATTTTGAATAAGCTCTGTAAGCCCAAAATTTGATGTCTCTTCAGTTTTAAAATCAAGATTTCTACCTCCGCCCAAAAGAATTCTGTTTCCAATATTTCTAAAATAATAATACCCTCTATCTAGATGAAAAGTACCTTTAATTTTTAAATTAGTAATTGGTTTTGTAATTAAAACTTGTGCTCTTGCAGGAACAATTTCTTCATTTAAAATTTGGTTTGCAAAGCCATTCGTAGCTATAAATAGTTTTTTTACTGAAATTTCTTCGAAATTGCGAAAAATCAATGAAATTGAACCATTTTTTGATAAAAATGAGCTTATTTCGGCATTATTTAGCACTAAAACATCATTTTCTGAAGCTTTCTTAATAAGGGCATGCATCATCTTGCCTGTATCAATCTGACCCTCAAAATGATTAAAAATGAGTGCTTTTTGAGTGTTTTTGAAAGAAAACAGGTCATTTTTAATTGAAAAAACCTCTTTTTCTTTAAAAATAGCTTTTTTAAGTAAGGTGTTTAAATATGGGACGTTTTCAATACATTCTTTGTACAGCGTAGCGTCTTTTTTTGTAAAAACCTCATACCCTCCATATGGTTTGTAATCTATTATTTTATCACCAAGTAAGCTCCGTAAAACTTCTAAGCCTTTAACCCTTTGTTCCACTAGTTGAAGCACTTCATCTTCGCTGTGTGATTTTAAATCCTCTAGTAGTTCTGAAGCACTCCCAAAACATGCAAATCCAGCATTCTTTGTACTCGCTCCACTTGGAAGCATTCCTTTTTCAAAAACTACTATCTTACTTTTTGGATGCTTTTCACGTAAGTGTAATGCACATGATAGTCCAACAATACCACTACCTATAATTGCAAAATCTATATCGCTAAGCCATGTGGTTTGTTCCCAATAGGAGAGGTTCATCTTAAAAAATTTAGCTTAAATATACACATAAAAAAATCCCAAAACCCAATTGTGTTTATTGGGGTTTGGGATGTGGTTATGCTTATGTAAATTTTATTCTTCCTCTTCTGGTTCCTGCATTTGCCATGTATTCATAAAGGCAGTTGTATAGTTTCCAGCTACATAATCTGGATGATCCATTAACTGTCTATGAAAAGGAATTGTTGTTTTTATACCTTCGATTACAAACTCATCAAGAGCACGCTTCATCTTATTAATCGCTTCATCTCTAGTTTGCGCTGTAGTTATAAGTTTCGCAATCATTGAGTCATAATTAGGCGGGATCATATACCCTGCATATACATGTGTGTCTAAGCGAACTCCATGACCTCCTGGAGCGTGTAATACTTCTATTCTTCCTGGAGAAGGTCTAAAATCATTATACGGGTCCTCTGCATTAATTCTACACTCAATAGAATGTAAATTAGGTGTGTAGTTTTTTCCAGAAATTGGAACCCCAGCGGCAACCAAAATTTGTTCTCTAATTAAATCGAAATCGATTACTTGCTCTGTAATTGGGTGTTCTACTTGGATACGGGTATTCATCTCCATAAAGTAGAAATTTCTGTGCTTATCTACTAAAAACTCTACTGTTCCTGCTCCTTCGTATTTAATATATTCTGCTGCTTTTACTGCTGCTTTACCCATATCATCACGAAGTTTCTTCGTCATAAAAGGGCTTGGAGTTTCTTCGGTAAGCTTTTGGTGTCTTCTTTGTACAGAGCAATCACGCTCACTTAAGTGACACGCTTTTCCGTTACTATCCCCAACTATTTGTATTTCGATATGGCGAGGCTCTTCAATAAGCTTCTCCATATACATATCGTCATTTCCAAATGCTGCTTTACTTTCTTGTCTTGCAGAATTCCAAGCATCTTCTAGTTCTTCTTCTTTCCAAACGGCACGCATTCCTTTTCCGCCACCCCCTGCGCTTGCTTTAAGCATTACAGGATATCCGGTTTCTACTGCTACTTTTTTACAGGTTTCAAAATCTGGAATAACGCCTTCACTTCCTGGAACACAAGGCACGCCTGCTGCAATCATAGTAGATTTTGCAGTCGCTTTATCTCCCATTTTTTCAATCATTTCTGGAGATGCACCAATAAATTTAATATTGTGCTCTTCACAAATTTTAGAAAATTTAGCGTTTTCTGAAAGGAATCCATATCCTGGGTGTATTGCATCTGCATTGGTAATTTCTGCTGCTGCAATAATATTTGACATTTTTAAGTAACTCTCACTACTTGGAGCGGGACCAATACAAACAGCTTCATCAGCAAAGCGAACATGTAAGCTTTCTTCATCTGCTTTAGAATATACTGCAACTGTTTTAATGCCCATCTCCTTGCAGGTTCTAATAACACGAAGTGCTATTTCACCTCTATTGGCTATCAATATCTTTTTAAACATAGTTTTAAAGTTTCAAATCTCAAGTTTCAAACTCCAAGGTAAGTTGGATTTGTATTATTGGATTTGTATTTGAAAATTTATTAAGATGGGTCCACTAAAAATAATGGTTGGTCAAACTCTACTGGAGAAGCATCATCCACAAGGATTTTTACTATTTTACCAGAGACTTCGCTTTCAATTTCATTAAATAGTTTCATTGCTTCAATCACACAAAGTGTATCTCCAACACCAACACTACTTCCAACCTCAACAAACATAGGTTTATCTGGAGCAGGTTTACGGTAAAAAGTTCCGATAATTGGCGATTTAATTGTTACATATTTCGAGTCATCTGCATCATTACTTGCTGGTGCAGCAGGAGCAGCTTCTGAAGCTGGTGCAGCAGGTGCGGCAGGTTGAGGAGCAGCAGCCATTGCAGGCATTTGCTGAATTACTGTTGTCTCTCCTTTATCATGCTTTCCTGTTCTTATGGTAATTTTTATGTCTTCCATCTCAAGCTTAACTTCGCTAGCACCGGACTTAGCGACGAACTTGATTAAATTTTGAATGTCTTTTATTTCCATAGTTATTTGGTTTTAATATCGTGTTGGTTTTGTTTTAATTATTTTGAATTATACGCCCATTTAAGGTAAATGGCTCCCCATGTAAATCCGCCTCCAAATGAAGCAAATACAAGATTATCTCCTTTTTTAAGTTGATTTTCATAATCTACTAAGCATAAGGGCAATGTAGCTGATGTTGTATTTCCATATTTATGGATATTCATCATCACTTTTTCTGAAGGTAAGTTCATTCGCTTCGCTGTAGCATCAATGATTCGTTTATTGGCTTGATGGGGTACTAAAAATGAAACATCTTCTCCAGTAAGGTTATTGCGATTCATAATTTTTTCACTTACATCTGCCATATTAGAAACTGCAAATTTAAAAACCGTTTTTCCGTCTTGAAAAACATAGTGTTGTTTTTTTGCTACCGTTTCTGCAGAAGCAGGAAGAATAGATCCTCCAGCATCTATTTTGAGGCTTTGTCTACCAATACCGTCTGTTCTTAGGTACTCATCTTGAACACCGAGTCCTTCAGAATCAGGCTCAAAAAGAACTGCTCCTCCTCCATCTCCAAAAATGATACATGTAGCTCTATCTTCATAGTCTATTATAGATGACATCTTATCTGCACCTATTAGTAGTACTTTTTTATATCTACCAGACTCAATATATTTTGCAGCAGTTGACATTCCGAAAAGAAAACTAGAGCATGCTGCAACTAGATCATACGAAAAAGCGTTTACGGCACCTATCTGGGTTGCTACGTAAACGCCTGTTGTTGCTACTGGCATATCTGGCGTTGCGGTCGCCATGATAACCATGTCTATATCTTTAGGGTCTGTGTTGCTTTTTTCTAGAAGGTCTTTTGCGGCTTTTATTGCCAAAAATGATGTTCCTTTTCCTTCTTCTTTTAAAATTCTACGCTCTTTTATTCCTGTTCTAGTGGTTATCCATTCATCATTGGTGTCGACCATGGTCTCCAATATTTTATTGGTAAGTACATAGTCTGGAACATAGCCTCCAACAGCAGTTATTGCAGCTGAGATTTTACTCATAGATTCATGTGTTTTTCCAAAAAGCGCAAAATTGCTCTAAAAGGAGTGAAAAATACTAAATTTTAATTAAAAGTAAACCAAATTTAACCAAATTTGGCCTTTTAGTAAGTTAAAACAAAAAAACTCTCAACAAAAGTTTGTGAGAGTCTATACAATCTAAAAATGCGTGTTGTTATGCTTCTACTTCTTCAGTTGCATCTATTACCACTTGTCCTCTGTAATACAGCTTTCCTTCATGCCAATGTGCTCTGTGGTATAAGTGAGATTCTCCTGTAGTAGGATCTGTTGCAATCTGCGGAGCAGTTGCTTTGTAATGCGTTCTTCTTTTATCTCTTCTTGTTTTTGAGATTTTTCTTTTAGGATGTGCCATTACTTTATATTATTTATCCGTTAATAATTTTTTTAATTTATCCCATCTTGGGTCAGTTTCAGGTTTTGCGCTAGCATTTTCCTGTTCTTTTCCATTAGGGCTTAACTCCTCTAGCTTTTTAAGTATATCACTATCTAGAGTTCCATCTTCAACACCAGGGTGTATTCTCCTAGTAGGCATGGCTAAAACAATAGACTCGTATATATATTGCTGGATATTTACTTCGTGACTTCCGTGAGGAATAATTAAAAGGTCTTCATTTTCATCATTAAATTCGTCTCCAAATTTTACAACAAAATGATAGTCTCCAACAACTTCTTGATTGTAGGGTTCATTAGTAATATCACAATGGACATTAACGTAACCTTTAAAATCAAGCGTAAACTCAAGAAGTGTAGTCTTTTTTTCTAATACTACATCCAGCTTGACGTTCACGTCATTAAACTCTTCATACTCAAAATGCTCAAAGAACGTTTTTGTAATTTCAAAATCAAAATTGTGTTTTCCAATTTTCAGCCCAACAAAAGGGATTGTAAATTCTTTCAGTTCCTTCATTATCACACCAATTTTGTATTCTACACCTTGCAATAAGGCGGGTGCAAAGATAAAAAATTATTTGAATTGAAAAGGATTAATCACTTCTTTTTTGAAAAGGTTTTTCTAGGCTGAATCTCTAAAGGATTTTTCGAAAACGCAGCATAGTCATTTCTCTTTTTAAAAATGTTTACAGCTGTAAAAACTGCCTCTCTAAAAGACTCATGATTAGCTATCCCTTTTCCAGCAATATCGTAAGCAGTTCCGTGATCTGGAGAGGTTCTTATCTTTCTCAATCCAGCAGTATAGTTTACTCCATTACCAAAAGAAAGCGTTTTAAAAGGTACCAGCCCTTGGTCATGATAAGAGGCTATTATAACATCAAAGTTTTTGTAATTACCAGAACCAAAAAAACTATCTGCTGCATAGGGTCCTAGTACTACCTTTCCATTATTTCTCAAGTTATCAATAGTAGGTTTTAATACTTCGTCATCTTCTTTGCCAATAACACCATTGTCTCCGTTATGCGGATTAATCCCTAAGACTGCAATTTTTGGCCTTACAATACCAAAGTCTTTTATTAATGTTTTATGAATGGTGTTAATTTTCTTTTCTATTAATTCTCTTGTTATGTTTTCTGAAACTTCTTTTACAGCAACATGATCTGTAAGTAGACCAACTCGAAGCGAATTTGTAACCATAAGCATTAGGCTATCTCCTTCAAGCTCTTTTGCTAAATAATCTGTGTGCCCCGGAAAGTTAAATGTTTCAGATTGTATGTTAGATTTGTTTATTGGAGCCGTAACTAACACATCTATTTTGTCATCTTTTAACGCCTTTACAGAAGCCTCTAGTGATTTTAGAGCATATTCGCCCGCTTGTTTTTCTTCTTTACCCAAATTAACTGGAACTTGCTCTTTCCAGACATTATATACGTTTAACTTTTTGTGTAAGATTTTGTCCAAAGAATCTATTCCGTGTACACTTACATTAAGGTTTAAGGCTTTTTTGTAAAAAGACATCAACTTTACAGAGGCAAAAATCACAGGCGTACAAAACTCTAACATCCTGGCATCTTGAAAAGTTTTTAGTATAATCTCACTCCCAATACCATTAAGGTCTCCTATTGATATTCCTAAAACAACTTTATCTTTTTCGCGCATAGAGTGAATACTATTAATGTTATTTTTGTATCACAAAGGTAATTAATAAAAGATGTTTACAGGAATAATAGAAACAATAGGAAAAATAAAAACTCTTGAGAGAGACAACTCCAATCTACATATTGAAATTGACTCACCTCTAGCCTCTAGCCTCAAAATAGACCAAAGTGTTTCACACAATGGTGTTTGTCTTACAGTTGTTGCGCTTCATGAACAATCTTATACTGTTACAGCTATCCAAGAAACTCTCGATAAAAGTGCTATTGGGAATTTAAAAGTTGGTGATGACGTTAATCTTGAAAGAGCTATGAAACTTGGTGATAGACTAGATGGTCACATTGTACAAGGGCATGTTGATCAAACGGCCGTTTGTACATCTATTGAAGAGTTAAATGGAAGTTGGGTTTTTACTTTTAAGTATGATGCTTCCTTTGGAAATGTTACAATAGAAAAAGGCTCTATAACAGTAAATGGTGTAAGCTTGACTGTAGTAAATTCTAAAAAAGCTTCTTTTAGTGTTGCAATTATTCCGTATACTTTTAACCACACAAACTTTAACTCCTTAAACTTAGGAGATAAGGTTAATCTCGAATTTGATGTTGTAGGAAAATACTTAAAGAGACTTAGTGAGCCTTACGTTTAGCCCTAGATTTTTTATAAGATATATATATACCATAAATAAGTCCTAAAGCAATAAGGACATAAATACTAGTGTCAAGAGGCAATTCTGGTGGCGGCGGAGTTCGATTTGGTGCAGGAGGACCTGAACCTAAATCTTGGCCGTAGGCAGTTATTGCATTAAACATAGTTAGTATTACAACTAATATGGTTACGATTTGGGGTCGCATAGTGGGGACTAATGTAATAATTTTTTTTTAATAAGGTTTTAATTAATTAATTAACTCTGTATTAATAAAAAAATTGTTCTATTAGGCTTTTAAGTTTTGCAATCGTTAAAATAAAAAAGTGGTCCCACATGGGCTCGAACCATGGACCCCCTGATTATGAGTCAGGTGCTCTAACCAGCTGAGCTATGGGACCTTTTTCAGTTTGCAAATATAAACACTTTATCAATTTATCAAACTATTAACCGCTTAATATTAACTATTCTCTTTCTTGACACAGTTCTACCAAAACTCCATTACTGCTTTTGGGGTGCAAAAAAACAACCCATTTATTATCTGCTCCTTTTTTTGGTTCTTCATTTAAAACAACAAATCCTTCCTTTTTCAGACGCCTTACCTCAGCTCTAATATCACTTACCGAAAATGCAATATGGTGTACTCCTTCTCCCTTTTTATCAATAAACTTAGCAATAGGGCTGTCTTTGGTTGAGGCCTCTAAAAGTTCAATTTTACTTTCACCACAAGTAAAAAAAGAGGTTTTTACTCCTTCAGAAGCTACCTCTTCTGTTTTATAATGCTCGTACCCTAAAAGCTTTTGGTATATTTTATTAGCGGCATTAATGTCTTTTACAGCAATTCCTATATGTTCAATTTTATTCATTAGATTGTTTTGCAATTAATTTAGTAAATATGATGCTTTAAATGTAGTATTTTTGCACTATGACAGAAAGTAATAGACAAAAAAAAATCGCTGGAGTTTTACAAAATGACTTAGCAAATGTATTGCAAAAATTAGTTAGAGATGCCGGACAAACGGGAATCATTATTTCGGTTTCTAAAGTTTCAGTAACTGTAGACTTATCTATCGCTAAGGTATATGTAAGTGTTTTCCCTTCTGAAAAAGCTACATCTTTGGTTGCTGAGCTATCCGCTATGCAGCCTCAGATAAAACACGAAATTGCCCAGCTGACTAAAAATCAGTTGCGTAAAATGCCAGATTTACAATTTTATAACGATGACTCTTTAGAGTATATAGAAAAAATTGAAAAAGCAGTTAAGGGAGAAGAGAACCCTTTAGAGAACCCAGACCTGCTTCCAAAAAGAAAAAAATCTTAATTTGAATTTCTCTCTATACATTGCATCCCGCTACTTAAAAAGTAAAAGCAGCAAGAATGCGGTAAATATTATTACCCGTATTGCTATAACAGCTGTGGTGGTAGGTGCTATGGCATTATTTATTGTATTGTCTGGGTTTGCTGGGCTTCGAGACTTTAGTCTTCAATTCACAAATGTTTTTGATAGTGATTTAAAAATAATTCCTGCAAGCGGTAAAACGCTTACACTTTCAGGAACTTCAGAAAAAGAATTAAACACTATAGAAGGTATCGCTGCTTATTCAAAAATTATTGAGGAGCGTGTTTTTCTTCAATATAAAGGAAAGCAGCACATTGCTACTATAAAAGGAGTAGACGCTAATTATGGAGAAGTTGTGGTGTTAGACAGCATCATGTACATAAGTAATTGGCTTACGCAAGGGCAAAGCGAAGCTGTGTTGGGACTAGGAACTTCGGCCAAGTTGTCTATTGGGCCCAATGACTATACCAATCTATTAGAGGCTTATGTTCCTAAACCAGGAACAGGGCAGATAAACCCGCTGGACCCCACCGAAGCTTTTACCAAGAGAAGCCTTGTGGTCTCAGGTATATATTATGTGAATGAGGAGCTTGACAGTAAATACGTCTTTACAGATTTTAATTTTGCCAGAGGTTTGTTGAGCCTTGATAGCACTAAAGTTTCATCGATTGAATTTAAACTAAAAGATGTTGCTAATGAGGAGGCTATTAGAAATAAATTAAAAGGAGTTTTTACGGAAGAAATCCAGATAAAAAACAGAATTCAGCAAAATGATGCTTTGTATAAAATGCTAAATGCCGAAAATCTTTTTGTATATGTCTTTGTTAGCCTAATAGCCGCTATTGCTATTTTTAATATTGCCGGAACCATAATTATGATGATTCTTGAAAAGAAAGGAAATATTAAAACCTTAGTCTCTTTAGGGCTTACCATTAAAGAAGTGAGAAGAATTTTCTTTTATGAAGGATTGCTACTAACTTTTATTGGAGCGGTTATTGGCCTTTTTCTAGGAATAACTGCAGTCCTCTTACAAAAGCAGTTTGGCTTCATTCCTATAACACCTAACCTACCCTATCCTGTAGAGTTTCAATTTATAAATGTGTTGTTAGTATTTATAACAATTAGTTTGCTGGGGGCGCTTGCGTCTAAAGTTGCTTCTAGAAGAATTACTGAAAAACTAATTGCTTAGAAGTTAGTTTTATTTAGCAAATTCAAAATCTCCAAATTTCTCTAGCACTTCGTCAAAAGCGGCAAAAACCGAAGCAGAGTCATCACTTGTAACCATTTTCATTCTATATTCTTTAAAGTGTGGAATCCCTCTAAAGTAATTGGTGTAATGCCTTCTAGTTTCAAAAACACCTAATCTTTCTCCTTTCCAGTCTATTGACATTTGCAGGTGCCTTCTAGCAGCTTCTACACGTTCTTGCATGGTAGGTGGCGCACAATGTGTTCCTGTTTCAAAATAGTGTTTTACTTCTTTAAAAAACCATGGGTAGCCAATACTAGCACGACCTATCATTGCACCATCAAGTCCGTATTTATCTCGCATCTCCATTGCGCGTTCTGGAGAATTCACATCTCCATTTCCAAATACAGGAATGTGCATTCTTGGATTATTTTTTACTTCGGCAATAGGAATCCAATTGGCATCTCCTTTATACATTTGTGCCCGAGTACGACCATGAATTGAAATTGCTTTACAGCCAACGTCTTGTAATCTTTCGGCGACCTCAACAATTTTTATGGAGTTGTCATCCCAACCTAATCTAGTTTTTACTGTTACTGGTAGTTTTGTGTGTTTTACCATAGCTTCAGTAAGCTTCACCATAAGGTCAATATCCTTTAAGATACCTGCTCCTGCACCCTTGGAGACCACCTTCTTTACAGGGCAACCAAAATTAATGTCTATAATATCTGGACCACTTGCCTCAACAATCTCTACACTTTTAAGCATGGAATCTAAAACGGCACCAAAAATTTGAATCCCCACAGGGCGTTCTTTTTCATAAATATCTAGCTTCATTACGCTTTTTGCAGCATGCCGAATTAAGCCTTCGCTAGAAATAAACTCTGTGTATACAACATCTGCCCCTTGTTCTTTGCAAAGTGCACGAAAAGGAGGGTCACTCACATCTTCCATAGGTGCGAGCAACAAAGGAAACTCTCCAACATCAATGTCGCCAATTTTTGCCATGGTGCAAAAGTATGAAATCTAAAAAAGAAAGTAGTGATCCCGTTTTTAGTTTAATCTGTCTTTTTCTGAAGCATCAATATTTCGGTTATTATCACGTAAACGAGCATTTCCAAAGTTGTATTGAAAACCAAGTCTAAAAAGTCTAGACTCCGGACGTGCAAAATAACTATTATCTTGATTAAAGTAGTGCGAATTTACTTCTACATTATTGGTGTTGAAAACATCATCTACACCAACAGTAAGACTAGCTCTGTTATTCCAAAAACTCTTTCTAAAAGATACTGAAAGATTAAACTGGTTTTCATAATCTGAAGAACCTATAAAAAAGTCTGATAGGTAAAATAAAGTGACATCACTTGTAATGTTCTTTTCTTTTGAAAGTGTAAGTCTGCTAAACATCTGCGAGAAAAACCCAAATGTATCGTTAGAAAATATATCCTGTGAGCTTTCTTCAGCAAAAAAAGAATTCTCTAAATAAAAGCTTGATGTAGCAACAGTTAAGTACCACCAGTTATTTAGGTAACTCGCAAAGGTAGCATCAAAACTATATTGAAACCCCTCAATTAAGTTGGCTTCGCTATTTCTAAGTGTAAAATTTTCATTGTCTTGAAAAACTAAAGTATTTAGCTCATCATCAATGATTTCATAATACACATCAAAAAACCATTTTCTTTTATGAGCAAGACTTACTTGATACCTATTTGTAATTGCAGGAATGAGGTTTGGGTTTCCTGTGTTAAAATTATTTTCATTTATAAAATACCTAAAAGGATTAAGGCTCTGGTAGCGGGGTCTTGTAATGGAGCGTGCATAGCTTATGCTTAATATATTATTGCTGTTAATGAAATAATCAACTCCTACATTAGGGAAAAGCTCAAAATATTCTTGTGTATTAACTACTCCTTGCGACCTAGAGTCTCCTGTTACATCTGTATATTCTCCTCTAAGGCCAAGATGAACCCCTAATTTTTCCCAATCTTTAGCATAATTAAAGTATCCAGCATAAATAACCTCCTCATACAAAAACAAATCTGACAGCATATTATTAAACTGGTTAGCGCCCATATCAGTATCAAAAAAATCTAACCCGCTTTCTGTATCAATATTAGAATATTTTAAACCTGTTTCTAAGGTTCCTTTTCCAAAAGGAGTTGTTACATCTAACTGTCCAGAAAATATATTCGTGTTTTGTGTTGCATTTGTAAAAAAGCTATTGTTTCTGCTAACCATTCCATCTGGTAAAAAATACGTAGTTGCTACATTTTGTATCTGGTCATAATCGTATGTAATATAATTTGCCGTTGTTATGACATTAGCGCCTTTTTCTCCTATAGTTGCTTGGTGGGAAGCACTAAGTGAGAGGTTTGAGGTGTCATTCTCTAAATCACTAAGTGTAGAAAATGTAGAATCTATTTGTCTAGCAGCATCAAAAATGGTGGCGTCAACTGTATTGACAAATGTTTTGTTAGGTGAAATAAGACCGTTTGCTGTAAGAGAAAGTTCATTTTTCTCATTAAGCGTTATATCTGCTGCTAAATTTATTTGATGTGCTTGAGAACGAGTGGTTCTTGTAAAATCACTTTCCCAAATACTCTGGGTGCTTGTCCCGTTTTGGTTAAAAAAGCGTATAAAATTATCGTCTTGCTTAAATTCTTTTCTAGGGCTAATGCCGTAGCTTCCATAAAAATTAAGCCAATTGTTTTTATAAAAGTGTGATGTGGTGGCATTATATTTTGCAAACACAGCCTGTTCATATGTTCCAGAAACTGACCCTTTGTATCCAACAGAAATTGCTTTGGAAGTAATAATATTTAGTACCGTGCCAGCTTCGGCATCATATTTTGCAGAGGGGTTAGTGTTTACCTCCACACTTTTAATAATAGATGCGTCTGTGTTTTGAAGTAATGAAACTACCTCAGAAGAAGATAGATACACTCTTTTGTTATTAATATAAATAGTTGGATTCCCAAGCTTTACTTTTATTTCATTACCAATTACCAATACTCCCGGAGTTCTTTTTAATAAGTCAAAAGTACTCCCTGTAGAAAGTGAGGTGTTTTCCACATTAAAAATTAGCTTTCCTGCTGTTTTTTCTATAGTGGGGTTCTTTGCTGTTACAACGGTCTCTTCTAGATCTACAATAGTCTCCAATAGATTAATAACACCAAGGTTTTTGTTTTCTGAAAGTGTAAAGGTTTGTTCAAAGTTTTTAAAACCAACGTAGCTAATAATTAGTTTATAAGTATTGGCAGGTACATCATCAATAATAAAAGAACCGTCCTCATTACTTGAAGTCCCTTTTAATGGTGTATCATTATCTGCTTCGTAAAGTAATATGGTAGCAAAATAAATAGGATTTTTTCCATCTTTTATTGAGCCAGAAACAGAAAAGTTTTGGCCAAAAGTTACAGTAACAATAACTATAAACGTTAATGTAAGGAAGCATTTACGTTTCATTTAAATAGGTTTGTTTTTTTGTTAATGAAAGTTTCTAAGGGGAGATGAAATAATTTCATTTAAAAACACAACATAACAAATATCTTAATTATTTGATAACAATAACTTAAAAGCGCATTTTTTTTCGATGAAGTGTATATATCCCTAAAAATCACAACCTAATTACCTTATATTTGCAACTTGAATCCCAAACAAGGGAATTGTTGTATGAAAAACATTAGGAATTT
Organism: Patiriisocius hiemis; assembly: GCF_031846325.1. Classification (NCBI taxonomy): domain Bacteria; kingdom Pseudomonadati; phylum Bacteroidota; class Flavobacteriia; order Flavobacteriales; family Flavobacteriaceae; genus Patiriisocius; species Patiriisocius hiemis. Next base: position 483,344 of record NZ_JAVRHZ010000002.1, on the reverse strand, counting down.
TTGCATTATTGCGCATATTGATCACGGAAAAAGTACGCTTGCCGATAGGCTTCTAAGTGCTACAGGTGCTGTAACGGCTAGAGAGGAACAAGCGCAATTGCTTGATAATATGGACTTGGAAAGAGAGCGTGGTATTACCATTAAAAGTCACGCAATCCAAATGGAGTATACATATAAAGGTGAACAATTTATTTTAAACTTAATTGACACTCCTGGTCACGTAGATTTTTCTTATGAAGTTTCTAGAAGTATCGCTGCATGTGAAGGCGCGTTGCTTGTAGTGGATGCTGCGCAAAGTATTCAAGCACAAACTATTTCTAATTTATATTTAGCACTAGAAAATGACTTAGAAATTATTCCTGTGTTAAACAAAGTAGATTTGCCCTCTGCTAATCCCGAAGAAGTGACGGATGATATTGTTGATTTACTGGGTTGTGATGCAGAAGAGGTCATTCCTGCAAGTGCTAAAACGGGTATTGGTATTGAAGAAATACTACAAGCCATTATAGAGCGGGTACCAGCTCCAAAGGGTATTGCAGATGAATCTCTACAAGCCCTAATATTTGATTCGGTTTATAATCCGTTTCGAGGGGTTGAGACTTATTTTAGAGTTTTAAATGGCGAAATAAGGAAGGGGCAACACATTAAGTTTATGGCAACCGGTAAAACTTATTATGCAGATGAAGTTGGAACTTTAAAGCTAAAACAACAACCCAAACAAGTTATTAAAACTGGCGATGTAGGATACCTTATTACAGGAATTAAAGAGGCGGTTGAGGTAAAAGTGGGAGATACTATTACAGATGCTAAATCTCCTACCACTAATATGATTGAAGGTTTTGAAGACGTAAAGCCCATGGTATTTGCAGGGATTTATCCTGTAGATACAGAGGACTATGAAGAACTCAGGGCCTCTATGGAAAAGCTGCAATTAAATGATGCTTCACTTGTATTTCAACCTGAAAGTTCTGCTGCATTAGGCTTTGGTTTTAGGTGTGGTTTCTTAGGAATGTTACATCTTGAGATTATTCAAGAACGTCTAGAGCGAGAATTTGACATGACTGTTATTACAACAGTCCCTAACGTGTCTTATCATGCATACACAAACAGAGAGCCTGATGAAGTGATTTTGGTTAATAACCCAAGTGACTTGCCGGATCCTTCTAAACTGAATCGTATGGAAGAACCATACATCAAGGCTACCATTATTACAAAGTCTGACTTTGTAGGCTCTGTAATGTCTTTATGTATTGAAAAGCGCGGGCAAATTACCAATCAAACCTACCTTACTACTGAAAGAGTAGAGCTTACCTTTGATATGCCCTTGGCTGAAATTGTTTTTGATTTTTATGATAGGTTAAAAACTGTTTCTAAAGGATATGCTTCTTTTGATTATACCCCAATTGGAATGCGAGAATCTAAACTCGTTAAAGTTGATGTATTACTAAACGGAAATGTTGTAGATGCGCTTTCTGCATTATTACACCAAGACAACGCATACGATATTGGTAAGAAAATGTGCGAAAAATTACGACAGTTAATCCCAAGGCAACAATTTGATATTCCTATACAGGCTGCTATTGGAGCAAAAATAATCTCAAGAGAGACTGTAAAAGCACTTAGAAAAGACGTAACAGCAAAATGTTATGGAGGTGACATATCACGTAAAAGAAAGCTTTTAGAGAAACAAAAGAAAGGAAAGAAACGTATGCGTCAAGTGGGTAATGTAGAAATACCTCAAGAAGCATTTATGGCAGTATTAAAACTGAATGAGTAGTTTTAAAAGCCTAATATGATAGAAACAAAATCCGAAGTCTAGTAGCTTCGGATTTTTTTATGCTATCTAAAGGCAACTTGAAGTGTGTTATTCATCACACTTTTTTGGTAACTCGTCACATTAATTTGTAACTGTCTGGTTTTCAGCACATATTTGAATACAACTTTTAAAATCCAAAAACAATGAAAACTAGACATCTATGGGCTTTTCTTGCCCTTTCTATTACATTTCAAGTAGTAGCCCAAAACCAAAAAAACAAGTATTCAGAAGCTGGCAAAGCATTACAAAAAAACTTTTTGGAAATGCTTCAAGACGCTAGTGTTCTTGCAGCAGGCAAAGAAAAAGATACTACTCCTTGTGAACCTTTTTTAATCTTACAACAATTTACAAAGTCCGATTTGCTCCCAAATACAAAGCCTTTTGAAGCTTACTTTAAAAATGTTTTAGAAGACTATAATAAAAAGCTTAATGCATTACAAGACAATATTATTTTAACAACTTCATCAAACCCAAATGAAAGTTACTTCGCTGCCATAAGTAGAAGCAGAAGGTTTAAAGACTTTGCAGAAGATATAACTGGAATTAAAATTCTTGATATAAATAAAAAAGATAAGGATATACTTCTGGACTTTTATGTAAACCATCCTTTAAAAAAAAGGAAAACCATAACGACCAAAGGTGAGAAAATAGCATCTGCAAAATTTGCAGAGTGCTATGCTACAACAAACCACACATTAAAAGCTAATAAGTGGAAATACCCTAAGGTAACATGGTTTATAAAGACTACTGTAACAATAACTTGTGATTGCGCTAATGACTCTAATCGAGATGAAGTTAATGAAGCTATTTTTGAGTATGACGCATTTGTAAATGGCACATTAACAACCTCCAATATTGACTTTGAAAAAACAAAAGGGTCTAGCTTTAGTTTAGAAAAAGTAAGCTGCTGTCCAGGTGAGGAAGACCCTAACGAAGATACTTCTATTGATCTACCAGAAGACATGTTGGTTTCTCTTCCAGAACAGACACTCGGAGTTAGCGGCGGGATTGGGTTTGAGCAAGACTTAGAAGAAGTTAGTATATGCCTTGGTGCCGAATATCTATTTAATATTACAGAGCTAGGAAACAGCCCACTATATATTGGTGGTGTTGCAAAATTAGCAACGGCTAGCTTTATGGACTTTAACAGCACCACAATAAGTGTTGGGCCAACAGCACAATTATTTACGCCTATTTCAACTAATGGTGACACACAAATGACTAATGGATTAACGGCTGTTTATCTCTTTGGAACAAATGATAATAATGGATTTAAAGATGATATTTCTGGTTATCAAATTGGATTAAATACTGGGCTAAATGTTCAAATATCGAGCAATGCTTCCATTAGCCTAATAATTCCAATAGTGTCATTCCAAAACCTAACTTTCGAATCACAAGAAGGCGGAGGGTCTCTTGATGTAAGCAATACTTCTATTCTCCTAAACAAGAACAATCCTGTTACTCTTGGAGTGCGTATTGGGCTTTAATAAAACTAATTAAACACTTTATTATGAAAACAACTATTAAGAAACTAAAAATATTCGTACTTATCTTTTTAAGTAATACGTTACTCTATAGCCAAGGTCTCAGCAAGGCTGATATTCAAGCAACTAAAGAACTTGATGCTGCTATCGTAAAAATGCATACAGAAGGTCAACTACAAATTCCAAAAGTAATCTGTGCAGAACCTATAAAAAGTTTGCTTTACCCATCAACAAACCATTTTAGTTTTAATTATTTAATTGGCGGTATTAGAAATTATGAAAAGCAAGTAAATGCATTTGAAAAAATAGACAAAGGGAATTTTGCATCTTCTTTTGATAAACTAATTCAAAAATATGAACCGGGCTCATCCTATCTCAATTTTTTAAAAAATACCGCTGAAGTTAACTTAGGTGCTTTAAACGAAAATGAAAAAAAAGAGCTTCGAGAAATTTATAGCACTTTACATAGTTTCTCTAGAGGAATACCAATTGTTTTTGTAGAAGAAAACATGGGGGCTTGTTATGTTGAACTTAGAATTATTATGAAATTAACCAAAGTAGATTCTCCATTTGTTTATTGGAGTTTTGCTTCAAGAGTTGTAGAAAATTGTAACTGTAAAAAAGACCCTGATAGAAAAATAAAAAGCTTAAAGTATGAGTACACATCGAATGCAAAAGGAGTTTTGACTTCTAAAAAGATTTCTTTTGAAGAACCAAAAAATATAAAGTTTGAGTTACTTCAAGAGGTGTGTTGTCCAAGTAAAACTGAAACACCAAAAGAAACTGCGCTTGAGATAAACCCAACCGAAAACATCTCACTCCCTAATCAAACTATTGGGGGAAGTATAGGGGCTGGTTTTGAACAAGATTTTGAAGAAACAAGCTTCTGTCTGGGGGCCGAATACCTTTACAATGCTACTGATGTTGGTGACGGGGCACTATTTATTGGTGGAAATATTGGAGTTGAAACCACAAGTTTTATGGACTTCAACAACACTCAGTTTAATATTGGTCCAACAGTACAGTTGTTTTCACCTATCACTCCAAGTGGAGAAACACATATGACTAATGGTATTAACGGAAACTACATTTTTGGAACTAATGACAACAACGGGTCTAAGGACGACTTCTCAGGCTTTAACATTGGGCTTAACACCGGCCTGAATGTGCCTCTTAGTGATAATGTGTCGATTAGTTTGATAGTGCCTATTGTTACACACACCAGTCTAACTTTCACCTCCCAAGATGGCCCAGGTGAATTTAAAGCCGATGAGACTTCAATTCTCATCAATAAAAACAATCCAGCAAAATTAGGCTTGAGAATTGGATTTTAAAAGTGTTTTCTTAAGCTGTATAAGGCCGCCGAAAGGCGGCTTTTTAATTTCCACAGGTAGCTCCAGCCTCTTCTAAACCTGCAATATATACATCGTAATTTGTGTCTGTATTCTCCCCATTTACAGAGGCGTTTCCATTGCTTTCTCTACACACCTCAAATACTGCTGTTTGCTCAGACGAGCAAGTAGTGCATGTGCGACTATCATCATCTTTACAACTATAAAAAAAAGCAGTTGATATGAATATTAAAAATAAGGCTTTTTGCATAAGTAGTTCTTTGTTAAAAACAACGAGGTAAATTACAATTTATTCTTTACTAATTTCTTCAGCGTCCTCTTGTTTGGTAGCTGTCATAACATCTTCCAAGTCCATAGGTTTGCCCAAGTAAGCTAAATAGCTTCCTTTGGTTATAGTTATGTTCTCGGGCTCATTAATAATTGAAATAGCATTGCTGGCATCCTTTAAGAATACAGGAATCGCATTTTCTTCTTCCTCTATGATTTTAAAAACCTTTAAAAACTGCTCTTCAGTATTTATCTCAATTTCTTGAATAGATGGAAATTTTCTGGCAATGTTTGTAAATTTTAGGTAATCGTGTGTTCTAGAAAAAACGCCTTCTGGAAGATTTTTGGCACTACGCATTTCTTCAGAAGAAATAAGTCTAAAAGTTCCATTCTCGCCAAACTCTTCTCCATAACGATTAGTTGCTTGTTTATTAATTTCATCATTTCCGGTCATAGCTATTAAAAACCCTACATCATTCAATTCTATATTATCCGTTAGATCATCTGAGTAAATGTTGGCATTAAGTGCGTCTATACCTAATTCTTTGGCCTTGTTTATATTAATTCGGTTAGAATCTACCAAAACTACATGCCTATCATTTTTTTGAAGATAAGAGGCTATTAGCCTTGAAACCTTAGAGGCTCCAACAATCATAATACCATCAGAACTTTTTAAGAAAACCCCTACTATTCTTGCAAAAAACCTTGCTGTTGTTGCATTAAGAAGAACAGTAATTAAAACTACCGCAAATACTAATGGCGTAATATATTCTGCTCCAGGAACTCCTTTTGCTACTAATTTTGTTCCGAATAAAGATGCAATTCCAGCTGCAACTATACCCCTGGGGCCTACCCAGCTTATAAATAGCTTTTCATTAGTTTTTAATGTTGAGTTTGTTGTGCTTAAAAAAACGCTTATAGGCCGCAAAATAAAGATTACAACAGCAATTAATATCGCTGTGTTCCAATTGTAAATTAGCATTAAGTCATCAAGACTAATATTTGCTGCTAATAGTATAAACAGAATAGAAATTAAAAGGACACTTAAAGATTCTTTAAAGTAAAGCAACTCTTTTAGGTTAGGTAAGTCGCTATTCCCTAAAAACATTCCCATAACTACAACCGAAAGTAACCCAGACTCATGCGCAAATAAATCGCTTTCTACAAATATTAAAAGCACCACAGATAATGACACTACATTAAGTAAGTAATGTGGGATAAATTTTTTCTTAATAGCGATATAAAGCGCATACCCTCCAGAGATTCCAAAAGCAAAGCCAACTACTACAATTTTTCCGAATTCTAGTAAAGCTTGTTTTGTAAAACCACTATCGCCTTCTACGCTTATAAACTCAAAAACTAAAACGGCAACCAGGGCGCCAATTGGGTCAATTAATATTCCTTCCCACTTTAAAACTGCTGAAACATCCTTCTTAAGCGGAATATTTCGTAAAATAGGAGTAATTACCGTTGGCCCTGTCACAATTATAAGTCCTGCAAATAAGAAAGAAATGCGCCAGTCTAACCCATATACATAATGAGCTGCAACTCCAGCCCCAATAAAAGTAATGGCAGCTCCCAAGCTTATTAATTTTCCAATAACAGATCCAACTTTTTTTATCTCACCACGTTTAAGTGTTAATCCGCCTTCAAATAAAATTATACCAATAGCAAGAGAAACAAAATAAAACAAGTTTTCGCCTGGAAATAGTCCATTACCCCCTTCATAAATAGGCTGTATCCATTGCCCTCCACTTTCAGAAAACAAAGTAGAGATTGGACCCACTAGGAGACCTATTAAAATTAAGGGTAATATTGCTGGAATTTTAAATTTCCAAGCAACCCATTGTGCTAATATTCCTAAAATTATAATGCCAGCTAACTCTACCATTTTTTATTTCTAATAGTTAAAACAACAAAATACTGCAAAAAGATTAAATAAGGGTATTATTTAAGTTCATTTTTTTTGTTTGAAAATTGATTTTTTATTTCTTAATAAACACTTAACGAACAAGGTGATTAGCTCACTTTTTTATATTTTGCGACTTCTATGAAATTATTCCCTATAGAAGCAGGAAATTTTAAACTGGACGGTGGAGCTATGTTTGGAGTAGTCCCAAAATCTTTGTGGACAAGGACCAATCCTGCAGATGCTAACAACATGATTGATATTGCGGCACGTTGCCTTTTAATTGAAGAGGGCAATAGGCTCACTCTTATTGATACGGGAATGGGTAATAAACAAAGTGATAAATTTTTTGGATATTACTATCCTTGGGGAGATCATTCTCTTGATGCTTCCCTTAAAAAACACGGATTTCATCGCGACGACATTACAGATGTTTTTATGACGCACCTACATTTTGACCATTGTGGTGGTAGTGTAATTTGGAATAAAGACAGAACAGGGTATCAGCCTGCTTTTAAAAATGCTACTTTTTGGAGTAATCAAAACCATTGGGAATGGGCAACAAAACCCAACAGAAGAGAAAGAGCTTCTTTTCTTTCTGAAAATATTTTGCCAATGCAAGAAAGTGGTCAGCTTCAGTTTGTAAAAGGCCCTCAAAAAGGACTTGCTGATGAAACAACAAATTTTTCTGAAGCTAACGAGTTAGATTTCGGCATTTTCTTTGCAGATGGCCATACCGATAAACAAATGATCCCTCTTATTAAATATAAAAATAAGACCATTGCTTTTATGGCAGATCTATTACCTACAGCAGGACACCTACCTCTACCCTTTGTAATGGGGTACGATACACGCCCTTTGTTGACATTACCAGAAAAAGAATTATTTTTAAACGCTGCAGCAGATAATGGTTTTTATCTGTTTTTAGAGCATGATGCACACAATCAAATTATTACTGTAAAGCACACCGAAAAAGGAGTGCGATTAGACAAAACATACACTTGTAAAGAACTCTTTTAAAATTGAATATGAATATGAAAAATTTAAAATTTCCATTAGTTGTAATCACAGCTACTATGCTATTATCTAGTTGTGGTGGAGGCTCTGCTCCAATTGTCGCAACTCCAATTGAAAACATTGATACAACCCCATTAAAAATAACACCTCTTACTGAAGCTCAGTTAAAAACTTGGGGAGCAGCAGATTTAGTTGCAGACACTATTCCGGGAATGAGTGTAGACAAGACATATAATGAGCTTATTAAAAATAAAAAGGGACAAAAGACTATTGTCGCTGTTATTGATAGTGGCATTGACATTGAGCACGAAGATTTAAAAAATGTAATCTGGACCAATGAAGATGAAATTCCAGGCAATGGTAAAGACGATGATAATAATGGTTACATAGACGACGTACACGGCTGGAACTTTCTAGGAGATATAGTTGGTGAGAATATGGAGTATGTTAGAATAATAAAAAAACTAGAGCCTAAGTTTAAAGGTAAAACCGAGGCTTCAATTAGTGCTGCAGACAGAGCTTCTTTTGCGTTGTATAAAAAAGCAAAAGCTGAGTTTGAAAAAGAAAGCCAAGAAACTATGGCTGGTAAAGCACAATATGAGCAAATATTATCTCAAGTAAAGCCTGCACACCAAGCTATAAGCAAAAAGCTAGGCAAAGAAGATTATACAGCAAAAGACCTTGCGAGTATCTCTAGTCCTTCAGCAACAGAGCAACAACAAATTGGCATGTTAACTCAAATGCTGTCTTTTGGGGAATCTGTACCTGCAGTTATTAAAGAATTGCAAGGAGGTATCGATTACTTTTCAGGAAGGTTAGAAACTCATTTTAATACAGAAAAAGACTTTAGGTCTGTTTTAGGGGACAATCCAAATGATATTACAGATACTGCTTATGGTAACAATGATGTAGATGGTCCAGACCCTAAAAAAGAAGATGCAAGACATGGAACGCATGTAGCTGGAATTATCGCAGCAGAACGTGATAATGGTCTAGGTATGCAAGGAGTTGCAAAAAATGTTGAAATTATGGTGTGCCGTGCTGTTCCAGACGGAGATGAGTATGACAAGGATATTGCATTAGCAATTAGGTACGCAGTTGATAATGGAGCAAAAGTGATTAACACAAGCTTTGGGAAGTACTATTCTCCACACCCAGAATGGGTTTGGGATGCTATCAAATATGCTGCTTCTAAAGATGTATTAATTGTTAATGCTGCAGGAAACGAAGCCTTTGACCTTGACGGAATCCAAGTATATCCAAATGACCAAGAAGGAACAGATTCAGAAATTAGCTCTACTTTCTTAACGGTAGGTGCACTAAACTATAAATATGGAAGTGAAATGGTTGCAAACTTTTCTAACTATGGAAAATCTAATGTAGATGTATTTGCACCAGGAGTAAAAATATGGGCTACCACACCTTTAAATACCTATGAAAATTTACAAGGTACTTCTATGGCGTCTCCAGCGGTTGCAGGTGTTGCTGCGATGATACGTTCATATTACCCTAATCTTTCAGCAAAACAAGTAAAAGCTATCTTAATGGATAGTGGCCTTACTTCAAACACGCAAGTAATTTTAGGTGGTGACCAATCTAGAAAAGATAATTTTAATAATTTATCAACTTCTGGAAAAATGGTTAATATGTATAATGCATTTATCATGGCAGATAAAATTTCAAGACAACTTTAAAAATATAATAATTTATATATGAAACTTTTTACAAATTTAATCTGGGCGTTTGCCTTTGTAGCAACAGTAACAGCGCAAAATAATTCTAGCTATTGGCAACAAAAAGTCGATTACAAAATGGACATCGATGTAGATGTTGATAAATGGCAATACAAAGGGAAACAAACACTAGTATATACTAACAATTCACCAGACGTATTGGACAAAGTGTTTTACCACCTATACTTTAATGCTTTTCAGCCGGGAAGTGAAATGGATGTTCGCTCAAGAACTATTGCTGATGCTGACGGAAGAGTAAAAGATCGTATTTCTAAACTAGCACCTAATGAAATTGGTTATATAAAACCAACCTCGCTAACGCAAGACGGAAAACCTCTTGAGCACGAAGTTGTAGGAACTGTTTTAGAGGTTCAGTTAAATACACCTATACAGCCAGGAGCTAGCACAACATTTATGATGGAGTGGGATGCACAAGTGCCGGTACAAATTAGACGAAGTGGAAGAAACAACGCCGAGGGAGTTGCGCTTTCTATGACGCAATGGTATCCTAAATTAGCCGAGTATGATTTTCAAGGTTGGCATGCAGACCCATACATTGCAAGAGAGTTTCATGGTGTTTGGGGTGACTTTGATGTAACTATTCATATAGATGAAGATTATGTTGTAGGTGGTTCTGGGTATAATACTGAAAACGTAAAAAACGGAAAGGATATGCCATCTCTTAAAAAGGGTAAAAAAGGCAAACGTTCTTGGCGTTTTCTTGCGCCTAATGTTCACGATTTTACATGGGCGGCAGATGACGAGTATATCCATGACCAATATGACGGCCCTAATGGGGTTACCTTAAATTTCTATTACAAAAACAATCCTGAAATTTTAGAAAACTGGAAAAACCTTCAGCCTAAAACGGCTGCGTTAATGGAATTCTTCAACGAAAATATTGGAGAGTACCCATACAAACAGTATTCTGTAATTCAAGGCGGAGATGGTGGTATGGAGTATGCTATGTGTACGTTAATTACTGGTGAACGTAAATTTGGAAGCCTTGTGGGGGTTACTTCGCACGAGTTAGCACATACTTGGTTTCAGTTTTTACTAGCAACTAACGAGGGTAAACATGAGTGGATGGATGAGGGCTTTACTGTTTACATTTCTAATGAGGCTATGAATGTTGTGATGGACCAAAAAAGTAATAATCCACATTCTGGTTCGTATAGAGGATATCAGTTTTTAGCAACTAGTGGAGAAGAGCAGCCTGCTACTACCCACGCAGATCGTTATGCTACCAATCGTTCTTACGGTATTACAGCCTACAGCAAAGGAGCTGTTTTTATGGCGCAGTTAGGCTATGTTATAGGTGAGGATAAATTACAAGAAGCCATTAAAAAGTATTACAAGGACTGGGCGTTTAAGCACCCTACTCCTAACGACTTTATTCGTTGTGCAGAACAAGTTTCTGGATTAGAGCTAGACTGGTATTTAATGGACTTCATGCAAACAACTAATGTGATTGATTATAGCATTAAAAATGTAGAAACCAGAAAAGACGCTACGGTGGTTACCCTTGAACGTTTAGGGCTAATGCCAATGCCAATAGACTTGTTTGTAACTTATGTAGATGGTACACAAGAATTGTTTTATATCCCCTTGCAAATGATGCGTGGCGAGAAAAACAAGCAAGTTCCTACTAGAAAAAGAACAATTGCAAAAGATTGGGCTTGGGCATATCCTACGTATGAATTGTCAATTCCAAGTGACAAAAAAGTACAAAGTATGGTAATAGACCCATCACAACGTATGGCAGATATTAACCAAGACAATAATACTTGGAAAGCAGAATAAGTTTTTAAAAAAAGAAAATAAAAAGACCTTTTGGGAAGCTATTTTTTCTGAAAGGTCTTTTTTTATATTTACAACATGAACCAATCCTTCCCAAAAACACAAAAACTTAAAAGTCGCAAGGCAATTGCGCAGCTATTTGATGAAGGAAAAACAGTCACGAAATTTCCAATAAAGGTATTTTATTTACCACAGCAAGACTATTTAGAAAATAAAGCCGCTTTTGCGATTCCTAAGCGAAATTTTAAGCTTGCAGTAAGCCGAAACAGATTAAAAAGACAGCTTCGAGAAGCCTACCGTCTTAAAAAAGAAACACTTGAAGGCAATACTAGCACGAAATTTGCGCTATTGTTTTTGTATCTTGGTAAAACAAATGTTCCGTATGACCAAATTGAAAAAGCGGTAACGGTACTTTTAAAAAAGCTAACAGATGAAAACAATTAGCACACTCCTATTTTTATTTATTGCAGCCTGTAGTAGTAACCCTAGTTATGAGTCAGAATCTTCGGGAATTAATGGTATACTAAATAGTGAAGATGCTTCCATTGAAGAATCTATGATTCAATCTAAGCAAAGTCCAGAAATTCAGGAAGAGGCAGAGCAGAAAATTATTAAAACAGCAAACCTCAGCTTTGAGGCAAAAGACTTAGATAAGACACATGCTCGCATCCTTCAGTTGGTTAAAAACCATAAAGGCATTATACAACAAGATAATGCAGATAAAGGATATAACAGACTAAGTAGATACCTCACAGTTAGAGTGCCTTCAGAAAACTTTCAAGACTTTATAAATGGGGTTTCAGAAGGAGTCGCTTATTTTGACCAACGCAATATTTCAAGACAAGATGTTACCGAAGAATTTGTAGATCTCGAAGCACGATTAAAAGCAAAAAGAGAGTTAGAAAGAAGGTATTTAGAGTTATTAAATCAAGCCAAAAATGTAAAAGAAATCCTAGATATAGAAAGAGAGCTTTCAAAAATAAGAGAAGAAATAGAAGCTAGACAAGGGCGTTTAGAATACCTTAAAAGTAAGGTTTCTATGAGTACGGTTACTATTAATTTTTATAAAATCACTTCAGAAACCGGGGTTACACAATCCTACGGACAAAAAATGATTAATGCCCTTAAAGGTGGTTGGGATGGTATCTCAATGTTTTTTATTGGATTACTATACATCTGGCCTATTTTTATATTTGGACTAGTGTTGTTTATAGTTGTTCGCTGGCTTATAAAAAGAAAGAAGAAATAATTTTATCCTGCCTTGATCTCGATATTTTTTCTCTTAGAAAAAACTCGAATTTACGGCAAATTTAAAATAAGAGATTATGAAAAAAAGAATTTTAGTTCCCATACTAGCTATTGGGGTGTTATTTACGACGGTAAGCTTTAAAAGTGATTTTTTTGAAATTGCAAAACAGATTGAAATATTTACAACACTCTTTAAGGAGTTGAACATGAATTATGTAGATGAGACCACTCCCGCTACTCTTATGGACAAAGCTATTACGGGAATGTTAGAGGATTTAGACCCCTATACCGTTTATTGGAATGAACAAGAAGTAGAAGATGCGCGCATTAATAACTCTGGTGTTTATACTGGTGTAGGTGCTAGTGTAAAAACTAAAAAAGACCGCATTGTTGTTGTGGAACCTTTTAAAGACTACCCAGCAGATAAAGCTGGTTTAAAAGCTGGTGATGAGATTATAAAAATTGGAAATACTGACCTTGCAGATTTTGATGGTGATACAGGAGAACTTTTAAAGGGGGCTCCAGATTCTGAAATTAAAATCACCTATGTACGTCAAGGTAAAGAAAATAAAACAACACTAACTAGAGCTGCAGTAGAGGTAAATGCGGTTCCTTTTTATAAGTTAATTAATAACGATATTGGATATATTGTTCTTAGGGCTTTTAACCGAAAAACAACTAAAGAAACCAAAGCTGCCTTAGTAGACTTGAAGGAGCAGGGCGCAAAAAAAATCATTTTAGATTTACGTGGCAATCCTGGAGGACTGCTTAACGAGGCTATTAGCGTGGTTAATTTGTTTGTCCCTAAAGGCGAAGTGATAACAACTACAAAGTCTGTTATAAAAAGATACAACAAGGTATATAAAACAACCAAAGAGCCTGTAGATACAGAGATTCCTTTAGTAGTTTTGGTAAATGGTCGAAGCGCTTCAGCAAGTGAGATTGTTTCAGGTGGATTACAAGATCTTGACAGAGCTGTAATAGTAGGAGCACGTAGTTTTGGAAAAGGGCTGGTACAACGTCCTAAGAAATTAACCTACGGAACACAACTTAAAGTTACTATTTCAAGATACTATACCCCAAGCGGAAGATGTATCCAAGCATTAGATTATTGGAATCGCGATGAGAACGGAGACCCCATTCGTCTAGACCCAAAGGAATACAATTCTTTTAAAACCAAAGGAGGTAGAACTGTTTACGACGGTGGTGGTATTTTACCAGATATAGAAGTAGAAACTGCTGTGTTTAGCCCTATCACAACTGCATTATTAAAAGATGATGCTATCTTTAATTATGCAACAGAATATTACTATAAAAACCAGTTAACAGATTGGTCTAATTTTACTTTTTCTGAAAGTGATTTTCAAGATTTTAGACAATACCTAAACAAAAATGGTTTTGAGTATGAAACGGAAACAGAAAAAGAATTTGCCGAAGCCCTTCGTAGAGCTGAAGATGATGATCTTGACGGGGAAATTAAATCTTCTTACAATCAATTAATGAAAAGCATTGATGCTGCAAAAGAAAAAGCTATTGTAGCAAAAGGCGCCGAAATAAAGTCTCTATTAACCGATGAAATTTTAAAGCGTTATTTCTACAGAGAAGGTTTGTATAACTACCAGGTAAATAATAATCCTGAAATAAAAGAAGCTATATCGGTTTTAAATGACAGCAACAAATACAACCGAATTTTAAAGTAATAATTTGGATTCTTTTTTATCCTTTTTTGAAACAATGCCCATTTGGCTAAAGGCCGGATGGGTATTTTTTGTTCTCGCAGTTTTCTGGGTTTTAGAGGGTAACTATTCATTAATAAAATTTAGGTACAAGAAATGGAAACATGCTAAAACCAACATTGCTTTACTCTTTTTTGTTATGGTTATTAATGCTGTTTTTGGAGTTATAACACTTCTTGTTGTTGAGTATGGTTCAATAAAAAATTTAGGGCTTTTATATATAATAGATTTTCCGGTTTGGGTTGAGCTATTATTTTCCATTCTTGTGCTAGACCTCATTGCGCAATATGGCGTGCATTATTTGCTTCATAAAGTAAAATGGATGTGGCGATTACATATAGTACACCATAGCGATAAACATGTAGATGCTTCCACAGGCACCAGACACCATCCTTTCGATTTTGTACTTAGAGAAACCTTTGCTTTAGTAGCAGTTTTTATTATGGGAATGCCGCTTAGCTTTTATCTTTTTTATAGAATACTAAGTGTGTTATTTACTTATTTTACACATGCAAATATTTCACTTCCTTTAGCTGTAGATAAAGGGTTAAGCTATCTTATTGTTACACCTAACATGCATAAATTTCATCATCATTTTGAACTCCCTTGGACAGATAGTAATTACGGAAATATGTTTTCAATATGGGACCGAATGTTTGGCACATTTATTTATGAAGACGTTTCAAAAATAGAATACGGGTTAGATATTTCTAACCATACAAATGATGAAAGTTTAGCAACCCAATTAAGGATTCCTTTCAACAAGAAAGTAGTTTCGAAATAAGTGGGTTTGTGCATAATTAATTTGGGGTTATTATGTCCTATTCATTGATAAATCTTACTAAAAAGAGTTAAAAGAGGTTCCTGCTTTCTTATGAATTTTTAAACCTTAACAGCCTATTAACAGGGTTTTTCGTTCTTTTTTGGTATAATATGGGTTATGATACAGATAGATAAAGAGGAAAACACAGAAACATTAAAGGAGTCCATAACCTATTTAGAGAATAGAGGGTTCGAAAACATTAAGGCCGACATAGAAGGGTATGAAACCCCAAAATCGTACAATAAAAAAGGAAGTGACATTACCATCACTCCAGATATTGTAGCAGAGCGCGCAGGAATAAAGCATTACTTTGAGGTAAGTTTAAAATCGCAAAAACCAAAGTTATTAAAGTCAAAATGGCGATTTTTAGACGTTGTTTCTAGAATGAAAAACGAGCGTTTTAAAATTATAACCAAAAGAGGACATTATAAGTTTACTAACGAGATGCTTAAAGACTTAAATCTAGAAAAAAACTTGATTAAGTTATAATCATAGCAATATGAGGAATGCCGTCTTCTAGGTATTCTTCACCAACAGGGATAAATCCATGTGATTTATAGAAATCTATTAAATAGGTTTGCGCTGAAAGTTTAATCTTTTGTGTTGTAAACCTATTTTTTATAGCAGTTACTGATGCTTTCATAACATCATGCCCATAGCCAAATTTTCGTAAATCCATAGGAACTACAACACGCCCAATAGCAGCTTCTTCAAAATAATCACCTGGTTTAAAACAGCGAGTATAAGCAGCAATTCGTCCCGATTTTTTTAAGAAAACATGAAGCGCCTTCCTGTCTTTTCCATCAATATCTTGATATATACAATCTTGCTCTACTACAAAAACTTCACTTCGTAATTGTAAAATATCATGAAGTTCGTCTAGCGTAAGTTCATTAAATGTCTTGACAAATAAAGCCATTGCTACAAATTAAGAACAAGCAATTTTATCAACTCTATTTTGATGGCGTCCTCCTTCAAATTCAGTATTTAGAAAAATATCTACTAACCCTTTTGCCTGCGGAATTGCAGTAAACCTTGCGGGAATACAAATAATATTAGCATTGTTATGTTGGCGCGTAAGACTTGTTATTTCTTTATTCCAGCAGATACCTGCTCGTACGTTTTGGTACTTGTTTGCTGTCATCGCTACACCATTAGCACTTCCACATATTAATATTCCAAAATCAGCTTCATTAGTATCTACTGCTTTTGCAACGGGATGCACATAATCTGGATAATCAACACTATCTAAGGTGTCTGTACCATAATTAATTACTTCTATTCCCTTTTCTTTAAGCATCTTAACAATGGCAAATTTATAATCGGGTCCTGCGTGGTCATTTCCTATAACTACTTTCATAATCATGCCCACGAAAGTGGGTAACTTTTAATTAAACTTCCTCTAAGCAAAGATAATGTATTCATAAAACTAAAAATGGTAGTTATTGTTTAAAATTGAAAATCAAAAGATTACGTTTTATTAAAAATAAGGTAACATAGTAGTCAACAACATTGTTGATATTTGTAGTGGTAAAATGCATAAATTAATTTGGTTTTTAAAAACCAAACGCTCTATGTATAAATTTTTGAAATAATAGGAAAAAGTTAGCTTCAGTTACTAGCTACTTATCTTCATTTTTTTTCTTGTTTCAAACAAAAATTATTCAAAAACTTTTCAAAATTAGGTTGTCAACATAGGTTATAAACAGCTGTTTATTTAAAGCTGTAATTTGTTATTTTTCAGAAGTTATAACTCTTAAAATAATGTTAATAACCTACTCACAAAAGGTAAAAACTTAATATAAAAGTAGATTGTGAAAAAGTTATACCTATTATCAACACCCCATCATCATCATCATTTTATTTTAAAATTTTTAGAAAAAGAAAAAAGATGATTATATAGTTGTTGAAAACTTTGGAAAATGGAATTTTGAAATTGTATTCTAAACTATATTTAACTTTGAAGCATTATTTAAACGCTTTATTATTTCTTCTGCTTTAGGAATATCTTCTTCATGCACCTTAAGACGTATACCGCCAAAAGCATTGCTATGAAAAGGAAGTACGCTAATCATGGTTTCATTTTGAAAAATAAAACGCACTTGTTCTTGCTCCAGTAAATGCTGAAGTATAGCATATTCACTAGGAAAGGTATATATAGCAATAGTTTTGTAGTCTTTCATTAAAATAAAAACATAATGTATTGATTGTTACTAAAGTACTAAATCTTTGTTAGTTATTCTCTTACCAAACTTATAAAGAGTACTTTTACGTGATAATTTAAGATTTATATAAACCAAGACTTACCTTGGTTTACAGAATACCAAGAAATAACTATGCCGAAAAGGAATAATAGAAGAAAAAGAAAACAAAAAATAGAAGGACTTACACAAACCATCCTCACAATACTAAGAAAAGACCACGCCAAAACCTATAACTACAAGCAGCTAGCTGCAAAACTAGGAGTGGACGATCCAAGTAGCAGAAATCAAATTATAAAAAAACTTAAAGCATTACAAGCAAAAGGAACTATAGAAGAAATTGAACGAGGTAAATACAAGATTACCCCTTCTCAAAATTACCATACTGGAAAGCTAGATATGGCTGGGAGAGGCCAAGGATATGTAATTGTCGAAGACCTTGAAGATGATATTTTAGTTAAAAATAAAAACTTAAACAAAGCGCTTCATGGAGATATTGTAGAGGTTTATGTGTTTAATAGAAGACGAGGAGGAAAAACCGAAGGTGAAATTACAAATATTATAAAAAGGAAGACACTTGAGTTTGTTGGAGTTATTGATATACAAGAGAAGTTTGCTTTTGTAGAAATGAGTGATCCTAAAATGTACACAGATATTTTTGTTCCAAAAAAGAACTTAAATAATGCTAAGCAAGGTGAAAAAGTACTAGTAGCTATAGAAGATTGGCCAGCAAACGCAGATTCTCCTTTTGGGAACGTTATAAAATCGCTGGGTATGCCAGGAGAGCATAACACAGAAATACACTCCATATTAGCACAATATGGATTACCATATGAATTTCCAGCCGAAGTTGAAAACTATGCTAATAAACTAGATACAAAAATCCATGATTCAGAGGTGAAAAAACGTAGAGATATGAGAGATATCTTAACGTTTACCATAGATCCAAAGGATGCAAAAGACTTTGATGATGCGTTATCATTTCAAGTATTAGAAAATGGAAATTATGAAATAGGAATTCATATTGCAGATGTATCACACTATTTAATTCCAGGAACGGTTTTAGATGATGAAGCGTATGAGCGTGCAACTTCTGTTTATTTAGTAGATAGAGTGGTGCCTATGCTTCCTGAAATTTTATCAAATGGAGCGTGTTCCTTACGTCCTAATGAAGAAAAATATACCTTTTCGGCAGTTTTTGAAATTAATGATAAAGCCGAAGTTATTAATAAATGGTTTGGTAGAACAGTAACCTATAGTGATGCACGATTTGCGTATGAAGAAGCCCAACATGTTATTGAAAGTAATACATCCTTAAACAAAGTTGAGAAGTTTAACTTAAGAATCCCTTCAGAAATAGCAATAACAGGTAAAGAATACTCAGTTCCAGAACCTATAGCACAAGCAATTTTAGAATTAGACAGATTAGCAAAAATTCTTCGGAAGAAAAGAATGCATAATGGTGCTATTTCATTTGATAAAGTTGAAGTAAAATTCAAGTTAGATGAAAAAAATAACCCAGACGGAGTTTATTTTAAAGAAAGTAAAGATGCTAATAAACTAATTGAAGAATTTATGTTATTAGCTAACAGAAGTGTTGCAGAGTTTATTGGAAAACAAGCTGATAAAAAAACATTTGTGTACAGAGTACACGATGAACCAGATGACGAAAAAATAGCAGCTTTAGAAAATATTATTAAACGTTTTGGATATAAACTAAATACAAGAGACAAAAAATCCACTTCTCAATCTTTAAATAAATTATTAAAGGATGTACAAGGTCAAAAAGAACAAAACTTAATAGACACCCTTGCTATTAGAAGTATGAGCAAAGCGGTTTATACAACTAATAATATTGGTCATTATGGTTTAGCGTTTGATTATTATACGCATTTTACTTCTCCTATTCGTAGGTATCCAGATGTAATGGTACATCGTTTACTACAGCATTATTTGGATGGAAAACCATCAGCAAAGCAAGAGGCTTTTGAAGAAAAGTGCCAGCATTCAAGCGACATGGAAGGTTTGGCAGCAAATGCAGAACGCGATAGTATAAAGTATATGCAAGTTAAGTTTATGCAAGATCATAAAGACGAAGAGTTTTTAGGTGTTATTTCTGGAGTGACAGAATGGGGAATCTATGTTGAAATAGTTTCTAATAAGTGCGAAGGGATGGTTAGACTACAAGATTTAAGAGATGACCATTATGTTTTTGATAAAGATGAGTTTGCTGTTATTGGTCAAAAAACAAAAAACGTGTATCAACTTGGTGACGAAGTATATGTAAAAGTTAAGAATGCAGACTTAGTAAAAAAACATCTAGACTTCACAATGCTAGGTCACGATAATTAAAAACTATCTTTTAATTTGCACAACAATTAGATCTCTTTGGTAAACTTCAAAATTTCCACTATTAATACCTTGACTGTTTGGAACAAAAGTAAGCCTATAATAATATGTAACACCTGCAGTTAAGTTTGAATCTAAATATGAAATATGCCCACCGCCACCGTAAGCAATAGATGAACTACTTCCTCCATTAGGAGTTTCTATATAACAAGTACCAGAAGTATAGGTTAAAATAATTGCTGAAGAAAATGTTGGGTCTGTATCTCTTTCTAATACCATAAAATAACCACCTAATGAACTATTTGATCCGTTTAAATTTCCTCCAAAAACACGGGCAAATCCAGTAATAAAAACACCGGAATTAGCAACTCCATTTCCATCAGGTATTGTTATACTATTAGTTGTGCCAGTTAAAGGAGTAAAAGCTAAATTTGTAAATGGAATGCTTTGAGTTGTTGATGAGTGAGTCCCAATGAGTTGTTGATTTATAAAATCTCCTCGAACTCTAAAATCTCCTTGAACATCTAATGTATGTTCAGGATCTGTAATGCCAACACCAACATCGCCACCAGATTCGACACGTATTTTTTCTGTGTCATTTGTTCTAATTACTAGATCTTGTGCATCTGTTGTGCCTATAAAGTCTGTAGCTGGGTTCGTTCCAGAATTTCCTTCGAGTTTCCAATCATCAACTGTTGTTGCTGTAATTAATTTACTCCATTGAGTACCATTCCAATAATAATAACCTGTACCACTACCCCCAGTAACAGAAGAATTGGTATTATAAACTAAAAGACCTTCTACAGGTGTATCAATTGGAGCAGTTGAATCTGTAACATCTGTTAAAGAAACACGAGGAGCGATAAAGCCCTTATCTGTTGCAGTTACATCTAAAGCAGAACTACTTTCTGGTGTTATGGTTCCTATCCCTACTTGAGCAATAGAATTTGAAAGGCATGATAAGAAAACAATAGTGATAATTATTTTTAAAAATTTCATGATTTAAAAAATTTGGGGTTTATTAAATCCTTTTCTAAAAAAAGGATTAATAATATAAGGAAAATACTTACAAATTTAAAACTTTTAATAGTAAGATAGTTTTATCAAAACCCAATAACATCTGTACACCTACTATAAATTGGTCAAATTTTATTGTATTATAAATTATATTTAGAATAAAAGAATGAATAGGCAAGTATTAATATTAGTTTAGTGTAACAATTTCATTAATCACTACTCTTTAAGATGTAATAACTATAAAAATTAATAATGAAAAAAATAGCAACACTACTACTACTTGCATTAATAACAATCTCAAGTTTTGCACAACGAACAATCGACAAAGAGGTGGGTAATTTTAATGAAATTAAAGTCTTTGATTTAATTGAAGTAAACCTAATTAACAGCACAGAAAACAAGGTTGTTGTTAAGGGAAGAAATACCGAAAGTGTAAAAATTGTAAATGATAATGGGACTTTAAAACTAAGAATGCAACTAGAAGAGCGTTTTGATGGAAACCAAACCTTTATAGAAGTATATTACACAAGTATAGATGTTATTGACGCAAATGAAGGAGCCGAAATAGTTTCTGCTGAAGCCATTGAACAAAACAAAATAGAATTACGTGCTCAAGAAGGAGGGAGAATAAAAGTAGGGTTACAGGTAAATTTTGCTGAAATGAAATCGGTTACTGGAGGCATAATTGAAGCTTCTGGATTAGCAAAATCTCAAGAGGTAACTTTAAACACAGGAGGAATTTTTGAAGGCGCTTCCCTTAAAACACAAGATACTAAAGTAAGAATCACAGCTGCTGGAGAAGCCGAAGTATATGCTGCACAAAAAGTAGATATTAAAGTTACAGCTGGTGGTGATGTAATAGTTTATGGTAACCCTAAAGAAATAAGCAAAAAGAAATTTGCTGGAGGTAGGATTACTTTTGTTGATTGACCCCTTATTTATAAAAAAACACTTAAACCGTCAAACATAGAATTTGTACCTTTACAAGACTATGTTTGACGGTTTATGGTATGCAGCATTTTATGGTTTTCTACTTGCTTTTGCAGTAGGACCTGTATTTTTTACACTTATAGAAACTAGTATTACCAAAGGCTTTAAAGCAGGGCTCTTTTTTGATTTAGGGGCAATTTTTGCGGATATTCTATTTATTTTAATCGCATACTTTAGTACTAGCCAGTTATTAGAAAAAGTAAAAGACGATCCAGCACTTCTTATTTTTGGTGGTGGTGTTTTAATTGCCTACGGAATCATCTCTTACATAAGAACAAGCAAATCTTTTTTTAAAATAGCAAGAGAACATTATGCTGTTAAAGTAAAAAAGAACCTTGGGGGGCTTTTTATAAAAGGATTTTTACTCAATTTTGTAAACTTTGGAGTACTTGCAGGGTGGATTGGAACTATCATTATGGCAAATGCATTAACATCTTCAAAAAACGGAGTGTTCTTATTCTTGAGTACTGTCTTAATTGTTTTCTTTTGCACAGACCTCTTAAAAATAACACTAGCAAAAAAATTAAAAAACAAGATGACACCTAGGTTTGTTTTTAAGACGAAAAAATGGGTAAGTATTTTAATCTTAGGCTTTGGAGTGATTTTATTATTACAAGGTGTTTTTCCTAAAACAGTTAAAGCAGGCTTAGAAAGAATCCCTGGAAAAGATACACCAATAGAAAAACCAATTCCACCAGTAGAAGAAGGTATTGAGGTTTTTGAACAAAAACCATAAAAAAACCTTAGCTTCTATGCTAAGGTTTTTTGAGGCATCGAGCGGATTCGAACCGCTGTACAAGGTTTTGCAGACCTCTGCCTAGCCACTCGGCCACGATGCCTTTTTTATCTATACAAAGACAGAAATCTTATCTTATTGCAGATAAGACGGCAAATATAGAAAATATTAAAAAAGAACTTTAAACATCGGTTACTTTTTTTCAGAAACCATAGTAACACTTACCTCTTCAACATCACCACCAATTGGAGGATTAAGCTTAGATATAGTTACAGCAGCCTTATTTACTAAAGAAATTTCAAGAAATATACGGTCAATTATACGCTGTCCAACTTGCTCTAGCAGTTTAGAGCGTTTATCCATTTCAGATTTAACAATATACTGTAGATGAACATAGTCTACTGTATCATTAAGATTATCTGTCTTTGCAGCTTTAGATAAGTCTGCATTAACAGTAAGGTTTACAAGGTAATCACTTCCTATTTTTTCTTCTTCAGCTAAGCAACCATGATTGGTAAAAACTCTAATATTTTTTAAGGTAATGCTACTCATATAGTTTACTTTTTACAAAGATACTATAAGTCTATATTTTAACTTAATTAGTACCTTTGTTTAGATTTTACTAATGTCTGTTCGAGCATTATTAAAAAACTGTGATAAACAGTTTTGAAAATACCACGCAGAGCGCTCGAGAGCTATTTATTTTGTTCTAGACATTAAAGACCTCTCGACTGCGCTAGAGGAGAGAAATTTATTATGAGCGAAGAAAAAGAAAGTCTCAATTTTATTGAGCAAATTATAGAAAAAGATTTACAAAACGGATACACTAAAGACGAGTTACGTTTTAGGTTTCCACCTGAGCCCAATGGATATTTGCACATTGGTCATGCTTCGGCTATTTGCTTAAACTTTGGTTTAGGCTTAAAATACAATGCCCCTGTAAACTTAAGATTTGATGACACTAATCCAGCAAAAGAAGAGCAAGAGTATGTAGATGCAATTAAACGCGATGTATCTTGGTTGGACTTTAATTGGGATAAAGAGTGTTATGCGTCAGATTATTTTCAAGAACTTTATAATTGGGCAATTGAGTTAATTAAGAATGATAAAGCGTATGTAGATTCTCAAACTTCTGAAGAAATAAGAGAACAAAAAGGAACACCTACTCAGCCAGGTTCTAATAGCCCATACCGAGATAGACCCATCAAAGAAAGTCTTCAGTTACTTGAAGAAATGAAAAACGGAACAGCTCCAGAAGGAGCTCACGTATTGCGAGCAAAGATTGATATGGCATCTTCTAATATGTTAATGCGTGATCCAGTTATGTATAGAACATTGCATAAACACCACCATAGAACGGGTACTGATTGGAAAATTTTCCCGATGTATGATTGGACACATGGTGAAAGTGATTACTTAGAGCAAGTATCTCATTCTTTCTGTACTCTTGAGTTTTTACCACATAGAGAGTTATACAATTGGTTTTTAGACCAAGTGTATGAAGACGGTAAAATGAGGCCTAAACAACGTGAGTTCGCACGAAGAAACTTAAGCCATACGGTGGTTAGTAAGCGTAAGTTAGCTCGATTAGTAGAAGAGGGTATTGTAACTGGGTGGGATGACCCAAGGATGCCAACAATATCAGGCTTACGAAGAAGAGGTTACACACCAGACTCCATTAAAAACTTTGCAGAAAGTATTGGAGTTGGAAAAAGAGAAAACCTAATTGACGTCTCTCATTTAGAGTTTAATGTTCGTGAAGATTTAAATAAGAAAGCACCTCGTGTTATGGCTGTTTTAAACCCTTTAAAGGTTGTTATTACAAACTATCCAGAAAGTAAAGAAGAATGGTTAACAGCAGAGAATAACCCTGAAGATGAAAGTGCTGGCAGCAGAGAACTTCCCTTTTCTAGAGAATTATATATTGAAAAAGAAGACTTTAGAGAAGAAGCAAACAAAAAGTTTTTTAGGCTTAAGCTTGGAAAAGAGGTTCGTCTTAAAAATGCCTATATCATTAAAGCTGAAAGCTGTATAAAAGATGCAGATGGAAATGTGACAGAGGTGCATTGTACGTATGATATAGACAGTAAAAGCGGTAGTGGAACAGAAGCATCTTTAAGGAGAGTTAAAGGAACATTACATTGGGTTTCTATAAAACACGCACTACCTATTGAAGTTAGATTATACGATAGGTTATTTACAGACCCATCCCCAGACACTCACAAGGATAAAGACTTTATAGACTTTGTAAACCCTAACTCTTTAGAGGTTATTACAGCTTATGGAGAGCCAAGCTTAGCAAACTTATCAATTGAAACTAACTTACAGTTCCAAAGACTAGGTTACTTTGTAGTTGACAAAGATACCACCAAAGAAAAGATCGTGTTTAACAGAACGGTACCTCTTCGAGATTCTTGGGCTAAAATTGATAAGTAGGTTTTTTAATACTATTTAACATAAATACAGCTGATTTAAGAAAGGTTTATGCGTCGTAAACCCTTTATTAACCAGCTATTAACGGAGATTCTTATGTATGATGCTTAATTTTATACTATAATAATATTAATTAATAAAAACTAAATTATGGCATCTAACACAGGACAAACAATAGTAGCATTAGCAGCAGGAGCTGCAATAGGGGCAGGATTAGGAATTTTATTTGCTCCTGACAAAGGATCAAAGACAAGAAATAAAATTTCTAAAGAGACCAAGAAAGCTCAAAAAAAATTAAACAAGCAAATAAAAAAAACATCATCTAGCTTAAGCGAAAGCGCTCAAAAAGCAAGATTAAGTTTTGAAGAAAAGCTTGAGGACACACTATCTTCAGCAAGTTATAAAGCTGATGATATTTTATTAGCAATGGAAGATAAATTAGAAGCGTTGCGTAAACAAAATGCAAAGCTTCAAAAAACAAACACTAACAAAGCTACAGCATAATATGGCATTAGATGAACTTTCAGAAAATGTAACATCTGTAAGTGATAAAGCTAAAGAATATAGCAAAAGCATGGCGGAGTATTACAGACTTCGCCTTTTTAAATATGTAGCAAAATCAACATCTTCTTTTGTACTTTTTTTTAGTATTCTATGCTTAATAACCTTAGGGCTTTTGTTTTTATCTTTTGCAGCCTCTTTTTACATAGGAGAACTGCTAGATAGTAGAGCATTAGGTTTCCTGATAATTGGAGGGTTTTATCTACTTATACTGGCATTCGTTTTCTTCTTCGGTAAGAAAACAATAGAGAGAAATGTGCTTAAAGCATTTTCAAAATTATTTACTGAAGAAAACTAAACTTTTTACACAAATGAAACAATATACTACTTTCGAAGAGCTTGATAGAGATATCAAATACTACAAACTTAAAGCCAATATTGAACAAGAAGAACTTAAAATGGGTTTTTCTCAAACACAAGATCAAATTGAAAACCTATTATCTCCTGTTAGTATCTTAATGAATATACTTAGCGGAATTGCCAAGAAAGCTGCTGTACTTAAAATAGTTGATCTCTTCTTTGGAGGAAAGAAATCAAAATAAAAAAGGCTCCAACTTGGAGCCTTTTTTATTTTAGAACGATACATCTGTATCACTAGAGCTGCTTGGCGGTGGCGTCCTCTTTTTCTTAGGCCTTGCCCCTATTCCTTTAGCTGCATTTTCTTTTTTCATTTGTTCACCAATTTGATTACTTGCAACAAAGCTTGCAATCATATCGTTTAACATATTGCTTCCTGCTTGTGGAGAATTAGGTAATAATATTAGGTTTGTATTTGTCTCTTCACCAATAGACTGTAGTGTATCGTAGTGTTGTGTAACTACTATTAAAGCAGATGCTTCCTGAGAGTTAATACCAACGTTATTTAACACATCTACACTTTCCTCAAGTCCTCTGGCAATTTCTCTTCGTTGATCTGCAATACCCTGCCCTTGTAATCTCTTACTTTCGGCTTCTGCACGTGCCTTAGCAACTATTTTAATACGTTCTGCCTCTGCTTCATACTCTGCAGCTACCTTTTCACGCTCTGCAGCGTTAATACGGTTCATAGCGGCTTTTACTTGAACATCTGGGTCTATGTCTGTTACTAGTGTTTTAATAATGTCATAACCATAATCACTCATCGCTTCATTTAATTCTGCTTTTACTGCAATAGCTATGTCGTCTTTACGCTCAAAAACATCATCTAGTTTCATTTTTGGCACTTCTGCACGAACTACATCAAATACATAAGAAGTAATCTGGTCGTGCGGATTTTCAAGCTTATAAAAAGCGTCATACACCTTGTCTTTAATTACCTGAAATTGAACCGAAATTTTAAGTCTTACAAATACATCGTCCTTTGTTTTAGTTTCAACCAAAACGTCTAGTTGTTGAATTTTTAAATTCACCCTACCAGCAATACGCTGTACAATAGGAATTTTAAACTGTAAACCAGAATTTCTTATACTACTATACTTACCAAAAGTTTCTATTACCGCAGACGTTTGTTGCTTTACAATAAAGAAGACAGAGACTCCTAAAAAGAATGCAATTACAATAATAGGTATAAATAATAGAGGAGATGCTAAAATAATTGTTGCCATAATTTGTTATTTAGAATTAGAGTAGTTTGAAGATACAAAAATAAAGCTACTTTTGCGCTTTTAAATTTGTACACTATGAGTCTTTCAAAACTGAGTTTTGTTACTATTTTTTTTCTTTTTGTTATTCAATTTGGGTTTGCTCAAAGAAATTATGACGATTATAACAAGCTTGGGCTTACTGGAGGTATAACATTATTTGATATTTCTACTACAGATTTGGTTACAGAACAAGGCACAGGTTTTACAGGTGGCTTTACTGCTAGAGGGGCTTTTAGAAATCAGTTTGATTTAATTTATGGAATTAACTTTATTAACTCAAACATTGGAGTTGCTGCACGAGATATTACAGGACTAGATCAACAAAGCCTAGAATATACCATTCAAGGTGTTCAAATAAACTTTTTAGGAAGCTACAATATTATTCGCCACCACTTAAGTATAGAGTTTGGACCTTTATTACAGGTGAATGGAAAAATGAAACTACAAAGTGAACGCTTTGAAGGTTATATTATTGACGGTTACAATACCATAACTGCTAGAGACATAGAAGACATAAGCAAGGTTAATTTTAGAGTTTTAGGTGGCATTACAGCTGGTATAGAAGGCGTTAGATTAAGCGCACAATATCAATATGGCGTAAGCAATATGCTAAGCGCTTTAAACGATAAAAACCTAGAGAACACAAATTTTGAAGGAAATAGCTCCACTATTGTGTTGGGTGCGGCTATTTATTTTTAAGAAATAAAATCAATAGCTTGTTTAACACGCTCTGTGCTGGCTCTTTTTCCTAAAATAGAGAGAATTAAAATCACATCAGGGCCTTTCATTTCTCCTACTAATGCTAATCGCAAAGGCATCATTACTTTGCCAAAACCAATATTATTTTCGGTAATCCAGCCTTTAATTTGCTTTGAAAGATTTTCTTCTGAATAATCATCTGTAGACTCAAGAATCGACAACACATTCTCTAAAATCTCTTTTGTACCCTCCTTAAATGCTTTTGCTGAAGCTTTTTCATTATAACTTTTTGGAGCTTCAAAATAAAAACTTGCTTGTTCCCAAATGTCACTTAAAAAGGTCGCTCTTTCTTTTACTGAAGCAATAATTTTTTTAAACTTTAAATCATCGTTTTCATGAAAAGCTAGTACTTTTTTAAGAGTGTCTTCGCTTATTTTAGGTTCTTTATCTAGCTTACTTGTAACTAAAGGCAAAAATCGCTCTAGTAAAACATCTTCGTCTAGTTCTTGTAGGTAATGTTGCTGAAACCATTTTGTCTTGTCCGGATTAAATTTTGCGCCAGACTTGTTTACTTTTTCTAAATCAAAAGCTTCAATTAGTTCTTTAAGTGAAAATAACTCTTGTTCTGTACCAGGATTCCAACCCAACAAAGCCAACATGTTTATTACAGCTTCTGGCAAGTACCCATCTTCTCTATACCCCGAAAAAATAGCCCCATCTGCTGTTTTCCATTCTAGTGGGAATACTGGGAAACCCATCTTATCACCATCACGCTTACTCAACTTCCCTTTTCCAACAGGTTTCATAATTAGGGGTAAGTGAGCAAATTTTGGAGCCTCCAAACCAAGAGCTTGGTACAACAATACATGTAAAGCAAGCGACGGTAACCACTCTTCTCCACGAATTACATGAGAGATTTCCATAAGGTGATCGTCCACTATGTTTGCCAAGTGGTATGTTGGCATTCCATCGCTTTTAAATAGCACTTTGTCATCTAATACATTTGTGTCTATTTGTATATTCCCTCGTACAATGTCTTGTAGGCTTAGTGTTTGATTGGTTGGAGATTTAAACCTAATTACATACGGCTCTCCAGCTTCAATTTTTGCAGTTACTTCGCCTTCAGATAACGAAAGGGAGTTGTTTAGTTTTTCTCTATTATGCCAGTTATAGATAAAGGTTTTCCCTTCGGCTTCATGACTTTTGCGGTGCTCGTTTAGTTCTTCAGCTGTATCAAAAGCATAGTATGCGTTTCCAGAAGCTAAAAGCTTATCTGCATATTCTTTGTACAAATGTTTACGCTCACTTTGTCTATATGGGCCGTAGCCCTTGTCTTTTCCAGGGCCTTCATCAAAAGGAATAGAAAGCCAGTTAAGGGATTCAATAATATAATCTTCTGCCCCAGCCACATACCTTGTTTGATCGGTATCTTCAATACGAAGTATAAAATCACCTTTATGCTTTTTTGCAAATAAGTAATTAAATAAAGCGGTTCTTACACCACCAATATGCAATGGTCCAGTTGGACTTGGAGCAAAACGAACTCTTACCTTTGAAGACATAACTTATAATTAGGCGGCAAAGATACAATCCTAGACGCGCATTTCAATAGGAATTCTTTTATTCATTATTGCAAACCACAATGGTGGTACTAGTGATAAAACCATAGAGGTTGGATAGCCATAAGGCATTTGTGGACTTGTTTCATGACAGTCGAGTAATTGGTACTTTTTATGTGCTCTGTAATGATGGTCGCTATGGCGCGTTAACTCATATAACATTACCCTCCCCAGAACATGATTTGAATTCCAAGAATGAATCTCTTTTACTCGTTCATAGCGGCCGCTTTTAGTTTTTAGCCGGCTTAAACCATAATGCTCAATATAGTTTATAGTTTCTAGTAAAATAGCTGCTGATAGCGCAATATATAACGCGGCAATAAACCCTGTAAGCCCGAAAACAAATAAGACAATTAATAAGTAGGCTACTTGAAAAACACTATACCAAAGCATATCGTTTTTTATGCTTAGAAAGGGTTGGCTGCCTCGTTGTAATAATTGCTTCTGTAATTTCCATGCACTTATATACTGTCTAACCATTGAGGTAACCCAAAATGAATATACAGATTGGTTATATCTTGCACTAGCAGGATCTTCTTTAGTTGCTGCATTTTGATGGTGACCAAAATTATGCTCAATATAAAAATGCATATAGAGCGCAGGCAACAATAACATTTTACCTAATGTTTTTTCCCATTGTGTTTTCCTGTGTCCAAGTTCGTGGGCTACATTTATACCATTAGAACCAAGAGCAATTCCCACCGAGAAAATAAGCCCAACCAACTCATACGCCTCATAGTTAACTACTGTAGTGCTCCATAAAAAATAGCCTAAAAGCCCATAAACAATAGGAAGGTTTAAGTATAATAGAAAATCAAAAAAACGATTACTAGCTTTGTTTTGTGCTTTTTCTTCGGAAAGGTTACTTGTTTCTATAGGTAACGCTATTTCTAAAATAGGAACCAATACAAAAGCATATACAGGTGTTAAAAACGCCCAATAATTTTTTAAAACCAATCCTAGCATAGCAACTATTGGAATAGTATAGGAAGCAAGATATTTTAAGTCTTTCATTATAATGGGTTTGGAGTGATTTTTGTTATAAAATAAAATCGTAATTTTAATGTTTGCATATTAGGACAGGTTTATGAGTACATATAGCATCATTCAGCAAAAGCTAGAACAATTTATTAAAAAATATTATACCAATGAGTTAATCAAAGGGGGTATCTTGTTTTTTGCAATTGGCTTGCTATACTTTCTCATTACGCTCCTTGTAGAATATTTTTTATGGCTTAACCCCACAGGAAGAACAATTCTATTTTGGTCTTTTGTAGGTGTTGAAGTTGCATTATTTACTAGGTTTATTGCATTCCCATTGGCGAAACTTTTTAAGCTACAACAAGGAATCACCTATGAAGAAGCTTCAAGAATTATAGGAAGTCACTTTCCTCAAGTTAGCGATAAGTTGCTAAATGTTATACAGTTAAACCAAAACCAAAGAGAGTCTGAGTTACTTGCTGCAAGTATTGATCAAAAAGCAAATGAACTCCAACCCATACAGTTTAAAGCTGCAGTTAGTTTTAAAAAGAACAGCAAGTATTTAAAGTATGCGGCAATTCCCGTTATCATATTTTTACTTTTTACGGCATTAGGTGATAAAAATATGTTCTCTACCAGCTATGAGCGTGTAGTAAACTATCAAACCGCTTATGAGCCACCGGCGCCTTTTAGTTTTAGAGTTTTAAACGACAATTTAATTGCGATAGAGAACAAGCCTTTCATCGTAAAAGTAAACACAAGCGGAACCACTATTCCTGAAAATGTAAGTATTCAATACAATGATGAAACCTATTATTTACAACAAACAGCACCTGGTTTGTTTGAATACACCTTTAACCAACCTGTTGAAGATTTTAGCTTTCAATTACAAGGGAATTCTGTAAGGTCGCAAGAATATGAGGTAACTGTGGTAAAAACACCCTCACTTACTTCTTTTGAAATGGTTCTAGATTACCCGAGCTATACTGGAAAAAAAGACGAAGTCCTAAAGAGTTCTGGTAATGCTACTATTCCCGAAGGCACCCAAGTAAAATGGAATGTTGCCACCAAAAACACCACCGAGGTGCTTCTAAAAACGAGAGATACGTCATACAGTTTTACACAAGAAGAAAAGACGTTTAGCTACAAAAAAGGAATCTATAGTAAGCTAGACTATGCGCTTACAACTTCTAACGAAGCACTTAAAGAATACGAAAACCTTTCTTTTACATTAGGTGTTATTAAAGACGAATATCCCGATATAGATATGGAGTCTAAAAAGGATAGCACAGACAGTCAAAAAATATATTTTTTAGGAAATGTTAGTGATGATTACGGGCTTACAAAACTTCAGTTGGTTTACTATCCGCAAGGAGAACAAGAGAAAAAACAACAGCTACAGCTTCCAGTAAACAAATCTAATATTGATCAATTTGTTTATACATTTCCTAGTCAGTTAGAACTTAAAGAAGGCGTTGCCTACGAATATTATTTTGAAGTTTTTGATAATGATGTTATCCATAACTATAAATCATCAAAATCTACTATTTATAACTTCAGAAAGTTAACTGAAAGCGAACTTGAAAAAGAGAACCTTCAAAATCAGGAAGAATCTATTCAAGGGCTTAACAAGTCGTTAGAGGAATTAAAAGACCAAGAACAACGCTTAGAAGAATTAAGCAAAACGCAAAAGGAGAAAAAGGAGCTTAATTATAACGACAAAAAGAAGCTAGAAGACTTTATTAAAAGGCAAAAGCAGCAAGAGGAGATGATGAAAAACTTCAGTAAAGAGTTAAAAGATAACCTTGAAGATTTTCAGAAAGATAAAGAAGATGACCCTTTTAAAGAACAATTAAAAGAACGTTTACAAAACAATGAAGAGAAGCTTAAAGAGAATGAAAAGCTATTAGAGGAATTAGAAAAACTTCAAGATAAAATAAAAAAAGAGGAGCTTACAGAAAAACTCGAGGAACTCTCAAAGCAAAATAAAAACCAAGAGAAAAATCTAGAACAGTTGCTTGAACTTACAAAGCGCTATTATGTAACTAAGAAGGCCGAAAAGCTAGCAGATGAGCTCTATAAATTAGGAGAAAAGCAAGAACAATTAGCAAATAAACCAGAAGACGAAAACACTAAAGAAGCTCAAGAAAAACTTAACAAAGAGTTTGAAGAATATCAAAAAGAAATGGAAGAGCTCCAAAAAGAGAACGAAGCGCTAAAAGAACCCATGGAAATTGAGCAAGATAAAGCAGATGAAAAAGAGGTAGAGCAAGAGCAACAAGAAGCTACAGATAAACTTGAACAGCAAAAACCAAGTGATGCTAAAGAAAATCAAAAGAAAGCTGGTCAAAAAATGAAGCAAATGGGTAAACAAATGCAAGCCCAAATGGCAGCTGGACAAATGGAATCTATAGAAGAAGATGTTGAAATGCTTCGTCAAATTTTAGATAATCTAGTTGTATTTTCTTTTGAACAGGAAGATTTAATGGAGGAGTTTAAAGTTACAGACTATGGAAGCGCCACATTTGGGAAAAAGCTTAACATTCAAAATGATTTAAAATCAAACTTTGAGCATATAGATGACAGCTTATTTGCATTATCATTAAGACAACCTATTTTAAGTGAAAAAATAAATGAGTCTTTAACCGAGGTTGATTTCAATATTAACAAGTCCTTAGAGCGTTTGGCCGAAAACCAAATGAGACAAGGTATTTCTAGCCAGCAATATACTGTCACAGGAGCAAATGAGTTGGCCATTATGTTAAGCGATATGTTGAATAGTATGCAAAACCAAATGATGATGATGGGCTCTGGTAAAGGAAAAGGAAAGGGTCAAGGGTTTCAGCTGCCAGACATAATAGAAAAACAAGAAAGTCTTTCAGAAAAAATGGAAGAAGGAAGCAAAAAAGGTAAAGGAAAAAAACCCGGAGAAGGAAGTGAAGGTAAAGGAGAAGGAGAAGGTGAGTCTGGAGAGAGTGGAGAAAGCGGCGATGGAGAAGGTGAAGGTCAAGATGGGAAAAATGGCAAAGACGGAAAAGGAAATAAAGATGGGAAAGGAAGTAATGGAGAAGGTGAAGGTGAGCAACCTAGTGAAGATGATATGGGTGAAATCTTTGAAATATACAAACAACAACAACAGCTTCGCCAACAACTTCAAGACAAACTAAGTAAAGAAGGTCTTGATGGTAAAGGTGGAGACATCTTAAAAAAGATGGAAGGTATTGAACAGCAATTACTAGACAAAGGTTTTAATGAACGCACACTTGAACAAATGCTTAATCTTAAGTATGAATTGTTAAAATTAGATAAAGCAGATTTTAAACAAGGACAAGAGGAAAAGAGAGAGTCTCAAACAAATAGCAAAGACTACTCTAATACTTTACGTTTAAGCCCAGAGGATATAAAAAAATATTTTAATACTACCGAAGTTCTAAACCGTGAGGCATTACCTTTGCGTGAAAACTATAAGCAAAAAGTAAACACTTATTTCAAGAAAACAGATGATTAATTTTTTTTCTGAAACTGATTTCGAATTATCTAATACTATTGATGTTTCTAATTGGATCCATAAAGTAATTAATGGCTACGATAAAAAACTAGGTGAAATAGTATATGTCTTTTGTGATGATGATTACCTTCATAAGCTTAATATGTCTTTTTTAAACCATAACACATTAACCGATATAATTACTTTTGACAATTCTTTAGGATCAATTCTTCATGGTGAAATTTATATTTCAATTGACCGAGTAAAAGAAAACGCCAAAGACTTTGACACCTCTTTTTTAAATGAATTATATCGCGTAGTAATTCATGGTATTTTACACCTTTGTGGGTTAAAAGACAAGACAGAAAAGGAAGAAAAAGAAATGAGAATCGCTGAAGAAACGGCTTTATCACTTCTTAAAAACAACTACACCCTTGACAATCAGTAATTTAAGCGCTTAACCTGTTGATTATAAGTTAATTAACGTATATTTGCACTCAATTTGTAATTTTAAAAATTGTTCCACGTGGAACATTGCGTTTTATGTTTGAAAAAGAGTATGATGTAGTAGTAGTGGGAGGTGGTCATGCAGGCTCTGAAGCAGCCGCAGCCGCAGCTAATATGGGAAGCAAGACCCTGCTTGTGACTATGAATTTACAAAACATTGCACAAATGTCTTGTAATCCCGCCATGGGCGGTATTGCTAAAGGGCAAATTGTTAGAGAGATTGATGCTTTAGGTGGATATAGTGGTATTGTTTCAGATAACTCTGCCATACAGTTTAAAATGTTGAACATGTCCAAAGGTCCTGCAATGTGGAGCCCTAGAGTTCAGAGTGACAGAATGCGCTTTGCAGAATGTTGGAGAACGATGTTAGAGCAAACTCCAAATCTTGATTTTTATCAAGAAATGATATCTGGTCTTATAATAAAAAATGAAAAAATAGTAGGAGTTAAAACGTCACTTGGATTAGAAATTAAAGCCAAAACTGTTGTGCTTACTAATGGAACTTTTTTAAATGGCTTAATCCATATTGGAGAAAAACAATTTGGTGGTGGACGTGCAGGAGAAAGAGCTGCAACTGGAATTACAAAAGACTTAGTTGATATAGGTTTTAATTCTGGAAGAATGAAAACAGGAACACCCCCAAGAGTAGATGGGAGATCATTAGATTTTTCAAAAATGATATTACAGCCTGGTGATGAAAACCCACAGAAGTTTTCTTATTTAGATAGTACCAAACCATTAAAAGAACAACGTGCCTGTCACATGTCATACACAAGTAACCTTGTTCATGATTTACTCCGTGAAGGGTTTGATCGTTCTCCAATGTTTAATGGGGCAATTAATAGTATTGGCCCAAGATACTGCCCATCTATAGAAGATAAAATTAATCGTTTTGCAGACAAAGACAGACATCAATTGTTTGTAGAACCAGAAGGATGGAATACGGTAGAATATTACATTAATGGTTTTTCAACCTCCTTACCTGAGGATGTTCAATTTAAAGCATTAAAAGAATGCGACGGCTTTGAGAATGTGAAATTCTTTAGGCCT
Organism: Patiriisocius hiemis; assembly: GCF_031846325.1. Classification (NCBI taxonomy): domain Bacteria; kingdom Pseudomonadati; phylum Bacteroidota; class Flavobacteriia; order Flavobacteriales; family Flavobacteriaceae; genus Patiriisocius; species Patiriisocius hiemis. The sequence goes on along the minus strand of NZ_JAVRHZ010000002.1, from coordinate 447,904 downwards.
GGGTATGCTATAGAATATGATTATTTTCCTCCTACACAATTAAAGCACACTCTAGAGACTAAACTGGTTTCTGGGCTGTATTTTGCCGGGCAAATTAACGGAACTACAGGTTATGAAGAAGCAGCTTCACAAGGGTTAATTGCTGGAATAAATGCGAGTCTAAAATTAAAAGAAAAAGATCCATTTATTCTAAAAAGGGATGAAGCTTATATTGGGGTTTTAATTGACGATCTTATTACAAAAGGAACAGAAGAGCCCTATAGAATGTTTACTTCAAGAGCAGAATATAGAACTTTACTACGACAAGATAATGCCGATTTTAGATTAACACCTAAGGGATATGAAGTTGGTTTGGCAAGTGAGGATCGATTAAAAAAAATGGAACAAAAGAAAGAAGAGAGTAATTCTTTTATTCAATTTTTTAAAGACACGAGTGTTATACCAGAAGTAATTAATCCTATTTTAGAATCAAAAAAATCTGCAACAGTTAAGCAAAGTGATAAAATGTATAAGGTGTTTTCTCGTCCAAATATTACTATGGATGATATGCGAAAAATTGAAAGTGTAGAAGCTTTTGTTGAAGAAAACAACCTTGATTTTGAAGTTCTACAGCAAACTGAAATTCAGGTTAAATACGCTGGATATATAAACAAGGAAAAAAATAATGCAGACAAATTAAACAGGCTGGAAGGAATTAAAATTCCTGAAAACTTTGATTACTCAAAATTAAAGTCGCTTTCTTTTGAGGCAAGAGAAAAGCTTACAAAAATAAAACCAGCAACTGTATCACAGGCTTCAAGAATTAGCGGTGTGTCCCCAAATGACATTTCTGTGATGCTAGTTTATATGGGGCGTTAAGCATCTTGTTCCACGTGGAACGTATGTATATGAAAACACACACAAATCATTATATAAGCACAAAAGACTTTCTAGTTTCTGGAGAGTCTTTTGATTTAGTAGAAGATAAAACGCTAAAAATACTAGTTACTAACCCTCAGCCCAAAGCGTCAGATTTGCCTAAGTATTATGAAAGTGATGCATATATTTCTCATAGTGACTCTTCAAAAGGTATTGTTGCTACACTTTATAAATTGGTAAAGAATTACTCTTTAAAAAAGAAACTAGATCTAGTGAATTCTTTAGCACAAAAAAAAGGGAATTTGCTAGATATTGGATGTGGCACAGGAGCATTTTTAAAAACAGTTAAAAACAGTTCTTGGGAATGTGATGGGGTAGAGCCAAATTCTTCAGCAAGAAAATTGGCTCATGAAAAAAACCTCTCAGTTTTTAGTTCTTTAGAAGATTTGCCAGGCACAAAAAAATATGATGTTATTACATTATGGCACGTATTAGAACATTTGCCAAACTTAAAAGAATCAATATACAAGATTGAAAGTTTATTAAAACCAAATGGTATACTTATTATTGCTGTACCAAACTACAAATCTTTTGATGCAAATTATTATAAAGAATTTTGGGCAGCTTATGATGTGCCAAGACATCTTTGGCATTTCTCTATGGCGTCCATGAAAATCCTTTTCTCAGAAAAGACACAACTTATAAAAACGAAGCCAATGATTTTTGATTCGTTTTATGTAAGCTTACTTTCTGAAAAGTATAAAAACAAATCTTCATTTTCAATTCGTGCTTTTTTTATTGGATTATGGTCAAATATGAGAGCTTGGCAAACAAAAGAGTATTCTTCACTTATATATTGCTTTAAAAAGAACAATTAACGGCTTTTAAGCTTATTTGAGAGAGGATCGGCCAAAAGACTCTGTTTCGCTCGCAGAAAAAACAAAACCCTTTTAAAACCGTTTGTTTTGGGCACAAAACAATAACAAAAAATTATTTAAAGATGAATAAGCAATAAAAAAAAACTATAATAGCCTGTTTTTGCATTTAAAAGGTAAAATCACACATAATGTCTTCTCGAGTGATTTTGAGTTAAAAAAACTGTACTGAGAACTAAAGTTGATAATTAAAATACTTTTTCTCTACATAAACTTTTCTCATTTCAATTTAAAAACCCACTCGAAATAACGAGTTTTACTAAAATAGATCGGGCTAGACCAACTCTTTTTTATGAATAAGTTTTGTAAGTTTAATAGAAAGGTCTGTAAAAACTAGTTTAGCATTACCATTTCTTTCAATGTGATAGGTTGCTTTTTCAAGAGCATCAATAATTTCAAAAATATTATTTTGATGAACAAACGGTGCAAATTTTTCTATGGAGAATTTAGCGTCATTTGCTTCAAAAAAAACAAGGTCATTTACTTTGTAATTTTTTAAAAACCCTTGTCTAAAAACTTCGATACAGTAAGTAAGAAATTTTTTTTGTGTTTCACGCCCCTCACCAGCTAATTTTGTACTCCAAGAAAGCAAATCGTTTATTGCTTTTTTATTCCCTTTTGCCATAAAAGCACCACGAACCCAACTTAGAAACCACGATTCAAAAACTGCAGTATCACTATTTTCATTTAAAAGCTGTAATGCTTTGTTATAATCACCTGTAGCTAAGCGACTTATATTGGCAGCTATACTAGGTTCAATTAATTGATTTTCAGATAATTGAGCCTTAATATCCATTTCAGATAATAATGGAAAATGCAGTTTTTGACACCTAGAGTGTATAGTTGTAAGGATGCGTTCTTCATTTTCAGTTAGAAGCAACAAAACAGTATTTTTGGGCGGCTCTTCAACTATTTTTAGAATTTTATTAGCACAAGCAGTATTCATTTTGTCTGCCATCCAAATAATAAAAACCTTGTAACCACCCTCATACGCTTTAAGCGACATCTTTTTTGTCAAATCTGCCGCTTCATCTACGTTAATATTTCCTTGTTTATTTTCGATACCTAAAAACTGTAACCATTGAAATAAATTTCCATAGGGACTTTCTTTTAAAAAATTCCGCCAATCCTCGAGAAATAAATCGGAAACAGGGTGTTTTTTTACCGTGTCATTGGTATTGGTTGGAAATATAAAATGTAGATCGGGATGCGCAAGCTTTTCTACTTTTGCGGCACATTGCTTTGCTTCAGCACTTTCTTTTTCGTACTTACTACATAGCAAAGCATTGGCATAGGCAACGGCAGTTGGCAATACTCCTACTCCAGCAGTACCTACAAAAAGTTGTGCATGAGGCACACGACCAGTTTCCACCCCTCTTAAAAGGTGGGTTTTAATATGTTTTTGACCAATGACATCACTAAAACGCATACACAAAACTACACTTTTTTAAGGCAATATTTCAACAACTTAAAACTGTATATTTGCACTATAAATTTTAGTAGATGAAAACTGTAAACGATTTCGATTTTAATAACAAAACAGCATTAATTCGTGTAGATTTTAACGTACCGCTAAACAATGATTTTGAGGTAACAGACACTACTCGAATTGAAGCAGCAAAACCTACAATTATAAAAGTTCTAGAAGATGGTGGTAGCTGTGTATTAATGTCCCATTTGGGCAGACCAAAAGAAAAAGAAGACGAGTTTTCATTACGTCATATTTGCTCTAAGGCATCGGAGATTCTAGGGGTTTCTATAAAATTTGTAGGAGATTGTGTGGGCGATATCCCGCAAGAAGCTATTAAAAACCTAAAGCCAGGAGAAATTTTATTATTAGAAAACCTAAGGTATTATGAAGAAGAAACCAAGGGGGATAGTGACTTTGCTAAGCAACTTTCAACATTGGGAGATATTTACGTAAATGATGCCTTTGGAACTGCGCATAGAGCACATGCTTCTACAGCGGTTATTGCTAAGTTTTTCCCAGAAAATAAATGCTTTGGTTTATTATTAGCTTCAGAAATTGAAAATGTAAACAAGGTATTAAGCAGTAATGAGAAACCAGTAACAGCAATTATTGGTGGCGCAAAAGTATCTTCAAAAATAACCATAATTGAAAGCATTCTTGATAAAATAGACCATCTAATTATTGGTGGCGGTATGGCTTTTACTTTTATAAAAGCACAAGGAGGAAGTATTGGTAGTTCTGTGGTTGAAAACGATAAATTAAAAACAGCATTACATATTCTTGATGCTGCAAAACAAAAAAATGTTGCGGTGCATTTACCTGTAGATGTGCTGGCCGCAGATAGCTTTTCAGAATTTGCAAGTCTTGCCGATGAGCCAATAGATAACATTCCAGATGGCTGGATGGGACTAGATGTTGGAGCAAAAACTAATGCCAATTTTGCTAAAGTAATTTCAGAGTCTAAAACTATCCTTTGGAACGGGCCGGTTGGTGTTTTTGAAATGGAGCCCTTTGCTACTGGAACAATTAAGTTAGGTGACGCTATTGCAGAGGCTACTAAAAATGGAGCTTTCTCTCTAGTAGGAGGCGGAGACTCTGTTGCTGCTGTAAAAAAGTTTAACCTTACCAATAAAGTGAGTTATGTTTCTACTGGAGGTGGTGCTATGCTAGAAATGCTAGAAGGGAAAACACTTCCCGGAATTAAGGCAATTATGGGGTAAAAGGAACCTAAGCGCTAGACATACAATAACATTTCTTATTTTTATACTTTTAAAACACCTTTAAACGTTAGCGTTTTACTTGGCACCATTTTATTACTATTCTAAATGAAAAATAGCATTTTACTAATTTGTCTTGCGATTTCAACATCCTTCTTTGCTCAAGAAACTGAGCCTATAGACTCCATAAAAAAAGTACAAGTACAAATTGTAGACTCTATAACGGTTACAAACACAGATACAGACTTACCACAAGTTTCAACAATAAGCTCGGTTAAGGATTCTTTAGTGTTTAAGCTGGAAGACCTTGCTATTGCTAGAAAAATTGATAGTGCTTGGCTTAATGAACTATACAATTCGGATAGATTTGAAGAAATGTACGGCACTATTCTTTCTGAAGATTATCAACCAGAAGCCTACGAAGAACTCCCTACCGAAGTTTTAAAGCAACGCCTAGAAGCTTTAGACGCTCGTACACCTTTTACGGTGGAATACAACCCTTCGTTAGAAAGTGTAATAAAAGGCTATCTCAAAAACCGAAGAAGCTCCATGGCAAAACTAATGGCTTTAAGCGATTACTATTTCCCCATGTTTGAAGAAGAAATGGCGCGTCATGGTTTACCCTTAGAAATGAAATATCTAGCTATTGTAGAATCTGCCTTAGACCCTAGAGCAGAATCCCGGGTGGGAGCTACCGGGCTGTGGCAATTTATGTTTGCAACTGGTAAAATGTTTGGATTGGACGTTAACTCATATGTAGATGAGCGTAGCGACCCAATTATGGCAACAGCAGCAGCTGCAAAATACCTTAAAAGTTTACACAAAAGCCTAGGAGATTGGGATTTAGCATTAGCTGCGTACAACTCAGGACCCGGAAATGTTTCAAAAGCAATAAGACGTTCTGGAGGGCGAACTAATTATTGGAATATAAGAGCAAATCTTCCACGTGAAACAGCTGGCTATGTTCCTGCTTTTTTAGCAACCATGTATATTTTTGAGTATGCAAAAGAACATGGTTTTAAAAGTAATGGGCCGCAAATACCATATATAGCGACAGATACAATTAGAGTCAAAAAAAGAATCTCTCTACCCCAAGTAGCAGAAGTAGTAAACTTAAATATTGACGAGCTTCGATTTTTAAACCCTTCGTATAAATTAGATATTATCCCAGTTGTAGAAAATGAAAACTACACGCTTCGACTTCCAGTAGATGCTGTAGGAAAGTTTTTAACTCATGAAAATGCTATTTATGCCTATGCTGAAAAGGAATTTAATAAAAGAGAAAAACCACTTCCGGGTTTATTTGACCAATCAGATCGTATTCGTTACCGCGTTAGAAGTGGTGATTATTTAGGTAAAATAGCTAATAAGTATGGAGTCTCAGTTAGCCAAATAAAGCGATGGAATGGTTTGCGAAGTAACCGGCTTAAAATCGGGCAACGACTTACAATACACCCTAAAAGACCAGTAAAATCTAAAAGCAACACTACTAAAGTTGCTTCAAACAATAGCAATATTAAAACATATACCGTTAAGAGCGGCGACTCATTGTGGAGCATTTCACAAAAATTTCCTGGAGTTTCTGTAAATAATTTAAAAAGTTGGAACGGTATTAGTAGTAATAAACTGAAACCAGGAATGGTTATTAAAGTTCAAAAAGGATAAAAAATGAAAACTCTTTACACATTAGTACTTGCGATACTTATCATCTCTTGTGACAATTCAGAAAAAAAAGATACTGCTATACTTTCAAAATCTGTAGGTAACATTAATACATTGCAGGTTGTGTCTACTAACGATTTATGGAACGGAGAAGTGGGTGAAGAAATTCGAAAATACTTTGCTGCCCCAACAGATGGGCTACCACAAGACGAACCCTTATTTTCTATGAACCAGATGCCACCTAATGCATTTTCTGGTTTTGCTAGAAAATCTAGAATTATTTTATACGCAAGATTAGGTGATGAAAACAAGGTAAGTGTTGCGAAGGATAGTTATGCAAAACCGCAAACCATTGCTTATTTAACAGGGCAAACCAAAGAAGATATTATAGAGCTCTTAGCATTAAAACATAAGCAAATAATTGATGTATTTCACGATTCTGAAATTAAGGAAAGACAACGTAGAACAAATGTAGATCCAATAAAGCCAGATTCTTTAAAAGAACGATTTGGCGTGAGTTTAACTATGCCTTCAGCTTATAGAGTAGCGCATAAAGGGGATGATTTTTACTGGATGCGTAAAGATTTAAAATCTGGAAGCACTAATATTTTGGTTTATGAAGTCCCTTTAAATATGATAGGGAAAGACAGTACTATAATTGGGGATATTATAAGAGTAAGAGACTCTATTGGAGGAAGCCTACTACCTGTAGAAGACGAAGGGCACTTTCAAACTGAAAAAGCCTATGCGCCATTTTTATTTACTACAGAATTAGACGGAAAATTTGCCTACGAAACCAAAGGAACTTGGGATGTAAAAGACCAATTTATGGCAGGACCTTTTTTAAATTATGCAGTTAAGGATTCAGCAAAAAACAGATACTTAATTTTAGAGGGGTTTACCTATGCGCCTTCTGTACGTAAGAGAGACCTGCAGTTTGAGCTAGAGTCTATTTTAAAAACCGCTAAGATTGAATAACACGAAAATATCACCAATAAAAAAGCCTTGCTGGTTCAATTAGCAAGGCTTTATATATTTTATTATTTGTCTAGAACCTAAAGTCTAGTAGCGAAGCGAGTCTAAGCTATTTAAAAAACTTATTTCTCTATTTTACCGTCGTCATTATCTTCTTTAGAAGCGTCTTTAAACTCCTTAATACCACTTCCTAGTCCGCGCATTAATTCAGGTATTTTTCTACCTCCAAAAAGGAGTAAAACCACTACCACAAGTAGTGCTATTTGCCAAGGTCCAATTGCTAAGGGTATTAATAATGCTTCCATTTAATTCAAATTTAGAGTACAAAGGTAACAAGAATTTGCTAGACTATACGTTAACATAGACAACTTTACCACATAAGGGTTTAGTTTGTTTTATATTTGTAGTGAGGATTTCATAAAATGGCTAAAAAGAACAAAAAAAGAAAGAACATAAAGAAAAAGCTACTCCACAAGTACAGGCTTGTAGTGCTTAATGAAGATACTTTTGAAGAACGCTTTTCATTTAAACTAAACAGACTCAATGTGTTTGTGTTTAGCACCATATCTGCCATCTTTCTAATTGTGCTTACCACAGTATTAATTGCTTTTACACCCCTTAAAGAATATATCCCGGGGTATTCCTCCACTTCTTTAAAGAAAAAAGCAACCGATTTAACCTTTAAAACAGACTCTTTAAGAAGAGTTATTGCTATAAACGATCAATATGTTGCTTCTATAAGAAAAGTGCTTACAGGAGACGTAAAAACAGTTGACTTTAATAAAGACTCTATCCTAGAAGCCGCAAAAATAGACCCATCTACTGTTAACTTTAGCGCATCAAAAGAAGATTCTCTTCTTAGAGAAAAAGTGGCTCAAGAGGATAAGTATAATCCGTTATCCGAGGATAACGAAATTAGTTTAGCGCTATTTACTCCTGTTAAGGGAACTATTTCAGAACCTTACAACGCCAAAGAAAAGCACTATGCGGTTGATATTGTTACTATAAAAAACGCACCTATAAAAGCTGTAGCAGATGGGACTGTTATTTTTGCTGAATGGACGGCAGAAACTGGCCATGTAATAATTATTGAGCACCCTAATAATTTACTATCAGTTTATAAGCATAATGCATCCTTGTCAAAGTCACAAGGGGAAACAGTAAAAGGAGGAGAAGTTATTGCAAAGGCTGGTAGTACAGGAGAGCTAACGTCTGGGCCTCACCTTCATTTTGAGTTATGGTTGGATGGCAATGCTATAGATCCAACAAATAGTATTGATTTTGAATAAATGTAAGCAATGTCAATAAAGTCCTTCGCAGCCAAAATTTTTGCAAAAAGCGTTCATAAAAAAATGATGGATTGGGCGGCCAACCCTGTCAAAACCCAACAAAAAGTTTTTGATGGCTTACTAAATCAAGCAAAAAACACTCAATTTGGGAGTGACCATAGCTTTAGTAAGATAAACTCATTTGCAGAATTTGCATCCAGAGTACCCATTAGAGATTATGAAGATCTAAAACCCTATGTTGAAAAAGCAGTTGCAGGTGAAGCAGACATACTTTGGCCAGGAAAACCACTTTATTTTGCAAAAACCTCTGGAACCACATCGGGCGCTAAGTATATTCCTTTGACTAAGGAGTCGATGCCTACCCATGTTAACGCAGCTAGAAATGCAATTTTATGTTATATCCACGAAACAGGCAATGCAGCATTTGTGGATGGAAAAATGATATTTCTTCAAGGCAGTCCCGAGTTAAACGAGAAAAATGGAATTAAACTAGGAAGGCTTTCTGGCATTGTAGCACACTACGTGCCTAGCTATCTTCAAAAAAACAGACTACCTAGCTGGGAAACCAACTGTATAGACGATTGGGAAACCAAAGTAGATGCTATTGTCGAAGAAACTAAAAATGAGGACATGACTGTAATTAGTGGGATTCCTTCATGGGTGCAAATGTATTTTGAAAGGCTTCAGGCAGAAACAAATAAAAAAGTAGGTGACTTGTTTAAAAACTTTGAGTTATTTATTTACGGCGGTGTAAACTATGAGCCCTATCGAGCAAAGTTTGAAGAGTTAATTGGCAGAAAAGTACCAAGCATTGAGCTTTTTCCAGCTTCAGAAGGGTTTTTTGCCTTTCAAGATTCACAAAAAGAAAAAGGGATGTTACTTCAGTTAGACTCGGGTATTTTTTACGAATTTATAGAGGCTTTCAAGTTCTTTTCAGAAAACCCAAAAAGACTTACTATTGGCGAAGTTGAAGAAGGAGTTAATTATGTAATGATAATCTCGACCAATGCAGGACTATGGGGCTACAACGTAGGTGACACAATTATGTTTACTTCTACAAAGCCCTACCGAGTTGTAGTTACAGGAAGAATAAAGCATTTTATTTCAGCTTTCGGTGAGCATGTTATTGGTAAAGAAGTAGAAGAAGCGCTAAACATTGCAATGAAGAAGCACAGTTTTTCTATTTCAGAATTTACAGTAGCACCTCAAACAAGCCCAAAAGAAGGACTTCCTTATCATGAGTGGCTTATAGAATTTGAAAACCAACCTAAAAATATAAACGAAGTTGAAAAAACTATAGATACTGCGATGCAATCTCAAAACAGTTATTACAAAGACCTTATTGTTGGAAAAATACTGAAACCACTTGTTATAACAGTTCTAGATAAAAACAGTTTTAAAAATTACATGAAAAGTCAAGGTAAATTAGGGGGGCAAAACAAGGTGCCTAGATTAGCAAATGATCGCACCTTAGCCGATGCCATTTTAAACTTGTAAGGATAAAATTAATAGTATCTTTGTGCCGAAAATAATGGCAGAAACAAAAACACATACCAGAACAAGAGCACAAGAGAGTACAGGTGCGATAGAGCGTTTGTATATTACAATGCGACACCTATTTAACAGAGGCTTTTATAAACCTATGGGGGTTTCTGGGGAGTCTTTACGAGACTCTTTATTAATTTTAAGACCAGAAATATATGGCTCTATTGCAGAAGAAAAAATAGAGTTACAAGGGTTGCTTTATGTTATGGATAGGCTCCCTAAGGGTATTGAAGAATGTAGGTTTATCAACCTTACAAGTGATGAAGGTTATAAAAACTCACACTTTATCCCTATTATTCCTTTAAAAAGAAGAAGAAATTGTTATCGTATTGATGAGGAGCAAATGAATATTGAAATAACGCGCGGACGCTCCGAAATTTATGACATTCTAACCCATCTCACTTTTTTATATATAGAATCTCATAAAATTATGAAACAGGTCATGATTAGTGATGAGGGCGCTGTAATTAGAGACTGGATAAAATTAGAACAGGCAGTTTTCAAAAAAGAAGAACTCACAAAGAAAGAACGAGAAGTTGCCTTAACTCACACCGCTAACTTTTTAGGCAGAACCTTCGAAGAGGTCAATAACGTATATCCTTTTTTTGCAGACACAGAAAACCCTAACAGGTTTTTAAACATTATTTATTACCTAGGGAAACTTGCCATAGATGAGGTAGTTAATGATAATAAGCGAATTATTACTTTTAGTCCAGTACTACGTGAACGCCTAGGACATCATATTCACGGTGAGCGTTGGGCACTTAAAATTAAAGATGTTCTTGCAGAGAAAGGGCTTATTGAGCGACCGCTGCATATTATTAGCGCCAACATGCATAGCGTGATGAATACACTATTTGCAGAAAAAGCACTAATTACTGAAGCAAAAAATAAAACAAAGCATGAGCTTTTTGAAGCATTAAGTGTTCCTTCAAGCAGCAAGTTACGTGACAAAGTAAGTAAACTTGCTAGTAAAAATGGAATGACTTTAATTAAAGATGAAAGTGGTACTAACATAGACGTCCAGATTTTTGATACTAGTAAATTTCCTGAAAGCATTTACTCGAAAAATACTGGTGATAATTCTAAAGAACACAAGCCTGTAATTATAGTTATGGATTACGCCTTTGGTGAACAAGCCTATGAAACAATGGATGAGCTATTAAAGCCATATAATATTGATGCAAAGACGCAACACTTTTTAACTATTGAGTCTATATCTATAATGGGTAAGGCAGGTATTCTTGAAGGAGGCAAGGGAGATATTATGATTCCTTCGGCACATGTTTTCGAGGGTACAGCAGATAATTACCCCTTTAAAAACAAATTAAAGAAATCCCATTTTGATGAAGATGGAATTAGTGTTTGCTCTGGAAGCATGATTACTGTCTTAGGGACATCCTTGCAAAATAGAGATGTTCTCAAGTTTTTTTATGAATCTACATGGGATGTTATTGGGTTAGAAATGGAAGGAGCACATTATCAAAAAGCAATACAAGCTGCTTCAAAAATTAGAGGGAGTATTTCCTCAAAAGTTAAAGTGAGATATGCATATTATGCAAGTGATAACCCATTAGAAACAGGGAGTACATTAGCATCTGGTGGATTAGGTGCAAGTGGTGTAAAACCTACTTATGTAATCACCGAAAAAATGTTAAAACAAATTTTAGACTAAACTAAACAATTATTTTGAGCAACAATAAAGTACTTATAACAGGGGGCGCAGGCTTTATAGGGTCTAATTATGTAGGCTATATTTTAGAAAACACAAACGATGAGGTTGTGGTGTTAGATAAGCTTACATATGCTGGGGATACACGAAATTTAGAAGAATTTACTAGCAATAAAAACTACACATTCGTACAAGGAGACATCTGTGATGAGCAATTTGTACACCGTCTTTTTGAAAAATTCTCTTTTACTCAAGTAGTTCACTTTGCGGCAGAATCACATGTGGACAATTCAATTACTGGGCCAGGGGCTTTTATTGCTACTAATATTGTAGGCACGTTTAATTTGTTGCATGCTGCTTATAAGCTTTGGATGGATGGTCCTAATCATTTAAAAGAAGAATATTCAAAAGCCAGATTCTTGCATGTCTCAACAGACGAAGTGTATGGAACGTTGGGGGCTGAAGGGTTGTTTACTGAAGAAACCCCGTATGCGCCTAATAGCCCTTATAGTGCGTCTAAAGCATCTTCAGATTTTATTGTTAGAAGCTACTTTCACACTTACGGGATGCCAGTAGTTACAACAAACTGCTCAAACAATTATGGACCTAATCAGCACAAAGAAAAATTAATTCCTACAATTATAAGAAAAGCAATTGCCGGAGAACCTATCCCTATTTATGGTGACGGAAAAAATGTAAGAGATTGGCTTTACGTCCTTGACCATTGTACAGGAATTAAACTGGCATTAGACAACGGTAGGTTAGGAGAAACATATAATATTGGTGGGAGAAATGAACGAGAAAACCTATATATTGCTCATACTATATGTGATCTTATGGATGAATTGAAGCCTCAAAATAAATCATATAGGGATCAGATTTCGTTTGTAAAAGACAGACCAGGTCATGATTTTAGATATGCAATAGACGCTAGTAAACTAGAAGATGAATTAGGCTGGAAAGCTGACGAGAATTTTGAAAGCGGAATTAAAAAAACAATAGAATGGTATTTAAATAATACCAATAGACTTTAAAAGAGAATAATTTTGAAAGGAATAATTTTAGCAGGAGGTTCAGGTACTAGGCTCCACCCTATTACATTAGCTGTAAGCAAACAGTTAATGCCAGTATATGACAAACCAATGATTTACTACCCATTATCAACGTTAATGTATGCTGGAATAAGAGAGATTTTAATTATTTCTACACCTCAAGACTTACCTTTATTTGAGAAACTTTTAGGCGATGGGTCTTCACTTGGATGTAAATTTAGTTATGAAGTACAAGAAAACCCCAATGGCCTTGCTGAAGCATTTATTATTGGAAAGGATTTTATAGGGGATGATAAAGTAGCGCTAATACTTGGGGATAATATATTTTACGGAAGTGGCTTAAAGGAATTGTTACAGGCTAATAATGACCCAGATGGAGGAATAATATATGCGTATCATGTGCATGATCCAGAAAGATACGGTGTTGTAGATTTTGATGAAACAGGGAAGGCACTTTCTATAGAAGAAAAACCACCCAACCCAAAATCAAACTATGCAGTACCAGGTATTTACTTTTATGATAATAATGTAGTAGATATTGCTGCAAACATAAAACCAAGCCCAAGAGGTGAGCTGGAAATTACAGATGTAAATAACGTTTACTTACAACAAAGAAAACTAAGTGTAAGTATCCTTGATAAAGGGACAGCTTGGCTAGATACCGGCACTTTTGCTTCTTTAATGCAAGCTTCCCAGTTTGTTGAAGTTATTGAAGAAAGGCAAGGGCTTAAGATAGGTGCAATTGAAGAAGCTGCTTACGAAATGGGCTTTATTTCTAAAGAAAAACTAATCACTTTGGCAACACCACTCCTTAAAAGTGGATACGGAAAGCATTTAATACAATTAAAATAAGTTTTGAAAATAGAAAAAACACCACTTAAAGATTGTTTTGTACTAACACCAAATGTTTTTTATGACGAAAGAGGTGCTTTTTGCGAAACTTTTAATGAAGCCGCATTCATAAAAAACACAGGAATTAAAACACCTTTTATACAAGATAATCAATCTACCTCAACAAGAGGAGTTTTAAGAGGGCTTCATTTTCAAAAAGGAGAAATGGCACAAGCAAAATTGGTGCGAGCTATTGTGGGCGAGGTCTTAGACGTGGTAATTGATATAAGAAGAGACTCTCCAACATTTGGAAAACAATATTCAATACTGCTTTCAGGCAAAAACCATAAACAATTATATGTGCCAAGAGGATTTGCACATGGTTTTATAACACTATCACCAACTTCAACTTTTGGGTACAAATGTGATAATTACTATGATAAATCTTCAGAAAGTGGAATCATCTATAACGACGCAACCTTACAAATTGACTGGCATCTTAAAGAGGAGCAATTAATTGTTTCAGAAAAAGACTTACAACTTCCAAGTTTTGAGGAAGCCACCGCATGAAAAAGATTTTAGTTACAGGAGCCAATGGACAATTGGGAAAGTGTCTTAAAGACGCTTCAGAGGTGTATCCTCAATTTCAATTTACTTTTGCAAGCAGAGAACAGTTAGATATTTCAGATAAAAATGCTGTTTCTTCACTTTTTGCTTCAGAAAATATTTCGCATTGTATTAATGCTGCTGCTTATACCAATGTAGATAAGGCCGAAAGTGAAAAAGAACAAGCTTTTGCTATTAATGCCGAAGCAGTTAAACAACTAGCTCAGGTTTGTTCAGAAAATAACACAATACTATACCATATCTCTACAGATTACGTTTTTGATGGCACCAATAATACTCCTTACATAGAAGAAGATGAGGTTAATCCCATTAATGTATATGGAGCTTCAAAGTTAGAGGGAGAATTAAATATTCAAGATGCCTTATCAAACTATTTTATTATACGCACCTCTTGGTTATATAGCCAGTATGGGCATAATTTTATGAATAGTATGATTCGTTTTGCTAGAGAAGGGCGACCATTGACAATTACTACAGAGCAAACAGGAGTTCCTACCAACGCTAATGATTTAGCAAAAGCTATTTTAAAACTTATTGCAAATGATGTTACAGACTATGGAGTGTATCATTTTAGCAATAAAGGCGAGGCTACTTGGTATGATTTTGCCAAAGCAATTTTAGAAAATACAGGCCTTGAAAACGCAACAACACTTGCAAAAACAGATTATTACGCTACATTTGCAAAGCGCCCAGTTTACAGTATTTTAGACACTAACAAGATCAAAAAATTTGCTCCTGAAAGTCTAGTAGACTGGAAGCAAAGCTTACAATATTTAATAGAAAAAAACCTAACAGCTAACCATTAAAAGAAAATATTATGTCAACAAATAATCATAATGATGAAATCGACTTATTTTACTTTTTAAATAAATTAAAATCTCTCTACCATTCTTTTCTAGCAGGTATATATAAGTCTGTACAATTTGTGCTTAGACATTGGATTGTTATTCTTCTTTTATTAGTTGGAGGGTACTTTGGCGGATATTTTTGGCAGAAATCGCTACCTAAAGTTAAAATGACCACTCTTATCGTCCAAAATAACTTTAATAGTAGTAATTATGTTTATGATGCTGTTAAACTATTAAGCTTAAAACAGAAACAAGGAGATAGAGGTTTTTTAAAAAGAAATGGATTTGACCCAGATAACCCAGACCTTGTCGATATTGAGATTGAGCCTATTGTAAATATTAATGAGTTACTTGAAAAACACGAAACTAGCGATAGAAATCTAGACCAATATATGTCAAAAATTGAGCTAGAAGAAGAAATATTACAATCTGAAGTGTTTTACTCAGAATATAAATATCATAAAATTTTATTATCTACAACCAAAGGAGGTAATGAAGTAATTAAAAAAGTACTTGACTATTTAAACAATAATGATGTTTACAATGAAACCAAAGCTATTGTTATTGAAGAAACAAAACTTAGAATTCAAAGAAATAATACAAGCATAGAAAATATTGACGCTGTTTTTGAGGAATTTGCAGGGAAAAACCCTCAAGAAGCAGACATTAAACCAAGTCAAATGTTTTTCAAGTCACTTCAAAATAACAATATGCACCAGCTTATTGATATGAAAAAAGAACTTATCGATGAGAACGAAAAACTTAGAAGTGAGCTAATTAAATACAACTCTGTAGTTACTTTAGTTAATAAACCTGAGTATTTTGGTGTTGGAGGCATTTTGACAAAAAAACACTTACTACTCCCACTATTTTTATTGTTCTTATTTATAGGCTTTTTCGTCGCTAGAAGTATCTATTTAAAAGGTAAGCAATACGCAAAATAACATAAGTTTTTAATAGCGACTTATGTTATTAGATAGTTATAGCAATGGGTAAAAACAGATCAATAACTTCACTTTTGAAGAACACACTAATATCTAGTAGTATAAGGGTATTAGCGTTAAGAGTTGGAGGAATGTTTTTGTTTTTTATTTGTACACTAGTTATTACCAATAATTTTGACGCTGCTATTGTTGGAGAGTATGACTTTAGTAGAGCGCTACTACTTTTTCTAGGAGCCGTTGTTTTATTTGGGATGCACCAAGCAATAATTTATTATTCGGGTTTCTTAAAATCTAAAAATAACCTCTCGAGCATAAAACCAGTTTACATCAAGATGGTTGTCGTAATGTTTATAATTGCCGTAGCTTTAATAGTAATAGCTCAATGGGTAAAAACCAGTTCTGTTTTATCTTATTTTGATGTAGAGTTTAACAATACGGCTTCAAAAACAGTTTTAACATTGTTTTTCTACTCAATAACGCTTCTAAATATAGATGTCTACAGAGCATTAAACAAAATAATTCTTTCTGAGTTTTATAGAAACATCATTAGGTACTTACCTTTCTTAATTGGAGTTATAATACTATACTATACAAATAACCCAGAATATTTAATAGACATATTTCTATTAAACTTTTTGTTTATTGGTGTTTTATCGACAGTAATTGTTTTTTTTTTCTTTTCAAGATTACCTCAAGTAGCAAATAAGATTACTATCTCTTTTAAAGAGATTGTAAAACGATCTGGCCCAATGGCAATAAGCAGTATGTCTTTTTTATTAATGCAAAGCGTGGACGTTTTAATGTTAACTAAATTTACCACCTATGAAGATGTTGCATATTATGCTGTAACTGTAAAACTAACAATGGTTATTGCTATTGTTTTGTCTTCAGTTAATGCTGTAATAGCACCAGATATATCTCACCTTTTTTCAGCTTCAAAAAAAGAGGCACTAAGAAGGAGAGTACAACAAGGAACAAAATTAATTTTTGTATTAACATTTCCATTAATAATTGTTTTGGCACTTGGATCTGGGATAATATTAAAGTTATTTGGAGAGGGCTATGACGTTGCAAAGCCCGCACTATTAATTCTATTAATAGGTCAAACTATTAACGCTCTATGTGGCTCTGTTGGGACATACCTTAATATGACAGGAAAACAAGTGACACTTCAAACAATATTAGTAAGCGCATTAGCTATTAATATTGTGCTTAACTATGTGCTCATACCTGTTTATGGAATTGTAGGGGCAGCAATTGCAACTTCATCCAGTATGATTATTTGGAACATAATAGCAGTTATTTATGTTTACAAAAAAGATAACTTAAAAACATTTTTATCTCTATAATGGCAAGTACGTTCAAAATAGATTTTTTTGTAATTGGAGCTGCACGTAGTGGTACCACATCATTGTATACTTACTTTAAACAACACCCAGAAATATTTCTTCCTCTAACTAAAGAGACTAATTACTTTTCTAAAGTAAGCTCAAAAGAGAAAAGGCACTCCAAAAAGCCAAAACCAGATGTTGAGTATCACTCTAAGATTATTAATAACCTAGAAGTATATAAAGACCTATTTCATAACGCTACATCATCTCAAATTAAAGGAGATATAAGCCCTTCATATATGTGGGATAAAGAGACCGCCTTACGTATTCATAAACATAACCCTAATGCTAAGATAATATTCTCTTTGAGAAACCCTATACAAAGAGCTTTTAGCCATTATATAATGAACTTTAATACTGGACATGAATCCATAACTAATTTTTATGATGCCTTTATGGCAGATTCTGAAGGTGTTTGGGGAGGTGGAAATTTATATAAAGAATTAAGCCTTTATTACGAATCATTAAAGCAGTATTATTCTCTTTTTCCTAAAGAGAACATACATTCATTAATTTTTGAAGACTGGACATTAAATAAAGAAGAAAGTTTTAATGCGTTATTCAGTTTTTTAGGGATTAAACAAATGAAAATTAATGATCTAGAACTGCATAATAAAAATAAGGAATACGCTAATATTAAGCTTCTTAATAGCCTAAGAAACACATGGTTAAGACCATTATTACAGAATTTGTTTTCTGAAGATAAGAGAACATCAATTAAGAACAAACTGTTTAAAGAGGCAAATAAAAAAACGGT
Organism: Patiriisocius hiemis; assembly: GCF_031846325.1. Taxonomy (NCBI): domain Bacteria; kingdom Pseudomonadati; phylum Bacteroidota; class Flavobacteriia; order Flavobacteriales; family Flavobacteriaceae; genus Patiriisocius; species Patiriisocius hiemis. The sequence goes on along the minus strand of NZ_JAVRHZ010000002.1, from coordinate 429,830 downwards.
TCTTTCTAGTACCGAAGAAGATAAAATAAAAGAACTTTTTTCTGAAGATGTAACAAAAACGTCAAGCTTAATAGGCATAGACCTTAATGCAAAATGGAACCTATAAAAAATGATTAGTCATAAGCACCATACTGTATATGTGCATATTCCAAAAGTTGCGGGACAGAGCATTGAAACACTTTTTTTGAATGACCTTGGACTTTCTTGGGATAAAAGAAGTGAGTTACTTCTAAGAAAGAAAAAAGGCAATGAAAAAGGCCCTAAAAGACTTGCACACCTAACCGCCGAAGAGTATGTTGAGTTAGGCTACATAGACAGGAAAACATATCAAGAGTATTTTACATTTTCATTTGTTAGAAATCCTTATGATAGAGCTATTTCACTTTACAAATACTTAGGGTACTCAAGTGTGATTCCTTTTACTATTTTTATTGAAAAAGTATTGTCAAAAAAAATCGAGGTAAAAGATTTTTTCTTTTTATCTCAGTACGATTACCTATATTCAAAAGACGGTGAGTTGCTTGTAGATTATGTTGGAAGATTAGAAACTATTAAAACAGATATTTCTGAGGTCATGAAAGAAAGTGGAATTAAAAAAACAGAATTGCCCTATGTAAACAAGTCTAAAATAGGGGTTAAGAGAGGGCTTTCTAAGCTTATGAAATCACCAGCTTTTATAAAGTATGCCTTAAAAAAGAATAGTAGAGTAATAAAAAGCCAAAAAGATTTAACACCTTTTGAAAAAGAAAGCATCTATAGTTTATATAAAGAAGACTTTCAATCTTTTAATTATGAAAAGTAAAACCTTTACATCATATTAATTATGAGTCAAAACCTGTACAAGCTTATATTTGTGATTTTGATTGTAGCAATATGGTCAGAAAGTGTGGAGGTTTCATTTATCGCTGCATTCATAACTGCTTTTACAGCATTTTCTTCAAAGATATCAAAAGCTGCTTTTACGTTTTTATTCTTACTGTCAATTCTTGTTTTAATTGGTGTTGTAAGCGCAATTTCATTGGATTTAGAGCCGTACCCTTTTATTAAAGACACTATATACTTTATACGGCCAATGCTAATATTCTTTGCAGCCTATCTTATTGTAACAAAGCTTAAAAACAAATCAGATTTTTTCGACATTATTATTTATACTGGTTTTGCCTTTGCATTTATACATCTTGCAAAAATTGCAATTAACTTTGGCAGTATTGGACCAAGACTAGATAGATTAAGAGGCGTTTACGGAAGGTCAAGTCACTTAGAGTTGGTAGCATTATACCTTGTTACTTGTGTAAAAACAATTAAAAACTTTAAACCCCTATCAAAAATAATATACAGGATCTTTATTGTGATTTTAGCAATATCCTTTTTTGTTTACTTTTCAAGAACCATGCTAGTAGTTTATGTGTTAATGGTAATGGCACATTATGGGCTACTTAAATTGAACATTAAAGGAATAGTAGCACTATTTGTAGGTGCTATTTTTGCCGGAATGTTTGTTTTTTACATTAAAGACTATGAGGAACCAAAAGATCCAGGGATTTTGGATACCTTTTTGGCCAAGGTTAAAAACTCTTATGACGAAGCCTTTAAAACTAAAGACTTTGACGTTACATTAAACGATAGGAGAGAACTATGGGGTAACTGGAGGGCTTATGAAGCCGAGCAGGTAATTAAAAAAATACATAGAGAAAAATCTTGGGTTCTTGGCGCAGGATTTGGTTCTACAGTAGATGTTGGCTTAGAAGTAAGATTGGATGGAGAAATGATACAGCACCTACCAAAAGTTCATAACGGTCTAGCTTATGTATATCTTAAGGTTGGGGCACTAGGAATACTAATATATTTAATTGCCATATTCTATATGTATTATTTTTATTACAAAGACAAAAAGGGTGATGAAGCCTCAAAATTATATAACAGAATACTTGTTTCAGGTAGTTTTTATCTTTTAGTGACAAGTTTTGTAGTTACTGGGATTTTTGTTTCTTATGATATGGCTACATTATTAATTGGAGGAACATTTGCCATTAAACATTTTTCAGAAAATTGAAAATAGGAATATTAGGGACTAGAGGAATTCCCAACCATCATGGTGGTTTTGAACAATTTGCAGAATTTTTTGCTGTTTTTTTAGCAGAAAAAAATCACGAAGTCTATGTGTATAATTCACATTTACACCCATACAAAGAGAGCCTCTTTAATGGAGTACATATTATTCATTGTAAAGATGCGGAAGATAAACTAGGCACGGCAGGGCAGTTTATTTATGATTTAAACTGTATAAGAGATGCTCGCAAAAGAGATTTTGATATTTTGCTGCAATTAGGATATACCAGCAATTCTGTCTGGTATAAACTTTTACCCAAATCTCCAATAATTATAACAAATATGGATGGCTTAGAATGGAAACGTTCTAAGTATTCAAAAAAAGTAAGAAAATTTTTAAAAATTGCCGAGAAACTAGCAGTAAAAAGTAGTGACTACCTTATTGCAGACTCTATTGGTATTCAAAATTATTTAAAGAATGAATACCAAAAAGATTCTACCTATATTCCTTATGGGGCTTTTATTTACAGTAACGCCTCCGGTGAAGCATTAAAAAACTATAATGTAGAACGATACAACTACAATATGTTAATTGCCAGAATGGAGCCAGAAAACAACATTGAGGTTATACTAGATGGCGTTGCTGAATCTAAAGACGAAACACCATTTCTTGTTGTAGGAAAACACAATGTAAACAAATTTGGAAACTACTTAACCAATAAGTATAAAGCCAATAAAAAAATCAGGTTTCTTGGAGGAATATATGATCAAGAAATGTTAAACAATCTTAGGTATTATTCTAAGGTATACTTTCATGGTCATAGCGTTGGTGGTACTAACCCTTCGTTACTGGAGGCAATGGGAAGTAACAGCCTTATTATTGCTCATAATAACGAGTTTAATAAAGCAATTTTAAAAGAGGATGCATTTTATTTCACCAATAAACAAGATGTAACTAAGCTATTAGGATTTATAGAGAAAAAAGAAGAGCATATAGAATTTATAAATAACAATACATCAAAGGTTAAAAGCCTTTACAGTTGGGATACTATAAATAACGCCTATTTAGACTTGTTTATTAAAGTTTATGAAAACAATTAAGCAATATTTATTAATTGAGAAAACCTATGAGGTTTTGTTGGCACTTGTATTAATTACAATACCATTACCCTATGCTTTTAGTTCAATTAGTATTGCTTTACTTACCGCAGTAAGTGTTTTTTCAGTCTTTTTTCATAAAGTTAAGTTTAGGAAAGAATTAGCCCTCCCAATTTTACTTTACATTTTAGTTTTAGCTTCTCTATTATGGACCATAAATACAGGGAAATCACTTAGGGGAATAGAACGACAACTTCCTTTTCTATTACTTCCATTAGCATTTATTTGTATGCCTTCTATTTCAAAAGAAAAACTATTTAACGCACTCTACTGGTTTAGTGCTTTTATGGCGTTACTTGCTGTTTTTTTTATTTGTAATGGTTTAGTTATTTACATTTCAGAAGGGACACTTTCTTCTTTATTTTATCATAACCTTGTAGGGCCATGGCAGTTAAACGCCATATACGTTTCATTACTTGTAGCTGTATGCTTGCTATTTATAATTTTTTACAAGAAAAAAACTTTTTTAAATATTGCCTTGGGGATTATACTGTTTATCTTCTTGGTGTTACTCTCTTCAAAGAATGTAATATTCAGTACAATTATTTGCATTATGCTAGGTTTCTTAGTTCAGAGAATTAGCTTAAAAAAAATAGCTGTATTAGGCACATTAGTTTTAATAATTAGTGCTGTTGTTTTACTTACCCCTTTAAAGAACAGAGTCCAGCAAGAATTTTCTTCTAATATTGAAGAAGTACTTACTGCTGAAAAATTTAACAGAGTATACCCTTGGACAGGAACAACATTAAGAGTTTATCAAGGGCGAATTTTTTACGAACTTATAGACAAAGACGAAGTTTTTCTAACGGGGTATGGTATTAATGCTGCAAAAGAAAAACGAATTGAAAAAAATAAAGAATACAATTTATATTGGGGATATGATGATTATAACTTTCACAATCAATTTATACAGACATTTGCCGAAATTGGTGTGATAGGGTTTTTACTAATAGTTTTTATGCTAGGGGCTCTATTTAAAGGGTATGTTTCTAAGAAAGAGCTACTTTTTTTATTTGTAGCTATACTAATGACAATGATCTTTTTAACCGAAACCTATATATGGAGGCAAAGAGGGATGATTCATTTTTTAATACTATACGGTATCCTTTTTAAATCACTTTCATTTAAAAATAGTGCATTATGAAAATACTAGTAGATGCACATGTTTTTGATGGAAAGTTTCAAGGCTCGAGAACGTATATTAAAGGGCTTTATAGCGCTCTTATAAGCAAACAAAAAGACTGGAAATTTTACTTTGCTGGTTATGATGTTTCTGTCTTAAAAAAGGAATTTGGAGAAGGAAAGAACACACATTACATTCAATTAAAAAACCGAAACAAATTAGTTAGGCTGTTTTACGAATTCCCCCAAATTATTAAACGCCTTAAAATAGATTTTTCACACTTTCAATATATTTCACCATTAATAAAACGAGGTAAATATATTGTTACAACACATGATATTTTATTTGAAGAAAAGAGGTTTAGCCACTTTTTCCCAAAGAAGTATAAACTTATTAATGGCACTTTCTTTAAACATTCTGCCAAAAAAGCTGACGTGTTACTTACTGTATCTACATATTCTCAACAAAAGATTAGTGAGTTGTATAACATCGCAAAAGATGATATACATATAACACCAAACGCTGTTGCTCAGTTAGATGAAAAAACCACCAAGGACAATCACATAAAAGAAGAATATGGTATTGAAAAATACCTGCTTTATGTAAGTAGAATCGAGCCTAGAAAAAATCACATTGCTATTTTAAAAGCGTTTATTAATCTCAAATTACATACAAAAGGATATAAAGTAGTTTTTATAGGAAAACAAGATATTAATGACCCCGAATTAGATACGTATATAAAAGAGCACAATAAAATATTAAACGAACATTTGGTGCAATTTCCTAATGTATCTGGCATTGCGTTGCAAAAATTTTATGCAAATGCTGCTTGTGTTGTTTACCCATCTTTTGCCGAAGGCTTTGGTATTCCGCCATTAGAAGGGGCTGTATATGGTAGTAAGGTGTTGTGTTCCAATGCTACTGCAATGCAGGACTTTACTTTTTTTAAATATCATATAGACCCATATAACCAAAAAGAAATAGAAGAATCACTCTGTAAGTTATTAGAGCATGAGGATGTAAACATAGAAAAAACAAGAAGCTTGATTTTGGAAAAATATACCTGGGAAAAGAGTGCTGAGGTTTTTGTAAAAGCTGTTTCAAACAAAGTTTATTGAAATCACTATTATTGTATTAACTTCAATCGCAATGAAAATAACTATAAAAAACCAATATCTTATTTATATAGGATTATTGATAGCCTTTTTGTTAAGAGCTTTTAATCTTAATTACCAAGGCTTATGGAATGATGAGTTGTATACCGCTGTTACATCACACCCAAGGCTTTCAATTATTGAGGTTATAGATTTTTTAAAATAAATAAAAAATACAAAAGGTATAAATAGGATCTCCCTGTTAGCTCGTAAATATTCTTTATCTTGAGGTATTTTTAATAGCAATTTTCTTATAAATGAAAATCCTTCTTAGCGCAACTTATCCTTTTATTTATTTGTTGCTCTTTTTCGCAATACCTTTTGATAATTATTTTAGAGTATTACCCAATATATTGCTTGGGTTGCTTGTACTATCGTTTCCATTTGTGGTTAGCAAAGAAGATTTTAAAAAATTACACAAAGTACCAACACTACTTTTCATTTGTTTCGTTGCAATTTTACTTATACTATCATTAGCCTCTGGCAGACTCGAAAGTGACAGTGCAATTATACAAAAAGTGGGGCTGGCTGTTTTATTTGCCATACTATACATTCCTGTAAGGGATTTCAGAAAAATCAAGTTAACAATCATTCTATCGGCATTAGCAGTAATTGTTTTTTCAGTAATTAAAATTTTAATAATCATTTACACTTCAGAAGAAATAGTTCTTGGGTATTCTAGGGAGGTAGTAGAGAGTCTTTTAATAGATAGAATTTATATTGGTTTACTTTCAATATTAAGTATTTTGGTTTCTTACCAATCGTTAAATAAGCAATATCACCCCAATAATAAGTACCATCTAATTAATATCATTATTAATCTGCTTTTTTTACTATTGATGGTCTCTAAGGTCGCATTACTTGTACTTGGTGTTATAGTTTTGGTTAAGCAATTATATAGCAAAAAGAAAGTATTTAAATATCTAGCCGCAACAATTTTGATAGTGGCAGGAGTTTTTACAATAGGGCTCATAAACAAAAGTATTAAACCCTCTAACCAACAATCACAAACCTCTTTTTTACAAAATACATTAACTTGGGAAATGAGGACAACGGTATGGGAAAATGCGTCATATATAATTACATCAAACCCGCTTTTACTTAAAGGGTTTGGATATAAAGAAACTAAAGAAAAGTTAGTTGCATCATATGGCTCAAGAATAGAAGATAAGCAAAAACAAGCAAGGTTTGTTGCTAATAGGTATAATAGCCACAACCAGTTTTTAGATTTTTACTTGAGCTTTGGGATTTTTGCAGCGGGCTTATTTTCTGGAATATTGCTGCTTTTATTATACAAGAATAAAAAGTATTTTTTACCAACTTCTTTTTTAATTGTTGTCATTTCTTTTTGTCTTGTAGAAAACGTGTTCCATAGGCAAATAGGCGCATATTATATAGGATTTGTACTCACAGCATTGCTAATTAAAAATAGCTTTATGCTCACCAAAAATGATACAATAAAAGACACACAATAATTGTATTTTTGCACCTTTTAAGAAAAAGATGATATGAAGATAACAGTAATAGGAACAGGATATGTAGGTTTGGTTACAGGAACGTGTCTAGCAGAGACAGGAAATGAAGTGGTTTGTGTTGATGTTGATAAAGTAAAAATTGAAAAAATGCGTGATGGGGTTGTTCCTATTTATGAACCACACCTTGATGTCCTTTTTGAACGTAATATTAAAGCAAACAGGCTAACGTTTACAACCTCCCTTGACAAAGGCCTCGAGCATGGAGACATTGTTTTCCTTGCGCTCCCTACTCCAGAAGATGAGGACGGCTCTGCAGATTTATCATATGTACTTGGTGTAGCTGAAGAAATTGGGAAAAAGATAAAAGACTATAAAGTAATTGTAGATAAAAGTACAGTCCCTGTAGGTACTGCAGAAAAAGTAAATGCAACTATTTCCAAGAATGCATCTTGTGATTTTGATGTTGTTTCTAACCCAGAGTTTTTAAGGGAGGGATATGCTGTAGATGATTTTCTTAAACCCGAACGAATTGTAATAGGCGCTAGTAGTGAAAAAGCAACTAAGCTAATGGAGCGTTTATATAGCCCTTTTGTACGCTCAGGAAATCCAATTATTGTAATGGATGAGAAAAGTGCAGAACTTACCAAATATGCTGCAAACTCCTTTCTTGCAACTAAAATTACATTTATGAATGAGATTGCTAATTATTGTGAATTAGTAGGGGCAGATGTAGATAAAGTAAGAGCCGGTATGGGTAGTGATTCAAGAATTGGAAAGCGTTTTTTATTTCCAGGAATAGGATATGGAGGTTCATGCTTCCCAAAGGATGTTAAGGCACTCCAAAAAGCTGGAGCAGATGCAAACTACGATTTCAAAATTCTAGAGGCAGTTATTGGTGTTAATAGCAAACAAAAAACAATACTACTTCCTAAAATTGAAAACCACTTTAATGGCAACCTAAGTGATATAAAAATTGCAATTTGGGGCTTAGCATTTAAACCAGAGACAGACGATATTAGAGAAGCTCCTTCTATCGATATGATGAACGCTTTACTAGAAAAAGGAGCATCACTTTCTGTTTTTGACCCCGAAGCAATGCCAAATATAAAAGCTAAGTTTGGAGATAAACTTCATTATGCTTCAAGTATGTATGAAGCTTTAGAGAATGCAGATTCGCTTCTTATATGTACAGAGTGGAGTATTTTTAGAACCCCAGACTTTAATAAAATAAAATCTCTACTTAAAGAAGCCACCATTTTTGACGGAAGGAATCTTTATGATGTACAGTTAATGCAAAAAGAAGGGTTTAATTATACTTCAATAGGTAGAAAGGAGATAAAGTAATGAAAAAAAGAGTTTTAATTACTGGAGCTGCAGGATTTTTAGGATCCCACCTGTGTGATAGGTTTATAAAAGAAGACTATCACGTTATTGGTATGGATAACCTTATCACAGGTGACTTAAAAAATATTGAACACCTTTTTAAACTAGAGCAGTTTGAGTTTTATAACCATGATGTAAGCAAGTTTGTTCATGTTTCTGGAGGCTTGGATTATATTCTACATTTTGCTTCTCCAGCAAGCCCTATAGATTATTTAAAAATACCCATTCAAACCCTTAAAGTAGGTTCTTTAGGAACACACAATCTTTTAGGTTTGGCAAAAGAAAAGAAAGCAAGAATTATGATTGCCTCTACTTCTGAAGTGTATGGCGATCCACTTGTACACCCTCAAACCGAAGATTACTATGGAAATGTAAATACTATTGGACCAAGAGGAGTATATGACGAAGCAAAGCGTTTTCAAGAATCCATTACAATGGCATACCATCGTTTTCATGGAGTAGAAACTCGTATTGCAAGAATATTTAACACATATGGCCCCAGGATGCGACTTAATGACGGAAGAGTAATTCCTGCTTTTATTGGGCAAGCACTTCGTGGAGAAGACTTAACAGTATTTGGTGATGGTTCTCAAACACGTTCTTTTTGTTATGTAGATGATGAGGTAGAAGGGTTGTATAGATTGCTTCTAAGTGATTATGTAGAGCCTGTTAATATTGGAAATCCAGATGAAATATCAATTTTAGATTTTGCAAAAGAAATAATCAAGTTAACAAACTCTGATCAAAAAATAGTACTTAAACCCTTACCAAAGGACGACCCAATGCAACGTCAACCTAATATTGATAAAGCAAAGAAAATACTAGGATGGGAACCAAAAGTGTCTAGAGCAGAAGGAATGAAAAAAACGTACGATTACTTTAAAAGCTTATCTAAAGAAGAGCTATATAGGAGCGAACATAAGGACTTTAAAAAGCATATTAAGAAGTAAATGATATTTAAAAGAGGGAGATATTCAGGGTTTTTAAGGCCTATTTCGTACGTGGTTGATCTTTTGATTATCCACCTTTTAGCGAAGCAGTTCTTCATTGAAGACTTTCAGTTTCTTTCTTATGTTATTATCGTTACAATTGCGTGGATAATTTTATCTGTTAAATCTAATTTTTATGAGATATATAGATTTACTCAAGTAAATAAAATAATGTCTCTAATAGGTAAACAAGGAGCGGTGTTCTTTCTTATTGTGTTTGCCTTTTTTGGTTTTTATAACGAAATTCAAATAGAAGCCTTAGCTATTTTTAGGTATTTTTTATTAGTGATGCTATTTATCACCATAGCAAAATTTGCTATTTATTATCTACTTAAAAAATATAGATTACTACTTCAAGGAAACCTTAGAAAAGTTGCTATTATAGGGCTTAACCAAAAAACAGATCAGCTTCGAAAGTTTTTTGAGGAAAACCCAGAGTATGGATATAGACTTTTTAAAACGTTTGAAATTAAAGGGCCTAATAAATCTTCAATCCAAGAGTGTATAGAGTACATTTCTAAAAACGGAATTGAAGAGATTTACACTTCTGTTGCCGAAATATCTAATAACGATCTAGCAAAATTGATAGATTTTGCAGACAACAACCTCAAGATATTAAAGTTTCTTCCAGACAATAAAGAGATATATAGTAAGAAGTTAGACTTTACCTATTATGGATTTTTGCCTATTTTATCAATGCGTAAAATCCCAATGGATGAACCCTTTAATAAGTTTGTAAAACGCAGTTTCGACATTATTTTATCTATTTTTATTATTGTTGGAGTACTTTCTTGGTTAACCCCAATTTTAGGTTTAATAATAAAACTAGAGTCTAGAGGCCCTGTTTTTTTTAAACAGAAGCGTAATGGGTTGGACTATCAAGAATTTTACTGTTATAAGTTTAGATCTATGCGTCCCAACCCTACGGCACATTTACACCAAGTAAGTAAAAACGACCCAAGAATTACGCGTATAGGCCGTATTATTAGAAAAACAAGCATAGACGAACTTCCACAGTTTATTAACGTGCTCAAAGGAGAAATGAGTGTTGTTGGACCTCGACCACATATGGTAAGTCACACACACATGTACGCCGAAAAAATAGACAAATTTATGGTGCGCCACTTTGTAAAACCCGGTATTACTGGCTTAGCACAAGTAAGTGGTTTTAGAGGAGAAGTAGAAGATGATAACCACATTATCAACAGGGTGAAATATGATATTTTTTACCTAGAGAACTGGTCCCTTTTTCTTGATATTAAAATAGTGTTCCAAACTATATACAACGCTATAAAGGGAGATAAACGAGCGTATTAAATTTTCTGAATAGCTTTTAAAAGAAATTTAAATTGTACTTCAAAATTAAAAGCACTCAAAGCTCTTTTTTGAATCTCACTTTTTTTAAAATTGTTTAATTCTTCTTTAGAAATCCTATTTATAAACTTCTGAAAAGCCTCATAATCTTCTGCTTGTATATTCCAGCCTAACCGATGTTTTTCAACTAAATCGCCTCCCTCTCCTCCTGCGAAATAAAATATAGGTAATCCAAGCCTTGTGTATTCAAATATTTTTGAAGGGACTGAACCATAAATCCTCTTTACTAACGGCACAAATGCAATAGTATATTTTTGTAATTCGGTATGTAGTTGCGCTCTAGAAACTTCACCGTGATACATAACATTACCCTGTTTAATACTTTTAATTTTTTCCACTTCAGGACCAGCACCATAAATATGCAGCTCGATATGTTTTGGTAATTTTATGGTGGAGCAAATACTGTGTAAGCCTTGTGCAATACCTAGTAAGCCAGCATAGACAAGTGTTATTTTTTCTGTTGATGTTTCATTAGGGACTTGAGGCTTAAAATTTGGAAGGTTTCTATATAAAAAAAGTTCTTTTTGTATTCCCTTTTGTGAAATGTGTTGTAAAATTTCTTCAGATTGCCCTATAATAAGTTTCGCCTTTTTATAGCAGAACACTTCCATTTTTTCTAATAAAGAATAGTAGACCCCCTTGGAAAGTAAGCCCATTTCTAAACCTGCTAAGGGCCATAAATCTGAAACATTAAGCAGCACTTTTTTTCTAAAAACCCAACTCCAAAAAACAGCAGTAAACCCAACAAATACAGGTGAATACTGCACAAATACTTTCTTCGGAATTTTCTTAAAAATAAAGTATAACGTCAACGAAAATGAAAATGAAAGCATAGACAATAGCCGTATAAACTTATTGCTAGACTTGCTTGGGAATAACCACAACCTTTTTATATTTATACTGCCTTCTATTGAAGAATGATATACCTTCCCTTTAAACCCATTAAAGACACTTCCTGTTGGGTAATTGGGCAAAGGACAAATAACGGTAACATTATAATTTTGAAGACTTAAATTTTCTGCTAAAGTTTGTATTCTATTAGGTGCAGCCCCTTTTTCAGGAGGATAATAATTAGTAACCAGTAAGATGTTGGCTTTTTTATCCTTCATGAAGTTTTAAAAGTATTTCTACAATTCTTTGTGAAGCTTTTCCATCCCATTTTGGGATAGGTTTTGCTTGTTGCCAGTTTCCGCTTTGTAATTTATTAAAAGCTTCTTCTATTAAATGTGTGTTGTTGCCTACAAGTATATTAGTCCCTAAAACACAAGTTTCGGGTCGCTCTGTACTATCTCTAAAAGTAATACAAGGCACATTTAATACAGATGCCTCTTCTGTTATACCACCACTATCGGTTAATATAGCCTTAGCTTGTTTCACTAAGTATATAAAATTTAAATATCCTTGTGGAGAGACATAGTGTAGGTTCTCAAATACAAGATTAGCTTCTTTTAATATTTTTTGAGTTCTAGGATGAACAGGAAATATAATAGGGAGCTTATTTGCTTTTTGAACTATTAGCGATAGTAATTTGCTAAAGCCTTCTAGAGCATCAACATTAGAGGGCCTGTGTAGGGTGAGCACGTAATAATTTTTTTCTTGCAGTCCTTTTTCTTCCCAAAAAGCAGGTTGCTTTAGTCTATTAAGATTACTTAACAAGGTGTCTATCATTACGTTTCCCACAAAAAAAGTATTTTTTTCTGTGTTGCCTATACTGTGCAAATAGTTAGTTGCTTTCTCTGAAGTTGTAAAAAAGTAATCGGTTATACTATCTGTAACAATGCGGTTTATTTCTTCAGGCATTTTTAAATCTCCAGACCGAATTCCTGCTTCTACATGAGTCACTTTTATATGAGCCTTTTTTGCTACAATAGTACATGCCATTGTTGAGGTTACATCACCTACTACTAACACTAAATCACAAGGGTGTGCTTCAAGTTCCTTTTCAAAACCAACCATGATGGCCCCAGTTTGCTCTGCTTGTGTCCCACTTTTTACTTCCAGATTTTTATGAGGGGCAGGAATAGCGAGTTCTTTAAAAAAAGTATCACTTAAATTTTTATCATAATGTTGCCCTGTATGTATTAAGCGGTAAGAAATAGTTGCCCCTAGTTTTTGTTGCCTTTCTATTTCATGAATAATAGGGGCTATTTTCATAAAATTAGGGCGGGCACCTGCAACAATTGTGATTTTCATAGGTTAAAGTTATCAATTCAAAAGTAAGAAATATTTTAGCCTATTGTTCCACAAAACTCTCAAACTGTTTTAGTTTGCCACGAGCACTTCGGTCAAGGACATCTACCCTTTTAAAAGAAAGTGTAAGCCCAGGCTCAAGATAGGTATCTAAGGCTTTTTTTATGATACCCTTGTTTTCTTGTGTTAAAGGCACTTCAGAAGTATAAATAATAGTAAAGCTATTTAAAGCGTGTTGTTGTACAACAAACTCTTTTACGTTACCATCATCTTCAATCACACTTTTGGTTACATAATAAAAGGTAAGGCCTGGTACTGTTTTCCCACTTGGTAGAGTAGTAATATCGTTAGTACGCCCTATAAGTTGTTTTAGGATTGTTGTTTTAGGGGTACTTTTAGGATCTATAATTCCTACGTCACCAATATCGTATCGTATCATTGCTAGTGCTTTGTTATATAGAGATGTAACAACAATTCTCCCTTTATCTCCATAAGGTAAATTGTTTCCTTTCTCATCTACAATTTCAACAAATAGGGTTTCATTATTTAGTTGTAAGTCACCATTAGTATTGGTAAATGCTATGAGGTCTAATTCACTTGCGCCATACTCATTGAGAACAGGTACACCTAGTTGCATTTCTAATATTTTTTTGTCATCCTCAAAAAGCATTTCGCTAGTAACAAGACAATGTTTTAAGGTTGGACACACACTAGTAAGCACAATGTTTTTCTTTTTTAAAAACTTGGCAAATAACACGATAGAACTTGTATAACCGTTAATATAGCTGAATTTTTTTCGTCGGAATATATCTAGAAAGGACTCCATTTTTTCATCAGACAAATCAAAAATGGGAAACCGATACCTACTACTTAAAACATCTTTTATACGTTCTTTATAATACCCTTTTTTGTCTAACGGGATTCCGTAGAAACGAGCCTGTAGATCACTATGGTAGTCTATCCCGTGTTGTTTATAAGTAGCTATAATGTTTGCCCAGGTTAGCGCATGAGAGAACTTGTCTTTAGCAAATACAAAGGGGTGTCCACTAGAACCTGAAGTTTTATTTACATAACTATTTTTTGAAGTAAACCCTCTCGAAAAACGTTGCGATAGAGGTTGTTGTAAATCAGTTTTAGTAAGAATTGGAATTTCCTCCCAAGATTTTGCGTTTAAGGCATTACTTTTTTCTAAAAAAGACAGGTACGATGTATTATTTTCCTTATGATACTCAAAGACAGACTTTTTTAACTCACCTATAAAAAGGGAATACTCCTCATCTTTAACTTTTTTAATAGCTTTTAGCCGTTCCTTTGCTTTCGCAATAGGAAATCCCTTTAAGCGTAATGTAAGTTCAAGCAGGTTCAAAATATAGCTGTTATAGTACTCAAAGTTACTAACTATTTTAAGAAGCAATAATACCTTAATAATTAGTACTACATTCGGTTTAAATTCTTTTATTTTTGTGCTTTACTATTGAAAGTTTGATATGAATATTCTAATACTAGGTTCTGGAGGAAGAGAACACACATTTGCATATAAAATTGCACAAAGCTCACGTTGTAAAAACTTATTTGTAGCCCCTGGTAATGCTGGGACAGCAGCTATTGCAACTAATGTAGCAATTTCGGTTACAGATTTTGAAGCAATAAAAAAGTGCGTAATAGAGAATGATATTACTATGGTGATTGTTGGGCCAGAGGATCCATTAGTTCAAGGTATTACCAATTTTTTTGCAGAAGATGAAGTTTTAAATAAGGTGCTTGTAATTGGCCCATCAAAAAGAGGAGCATTACTTGAAGGCAGTAAAGAGCGCGCCAAAGAGTTTATGATGCAACATAACATTCCCACAGCGGCGTATGCAAGTTTTACAAAAGAATCTTTAGATGCTGGGAAAGAATTTTTAGAAACATTACAACCTCCGTATGTGTTAAAAGCAGATGGATTAGCGGCTGGGAAAGGAGTATTAATTTTAGATAACATTGAAGAAGCAAAGCAGGAACTAGCAAACATGCTAGAAGGAAAGTTTGGCGAGGCAAGCACTACGGTTGTAATTGAAGAATTTTTAGATGGTATTGAGCTTAGTGTGTTTGTGTTAACAGACGGGAAAAATTATAAAATACTTCCTACCGCAAAAGATTATAAACGTATTGGAGAAGGTGACAAGGGACTTAATACTGGTGGAATGGGAGCAATTTCTCCGGTTCCATTTGCAACTCCGGAGTTTATGCAAAAAATTGAAGAGCGTATAGTAAAACCTACTGTACAAGGTCTTAAGGATGAGGAGATTGATTATAAAGGATTTGTGTTTATTGGCCTAATAAAAGTAAATGATAACCCTTATGTTATTGAGTACAACGTGCGCATGGGCGACCCAGAAACTGAAGTTGTATTACCAAGAATTAAAACAGATTTAGTAGATCTTTTTGAAGCAACTTGCGAACAACAATTAGATTTAGTCACTTTACAAGTTGATGAACGAGCAGCCACTACTATTATGGCTGTTTCTGGAGGATATCCAGAAAGCTATGAAAAAGGAAAAGTAATATCTGGCATTGAAAAGATAGAAGATGCTATTGTGTTTCATGCCGGAACCTCAAATAAAGATGGAGAAATAGTAACTAATGGAGGCCGTGTTATTGCAATTACTTCTTTTGGAGAAGATTTTAAATTGGCACTAAAAAAATCTTACCATAATATAGAAAAACTACATTTTGATAAGATGTATTATAGAACCGATATTGGTTTTGACTTATAAAGTACCGTTAACGTCGTCTTGAGCAAGATACTGGTGTGAAGTAGAACTTCTATCTTCTTCGTTATTGGCATTAAACTTTTTAAGCTGTCCCATCCAGTAGATAAATGCAACAAAACCAATAAGCATAAATAACCAGTTTAAAGTATTAGACCCTACCCAGCTAGTATATTCTAATTCTCTTAATGCATCAAAAGGTGCAAATAATATGCTTTCTGTAATTGACTGTATTCCTTCAAAAAACTCTTTCATAATCTTTTAATTATATATTGCAAAAGTATAAATTAGCTACCATGCTTACAAGCTTTTTCGGAAAATCTAAACCTATTAACTTCATACTGCTTAGTTGTGTGCTTTTAGTGGGGTGGTTTATGGCTCTTTATAAAAGTCAAGTAACGACACAACCTGCAATAGAAATTATAAAAAGTATAGGTGTTTACATTGGCATACTTTTCCTTATGCTGTTACTAGATTTTGTGTTAAGAAAGAATGATTTAGCTAAAAACAACACCTATGGTGTTTTCCTCTTTTCGTTTAGTATAATTGCTCTTCCAGTTGTTTTTCTAGATAGTACTATTGTTATAACTGCTATTTTATTACTCTTATCGCTTAGAAGAATCTTCAGTTTTTCTTCTGAAAGAAATATCCAAAAAAAAATACTTGATGCAAGTATTTATATTACCGTAGCAGGTTTGTTTTACTTTTACGCTTTGCTATTTTTTATTGTGCTTTACATTGTATTGATTAGGAGAATTTCTTCTGGAATAAAGAATCTATTAATTCCAGTATTGGGGCTTGCTTCCGTATTTGTGCTAACAACCGCCTTTTATTATGTAACTGAAGACTCTTTTGTGTGGTTTTATAATACCTATCACGCTATAAACCTAGATTTTACAACCTACAATTCTATCTCGATACTTATACCATTAACAATAATAGCTACTTGCGTTGTTTGGATGGGAACAAAAGCCTTAGTAACACTTCCTGTAATTCCTAAAAAAGAACGCCCTAATAAATTTTTATTAGTCTTGGTTACTATTGTATCAATACTAATAGTATTGCTCCCTGAAATAAGAACCGGATCAGAAATCTTACTATTAATTCCAGCCTGCGCTATGTTATTCTCAACCTATGTAGAGCAGAGCAAAGAGCTTATCTTTAAAGAAATCATACTATGGATTTTTTTAGTATTACCTATAGTTACATTCTTGATTAGTTAAAAATTTTGGTTAGGCGCACTTTATATAAAAACAATACCTTTGCAACGTATAATTAAAATCCAAGTGTATGTTTACCAAAGGGGCTAATGCCATTTTTGCTGAAGTTATTGAGAAATACCATATTATTGATTCTGTAGATCAAGAATTTACCAATCCGTATGATAAAAATGATGCGCTACTTAATCATTTACTATACAGAAAATGCTGGATTGATACAGTACAATGGCATTACGAAGATATTATTAGAGACCCTAACATAGAGCCAGTTGCCGCACTAACTTTAAAAAGAAAAATTGATGCTTCTAACCAAGATCGTACAGATATGGTGGAGTACATAGATAGCTATTTTCTAGAAAAATATAAGGATGTTACTCCTAAACCTGATGCTACTATTAATACAGAAAGTCCTGCTTGGGGTGTAGACAGGTTATCTATTTTAGCACTAAAAATCTATCATATGAATGAAGAGGCAACCAGAGAAGATGCAACAGATGCACATAGAGCTGCTTGCCAAAAAAAATTAGACATACTGCTAGAACAACGCGTAGATTTATCTACTGCTATAGATACATTACTACAAGACATAGAAAAAGGGGATAAGTACATGAAAGTCTACAAGCAAATGAAGATGTATAATGATGATGAGCTAAACCCTGTTTTAAGAGGAAAGTAAGTTTGTTTACTAGCTTACAAAGAGGGAAGGTTCTAAACCATTATGAAAAAACCAACACACATACTCGTATTACGTCTTTCGGCATTAGGAGATGTTGCGATGTTGGTTCCTGTATTGCATATTCTTACACAAACCTACCCCAATTTAAAAATAACAGTCGTTTCCAGAGCTTTTTTTAAACCTTTTTTTAAGGATATATCTAATTGCAATTTTCTTGAAGCAGACGTGTACGGTAAACATAAAGGCTTTGGACTTTTTAAGTTGTCTTCAGAAGCAAAAAAACTAGGTATAGATGCTGTTGCAGATGTGCATAATGTACTTCGTTCCAAAATGCTCCGCACACATTTGTGGAGTATGGGAATAAAAACAGCCACCATTGATAAGGGAAGAGCCGAAAAGAAAAAAGCAACTGCAAGTAAGCCTCTAAAAAAATTACAACCATTAAAAACCACGCACCAAAGGTACGCAGCTGTTTTCTCAATGCTTGGATACCCTATTGATTTAAAAAAGTATACTCCACCTAGAAATAAAGAGCTTTCAGAGAAAACACATAACCTTATCGGAGCCCACACCCAAAAACTAATTGGCATAGCTCCATTTGCAGCTTATAAAAGTAAGATGTACCCATTACCTATGATGCGAGAGGTGCTAGAGAAATTAAACGCTCAAAAAAACTACCAACTATTACTTTTTGGAGGAAAGAATGAAGTAAAACAAATGGAAGAAATTAGTGCTGGTTTACAAAATGTAAAAGTAGTTGCTGGTTCGCTTTCTTTTGAAGAAGAACTAGCACTAATTTCAAACCTAGATGGGATGATAGCAATGGATAGTGGTAATGGTCACTTAGCCGCAATGTTTGGTGTCCCAGTATTAACTCTTTGGGGGGTAACCCACCCCTATTTAGGCTTTACTCCGTTTAATCAACCTAGAGAAAATCAATTAATTTCCAATAGAGAAAAATATCCATTGCTACCTACTTCAGTATATGGAAATAAATATCCTAAAGGCTATGAAAATGCAATGCAAAGCATTCCTGTAAAATTAGTAGTTGAGAAAGCAGTTGCTGTTTTTTAATTCTAATTTTAAAAGCAAATTCTTAATTAGCAAATCAAATCCTAATCCCTCATACCTTTCTACACATCATCGTAATCCACTACAATATTAGCTGTAGTAGGATGTGCTTGACAGGTAAGTATAAGTCCTTCGGCAACTTCGCCATCGGTTAAAATCTGGTTTTTTTGCATTTCTGCTTTTCCTTCTATAATCCTAGCAATGCAAGTACTACAAATTCCGCCTTGGCAGGAGTATGGTGCATCTAGACCTTCTTCTAAGGCTGCTTCAAGAATAGTTTGATCTTGAGGCATGGTAAAACTTTCAGTTTCGTCATCAACAGTTATGGTAATCTGGGTAATTCCATCAAGTGTTTCAGCAGAAACATCACTCTCTGTAGTTGTAAATAACTCAAAATGAATCACTTCTTTATCAACTCCATTTTCTTGTAATGTATTAGAAACTTCATTTATCATTGGCTCTGGCCCACACAGATAATAGTTGCTAAAGCTAGTTTCTTTGTATTTGTTTTTTGTGAAAAAGTTTATGGTGCTTCTTTCAATTCTACCAAAGCGAGCTCCTTCTTCTTGTTTTCTACTGTAGAGGTATTCAGTAAAAAACCTGTTAGGGTAGTTAGTTTTAAGTGTTTCTATTTCAGAAATAAACATAGCTTCCTCTTTAGACTGGTTTCCATAAACCAAAACAAATTGTGAAGATGTGTTTGCTTCAAGCGTAGCTTTTACAATAGATAAAATAGGCGTAATCCCACTTCCTGCAGCAAATGCCATATAGTTATTGGTTGCTTCTGGCTCAATAATAAAAAGCCCTTCCGGCGGCATTACTTCTAAAGCAGCCCCGACAATAAGTTTTTCATTAGCAAAAACTGAAAAGGTTCCATCCTCTACTTTTTTAACGCCTACAGTAAGAGTGTCACTATTAGGGCTACTGCAAATGGAGTATGCTCTTCGTATTTCAGCATTATCTTTTGTGTGTTTAATGGTAATATACTGCCCAGCTTTAAACGAAAAAGCAGCTTTTAATTCGGCAGGAACTGCAAAAGTAATTGCAACTGCGTTAGGAGTAATTTTATCTATTGCACTTACAGTAAGTGAGTGAAATTTTGCCATGCTATTTTTTTTGTGTAAAAATACAAAGGCTTTTTGGTTATCAAAGGGTTAAAACTCAGTAATAGCAGCATTTTTTACCCTATATTTCCTTGAGTTATTAAAAAGAAATGTATTTTTACCGTTCTCTATTTGATTTTATATACTAAAAGCCATGCTTTTAAGTTACAATACTATATAAACAGAAACATTTTGAAGGGCATACATAAAATTACTATTGGAATTCTTGTTGTTTTAGTTCTAGCAGCTTGTTCACGTAAAAAAAATACGTTTATGAGCAGAAACTATCACGCAGTAACAGCAGAGTATAATGCACTCTACAACGGAGGAATTGCTTTTGAAGCAGGAAAGCAACAACTAGCACAAACCTATAAGGATAATTTTTGGGAAATCTTACCGGTTGAAAGAATAGATTTGGCCGAAGACGATTTTGGTGCTCCAGGCGTAGGACCACAAGAAAATGAAAACTTTACAAGAGCCGAAGAAAAAGCTGCAAAGGCAATACAGAAGCATTCTGTATACGTAAAAGGGAAAGAATACAATCCGCAAATTGATGAAGCTTATATTTTATTAGGAAAAGCTCGTTATTTTGACAAGCGCTTTATTCCTGCGATAGATGCTTTTAACTTTATACTTAATAAGTACCCTACAAGTAATAACATCAATAGAGCAAAAGTTTGGAAAGCTAAAACAAACATTAGATTAAATAGTGAGGACGTTGCTTTAGAAAACCTACAAAAAATATTAGATCAAGAAGATGATGATATAAGTAAAGAAGACTTAGCAGATGTAACAGCTATTATGGCTCAAGCATACATCAAGTTAGATTCTCTTGAAGAAGCATTACCATACATAAAGATAGCTTCAGAAAACGTAAAGGATAACGAGCTCAAAGGAAGATACGCTTACATAAAAGGGCAATTATATAACCGCTTAGGCTTTAAAGATAGTGCCAACCTAGCTTTTGATGAAGTAATTGAACTTAATAGAAAGTCTCCAAGAATTTATATGATTAATGCATATATCGCAAAAGCTAAGAATTTTGATTACGAAAAAGGAGACAAAACACTTTTCTTAGAGCTACTTACAGATCTTGCAGAAAACAGAGAAAACAGACCTTACTTAGATAAAATATACAACCAGATAGGAGAGTACTACCTAAATGCAAAACCTGTAGATACAGCAATCGCTTTTTATAACCGTTCTATTAAAAACTACAAAGGCGACAAATATTTACAAGCTGTTAACTATACTACATTAGGAGAAATTAACTTTGACCGAAGAGCGTACAAAGTTGCTGGAGCATATTATGACAGTACCCTTACACAATTAGAACAAGGAACAAGAGAATATAGAAGAGTAACAAAAAAACGCGAAAACCTTGACGATGTTATTAAGTATGAGGATATTGCATTGTTACACGATAGTATTTTGCGTTTTGTTAATATGACAGAAGCGCAACAATTGGCTTACTTTACAGAATACACATCAAAGCTTAAGGCAGAAGCAGTAGAAGATTCTATAGCAAATGCAGAAAAACAAGAGGCTATCCAGAATAATGAGTTTTACAAAAAAGAAATAGGCTCAAAAGAAGAAAAGGAAGCAAAAGGAGGAACATTCTATTTTTATAACCCTACTACAGTTGCATATGGAAAACAACAGTTTCAACAAATTTGGGGAAATAGAAAGCTAGAAGATAACTGGAGAAGGTCTGATAAGCAATCTAGCGGAATAAACGAGGAAAGCACAGATGCTGTTGTTGCAATTTCCGATAACGAAAAGTTTGACCCTCAAGCCTATATTTCTAAAATTCCTACAGATGAGAAAGTAATAGACAGTCTAAAAAAAGATAGAGATTTTGCATACTATCAATTAGGACTAATCTATAAAGAAAAATTTAAGGAGTATGATCTTGCTGTAAACCGCTTAGAAAAACTACTAACATTTAACCCTGAAGAGCGTTTAGTGCTTCCAGCGAAATACAACCTATATAAAATCTCTACAATTAGAGAGGACAATTTAATGGCTTCAAAATACAAGAATGATATTTTGAATAACCACCCAGACTCTCGTTATGCTGAAATTCTAAGAAACCCAAATACTCAGCTAGCTTCAGATGAGTCAAGCCCAGAGTTTAAGTATAAAGAGTTATATAAAGATTTTGAAGCTTCTAAATACCAAAAAGTAATTACCGAAAGTGATAATTACATTACTATTTACACAGGGACAGATATGGTGCCTAAGTTCGAATTGCTAAAGGCAACTGCTATTGCCAGAAAAGAAGGTTTTGAAGCATATAAAAAAGCATTAAACTATGTTTCTTTAAATTATCCTAACTCTGAAGAAGGTAAGCAAGCTCAGCGTATTTACAGCGCTGTACTGCCTACATTAGAAAACAAAGAGTTTGTTGCTCCTGCTGAAACAGATAGCTGGAAAGTTGTGTATTCGTTTACTCCACAAGAAAGCGAATTAGCAAATGAAGTAAGAATGAAGATTGATAGCGCTATTACAAAACTTAACTACAGAGACTTAAAAGTTTCTTTAGATTATTACAGCCCAGAAAACCAACTTGTAGTCGTACATGGACTAGACACCCAATTAGGAGGTAGAGGTTTTGCACAAGTACTAAGAGAGCGTAAAGAATACAAAATAGAAAGACCATTTTTTGAGATTGCAACACCCAACTATAAAATAATTCAACTACACAAAAATCTAGATGCCTATTTAGAATCAATAAGACCAGAAGAAGAGGAAACGGAACCCCAAAAATAGATAAGTATGTTTTCAGATAAAAAAGAGAAAAAAACTATGGAACCAAGCGCAAGTCAAAACCGAATTAATGAAGGAACTCTTATTAAAGGAGATATAACCTCACAAGGTTTTTTCAGAATTGATGGCACTATTGAAGGAAATGTGAAAACACCTTCAAAAGTAGTAATTGGAAAATCTGGTAAAATTGTAGGAACTCTTAGCTGTAAGGATGCCGACATAGAAGGCACTTTTAACGGTGAATTAGATATCTCAGGCACATTATCTTTAAAAGCCACAGCAACTATAGAAGGAGATGTTGTTGTTGGAAAACTATCTGTAGAACCAGGAGCTTCTTTTAACGCTTCTTGTATTATGAAAGGTTCTGAGAAGAAAACAACAGCTTCTCAAGATAAAGCACACCCTTATGACAGGTCGCAACGCCTCAAGCAAACTGGTAAAACCACTTCAGACCAATCAAACTAATAGCACATGTCCCAAAAAGGGAATAATGGTTTAAAAAAGTGGGCTATACTTACTGCTATTGGCTTAGAAATGGGTGCAATAATATTCCTTTTTGTTAAACTAGGTCTTTGGTTAGATGAAAACTATAACTCTGGAGAAAAACTGTATATAATTTTTGGAACATTGCTAGGAGTAGCTATTTCTTTATTTTTAGTAATAAAACAAACCAATAAGTTAAATCAATAATTTTGAAAAAAAATCTAACTTTTTTAGGCTTTTTGCTTTTAGTTCTATTAATTGTTTTTGGTATACATCTTTTATTTTTACAATTTTTAGATTCTCCTCTTTTTGAACATAAAATAGTACTGGCATATGGTATTAATTATGCGTTAGCCGCAATTATCTTGTTCTTAGTATCAAAAAACCTAAATAAAGGGTCTGCACAAGCAGGTTTTTTATTTTTACTTGGTAGCGCCCTAAAATTCCTAGTTTTTTTCCTTGTATTTAACCCTTCATATAAAGAAGATGGTGATATGAGTACAGCAGAGTTCGCTACCTTTTTTGTTCCATATTTCGTCTGTTTACTATTAGAAGTTTACTTTCTTTCCAAAGAGCTTAATAATCAGACTAGTTCTCCAAAAAATTCAGAAGAAAAAAAAGAGATAAAATAGTTTTTTCTTTCTAAGAAAGTACTGTATTTTTGCACCGATTTTAAGGACACCATTATTTTGTTCGGTATGCAAAGAAAAACACTCGGAAGATTACTTTCAATTTTATTGCTTGCAACATCTATTTCAGGATTTGCAAAAGAGCCTTTAAAAGACGGAGGAGCTACTACAAAAGAAGAGAGAAAAAAAGAGGTTAGTGAGTACGTAAAACACCATAATCTTGATACTCATGATTTTGGACTATATTCTTATACCGGGGATGATGGAAAAGAGCATCATGTAGGTTTTCCTCTTCCAGTAATCCTGTGGAGCGATGGCTTGCATGTTTTTTTGTCTAGTGAGTTTCATCACGGAGAAGAAGTTGTAGAATCAAATGGAAAGTATTTTGCGTTAGACACACATAGTTATAAAATCTATGAGACTGATGCTTCTGGAGTCATTAACTATGACGAAGATCACCACGCCACTAATGAAAAACCACTAGATTTATCAATTACCAAAAGCGTCTTTATGGTAATGGTGGTAAGTTTGCTTTTGTTTTTACTATTTAGAGGCTTGGCTAAAAGCTATGTCAAAAACGGAGGAAACATTGCATCTGGTCCTGGGCGATTTTTTGAGCCTATTGTACTATATATTAGAGATGATATTGCAATTCCTAATATTGGAGAAGAAAAGTACAAAAAGTACATGCCGTATTTATTAACTATATTTTTCTTCATTTGGTTTTTAAATTTGTTTGGATTAACTCCTCTTGGGGTTAATGTAACAGGTAATATTGCAATTACACTTTCTTTGGCGTTGTTCACATTTTTCCTTACTAATTTCACAGGAACCAAAGATTACTGGTTACACATTTTTGACCCACTAGGCAATACAATGCCTTGGTATGCAAAAGTGGTCTTATATATAATATTAATACCAATTGAGGTTTTAGGAATATTCATTAAGCCATTTTCACTCTTAATACGTTTATATGCAAACATCCAAGCTGGACATATTGTATTAGGAAGTTTAATAGGTCTTATTTATGTATTCCAAAATTGGATAGGAGGAACGTTGTCCTTTGGGCTTTCGTTCGCTATATCTTTAATAGAATTACTAGTAGCCTTGCTACAAGCGTATATATTTACAATGTTATCTGCTTTGTACTTTGGTTTTGCAAGTGAAACACACGAGCATGCTGAAGAACACGAGGGAGAAGTACAACATTTGTAGTTTTTTAATTTTGAATGTTTAATTTTTAAATAGATATATTATGACAATCCCAGGAATCGTAGGTGCAGGTTTAATCGTAATCGGTGTAGGTATCGGTATCGGTCAAATTGGTGGAAAAGCAATGGAAGCTATTGCTCGTCAACCAGAAGCATACGGAAAAATTCAAACGGCTATGCTTATTGCAGCAGCACTTATTGAAGGTATTGGTTTCGCGGCATTATTTGCAGCGTAATTAAAACAAAAAACTATCAATTGTAACGGTTGGTTACAATTGATAGTTTTAAAATTAAACAAAAAAGTTACGTATCACTAAAAGTATTTCCGCACAAACGGAACAATAAAAATGGAAAAATTAATAAACGAATTTTCATTAGGTCTATTTTTTTGGCAGTCACTTTTATTCCTTCTTTTACTTTTTTTATTAAGAAAGTATGCATGGAAACCAATTTTAAATGCTGTCAATGAGCGTGAAGAAGGCATTAAAAACGCCTTGGCATCTGCTGAAGCCGCAAAAAAAGAGATGGAAAACTTGCAAGCAGATAACCAAAAGTTACTGCAAGAAGCAAGAGCAGAGCGTGATCAATTAATGAAAGAAGCGCGAGAGATAAAAGCAAAAATGATTGAAGATGCTAAAGGTGAGGCCAAAACAGAAGCATCAAAAATTATAACACAAGCTCAAAATGCTATTGAGAGCGAAAAGAAAGCTGCCGTAGCAGAATTAAAAGAGCAGGTAGCAAGTCTTTCAGTAGAAATAGCAGAAAAAGTTGTAAAGCAAGAGTTGTCTAACAAAGACAAGCAATTACAATTAGTGGATGATATCCTTAAGGATGCAACATTAAACTAATATGAGTACAAGAGCAGCAATACGATATGCGAAAGCAGTTTTAAACCAAGCTAACGAAGCCAATACAGGTGAAGTAGTTTTTGGTGACATGAAATCTGTTGAAGCTACGATAAAAAACAACAAAGAACTTAAAGTAGTACTGCAAAGTCCTGTTGTAAAACCGGAGGACAAAAAAGAAGCATTACTACAAATTTTTTCAAAAACCTCTAATATTACAAAAGGTTTAATAGAAGTACTGTCTTCTAATAAACGTGTAGACTTATTAGGTGGTGTAGCTACAAGTTTTCAAGCATTGTACAATGACGCAAAAGGAGTTAAAGTAGCTCAAGTAACTACAGCGATTCCTTTATCTGGTGACTTAGAAAATAAAGTTCTAGCAAAAGTAAAAGAACTTACAGGTAGTGATCATGTAACTGTACAAAATATTGTAGACGAAACTATTTTAGGAGGGTTTATTCTTAGAGTAGGAGATTTACAATACAATGCAAGTATTGCAAACAAATTAGGAAATTTAAAAAGAGAATTTAGTAAATCATTATAAAATGGCAGAAGTTAAACCAGCTGAAGTATCAGCAATCTTAAAGCAACAACTTTCAGGATTTGAGGCATCGGCTTCATTAGATGAAGTTGGGACTGTATTAACAATAGGTGACGGTATCGCCCGTGTTTATGGACTTGAAAATGTACAATACGGAGAACTTGTAGAGTTTGAAGGAGGCCTTGAAGGAATCGTTTTAAACTTGGAAGAAGATAATGTTGGAGTTGTATTACTAGGGCCTTCAAGAGGAATTAGTGAAGGTGCTACAGTAAAACGTACACAGCGTATTGCTTCTATTAATGTTGGTGAAGGTATTGTAGGTCGTGTTGTAAACACACTAGGACAACCAATAGATGGTAAAGGAGCAATTACAGGTGAAACATATGAAATGCCATTAGAGCGTAAGGCACCGGGTGTAATTTACCGTCAACCTGTAAACGAACCACTACAAACAGGTATTAAATCTATCGATGCGATGATTCCTGTAGGTAGAGGACAGCGTGAGCTTGTTATTGGTGACCGTCAAACAGGTAAAACAACTGTTTGTATTGATACTATTCTTAATCAGAAAGAATTTTATGATGCAGGTGAGCCAGTATATTGTATTTATGTTGCTGTTGGACAAAAAGCTTCAACCGTTGCTAACATCGCAAAGACACTAGAAGATAAAGGTGCTTTAGCGTATACTACAATTGTTGCTGCTAATGCTTCTGACCCTGCTCCAATGCAGGTATATGCTCCTTTTGCAGGTGCCGCTATTGGTGAGTACTTTAGAGATACAGGACGTCCAGCATTAATTATTTACGATGATTTATCTAAACAAGCGGTAGCATATCGTGAGGTATCGTTGCTTTTACGTCGTCCACCAGGACGTGAGGCGTATCCAGGAGATGTATTCTTCTTACACTCAAGATTATTAGAGCGTTCGGCTAAGGTAATTGCAGATGATGCGATTGCTGCTAACATGAATGATCTTCCAGAGTCTTTAAAGCCTGTTGTAAAAGGAGGAGGTTCACTTACTGCACTACCCATTATTGAAACACAAGCAGGAGACGTTTCTGCATATATCCCAACCAATGTAATTTCTATTACAGATGGGCAGATATTCTTAGAAAGTGATTTGTTTAACTCTGGTGTTCGTCCAGCGATTAACGTAGGTATCTCAGTATCACGTGTGGGTGGTTCGGCTCAGATTAAATCAATGAAAAAAGTAGCAGGTACATTAAAACTTGACCAAGCACAGTTCCGTGAGCTGGAAGCATTTGCTAAGTTTGGATCAGACCTTGATGCAGCTACCTTAAATGTAATTGAAAAAGGTAAGCGTAACGTTGAGATATTAAAACAAGCACAAAACGATCCTTTTACTGTAGAAGATCAGGTAGCTATTATTTATGCAGGTTCTAAAAACTTGTTACGTAATGTACCAGTTGAAAAAGTAAAAGAATTTGAAAGAGACTATTTAGAAATTCTAAATGCAAAGCACAGAGATACATTAGATTCATTAAAAGCTGGAAAGCTTACAGATGAGGCTTTAGATGTATTAACTAGTGTTGCTGCAGATATTTCTTCAAAGTATAAAGCATAATTGTCATTCCCGCGAAAGCGGGAATCTCAAATTTTTTTGACAGTAATTAAACTAAGTTCTATAAGAAATTATGGAATGACAAAAAGAGAAGATGGCAAATTTAAAAGAAATACGTAACAGAATTGCTTCGGTTGGTTCAACCATGCAGATAACGAGTGCCATGAAAATGGTATCTGCTGCTAAGTTGAAAAAAGCCCAAGACGCTATAACGGCAATGCGTCCTTATTCTGAAAAATTAACAGAGCTATTACAAAATTTGAGTGCTACCTTGGACGGAGATTCAGGAAGTTCATTTGCTGCACAACGACCTGTAAAAAAGGTATTAGTTGTGGCTATTACTTCAAATCGTGGTTTAGCAGGTGCCTTTAATAGTAATATTATAAAGGCAAGCCAAGCACTTTTACAGGATACGTATTCTGGTAAGCAAGTAGATTTTGTCACCATTGGTAAAAAAGGAAATGATATTCTAAAAAAAGAGAATACAATTATTCATCACAATACTGAAATTTTTGATGAATTAACTTTTGAAAATAGTGCAGCTATTTCAGAAAGCTTAATGGAGCGTTTTACCGAAGGAGAATATGACAAAGTAGTTTTAGTATATAACCACTTTAAAAATGCTGCGACACAATTGGTAATGACTGAGCAGTTTTTACCTATAGTGCCAGCGGAGGTAACAGAAGCTACATCTTCGGCAGACTATATTTTTGAACCATCAAAACTAGAGATTGTTGAAGGCTTAATACCTAAGAGTTTAAAAACACAATTTTTTAAAGCCCTTAGAGATAGTGTAGCAAGTGAGCATGGAGCACGTATGACAGCGATGCACAAGGCAACAGACAACGCTACAGAATTGAGAGATCAATTAAAATTACAATATAACAAAGCTCGTCAAGCAGCTATTACTAACGAGATACTTGAAATCGTTGGTGGTGCTGAGGCATTGGCCGGGTAGATTGAGCGCAAGCTAAATGTATCAACTACTAGGCATTGGCGAGATAGATTGGGCATTAATTAAACTTTTTGAAAACCTTTCAGTTTTACTGAAAGGTTTTTTTGTGGAGCTTACTAACTAGTTTTAGATTGGTTATCTTTATGGCAAGACTTTTGGAATAGTCTATTAAAAGAAACTTATGAAGACAATTAAACAAACCATATTATTAGCATTAGTAAGTACTATATTACTTAGCTTTTCTAACTGCGGAAGTACTAAAATGAATGATAGCATACAATTAGAAGAAACACCTAATTTTTCTATAGCTGAGGTCTACTCTCAAGACTGGGTAGCAGGTGTAAAAGACGGAGGCTCTGGGACAAATGTTCATATTACTTTTAGTGGTCTTCCTGAAAACATTGCTGTTAAAAAAGTGTATTATAAAGATTTAGAAGCCGAGGCAATACAAAATCCAAATACCACAACCTTTGTAGCGTATTTTAAAAATGATATGAATCCCAGAAAGGATATCATAATGGATGCAGACCCTAAAAAAGAAGCACAAAATACACCTCCAAAAAAACCACTATTTACGCTCGGAGAGAATGAAGCAGTAATTATGTATCTTGAAAATGGGGCAGAAAAATATTTTAAAATTACTCAGATAGAACGCAAACCAATGTTGGCATATCCAGCTAATAATAATCCAAACCCATTAGGGGGTGAAGGCGAGAATTAAAATCCCTACTTTTACAGTCTAAATGTGATCTTTGGGCGTATTTAAAAAATTATTTCAGCAAACATTTATTTATGGACTCGCCACGGTTCTTCCTAGGGCGTTGGCCATAGTTTTAGTGCCATTATATGTTTCTGTGCTAGGGACATCACAATATGGCGTATATGCCTCTCTAATGGCTTTTTTAATATTAGGAAATGTGGTGCTATCCTACGGGATGGAAACCGCTTTTTTTAGGTTTATCACAAAAAAAACTGCTCAAAAAAAACAAGTTCAAGCTACTGCGCTTACATCAATTACACTATCCACACTTCTCTTTTTAGGTATTGCGCTTACTGTTCGAGTTCCATTATCACAGTGGTTAGATTTTGAAACCGAATATGTAACCTATGGGTTATTAATTTTAGCCTTAGATGCTTTAGTTGTTATCCCATTTGCTTGGTTTAGAGTAAATGAACGACCTATGCGATATGCCATTATTAAGATATTTAATGTGGTTGTCAATTTAGGCCTCAACCTATTTTTCTTTTTACTATTACCGGATTTAGCTTCAGAAAAAACAAATACTTTTTTCAGTAGTATTTATATGGAAGATAATAAAGTAGCCTATGTTTTTATTGCAAACCTTATAGCAAGTGCAATTACATTACTTATTTTATTGCCCTTATATATTAAAATTGGATTTGGTTTTCAGAAGCATCTATGGAAACAAATGCTTAAATATGCGCTTCCTGTTTTAGTAGCAGGAATTGCTTTTTCTATTAATGAAGCCTTTGACAAGATATTACTAAAATACCTATTGCCTTCAGATATAGCAGAATCTGAGGTAGGGATATATGCTGCTTGCTATAAATTAGGAGTCTTTATGACGTTATTTGCAACTGCTTTTAGACTTGGGATTGAGCCGTTCTTTTTTAATCATTCTAAAAATGAAAACGCAAAACAGACCTATGCAACAATTACAAAATATTTTAGTATTCTTGGTAGTTTTATTTTGCTTTTTGTAATTGTATACCTTGATGTTTTTAAACGTATTTTAATACCCGATGCTACCTATTGGGAGGCACTCACTATTGTCCCTATTATTTTATTGGCAAATTTATGTTTAGGGATATATCATAACCTTTCGGTTTGGTATAAAGTTACAGATAGAACAAGATTTGGTGCTTATATTTCAATTATTGGTGCGATTGTGACGCTAGTGCTCAACTTTATTTTAATACCAATAATAAGTTATGTTGGCTCTGCAATTGCAACTTTAGCAGCTTATGGAAGTATGATGGTGCTATCTTATATTTTAGGTCGAAAGCGATACGCAGTCCCTTATGATATAAAACGCATTGGAATATATTTGGTATTAGCCATTAGTTTTTCGGCAATTTCATTTTACGGATTTGATGGTAATTTACTAGTTGGAACACTATTATTATTGGTATTTTTGTGTGTATTGTTTTTTTCTGAAAAGAGAGAAATTAGGTCAATTTTAAAAAGATAAGTACAATTAATAATGCTTTTGAAACAAGAAGATGACAGGAATAAAAATCATTAATAAATCAGCACATCCATTACCTAGTTATGAAACGATGGCTTCTGCAGGAATGGACATAAGAGCCAATGTGGACGAACCATCTACCTTAAGACCACTTGAGCGAGCCATTGTAAAAACAGGTCTTTTTATTGAGTTACCCATAGGATATGAAGCACAAGTGCGACCTAGAAGTGGTCTTGCGGCCAAAAAAGGAATTACCGTTCTTAATGCACCTGGTACAATAGATGCAGATTATAGAGGAGAGATAGGGGTTATTTTGGTAAACCTTTCTAATGAAGATTTCACCATTCAAAACGGAGAGCGTATTGCACAACTAGTTATTGCAAAACACGAAAGAGCCGTTTGGGAAGAAGTAACTGCCTTAAGTGAAACAGACAGAGGTGCTGGTGGGTTTGGTAGTACAGGGGTTAAATAAAAAGTGTAATTCAAAACGTTTAAAATCATCAACCTACAATCCAAAATATGAAGATAATAGTCCCAATGGCAGGTCGTGGTAGTCGCCTTCGCCCACATAGTTTAACTGTTCCAAAACCCTTAATTCCGGTTGCAGGAAAACCTATTGTACACCGTTTAGTAAGTGATATCGCTGGAGTTTTAAACCAAGAAATAGAAGAAATCGCTTTTATTTTAGGAGACCCAGCTTTTTTTGGAGAGGATGTAGTTATAAGCCTAAAAGCACTAGCAAAAGAACTAGGTGCAAAGGCTAGTATCTATAGACAATTAGACCCTAAAGGAACAGGGCATGCTATTATGTGTGCTGAGCCATCGTTATCAGGACCAGCAGTAATTGCATACGCAGACACCCTTATAAGAGCTAATTTTGATTTGGATAAGGAAGCAGATAGTGTAATTTGGACCAAAAAAGTGGAGAACCCAGAAGCATATGGAGTGGTGAACTTAAATGATAAGGAGGAGATTATAGAACTAGTAGAAAAACCAGAAACTTTTGTAAGTGACCAAGCAGTTATAGGGATTTATTACTTTAAAGATGTTGGTGTTTTAAAACAGGAGCTACAATATGTGTTAGACAATAACATTATTAATGGAGGGGAATACCAAATTAATGATGGGATTAAACGTATGATGGCTAATGGGAAAATATTTAAAACTGGAACGGTAGATGAATGGATGGACTGCGGCAACAAAGAAGTTACAGTAGAAACCAATAGAAGAATGCTAGGTTTTCTAGACGAAGCAGGAGAAGCTTTAGTTTCAGAAAAAAGTACTTCTCAAAATAGTACTATTATCCCGCCCTGCTTTATTGGCGATGATGTACAATTAAAAAATAGCACTATTGGCCCTTATGCAAGTATTGGAGAAGGCACAATAATTGAGGATAGTAACGTTAAAAATACTATAATACAGAAGCAAACTGTGATTAAAAATGCTAGTTTAGATAACGCAATGATTGGTAATCATGCCCATTTTGATGGAAATTTTACCAACGTAAGCATTGGAGATTACAGTCAGTTAAAATAGTTTACTTCAGAGAAAACAGGAGTCTTATAAAAATTATAAAATAAACTTGAAAAACACATACAAATACTTATTACTAATTCTACTTGGAATATTTCTTTTTCCGAAGCATACTAATGCCCAGGAGTTAAGTGAAACCCCTACAGATGATTTAGGAAATGTAAGTGATGCTTATCAAGAAAACTTTTTTGAAGCGCTAAAACAACGTGGTATAGAAAACCATGAGCTAGCTTTGGAAGCACTAAAAAAAGCAGAGAAAGCTGCTAAAAAAGACCCTAAACTAGAAGCACCTGTCTTCTTTGAGATTGGTAAAAACTTAATTTCAGTAAGAAGGTATAGAGATGGTGAAGCCTACCTAAGAAGAGTTCTAGATATTGAGGGGCAAAAACTAGATGTAATGGAAGTGCTTTACGACTTGTACTATCAGGAACAAGATTATAACTCTGCTATTACATTAGTTAAAGAGCTTATTGTTTTTGATGAGGACTATAAGGAAGACTTAGCAAACTTATATTCTAGAACAAAACAATATGATAAAGCACTTGAGGTTCTGGACGAGTTAGATGAGTCTTGGGGTGAGAGTGATTATAGGAACGCCCTACGTACTCAGATTTACAGAACAACAGGAAACAGTACTGGAGAGATTGAAAAGCTAGAAGAACGTATTGATGGGAGTAAAAAGAAAGAAAAAGATTATTTAAATCTTATCTTTTTGTACAGCGAACAAGACAATCCTGAAAAAGCATTTGAGACCGCTCAAGAGCTTTTAAAACAATACCCTAAATCAAAATTAGTACACCTTGCCTTGTATAAGTTTTATTTAGACGAAGGAAAAACAAAAGAAGCCCTACAATCTATGGATATTGTTTTTGAAACAGATGATATTGATCTTAAAAGTAAATATAGAGTGCTGGGAGATTTTATTCAGTTTGTAAACACCAATCCACAATATGAAGATAGGTTAGAGAAAACTGTATCTCAGTTTTTTGAGGAAAATAGTGGGCTTGTTTACGAAAAGCTAGGGGATTATTACGTTGAAAAAGAAAGAAAAGAAGAAGCTTTAAAATTCTATGAAAAAGGAATCGTAATAGATACTGATAACTTTAGTTTGTTAAAAAATACTTTATTACTTCAAATAGACTTTAATAAGTTTAGTGAAGCAGAAACACTTAGTTCAAAAAGCTTAGAAATTTTTCCTGCGCAGCCTCTCTTATACCTTTTAAATGGTGTTGCAAATAATGGTCTCCAAAAACCTGATGCTGCCCTAGAGAGTTTAGAACTTGGAGTTGATTTTGTTATAGACAACCCTAAAATGGAAAAGGATTTTTATATCCAATTAAGGGATGCATATCAACAAAAAGGAGACACCAAAAAAGCAGCCGATTTTGATAAAAAAGCTACTGCTATAAACCTCGCCAATTAAATGAAATGTTTTGCAAGTGTATTATTACTAGCACTATTAGTTTCTTGCAAAGGAACTAAACAAGTGGCTAGCACAACGGCAGATGCTTCTGCTACCGTTAAGAATGTGATGACATCTCATAATGCTGCCTTACCAGACTTTAAAACACTAGCAGGAAGGGTTCAGGTTGTTTATGAAGATGACAATAAGCTTCAAAGTATTACAGCGAGTATCCGTATGGAAAAAGATAAAAAAATATGGATTAAAGCATCTATTCTGGGAATTACTTTAGCAAAAGTATTAATCACACCTGAGCGTGTGAGTTATTATGAGACAGTTGGAAACTCCTATTTTGATGGTGACTTTGAGTTATTAAGTTCTTTTTTAGGCACAGAAATAGATTTTGAAAAAGCACAGGCTATTTTGCTTGGTCAAACTATTTTTTCAATCAACCCGTCAAAGTATACTTCTGCAGTTGTAACTAATAAATATAGAATTCAGCCCAAAGTACAACCTCAAAACTTTATTCATTCATTGTTTTTAGAACCCACCAATTTTAAAGTGTATTCGCAGACTATTTCACAACCAGAAGATAATAGAGTATTGTCTGTAAAATATAATGGGTATGATGAAATTGAAGGGGGTTACTACCCTTCAGAAATTATGATTAACGCTACACAAAAAGAAGGTGAAAGTAAAATAGAACTTAATTATAAAAAAATTGACCTCAATGTTTCTATAAGTTTTCCGTTTACTATACCAGACGGATATACCAAAATTGATTTATAGTATGAACAGGCTACTAATTATATGTATTTGCTTTTTTATTTCGGCCCCTCTTTTTTCCCAATCTGAAAAACAAAAGGAGCTCGAAGAAAAAAGGCAATCTATATTAAATGACATAAAAAACATTCAATCTTTTTTAATTAAGACGAGAGGTCAAAAAAAATCAGTCTTAACTGAAGTAGAGGATCTTGAGCAACAAATTAAAGCTAGAGAAAACTTAATTAGAGTTACCAATCAACAAGCTAATTTACTCACTCGTGAAATAAACAATAACCTTACTAAGATAGACAACTTAAGAGATGAGCTTGCAACCTTAAAGGAAGACTATGCTGCAATGATAAAAAAATCATATAAGAGCAAATCGCAACAAAGTAGAGTGATGTTTTTATTTTCTTCAGAAAATTTTTTGCAGGCCTACAAGCGCTTGCAGTACATGAAACAGTATACAAAGCACAGAAAATCGCAAGGGGAAAGTATTAAAGAAAAAACAAATTTGCTACAAGTTCTAAACACAGATTTACTGGCTCAAAAAAAGCAAAAAGAAAAGCTTATAGATGAAAATAGACTTGCTCGTAAACAACTTGAAAAGGAACAAAAAAACCAAGAAGAATTAATAGCTTCACTTAAAAAAGATGAGAATTCGTATGTTTCTCAAATAAATAAAAAGCAAAGAGAAGCAAATGCCTTACGTAAAGAAATTGACGCATTAATTAGAGCTGCTATTGCTGAAGCCAATAAAAATAGTGCTGGAAAAACGACGACAGCTGTAAAGACTAAAAGTAGTGCTGTAGCATTTAATTTAACTCCAGAAGCAAAAATTATTGCAACCAACTTTAAAAGTAACAGAGGAAAACTTATTTGGCCAGTAGAAAAGGGAGTTGTTGTAAATAGACATGGAAAAAGAAGGCACCCCCAGTTTCCTAATGTAACAACACAAACACACGGAGTAGACATAGCTACAGAAGCAAATGCAGATGTTAGAGCTGTATTTAAAGGTGAGGTATTTAAAATACAACAACTTAAAGGAGCAAATAAGGCTGTTTACATTAGACATGGAGACTATATAACTATTTACAATAATCTGTCTTCTGTAAATGTAAAAAGTGGAGATAAAGTTTCAGCGAAACAAAAAATTGGAAAAGCATTTACACACCCTACAACAGGAAAAGCTATAATTAAGTTCTTAGTTTTTAAGAACACAACCGAAATGAACCCAGAGGATTGGGTTTATAAAATGTAAAAATATAAAAGGCGCTATTTTAAAGTAGCGCCTTTTTAATATTAGATTAGTACTTATTATCTAATAAGTAACTTCTTAGTTACAATAGTGTTCCCTGACTTAATAGTCACAAAATACAATCCACTAGCATAATTACTTGTATTTATTCTTGCTTGGTTAGAGCCGTCAAAAGCATTTTCAGTAATAGTTTGTACTCTCTGTCCAAGACTGTTTGTTAAAGTAATAGTGACATCACTTAACACAGTACTTGTTTTAATAAATACTTCATCATTTGCTGGATTTGGATACATAACAATATCATTTACATTAATATCATTTACTCCAAGAACCCCTGCTTCTAGATTTATGTTATCAATAAAAGTAGAGTTTCCATATCCATTTACATTTATAAAACGTAATGTAACAACACCACCTTCAAAATCGCCTAGGTCTATTTGTTCGTTTCTCCAATCTGATGCAGAAGACGGAGCCCAAATACTTGATACATATCCTCCCGTTGTTGACAAGTCTAAATTTTCTTTCTCATATACAGTTGTATAAGTAGCACCACAATCTCCAGAGGCTTCAACTCTTAGACCATCAAATAAGCTACTTGAAAATTGTGCTTTCGCTAAGTCAAAACTAGCAACAACATCAGAGGCATTAGTTAAGTCAAAAATTTCTGTAGTTATTACATCTTCTTGACCTGGAGCATTATAATTAAAATTATTAATATAGGCTGTAGTAGTACTATTTCCATCACTACCAGTAATACCTGCCTGCTCTATCCAAGTAGTACCATTATCAACATTTTCTATAGTCCAACCATTAGGAGGAACTCCATTAACATCAAACGGCTCTGTAAAATCTAAGGCAGTAGCTTCAGTTACAGCAAAGAAGTCAAGTACATCTTGATCATTATTTGGGTTTTGATCACCAGTTAAATCAACACTTACAGTTAAGGTATATTCACCAGAACTACCTATTGTAGCAGGCGTAGAAAAGTCGAACACTTCTTGCTGCCCAGAATTAATTGTATTAGTAAACGTTTCAGTAACTACAGGCTCACTATCTATTTGGTAAGAGACACTAAAGTTAGATTGCGGGTCTATTCCAGTATTTTGAATTGTTACACTTATTACTACGTCATTAGTTCCACTACATACAGTTGCAAAGTCGGCAGCAGTATTATTAATTTGATCTAAAGCTATGTCATTTGCTAAAGCACAATTTAAAAGACCTCCTGGGTGATTAATGGCAACAGTTCTTCTACTAGTCCACCCTTCAGTATTATTCTTTGCTACAATAGCAGCCCATTGTATATCTGTAGAACTTGCAATAGGAACTGTAATAGTATTGGTTGTAGCTGTTCCAGCAACTTCCATATACATTGCTCCTAGTAAATACACATCGTACTCTTCTGCGCCTGCTAGGGCATCCCAAGCAAAGGTAATTTCATTAGGGCAAACTTGCGAAAACTCTAAATTATCAACTTGATCTACAATAGAAAAGTTCTCATCACTTTCATCCTGAAAAGAGCCACTAGTAATTCTAACAAGCGCTTCTCCTGTTATGTCTGAAGGAACTAACCAGCCATAATTTGTAACTGTACTTCCCACAGTTGTGATTGAATTCCAAGAACCACCATTATCTGTTGAGTATTCTAAAACAAATCCAGCTCCTGTATTGTA
Source organism: Patiriisocius hiemis (assembly GCF_031846325.1). Classification (NCBI taxonomy): domain Bacteria; kingdom Pseudomonadati; phylum Bacteroidota; class Flavobacteriia; order Flavobacteriales; family Flavobacteriaceae; genus Patiriisocius; species Patiriisocius hiemis. The sequence continues at coordinate 392,259 of NZ_JAVRHZ010000002.1, read as the reverse complement.
AGAATCCCAATGAATACTTTCTGTTTCACCTGGCACAAAGCTCTCACCAGCATTAGGATAAGTAAGCGTTAAGTTGTCTTCAATAATTTCATACAATACAAAGTATTCTTGTGGTCCAACAGGAACATTAAAACCTGATATTTCAATATCGTAATTTCCAGCAGCTGGGCTATTAATTACTACCTGCTCAACATTGTTGAGGTGGTCTGCACCATTAGTAGCTGGTAAGTTTAAGGTAGCTGGATTTGGAGTTGGGTCTAGAATATAAGGTAAATAGTCTGTGCTAGAAGGATCTGTTACCACCATGTCTAGGTCGTTTACCAATGCAGGATTAGCACCATTAGCAGCTTCTGGATCTGTCCAATACACCATAAAACGCACTTGTGCAGTTCCTGCCGGCACGCTAATAGTGTGTGTATTACTAGATCCTTGTGTTATGTTGTCAAACAAATGTCTCTCATCTTCAATTAATTTACCAGCTCTTAACCCATTTACAATCCCCCAGCCAAATCTATAATCTGGCCCAACATTTCCTGCATCATTAGCTGTGTTTAATAGTGCTGCTTTAATTAAGCCTGAAGGCGGGAATGCACCACTATTAATGTCGCCATAAGCTTCATACAATTGTGCTGCAATACCTGCAATTCCGGGAGCTGCTCCAGAAGTTCCACCAAATGGGCTGTAGCCATTATTAGGGTCTGTAGAAATATGGTTAGCCCCATTAGCTGAAATGTCTGGTTTTATTCTTCCATCATGTGCAGGACCTCGGCTACTTGAACTAGCAAGTGTTCCATCAAAAAAAGTGTTAGCTGTTGCAATCACATTTTTACCTTGTTTATGTCCTCCAGTAATGTTTCCCCACTGTGTTCCTGCTCCGTATCCACAATCATTATTATTTGAATTTCCAGCAGAAAAAACATGTAACAAACTCGAGTTATTTCTAGTTTGCTGGTCAACAGTTCTTGTAATTGAAGTATATCCAGCATTACAACCATTACTATAAGAAGAGTTAGTAATTTGTACGTCGCCGTTGTTTATTAAATTTTGAGTTGCAGAATCTAAAAAATTTGGAGCATAATTAACAACATATATACTTGATCCTGCTGCCATACCTCTATTTGTTGGGTCTAAGTTTCCAGCACCTGCCATAATTCCACCTACACCATCTCCATGTGATCCAGTTGTGTCATTTGTAGCAGAGTTATCTATTCTCCCTTGAAAATCAATATGTGGCCCAACAATTCCGTCATCTCTAACCATCACTCCAATGCCATTTCCTGTATAATTACGGCCAGCATTAGTTTGCGTATCAAGTCCATTAGCTCTATGTAAACTTCTACCTCTTGTATCATCTGGAACATCTGGAGCAACAATATACTCTACCCACTTTACGTATGGTAAAGAGGCTAGCACCTCTAAACAATTATTCGGGATTATTAAATCTACAATGTTAGCTCCTTTGTACTGCTGCTGTAAAGATATTTGCTTAGTAGCTAAATCATTAATTACAAATTCTGAAGAAACAGTTGCATGATATTCTAAGGTTACAATAAAATTATCACCTCGTAATGCGTGTTGAGGTGTATTTCCATTTTTTAAATCTTCTGAAAGTTTACTAGTTGAAGGAACAGGAACTATAGAACGAACCCCATTGTTTCTTAAGAATTCTACAGAAGTAGTTGAAGGAAAATAAAACAAATAGGTTTTATGAGGGATGTATTCTAATAACTGCAGGTTGTTTGCCTTAAAGCTATTTTGAATATTTTGTGTTGGTGTCTCGTAAAATTGAATCCACCCATAATACCCCTCTTGAAGCCTTGAATCTTCTGGAAGACTACTCCATTGAAAAGAGTCAATATTTTCTGGAAGCGTGTAACTTTCATCTTGAAATTGTATGGTGTAATTATTTTGTGCATAACTAAATGCAGCACATAACACAAAAACCAAATTCAATAAGATTGCTTTTTTAAGTAATGTAGTTTTTTTCATCTTTTTCTTTAAATTTTTATTGAAGAGCATCAAATATATCTATTTGAGTTAATAAAAATTGATGAAAAAGCTTAAAAACCTAAAATTTTAACATTTCAAAAATCCCAGTAAATAACTAGGAATTAATAGGTTTTACTCAAAAAGAGCCTTTAATTCTGTAGCTTGTTTGGGTTCCATTTTACCTGCCAGAACAAGACTTAGTTGTTTCCTTCTTAGGGCAGCATCAAAGCGTTCTTTTTCAAGATCTGTTTCTGGTTTAAGCGGAGGAACTGGAACAGGGCTTCCCATTTCGTCTACAGCTACAAAAGTATAAATTGCTTCATTAGCTTTACTGCGTAATCCACTTTCCCTATCCTCAATCCACACATCCATATATACCTCCATAGAACTTTTAAATGCTCTAGAAACATGAGCCTCTACAGTTACCACACTACCTAGAGGAATCATCTTGTTAAAGGCTACATGATTTACAGATGCAGTAACTACAATTCTACGACTATGTCTCCTTGCAGAAATACTGGCAGCTCTATCCATTCTTGCTAATAATTCACCACCAAACATATTTCCAATAGGGTTTGTTTCACTTGGCAGTACTAGATCTGTAATTACGGTTCTTGTTTCTTTAGGGGTTCGAGGACTCATTTTTTATTTTTTTGCAAAGGTAATGAGTAATCTTGTGGGTAACTAAACGAATAAGATATAAATGAGGCTTATTTTAATTCCTGTACTAGCAACCAAGCATCTTTATTTACTGTGCTTTTTATTTGTTGTAAACTTCTTATTGCCTCTAGGCGGTTTTCAAAACTCTTGTAAACTACTTGGTGTAAACCATATTTGTTTTTTCCAATTGATCGGGCTTTGAACCCTTTTTGGTTTAGTTGCGATATTTTTTTTGAAGCGTTTTCTTCAAACCTAAAAGCACCTGCAATAATATGGTATTTTCCAACTGGTTTAGGTATAGCTACAGTAATTGCTGGAAGTGGGTTTTCAATAACAAAGGTTGCCTCTTGGATTTCATTTTCCAGTAGGCTATTTGCTTTTTGTTTTTCAGCAAAATTATGATTTTCAACTCCTTTTTTATAAATAGAGAAACCAGCAAGACCTGAAACAGCAATAGCAATTAATCCAATAGCAGCATACTTAAGATAAGGAGAAGCACTTCTTTTTTCAGGAGTAAAAAGTAGTGGTGTCTTTTCTTCTAATTTTTCTGAAGCTTCTTTATAAGCTTCTCTTTGTATTGGAGTTGTCACAAAATTAGTAAGCCCAAAAGAACTAGTGTTGTAATTTTGAAATGCTAAAGGTTGAAATTGAATATTCTTCTCTTCGTTTAAAGAAAAAGTACCAATCTTATCTAGCACAACTTCCTCTCCATTGTATAATTGTAACGACAAAGAACCTGCAAAATTTCTAATGCGCTGTAGAGCTACTTCATAACTACATTGCTCAGAACTTGAAACGTGATTAGCAAGTAAACCATCATTGGTTTGTAGTTGTTTATTAAAAGAAACTACTTTGCTTGGAGGGTAAAAGGTGTTATTTTCATCATCAATAGCTGCAGATTTATAATGGGTTAAAAAAGCCCCAAAACCTGGAATAATGACACACTCATAGCGGTATAATAAATCGTTTATGTAGCTAGCTAATTGCACTTAAACAAACATAAATTTTTTTTGGTAACACATCAATCAAAGCATTAAGAAGTTATTAACAACTACTTTTTTTGTACTTTTAAAGACTCCCTTTTATTTTATAATTAATGCTTACACAAGAAGAACTTTTTTATGTTTTGGCTTTACAACGAGTTCCAAATCTGGGAGATACCTCTGCAAAAAAATTGTTGCATCATGTAGGTAGTGCCAAGGAGATTTTTTCTGAAAAAAAGAACAGTTTATTAAAAATTGACGGTATTGGGGCTTTTAAGTTGAAAGACTTACATAATAAAAGCATACTTGACGACGCAGAAGAAGAAATTAAATTTATTAATGATGAAGAGGTTGAATACACTTATTACAAAGATGAATTCTATCCTAAAAACCTGACGCATTGCTTGGATGGCCCAATTTTATTATTTAAAAGAGGGAATATAGATATTAAAAATAAAAAGATAATAAGCATAGTTGGTACTAGAAAAGTAACAACACACGGAATTACTGTTTGTGAAAAATTAATTGAAAGCTTATCGCCTTTAAATCCTGTTATAGTATCTGGCTTTGCTTATGGAGTAGATATTACTGCACACAAGATAGCGATGGATTGTGGATTACAAACAATCGCTTGTCTGGCTCATGGGTTAAATCAAATCTACCCCAAAACTCATAAAAAGTATTGTAGCAAAGTTGAAGAAAACGGTGGTTTTTTTACAGAGTTTTGGAGTAGTGATGCTTTTAATAGAAATAATTTTCTTAAACGAAATAGAATTATTGCTGGAATGAGTGAAGCAACTATAGTTATTGAGTCTGCAGAAAAAGGAGGAAGTCTAGTGACTGCAGACATTGCAAACTCTTACAATAGAGATGTTTTTGCTTTTCCAGGGAAGGCAACAGATTTACAAAGTCAAGGCTGTAATAATCTAATTAAAACCCAACAAGCCCAATTAATCACTAGTGCCGCAGATGTTATATATCAACTAGGATGGGAACTTGAAGAGAAACAACCACAAGTAGTACAAAAACAACTTTTTGTAGAACTTACCGCTGAGGAAAAAAAAGTGTATAGTTTTCTAAAAGAAGAAGGTAAAAGCTTGTTGGACACAATTGCATTAGCTTGTAATATTCCTTCTTTTTCAATGGCCAGTATTTTACTTACTATGGAGCTTAAAGGCTTGGTGAGACCTTTGCCAGGAAAGCTTTTTGAGTTAGTTTAATACCCTACTTTTTCACGTACCCTTTTTAATACATCATTAGCTACAGCTGTTGCTTTTTCTGCTCCAATTTGTAGTATTTTTTCAACCTCGTCAAGGTTTTCAATATAGTAGTTATATTTTTCTCGTTGAGATTTAAATACATCCAGAATTAGCTCATAAAGTGCCTGTTTAGCATGACCATAACCATAGCCACCGCCTTCATAGTTAGCCCTCATTTTAAGTACCTGTTCTTTAGAGGCTAATAGTCTGTATATAGAAAACACATTACATGTATCGGGGTCTTTTGGGTCCTCTAATGGAGTACTGTCTGTGGCAATACTCATTACTTGTTTCCTTAATTTTTTGTCTGACAGAAAAATATTAATAATGTTGTTTTTTGATTTACTCATTTTTGCACCATCAGTCCCTGGAATAAGCTTGGTGTTTTCATCAATTCTTGCTTCTGGAAGTACAAATGTTTCTCCAACTTTTGTATGAAATCTAGAAGCAACATCTCTAGTCATTTCAATATGTTGCAATTGGTCTTTACCAACAGGAACAAACTCTGCATCATACAGTAAAATATCTGCAGCCATTAACATAGGGTATGTAAATAAACCAGCATTTACGTCTTCTAGCCTATCTGCCTTGTCTTTAAAAGAATGAGCAAGAGTTAACCTTTGGTATGGAAAAAAACAACTTAAATACCAGCTTAACTCAGTAACTTGAGGAATGTCGCTTTGCCTGTAGAATACTGTTTTTTCTATGTCTAGACCAAAAGCCAACCAAGTGGCAGCAGTACTGTAGGTATTGTTTTTTAAAACTTCAGCATCTTTTATTTGCGTGAGAGAGTGCATATCTGCAATAAACAAAAAAGAGTCGTTGCTAGGGTTGTTTGCCATTTCTATGGCAGGAACAATAGCTCCTAATACGTTTCCTAAATGTGGTGTTCCAGTAGATTGTATCCCAGTTAGTATTCTTGACATAGTACTTCTTCTAAAAGAGGAGATTTTTGTAATGTATTCTATATATAAGCAAAAGAATACAAGGATTAAACAGTATTTTGAGCAAAGTTAGTTTTTTTATGAGAGTAGCAGAAGTGTATTTACTATTTTTGGCAGGATAATGATACTTTTAAAAAAGATAGTAGTGTTTTTATACCGAATATGGTTCTATATTTTGGTCACACTACCTATCATTATACTTTTTCCGTTACTTTTTATCACTATTTTGAAACAAACTTGGTACCCAGCTTTTTTTTGGCTTGCTAGAGTTTGGGCACGTATCATTTTATTTGGAATGGGGTATTTCCCCATAATACAACGTGATACAGTATTTGAGAAAAGTAAAAGCTACCTTTTTGTTTCAAATCATACTTCTATGACAGACATTATGCTTATGCTCCATGTTACCAAAAACCCTTTTGTTTTTGTTGGAAAAGCAGAATTAGCTAAAATTCCTGTTTTCGGATTTTTCTATAAACGAACCTGTATCTTGGTTGATAGAAATAGCCCAAAGAGCAGACGCGCTGTTTTTGAAAGTGCACAAAGTAAACTAAATATGGGCTATAGTGTTTGTATTTTCCCAGAAGGCGGTGTTCCAGATGAAGCAAACAATATACTTCTAGACGATTTTAAGGACGGAGCATTTAGATTAGCGATAGAACATAAAATACCGATTGCTCCCATGACTTTTCATGATAATAGAAACAGATTATCGTATGAGTTTTCTTCTATAAAAGCAAGTCCTGGCAAAATGCGCGTGAAAGTTCATCCTGTAATACCTACCAAAATTTTAGAATTGGAAGATAAACGCAAATTAAAAATGGATACACGGGATATTATTCTTGAAGAATTAAAGAACCCATCACTATAAAAAAAGAAACCGTCCTATGGCGAAGAACGGTTTTTCTGTAATCAAATATTAGCATAATTTATTTTATACTAACAAACTAAAAAACTACCTAGAACTTAAAGCTAACTCCCGTATAAACCCCTAAATAATAAGGCCTAAAACTAACAGACGAATCTGTGTAAGGATTTAGCTGGTATTTGAACATAGGCTCAATATTAAACTTAAACTTTCTACTTATTTTGTAATCAAAGCCAATACCTACATTAGTTGAAAAACTAACCGACGACAAATTATTTGCCTCGCCTAGGGTTTCAGAGAAATTTGCGGCTTGTGCTGTAATGTCATTATTTCCTAAAAAGAGGGTGCTAAGACCACCAATTAGATTAACACCAAACTTTTTATTAAGCACGGCATACTTTAATTCTAGAGGGACTTCGTAATAGGATATATTTTGTACTAATTCAACATCACCAGAAGTTGATTTTGGAGTAATACCTCCAAAAGGGTCACCAGAACTTACGTCCATTAAGGTGCCATTATCAAAAGCGGTAAGCACTACTTGGCGCCCACCATAATCAACAGATCTTAATGCTTGTGAGACTGGGCCTGTGCCCAATTCAATTCCGCCTGTTGCATAGCTTAGATCTACATTACTCACTCCAGAGCGAACACTTAACCTATCTGTAATATTGTAGCTTACTTGTACTCCGTAACTAAAATTAACATCACCACTTTGAGCGTTATCTGCAAAGGAAGGGTCTATTGAAGAACCTTCTCCAAGACTATTATAGTAAACAGGCGCAAAATTAGGGGTTACATCCCATCTATTGTCTGGTGTTCTATCTACTTTTGCAACTGCTTCTTCGGTTTTGCTCTCTTCAATAGCATCGTAAATAGACTTTTTATTTTTGGAAGCTTCAGTTTTATTAGAAACATCATTAGTTTCTTTTTCTGAAGATGTTTCTTCAATGGCCACGGCAACCTTTTCAGTATCTACTGTTTTGTTGGTGTCTATTGTATTTAATTTGTCGTTACTAGTTTTTGAAATATTTTTTTCTTCCTTTTCCTTTTCTTTTTCTGAAAGTTTTTCAGAAGTGGAAGTGGCTACTACAGTTTCTTTTACACTTTCAATAGTATTATCCTTAAAACGTGGCTTCTTTTCTACGGAAGTTTTTTCTGTACCCTTAATAGTGTTCCTCTTTTTTATTTCCTCAACGGCAATAGCATCGTTAGATGTAGATGTTTTGTTGAAAACATCATTATTTGAATTAGCCTTAGTGTTATTATCTGAAGCGTTAGTTGTTTTTTCTAAAGTTTCAGTTTTATTTTCATCTTCAGAGGCTATTACCGTATTTTCTGAGGAAGTAATGGTATTATTAGAATTCTTTGTATTGGTTTTTTCTTTTGTGTTTTCAGTAACAATTTCAGTAGTCTTACTGTCGTCAAAAACACGAGAACCTATAGTAAAAAGCAAAGCGAGAAGTGCTGCTACACCAGCAACTTTCCACCAAAGCGGAATAACTTTACGATCTTCTTTTTCTGCTTTCATCTTTGCTTGGATATTGTTCCAAACATCAGCAGAAGGAGTTGCCTCAAAACTTGAGAGCTTTTCCTTAAAAAGTTCGTCTATGTTCTTTTTGTTTTTCATCTTTAGTTCCTGCGAAAGCAGGAATCTCATTATTATATTTTCTAACTTCCCTAAAAACGGGAATCTTATTTATTTGCCTCTTTATAGGCTTCTACTTTTGTTTTTAATATTCCTCTGGCTCTAGCTAGGTTAGATTTAGACGTTCCGTCACTAATTCCTAACATAGTTCCAATCTCTTTGTGTTGGTATCCGTCAAGTACATACATAGAAAAAACCAGTCTGTATCTATCAGGTAATTCTTGGACAATTTTCAATAAATAATCCAACGGAATATTTATATCGTCTATCTCAACTTCGGCTTCATCTGCAATTTGCTCTTCGTTTTCAATATCAAAAACACGTTGCTTTCTATATTTTTGAAGTACAGTATTTACCGTAATTCTTTTTATCCAACCTTCAAATGAACCTTTGTCTTTAAACTGCTCTATTTTATTAAAAATAGTAATGAACGCATCTTGTAAACTGTCTTCTGCTTCTACATAATTAGGCGAATACCGTAGGCATATAGAGAACAATATGTTTGAGTATCGCTTATATAATTCTCCTTGCGCCTTAGCATCTTGCTTCTTACATTGTATGATGAGCTCGTCTAAAGTCAATCGTGTAGTTTCCTAATTAATTTCTTGTAATACTTTAAGCAATAAGCATTTAATTGAGGATTCTACACCCAATAGATGCGATTGCCTAAAGATGGTTGCGTAGTACTGAAAAAAATAAAACTTAAGCGTTTATAGTGGCTATGGCGTCTTTAATTTTTGTTTCAAGTTCTTCCATCAATTCTGGGTTGTCAAGCAGTAGTGTTTTAACAGCTTCCCTACCTTGTCCAAGCTTAGTGTCGTCATAACTAAACCAAGAACCACTTTTCTTAACAATTTCAAAAGCAACCCCTAAATCAATAATTTCACCTACTTTAGAGACCCCTTCCCCATACATGATGTCAAATTCTGCTGTTTTGAAAGGCGGTGCTACCTTATTCTTAACTACTTTAACACGGGTTTTATTTCCTTGTACTTCGCTATTGGTGTCTTTAATTTGAGTAGAACGCCTTATGTCTAAGCGTACAGAAGCATAAAACTTTAAAGCATTACCACCAGTTGTAGTTTCTGGGTTACCAAACATAACCCCTATTTTTTCACGTAACTGATTAATAAATATTACGGTACAATTTGTCTTGCTTATAGACCCCGTAAGTTTACGCAATGCTTGTGACATTAACCGTGCGTGAAGTCCCATTTTACTATCCCCCATTTCTCCTTCAATTTCACTTTTAGGAGTTAAGGCAGCAACAGAGTCTATTACTATAATATCTATAGCACCACTACGAATTAGATTATCTGCAATTTCTAATGCTTGCTCACCATTATCAGGTTGCGAGATAATAAGGTTTTCTACATCTATGCCTAGTTTTTCGGCATAGTATCTATCAAAGGCATGCTCTGCATCTATAAATGCAGCAATTCCTCCTTTTTTTTGAGCCTCTGCAATTGCGTGGAGTGTTAATGTTGTTTTACCAGAAGATTCAGGGCCATAAATTTCAATCACTCTACCCCTAGGATAACCACCTACACCTAAGGCTACATCTAGCCCTAAAGAGCCGGTAGGAATAACATCTACTTCTACAATAGCAGCATCTCCCATCTTCATTACAGTACCTTTACCATAGGTTTTGTCTAGTTTGTCAAGTGTTAATTTTAATGCTTTTAATTTTGCGTCTTTTTCGTTGCTCATGCGTTCCTGTATTATTAATTTCTCCCGATACTTCGGAAGTGCTAAGGTAGTATTTCTTTGCTTGAAGCACAATATGATACTACTTGTAATTGGAATTTTTGTTAACAGTAAAATTAATTTACTTTTGCACTTTAATTAATTCACCCTTTTCACTAAAAACGAAGTATAGCATGCAACTGTACAACACCTTAAGTGCAAAAGAGAGAGCTGCTTTATTGGAGCAAGCTGGCGAAGACCGTCTTACTCTCTCTTTTTATCAGTATGCCAAAATTGGCAATCCACAATTATTTAGAAATCACCTGTTTATAGCTTGGGACGAATTAGACGTTCTAGGCAGAATTTATGTAGCTCACGAGGGTATAAATGCACAACTTTCGGTGCCTGCTCGAAATTTTGAAGCTTTCAAATCGTTTATAGATGGGATTTATTTTCTAGAAAATGTACGCTTAAATATTGCCATTGAACATGATTTAAAGTCTTTTTTGAAACTAAAAGTAAAAGTGCGACATAAAATAGTTGCAGATGGCTTAAATGACGAAACTTTTGATGTTAGAAACAAAGGAGTTCATGTAGATGCGCAAAAATTCAATGAACTTATTGAGGATCCTGATACAGTACTTGTAGATATGCGTAATCATTATGAGAGTGAAATAGGTCATTTTAAAAATGCGGTTACTCCAGATGTTGATACCTTTCGCGATTCGTTAGATATTATTGAAGAAAATCTCAAAGATCACAAAGAAGATAAAAAGTTGGTCATGTATTGTACAGGAGGAATTCGCTGTGAAAAAGCAAGTGCATATTACAAGCATAAAGGATTTAAAAATGTATTTCAGCTAGAAGGTGGTATTATAGAATACACAAGGCAGGTACAACAAAAAGGACTTGAGAATAAGTTTATTGGCAAAAACTTTGTTTTTGATCATCGTAGAGGAGAGCGAATTAGTGAGGATGTTATTGCTAATTGCCACCAATGTGGAAAGCCTTGTGACACACATGTTAATTGTGAAAACGAAGCATGTCACTTACTGTTTATCCAATGTGAAGAGTGTGCAAAAGCAATGGATAATTGCTGTTCTACGGAGTGTCAAGAAATCATAAAATTGCCATATGAAGAACAAAAGGCATTACGTAAAGGAATCCCGAACAGTAATAAAATTTTTAAGAAAGGACGTTCAGAGAAATTAAAATTTAAAAAGTAATTTTTCAATAAGACTCATTAAAATAAAATCTTAATTCGAAAACTTACAATCTAAAATCTAAATAAGTATCTTTACTCTTAGAAATTACGTTTAATCTTCGACTCTTGTAAAAGAGCAATATATATAATACTATGGGCTGTACGAGTTGTGCTACAGGCGCAGATGGACAGCCAAAGGGATGCAAGAACAATGGTACTTGTGGTTCTGATGGTTGTAATAAATTAACTGTTTTTGATTGGCTTTCAAACATGTCACTTCCTGGAGATATGAAACCCTTTGATGGGGTTGAGGTCCGTTTCAAAAATGGAAGAAAAGACTTTTTTAAAGTACCTGAAGAACTATCTTTAAGTATAAGTGATACAGTTGCTACAGAAGCTTCACCAGGTCATGATATTGGGATAGTTACCCTTACAGGAGAATTGGTGCGTGTACAAATGAAGAAAAAGAAAGTTACACCAGACACAAATACCCTTCCTAAAATTTATCGTAAAGCCACTCAAAAAGATATTGATATCTGGCAAAAAGCTCGAGATAGAGAAGCAGATGTACAAAAACGCTCTCGTGAAATCGCCATTAGACTAGGGCTTAAAATGAAGATTAGTGATATAGAGTTTCAAGGAGATGCTTCAAAAGCAATTTTTTACTATACAGCCGAAGAACGCGTTGACTTTAGAGAATTAATTAAAGAATTTGCGAGAACCTTTAATACTCGTATCGAGATGAAACAAGTAGGGTTTCGTCAAGAAGCTGCACGATTAGGAGGTATTGGCTCCTGTGGAAGAGAACTATGCTGCTCTACTTGGTTAACAGATTTTAGATCAGTAAGTACCTCTGCAGCGCGGTATCAGCAATTATCGCTAAACCCTCAAAAGCTAGCTGGACAATGCGGAAAGTTAAAATGTTGTCTTAATTATGAATTAGATACCTATCTAGAAGCATTAAAAGATTTCCCAAAGACAGATGTAAAATTACAAACCGAAAAAGGTGTAGCTGTTTGTCAAAAAATAGACATTTTTAAAGGACTTCTTTGGTACTCTTATGTTAAAGAAGGAATGAATTGGCATCAATTAAAGGCAGAAAAAGTCAATGAAATTATTGCACTTAATAAAAAAGGGAAAAAGGTAGCAAGTATTGAAGAATATATTGAAGATGTTGTAACTCCTTCAGAAAAAGAGCTTTTTAGTAATGTAGTGGGGCAAGATAGCCTAACAAGATTTGATCAGCCCAAACGCTCCAAAGGAAAACGAAGAAACAAAAAAAGAAAGAATTCTAATAACACACGCAACCGAAATAGAAACCAAAAAAAGAATGCATAAAACCCTCATATCTTTAAGTGTTTTCTTGGGGCTTTTATCTTGCAGTTCCCCCACGATAGAGAGTGAATCTTGGAGTCTTCCAGGTGTTTGGGATAAAAAAGAGCAAATTGCTTTCAAAATTAAAAACGTAGATACTTTATCACCTTATAATGTGTTTATTAACATTAGAAATACCAATGATTATAAATACAACAATTTGTTTTTAATTACAGCTTTAGAACATCCTAATGGAAAAGTAATTACAGATACGTTAGAATATAGAATGGCAAATCCAGATGGAAGTTGGTTAGGCACAGGTATTGGAAGTGTGAAAGAAAATAAGCTATGGTACAAAGAAAAGTTAAACTTTAGTGAAAGTGGGACTTACACCTTATATATAGACCATGCCGTACGCAATAACGGAGAAGTTGATGGCGTTAGCAAATTAGAAGGAATTACAGACGTAGGTTACAGTATTGAAGCAATTACAAAAGAATAATAATGGCAAAAAAACAAACAAAAAAGAAAGAACCTGCAGGTGTTGGAAAACACATTAGAACCTTTTGGAAACTCTTCGCAGGCTTTATTGGATTAATTATCCTAGTCTTTTTATTGGCCTCTTGGGGAGCTTTTGGAAGCCTGCCAGATGAAACAAGCCTTGAAAACCCAGAAAAAAACTTAGCTACAGAAATTATAGCTGTAGATGGTAAAGTAATTGGAAAGTTTTATAAAGAAAATAGAACACCAGTATTTTATGAAGAACTCCCAGACCACTTAGTAAAAGCTCTTATTGCTACAGAAGATGCCAGATTTTATGACCACGCAGGGATTGATGCAAAAGGAACCGTGAGAGCGGCAGTTTTCCTAGGTTCAAGAGGAGGAGCGAGTACTATTTCGCAACAATTAGCTAAACTATTTTTTACAGAACAAGTTTCAAGAAATAAATTGCAACGTGGTATCCAGAAAATTAAAGAATGGGTAATTGCCACTCGCTTAGAGCGCCGCTATACAAAAGAAGAAATTATAGCAATGTACTTTAATGAGTACGATTTTTTAAATCAAGCTGTAGGAATAGAGTCTGCTGCCAATATATACTTTGACAAGCCGCCAAGAGACCTTAACACGGTAGAGTCTGCAATGTTAGTTGGAATGTTTAAAAATTCATCCTTATACAACCCTATCCGTAATCCTGAAGGAGTTAAAAACCGAAGAAATGTAGTGCTCTCTCAGATGGAAAAGTATGATTACATTACAGAGAAAGTAAAAGACTCATTACAAGCACTTCCTCTTAATTTAAAATACACCCCCCAAGGACATGTTGAAGGTTTGGCCACTTATTTTAGAGAATATGCGCGTGCTTTTATGGCAGATTGGGTAAAAGAAAACCCTAAAAGCAATGGAGACTCTTGGGATATTTATAGTGACGGTCTAAAGGTGTACACAACTATAGACTCTAGAATGCAACAATACGCAGAAGAAGCTGTAGATTCTCATATAGCAAATCTTCAAAAAGAATTTACGGCTCAAAATGAGAAAAACAAAACAGCACCTTTTAGAGATATTTCTGAAGAAGAAATCAATGGAATTATGCGAAGCGCCATGAAGCGAAGTGACCGTTGGAGAATCTTAGAAGACCAAGGAAAAAGTGAAAAAGAAATTATTGAAAGTTTCAAGAAAAAAACAAAAATGAGCATTTTTTCATGGGGTGGAGATATAGATACCACTATGACCCCTATGGACTCTATTCGCTATTATAAATCATTTTTAAGGGCTTCTATGATGTCTATGACACCACAAACAGGTGAAGTAAGAGCATGGGTAGGAGGCATTAACTACAAACACTTTAAATACGATATGGTAAAAACGGGTAAGCGTCAAATAGGTTCTACTTTTAAGCCATTTGTATATGCAACGGCAATAGACCAGATGCATATGTCACCATGTGATACATTACCTAATACACCATATACTATTCCAGAAGGTAAGTATGGCTTATTAAAACCATGGACACCTAAAAACTCAAGCGGTGGTGGCGGTGGAATGCTTACACTTAAAGCTGCACTAGCACAGTCTATTAATACGGTAACAGCACGACTTATTGACCGTGTAGGGCCAAGACCCGTGATAGAATTGGTAGATAAAATGGGAGTTGAGTCTAAAGATATTCCAGAAGCTCCATCTATTGCGTTAGGAACTCCAGATGTTACTTTGTTTGAAATGGTTGGAGCATACAGTGTCTTTGCAAACGAGGGGGTATACGTAAAACCTACTTTAATCTCAAGGATAGAAGATAAAAATGGAACTATACTTTATCAAAATGTGCCTGAGACAAAAGATGTAATTAATAAAGAATCTGCCTATGTTACAGTAAGCCTAATGGAAGGTGTAACACAATCAGGGTCTGGAAGTAGATTACGTCATACATGGAGAGGTGGGGATCCAGTTTATAAAAAAATAATTACAGATTACCCATACGGTTTTAAAAACCCAATAGCGGGTAAAACAGGTACTACACAAAATAATAGTGACGGCTGGTTTATGGGTATGGTACCCAATCTAGTAACGGGTGTTTGGGTAGGAGGAGAAGATAGAGCCACACGTTTTAGCAGAACAGCATATGGTCAAGGAGCGAGTATGGCATTGCCTATTTGGGCAATCTATATGAAAAAATGCTACGCGAATGAAGAGCTTGATGTTTCTGACGGGAGATTTTCTAGACCATCTAATTTGTCAATAGAAACAGACTGTAGTAAGTGGCGTGAAGAAAACACAGATACAGATGACGATGATACAGATGAGTTTGATTTTTAATTAAATTAATTGTTCTGAAAAAGTGGCCAACTTGATAGTTTCTTTTCAAATGTAAAAATGAAAAGTTATAGAAAATAGTAAATGCTTCAGAGTTATTTCTGAAGCATTTTTTGTATTTTTAAGTATTGTTTTTCAGCTGAAAAATGATAGAATTTAAGATTTTCAGAAAACAAAAAATTCATGATAAATAAAACAGTTACAGATGTTCAAACAGCTTGTGAAGGCGTCAAAGATGGGATGACTTTTATGTTGGGGGGGTTTGGCTTAAGTGGTATTCCAGAAAATGCAATTGCCGAGTTGGTGCGTAGAAATGTAAAAAATGTTACTTGCATTTCAAATAATGCAGGTGTAGATGATTTTGGTTTGGGTTTATTACTTCAGAAACATCAAATAAAAAAAATGATTTCTTCGTATGTAGGTGAGAATGCAGAATTTGAAAGACAAATGCTTAGCGGTGAGTTGGAAGTAGAGTTAATTCCTCAAGGAACATTAGCACAGCGCTGTCGTGCTGCTCAAAGTGGGATACCAGCCTTTTACACACCAGCGGGTTATGGTACTGAAGTAGCAGAAGGAAAAGAAGCAAGAGATTTTAATGGAAAAATGCATATTCTAGAGCATGCTTTTAAAGCAGATTTTGCTTTTGTAAAAGCTTGGAAAGGAGATGAAGCGGGGAATCTAATTTTTAAAGGCACAGCTCGTAACTTTAACCCTAATATGTGTGGTGCCGCTACCATAACAGTTGCTGAGGTAGAAGAGCTATTGCCTGCTGGCTCACTAGACCCAAACGATATTCACATCCCTGGCATATTTGTACAACGAATTTTTAAAGGAGTGAAGTACGAAAAAAGAATAGAACAACTTACGGTAAGAAAGAGATAATATGAGTTTAGGAAAAGAACAAATAGCACAACGTATTGCTAAAGAAGTAAAAGACGGATACTATGTAAACTTAGGTATTGGTATCCCAACCTTAGTAGCAAATTTTGTGAGAGATGACATAGAAGTTGATTTTCAAAGTGAAAATGGAATTTTAGGAATGGGACCTTTTCCTTATGAGGGAGAGGAAGATCCAGATTTAATTAATGCAGGTAAACAAACCATCACTGCCCTACCAGGTGCCTCTTTTTTTGATAGCGCGACAAGCTTTTCAATGATACGAGGACAGCATGTGGACTTAACAATACTAGGCGCTATGGAAGTAGCCCAAAATGGAGATATTGCTAACTGGAAAATACCTGGAAAAATGGTTAAAGGAATGGGGGGTGCTATGGATCTTGTAGCTTCTGCAGAAAATATTATAGTAGCAATGATGCATACCAATAGGGCAGGAGCATCAAAACTACTTAAACAATGCTCCTTACCATTAACAGGAGTAAACTGTGTTAAGAAAATAGTGACTAACCTTGCGGTATTAGAAATTGAGAATAATACGTTTAAATTGTTAGAAAGAGCACCTGGAGTTTCAGTAGAAACTATTAAGGAAGCCACAGAAGGAGACTTAATAGTTGAGGGTAATATCCCAGAAATGAAATTTTAATACATTATAAACACCTAAAAACCCGATGTTTACGCATCGGGTTTTTTATTTATAAAAAGTAAGATTTTTCTTTAATAAATTCTATTTATGTTAAATTAAGTTGCTTTTAAACGAAAATATGTGTTTTTAATCGATTTATATTTAAAAGTATTCCCATATTAGCAATCCCAAACAATATGAATTTAACCTACTCATGAAAAAGATTACAAATCATTTTAAAAGTGTTTTAGAATTAGTTAATAATGTTTTGTTTTTATTTAAAAAAGTGTTTTTGTTACTGTAATTTTTTTCAGAGTATTACCCCCGAATCTTAAAAAAAGATTCATACAAAAGTCCCGTTCTTTGTGAGGTTAGAACGGGACTATTTTTTATAACCCTTTAGGTATAGCATCTATTAACTTCTTTGTATAAGCTGTTTGAGGGTTTGCATAAATTTCATCGGCATCGCCTAGTTCTTCTATCTTTCCTTGGTTCATGACCAATAACTGGTCAGACATATATTTTACTACAGCCAAATCATGAGAAATAAATATATAGGTAAAGCCGAAGTCCTCTTTTAATTCATTTAATAAATTTAAAACCTGTGCTTGTACAGAAATATCTAAGGCAGAAACAGACTCATCACAAATAACAAGTTTAGGTTCCATTATAATAGTGCGACCAATACCCACACGTTGTCTCTGTCCTCCGGAGAGCTCATGTGGGTATCTATAAAAGTAACTCTCATCAAGCCCTACACGCTCTAAAAGCTCTAGTACTTTAGTTTTCTTTGCTTTATTTGTCCCACCAATATTGTGAACTTTCATAGGCTCTAATAATGCTTGCCCTAATAACATTCTGGGATGGAGTGAAGAGTATGGGTCTTGAAAAATTAACTGGATTTCTTTTCGTAATCTTCTAGTAGACTGCTTAGATAATTGAGTAATTTCTTTGCCTCTATATTTTATACTTCCCTTAGTTGCTTTGTCCAACTGTAAGATAGCTTTGCCAAGTGTAGATTTACCACAACCAGACTCTCCCACTAGGCCTACTGTTTCACCTTCATAAACCTTAAAACTAACATCATTTACTGCCTTAAAAGCTTTTTTAGGCTTAAACAGCCCAGCATTGGAGTAATACTCTTTTTCTAGATTATGTACCTCCAGAAGTGGTGATTTAGTGTAAATAGATTTGTGTTTTAGTGCCCGCTGTTGTTGCGTAATTTCTGAAGATGTAAAGCTTTTTGAAACAATTGAAGCAATAGTAGGAAGTTTTTTAAGCCTTTTATCTAGTGAAGGCCTAGAAGCCAATAATGCTTTTGTGTACTCATGTTTAGGAAGCTTAAAGATTTGATAGACACTACCTTGTTCTACAATTTCTCCTTGATACATCACAACCACATTATCTGCAATTTCTGAGACCAAACTAAGATCGTGAGAGATAAAAATAAGACTCATTTTAGTCTCTCTTTGTATTTCTTTGAGTAATTGAAGTATTTCTTTTTGAACAGTTACATCAAGTGCTGTAGTAGGCTCATCTGCAATTAATAACTTTGGCTTACATGAAATTGCCATAGCAATCATAACCCGCTGCATTTGTCCACCACTTATTTGATGTGGATATTTTCCATATAATTCTCTAGGTCTAGGCAGCTTTACTTTTTCAAAAAGAGCTAGTGTTTCTTTTTTGGCTTCAGATATTGAAAGGTTAGTATGGTGTAAAAGCATTTCAGTAACTTGATAACCACAGGTTAACGAAGGGTTTAGAGCACTCATAGGCTCTTGAAATATCATTGCAATTTCATTACCTCGGTACTTTCTTAGTTCTTTTTCGGACTTTGAAAGAAGGTCGCTATCATCAAACAAAATTTCACCTTCAACTTTTGATGTTTTTTTAGGCAATAATCCCATAATTGCCATTGAGGTAACAGATTTTCCTGAACCGGACTCCCCAACAATTCCCAAAATTTCATTCTCATTAATTGTAAAACTTACACCCTTAACAACTGGTGTTATGTTTTTTCTTTTTCCGAAAGAAACATGGAGGTTAGAAACTTCAATAATTGGCTTTTGCTTCATTACCATCAAAGATATGATTTAAAATATTGAAATAATAGAGCAATTTATTTAGTAGGAAAAGTAATGTTAATAATTTGTTAGTGTAGTTCATCGAATAAAATTTGAATTTTGCATTATTTCTATTACATTCCGAATAATTTTGAAAATAAGTCAAAAAAATATTGAAATCTATAAATATTTAATAACAAAAGGTGGATTTAAGTGATATATTAAAAAATCATGTATCATGACTATAACACCCTCAATTTTAATTTTTTACAAACAAACCTAAACTATGATTCATTTACAATTTTTCTAAAGTTACCCCTTAACTACTTGATCTTTTACCTTGCTTCTAACTTTTAGAAGCATTGAAGCTATTACAAACACTAATCAAAATTATTAAAAATGAAAAAATTTTATTTTTTTGGGCTTATCATTTGTTTGATAGGACAACTAGGATACTCTCAAAACGTAGAGGGAACCTTACAAGAGTATTTTAATGTTCTTAAAGGAGAGTCTCATTTTAAACAGGTAGATTTAGCACAATGGGAAATTACAGATATTGTGCCTTCTTTAAATCCAAATGTACAACACGTTTATGTACAACAACTTCATAATAACATCCCTATACAGTTTGCTACTTATAAGTTTACTATAAATAGTGGTAAAATAACTTACAAAGTAGATCAATTTGTGGTAGATATTCCATCTCGTTCTCCAGTAACAGGAGGCTCGCTATCTCCACAAGATGCGATATATAAAACTGTGCAAAACCATGGATTATCAAGACCATCATTATCCAATGGAACAAGAACTTCAGATGGATTTTACACTTATGAGGATGCTTCTTTTTCTTCAGAACCAATTAAAGTAAAGCAATACTATCAACTTCATGAAGGACAATTAAAGCTTGTTTGGAATGTAAGCTTGTACCAAAAAAATGGTCAACATTGGTGGAGTGAAAACATAGACGCAACAACTGGCGCAGTATTGCGTACAGAGGATTGGGTATTAACTTGTAACTGGGGAGATAACCACGACACACACGAACATAGCAATAATGAAACAGCTCTTTTTTATACTGTAGAAGAAGCACCTGCAACTTTTGTTGCAGGAGAAAGCTACAATGTGTATCCAATGCCTTTAGAAAGCCCCTTAGACGGAGGTCGTTCTATTGTAAATGACCCTCAAGACTTAAATGCTTCGCCTTTTGGCTGGCATGACACAAATGGTGCTAACGGAGCAGAATATACTATTACTCGAGGTAATAATGTATGGGCAATGGAAGATGCAAACGGTAATAACGGAATTGGGTATTCACCTAATGGAGGTTCTGGATTAGATTTTAATTATCCAGTTAACTTTAACAATCAGCCTAGTACTTACAGAGACGCAGCAATCACAAATTTATTTTACTGGAATAACATTATGCATGATGTATGGTACCAGTATGGTTTTGATGAGGCATCTGGAAACTTCCAAGAAAATAACTATGGAAACGGCGGTGCAGGAAGCGATAGTGTAAATGCAGATGCACAAGATGGTAGTGGAACAAACAATGCAAACTTTGGTACACCTCCAGATGGTTCTAATCCAAGGATGCAAATGTTTTTATGGACTACTACAAACCCACAAACTGATGGGGATTTTGACAACGGAATTATTGCTCATGAGTATGGGCATGGTATTTCTACACGTCTTGTTGGAGGGCCAAGCACCAATGCACTTGGAGGTTCTGAGCAAATGGGAGAAGGATGGAGTGACTGGTTTGGTTTAATGCTTACTATGAAACCTGGTGATGCTCCTACAGATGCAAGAGGAATAGGAAACTTTGCTCTTGGAGAAGACACAAATGGTGGCGGAATTAGACCAACACCGTACTCTACAGATACATCTATTAACGGAACAACATATGGAGACATTAACGGTCTTGCTATACCACATGGTGTGGGATATGCTTGGGCAACTATCCTTTGGGATATGACTTGGGCCTTAGTTGCACAGGAAGGCTTTGATACAGATTTTTACAATGGAACTGGAGGAAATAACATTGCAATGGCACTTGTTATTGAAGGACTTAAAAATACTGCAAACAATCCAGGCTTTGTATCTGGACGTGACGGAATTTTACAGGCAGATCAAGATTTGTATGGTGGACAGTATAATTGTATAATTTGGGATGTTTTTGCTGCTCGTGGAGTAGGACTAAATGCAAATGAGAATACTAATGGAGGAACTAATACAAATAGTGACCAGACTACTTCTTTTGTAAGCGGATGTCAAGGACCTCCAACACCAGAAGCGTGTTCTGGAACAGTTTCAAATTACCCTTATGATGAAAGTTTTGAAAGCTCATTAGGTGATTGGTCACAATCTACGCAAGATGATATAGATTGGACACGTGATGCTAGTGGAACTCCATCTAGCAATACAGGACCTGCTTCTGCAATAGACGGAACAACATATGTGTATGTTGAAGCCTCTGGAAATGGGACAGGATACCCTAATAAGAGAGCGATTTTAAATTCTCCTTGTTTTGATTTAAGCGGAGAAAATGATGCTACTTTTAACTTTAGCTACCACATGTTTGGAGCCGCAGATATGGGAAGTATCGATCTTGAAGTTAGTACAGATGATGGAACAACTTGGACAAGTATTTGGAATCAAACTGGAAATCAAGGAAACCAATGGAACAACGAAAGTATTGACCTAGGTTCATATGCTGGAGAAAGTAATTTCCGTATGCGTTTTAATAGAGTAACAGGAAGTACTTGGCAAGCAGATATTGCACTTGATGCTTTTGAGCTTGAGGGTGGAAATACTGCAGATACGCAAGCACCTACTGTACCTGATAACTTGACATCGTCTAATGTTACTGAAACAACAGTTGATCTAAGTTGGAACGCTTCAAGTGATAACGTAGCAGTTACAGGATACGAAGTTTTCTTAGATGGGTCTAGTATAGGCACGACAGCTAATACATCGGCAAATGTTACTGGTTTAAGTTCTGGAACAACGTATGCATTTCAAGTAAGAGCATTTGATGCTGCTGGAAATAATTCAGCATTTAGTAATACTGAAAATGTAACAACACAATCTCCTGGTGGAGGTGGTGGATGTACCAATGGAGTTGATATAAGCTATTCAGAAAGTTTTGAAAGCTCAATTGGTTTATGGACTCAAGATAGTGGAGATGATATTAATTGGACTAGAGATGCTAGTGGAACACCATCTAACAATACAGGACCTTCTAGTGGATCTGCAGGATCATGGTATATTTATGTTGAAGCTTCTGGAAATGGAACAGGATATCCTAACAAACAGGCAATTATTAATTCGCCTTGTATTGATTTAAGTGGAGAAAGTGAAGCTAACTTTAACTTTGACTACCACATGTTTGGAGCAAGTGATATGGGAAGTATTTCACTTGAAGCAAGTGATGACGATGGGGCTACATGGACATCTATATGGAGCCAAACTGGGAACCAAGGAAACCAATGGAATGCTCAGTCTGTATCTTTAAATGCATATGTAGGCGGAAGTGTACAGTTGCGTTTTAACAGAATTACAGGAAGCACTTGGCAAGCAGATATTGCAATAGATAATATTTCACTTTCTGCTGGAGGGACTGCTCCAACTGGGTATTGTACATCGAACAGTAATAATACTAATGATGAGTATATTCAGAGAGTTCAAATGGGTAGTATAAATAACGCGACAGGAGCTTCTTCTGGTGGATATGGTGACTTTACAAACTTATCTACGGTATTAAGCGGTAATAATTCAATTACAATTACACCATTGTGGACAGGTACAGTTTACCCAGAAGCATACGCTGTATTTGTAGATTGGAATCGCGATGGTGACTTTACAGATGCTAATGAATTGGCATACTCTAGAGCTGCTACAACAGCAACACCAATTACAGGATCGTTTAGTATTCCATCTGGAGCCTCTGCTGGACCAACAAGAATGAGAGTTTCTATGAAATATAACGGAATTCCAACAGCTTGTGAGACCTTTACTTATGGTGAAGTAGAAGACTATACTGTAATTATTCCTACTTCTTTTGGAGGGGATGAAGATAGCGGTATTACTAATAACAATTCTAACATCTCTGGATTTAGCTTATATCCAAATCCAGTAAATAGAGGCGTTGTTAATATTAGTGTTCTTGAAGCCGAGCCTATAGATTATGTTATCTTTAATATGATTGGACAAAAAATTCAATCAGGTTCTTTTACAAACAAAGTTGATGTTGCTGCTTTAAGAAGTGGTATGTACATTATTGAAGTAAATGCCGAAGGAGGTAAGAAATTTGTAGAACGATTTATCGTAGAATAGTATTCCTTTTTAACTTAGGTATTAATTTTTGAGTTAAGTATTTTAAAAACCCGTTCTTTTGTTAGAGCGGGTTTTTTTAAATTGAAAGAACTTCATCTTCTTTAAGTAGTGCTTCATTGCGAAGCTTTAAGAAAATTTGAGCCACAGTAATTGTATCTTTTTCACAATAGGTTATAATCCTATCCATATCTTTTTCATTGTAGAATACGTCTCTTACTTGACTACCGTCAATATCATCTTTTGGGGAAGGAATTCCCAAAACATGTGCCATTAACTTTAGCGTTGTGAAGGTTTTATAGTCACCAAACTTCCATAGTTCTAGCGTATCTAGGTGAGGAACTTCCCAAGGTTTTTTACCAAATAAGTTTAATTTAAAGGGTAGTGAAATGCCATGAATAATCATTCTTCTTGCTATGTAAGGGAAGTCAAACTCTTTTCCGTTGTGGGCACATAATAAATGATGTGGTCTATTAAAATGGGTTTCGAGCAGCATTTTAAACTCTTTTAAAAGAGTTATTTCTTCTCCATGAAAACTAGTAATCCTAAATTTTCTAATAGCTCCTTTCATAACAAAATGCCCTACTGAAATACAGATAATTTTTCCAAATTCGGCCCAAATACCCGCCCTGTCATAAAACGCTTCAGGAGTAAACTCATCTTTACGTTGGTATTGTGTCTTCTGCTCCCAGAGTGATTTTGCAGTATCACTCAACTCGTTATAATCCTCAAATTGAGGTACTGTTTCTATATCCAAGAACAAGATATGTTCAGGATTTATTTTTGTAAGCATTGTATTTTAGTGTTGCGGGGAGTTGGGTTAAATATAAAAAAATTGTTGAACTTAGTACTTTAACCAGTAACCATAGCACCTAACATTTTTTTAAATTGCTCTTTTTTATTTAAATGAGGAAACTCATTTGTAGGAATGGGTTTTCCTAGAAAGCTGCATAGAGGTCCCCACCCTTGAGAAACTTCATATACTAACAATTTTTCTTTAGGAAGAAAGTTTATAACTTCTTGTATATGGTTTTCAAAAGCTTTAATTGTATTTTCTTTATTTAAAAAATCATCATTAAGTTCTTTTTTGAAGTATACTTCTCTAAGAAATCTAATACAAGCTATTTTGTTTTTTAAATTTTCATTGCTTGCAAGTTCAGATTCATCTTTTATCCCTTCAAGCAATTTATCAGGTGTAACTTGCCATATTGTTTTAAAGGTGCTTTCATACCAAGCATTCACATCTCTCTTTGTTAAAATAATTTTTGCATCAGGAAACTCTTTCAGTAATTTTTTATAGTATGGATAACCTGGGAAATCTACACTAGCTTGGAAGCCATCAAATAGACTTTTATAGTCTGTAGCACCGTTTTTTTCAAGTTCATTCCAATACTTTACCTGTTCAGGATTTGCAAACAAATCTTTAAAATGATACGTTTTAGAATAGCCTAATATTTCTAGAGCCATTTTAAGAGTTGTTGTACCCGTTCTTGGAAAGCCTGCACCTATTATTTTTAAAGACATATTTTAATGAGATTTTTAAGCTATTTTTGATTTTTAATAAAAGCTTATAGATGTTAAACATAAAAAAAATGATTAAAATAGTAAGTCTTAAATACAAGTATTTATTTGTTATTGTATTTCTAGGGGTATTTGGAGGTTGTAATAAATCTAGTTTTAGTTATGATATAGTACCTTTATTAAACCCTAATGGCAATACTCCATTAACAGCAGAGTTGTCAATTACTTCAAATAAAAATTGTAGCGCATCTATACGTGTTTTAGGAACTTCTATTTATGAAGAGAAGTTTGATTCCTTAGGAAAAAAATTAAAAATCCCAGTTTTAGGTCTTTATCCTAATACAACAAACAAAGTTGAGGTTACTTTATCTCATAAAGATGGAGAAACGATTGATACTATCGCCATTAAAACTGAAGCTTTGCCAAATTATTTACCATCCATAACAATTAATAAGATTAATAGAGAATTAATGGAGCCTGGATGGCATTTGTGTGATATCCATTATGCAAAAAACGGAGTTTCTGTTTCTAGACCAATGATTTTTGATGATGAAGGCGAAATAAGGTGGTTGTTAGATTTAAGCTCATATAATGAAATTGTTTGGCCAATTCAAAGAGTTAAAAATGGCAATTTAATGTTTGGTAGCAAGATGAATATTTATGAGTATGATATGTTGGGCAATAAAAAGAAAACAATACCTATTAATACTAATTACTGGCTTCATCATGAACTTATTGAACTTCCTGACGGTAACTTACTTTTAGCAGTTAAGAAAAGAGATAGCTATGTAATTATTGATGGAGAAAGAATGTTGTCTAACAATGATTTTATAATTGTTATAAACCCTGAAACATATGAGGTGATTAAAGAATGGGACGTTGCAAAACATCTTGATGTAAATAGGCAAGATTTAAATAGAAAAACAAAAGGTAATTGGATTCATATTAATGGGCTTGCCTATGATGAAAGTGATAAATCCATTATTGTATCCGGCAGAAATCAAGGAATATGTAAAATTAGTTGGGACGATGAACTAAAATGGATTTTATCGCCTCAAAAAAACTGGGGAAAATCTGGAAGAGAAGGAAATGGTATTGACACAAATGAATTCTTGTTAACAGCGATAGATAAAGACGGAAAACCATTCGGTAAAGAAGTTCAAGAAGGGAATGTAAGCCATGGAAACTTTGATTTTCCTTGGGGTCAACATGCTCCAGAAGTATTACCAAATGGTAATATATTGCTTTTTGATAATGGGTATCTAAGAAACTTTAACAAAGAAATTAGTTATTCAAGAGCTGTAGAATATGATATAGATGAAGAAAATATGCAAGTAAAGCAAGTATGGGAATATGGCAAGGATAAAGGGAGTGAATATGCAGCTTTGTTAATAAGCGAAGCTGACCGTTTGTTAAAAACAAACAATAGGTTAATTACTTTTGGTTATGTTTTACCTGGAAAAGGAAAGATTATTGAAACTACTTATCCAAAAGGAGAAGAAGTTTTTGAGGCAACTTTAAATTATAAAACCTTAGATGGTAATAAGACCTTTAATTGGGGGCAATTAGATATGTTATACAGGTCAGAACGATTTAAACTGGAAAATTAATTTTTGAGCATACTATACGTTTCCTCCACATAAGTATAAAAATCACTTGGAAAAGTACGCCCATTTCTATTACCTCTTTTATGCCCTAAACGCACAATAATTAGATTATCTTCTGGAATGGAAATTACATATTGCCCTAAAATCCCTCGCATGACAAAAATCTTTTTATCAAGATGATTACTTAACCAAAAGCCATAACCATATTCTGGGCTTTCTTTAAAACGAGGCGCAATTGAGGTAGCTACAAAACTTGAATCTAATAATTGTTCTCCATTCCAATTACCATAATTAGAATATAATTTTCCAAAACGAGCAACATCTTTTGCATTACTAGCAATACAGCAATAGCCTTTTACTAATCTATTATGCTCATCATCTACTTGCCAGAGTGCTTCTTGTTCAAAACCCATAGGTTGGGTAAAACTTTCAGACAAATAGGTTTCAAGTTGTTTTCCGGTCGCTTTTTCTATTAAAATAGCCAGTAATTGTGTATTTCCGCTTAGGTATTTAAAGTAAACACCTGGTTTTTCAACTACTTTTTGCGACAGAATCGTTTCGGCTAAATCATCATCATAATAGGCTCTAGCTGTAATGCTAAAAGGGCTTTTGTAAGACTCTTCCCAATCTAACCCTGAAGCCATGGATGATAAATCTCCTACAGTAGTCTCAGCGTCTTTATATTGTGGAAAGAAATCACCAATGGGCTGGTCTAAACCTTTAATAAATCCGTCTTTTATAGCTTTTCCTAAAAGTGCTGAGGTTACGCTTTTTGCCATGGAGAAGGAGTTAGTCTGAGAAGTTTCATTGTACCCTTCTGCATAGTTTTCATACCAAATACTGTCATTTTTTATAATAATAAGGGCTACTGTTCCTAGGTTGTCATTAATTTTTTGAAGCTCTGGAGTTGCAGATATGGTGTTGTAATCTTTGTGTTTCTCCCAAGGTTGTGGATTGTTACTTGGTGGAATTATTTCATTTTCAAAATAGACATGGTCGTCTATAAAAGCAGTTGTATGCCCAGTCATATAGACTACCCGCACTCCTTTAAGGATATAATCGTAATCTGTTATTTTTAAAACGATTACGATTAGGGTTACTAACGCAATAACCCAATAGAAGAAACGATAAAGCTTTTTCATACTTTAAAATAAACTTTGTTGTTTTACAGGACTTTCGTGCTCCAAAAGCCATTTTTTACGATGTAAACCTCCAGCATAGCCAGTTAATGAACCATCACTACCTATTACTCTATGGCAAGGAATAATTACTGCTATTGGGTTTTTACCATTAGCAGAAGCAGCAGCTCGTATTACTTTTGGGTCTCCAAGTTGGTTTGCCATCTCTTGGTAGCTAGCTGTTTTTCCAAAGGGGATTTTTTCTAATTTTTCCCATACTTTTTTCTGAAAATAGGTTCCTTTGGGTGCTAATGGAATGCTAAACGTTTTTCTAGTTCCCTCAAAGTATTCTTTTAATTGAGCGATTGCTGTTTGTATTTCTTCAACTTGCATGCTGTTAGCAACCTCAGTAAAAACATCATCTTCATTAAAATGAGCAAAACAGAGTTTTTTTTCTTCAGTAAAGCCTAATTGAAGTATTCCAATAGGTGTATCTAAATAACCTGTATAATAATGTTCACTACTCATTTTCTTTTTTAGCCTCTTCTTCTTTAAGCTGAATTCCCATTCGCTTTGCTCTGCGTTCCCAATTTTTTCGAGCAGCAATTTGCATGTCTTCTATTGTGTCACTTTCATCCATAATTTCAAGGCCTAAAAGTGTTTCAATAATATCTTCCATGGTAACAATACCAATTGTGTTTCCAAACTCATCTACTACCAACGAAATATGTGTACGTTGTTTAATAAAAATATCAAACAAATCTGGGATAGGAGTATCACTTTGTATTACATGAATGTCTCTCTTTATGTCAGCTAGTGTTTTGTCTCCATGCTCCTCTACAATTTCTTCAAGGATATCATCTTTAAGCACTACTCCTGTAATGTCATGCGATTTTTCTTTATATACCGGAATACGTGAAAATCTAAGATTTTTATGGCTTTCGTGAAATGTAGATAGGCTTACAGTTTCGTCTTCTGTAACCACTACAGGAAAGGGTGTCATTACGTCTTTTGCTTGAACCGATTTGAAGATTAAAAGGTTTTTAATTACCGCACTTTCGTTTTCTTCAAAAACACCTTCTTGCTCAGCAGCATCTGTAATTGCTAAAAATTCTTCTCGACTCATAGTGCTTACATGCGCAGATTTGCCAATTAGTTTTGTAGTACGTGTAAGTAACCATAAAATACCAGTATATTTTAGAGGAAAAATAATAACGTTTAGAAAAATAGCAGTAAAGTTTCCAAGCTTTTTCCAATACGTAGCACCAATTGTTTTAGGTATAATTTCTGAAACAATTAAAATAAGCAAGGTCATAATTGCCGAAACAACCCCGACAATATTAAAACCAAGTATTTCAACCTTATAAGGTAATTTTTCTGCCTCTACACCAACTAAAATAGCCCCTACCGTATGTGCAATTGTGTTTACTGTTAAGATGGCTATAAGAGGTTCGTCAATATTCTTTTTAAGATTTGCTAAGGTTTGAGCATAGCTTTTATTCTCTTGAGTTTTCATTTTTATAAATGTGGGCGTAAAACTAAGTAGCGCTGCTTCTAGAATAGAGCATAAAAATGAAAAGAAAATAGATAATATCGCGTAAACGATTAAAAGTGTCATTCAATAATTTTTTTTAAAGTTAAAATTTTAAGACTGAAACTCCTCTTAAAATCTCTATAATTTACCAACCAATGTATCTTGGTGGAGTTATTTCTTTTAAGTTAAGATAAACAATAAGTTGTCCTCTGTGATGGGTTACGTGGTCTTGTAATAAATTGAGTATTTGTAGTTTTGTTTTAGGTCCAGCAAAAAAGTCTACAGTTTCAGTAAGTGCCACGCTATCAGCAGCCTCTATTGCTTTAGTAACCAAGTTAAAACTATTTTCTAAAGCTGCAATAACCTCTTGCTTACTTTCTTTTTCAAATTCTTCTTTTTTTTCTGCTGAAAAGTAAGTGGTACCTAACCAATCCATATTTCCTTTTATATGTACTAGCTGCTCTTTAAAGCTCATTTGTCTTTCAGAAGGTTTAAAATTGTAAAACTCCTCTGGCATTGCCTCTGCAATACCAATTAGATAATTTTTGGAATTCTCCCACTTCTCTAAAAATGCTTTTTTTGGGGTAGTAGCTGTGGAAGGTTCTTGTGCATAAATAGATAACATGCATAATCCTGCACATAGGAACGTAAAGAATGGTTTCATTTTAAAAAAAGATATATATGCAATGTACTAAATTCTTACAGTTCTTTTTGTAAATAACAATTACTAAGTATTAGGTATCCTAAATGAGTTTTTTCTTGCTACATTTATAGTACTTAACCAATTTCATTATGGAAATATACTCTACAAAAAATGATTCAAAAAACTTAGTTATTACTGTTATTCCTTCTAGTGATGCAAAATTAGATGACCCTAATGAGGTAATTGTTATTATTCACCAAAAAGAGGATGCAAGAAGAAGAAAAAGACAAGCTGTAACTATTAATGCTGAAGGAAATTACGAAGCTGAGGTTTTAAAGTCTAAACTAGTTGAAAAACCAATAGTTAAGATTATTACTAGCTTTATAGTAGATGCAAACCAGTTTCCTAATAAAGATATTATTGTAGCACAAACAGAGATTGATTACAGTTTTAATGGAGGTCAAGTACAAGGTTTTGAAACTAAATATGATACTCATAAAGATGAATACAACAAAGGGAGTGATGCTGACGAAACCTTTAGAGTGACTAAAAGAATTGAAGTTCTCCTAACCTAACACTATTAAAATGAAACATATTTATATAATTTTAGGGCTGTTCTTTTCAATTTCTGTTTTTGCTCAAGAAAAGGCATCTATTAATGATTTTAATTTTGAAAGTGTAACCAATCCAGCATTTGTATTGCTTGATGAGACACCAACACAGCTTCATACTCCAGAAAATTTAAAAAGCCTTTCTGTTTACTTAGCCAACGGATTTTCAAACACCAATATAGCAGTTGAAATAAACCCCTATTGGTATATAGATTTTGATGAAAAGCGAACCTATAAAAAGTATAGAGGATTTAAAGAAAGGGATGGAGAAGAATACATAGACCCTCTTATTGGTTTAAAAACAGATTGGTCTTTTTCATTGGCCTATCTCGAAAAAGAGTTTGAAGGGTTTACCGGAGAAAAAAGGGTAGCTGGAATAGGAGCTAGAACTACCATATTTAAATTTTATAATAAATCTAGAACAAAAGAAGTAAGTAAGGCGATTACCAAAACAGGTGTCGAAAGTGAATTAAGCACAGAGTTTGAATTGTACTACGTGCTTGAAACAGATAATCCTAAACCTGGAAGTGGTACTTGCAAGTCTTATGCAGAAAGTATAGAGTTACAAGTGCAATTTCAAGATGTTGCTAAACTATTTATTGAAGATGAAGAGAATACCTCTTTATTACAAAGGCTTAATATAGAAAATATAACCCCAGAAAAGTTAGTTGAATACTACTTAGCTGAACGCTGCCCTAAAGTTGAAAGTTTTGTGAATAATCCTAAAAATATAAAGCCAAACATTAGAATCGATGGTGCTATTGGCTATAGCGTTTTGTTTAAAGAGGCAGAGATTAATGCATCTACAGCAAATAGATTTGGTAGTTGGCTTACTGCAGACGCAGCTGTGCGTTTTAATAGCAGTAGTTATTTACACATTTACGCAATTGGCAAGTTTGTAGATGATGGTTTTAATATTGATGAAGAAGGAGTCTACTTTAATGAAAGTTTTTGGGATTATGGCGGAAAGCTAGAGCTAGAATTAAATAAGTTTAAACTTGGATATGAGTACTTAAAACGATCTGGAGATGGCGATAGATTTCGATCAGTTGGGAATATAAGCTACCAAATTAATGAAGATATTACTGTAACAGGAGGTTTTGGAAAAGACTTTCCTGTAGATAATAACCTAGTGACAATATTAGGAATTAACTGGGGTTTTGATTTAGGTGAAAAGGCTTTTGAGTGAGTTATAGGAGCTTTACGACATCCTTAGCAAAATAACTTGCGATTATAGAAGCACCTGCTCTTTTAATTGCGGTAACTTGTTCTAGCATTACTTGATCATGGTCTAACCATCCTTTTTCAGCAGCAGCCTTTAACATTGCATACTCGCCACTTACTTGATATACAGCTATTGGGACTTGTACAGCATTTTTTAAATCTCTAACAATATCTAAATAACATAGTCCAGGTTTTACCATTACAATATCTGCACCTTCCTCTATATCCATAAGAGTTTCTTTAATGGCTTCCTCTCGATTTGCAGGATCCATTTGATAGGTTTTTTTATCCTTAGGTATATCCTTTACGTCTGCTGGAGCACTATCTAGCGCATCTCTAAAAGGACCATAAAAAGCCGAAGCATATTTAGCACTATAACTCATAATACCTGTATCGTGAAAGCCTTCGTCTTCGAGTAAGCTACGTATTTCAAAAATGCGACCATCCATCATATCACTTGGAGCTACAATATCTGCCCCAGCATTGGCATGACTTAGCGCCATTTCAGCTAGAACAGCATTAGTGTCATCATTAATAACCCTACCTTCAGAAATAATGCCATCATGACCATAAATAGAGTAAGGGTCTAATGCAACATCTGTCATTACAACCATATCTGGGCAAGTATCTTTTACCTTTTTAATAGCTTGTTGCATTAGGCCGTTTGGATTTAATGCCTCTGTGCCGTTATTGTCTTTTAGGTCTTCTGAAACTTTTACAAAAAGCAAAACACACCGTAACCCTAATGTCCATAGCTCTTTAAGCTCTGTTGGTAAGGTGTCTAAACTATACCTATAGTAGTTAGGCATCGAGGGGATTTCTTCTTTTACGCCTTTTCCTTCTACAATAAATAATGGAACAATAAAGTCGTTTGCACTAATTGTTGTTTCGCTTACTAAACTTCTAAGTGCTTGCGTAGTTCTTAACCTTCTATTTCTTTTAAGTGGATACATATGTTTTTATATTATACCCATTCTCTTGGGTTTTGTAATACATTAATTAACTTTTCTTCTTCACTTCCTGCTTCTGGATGATGATCGTAAATCCATTGTACTTTAGGAGGAAGACTCATTAAAATACTTTCAATACGTCCATTAGTTTTTAGACCAAATAAAGTTCCTTTATCGTGTACTAAGTTAAACTCAACATAGCGACCTCTTCGTATTTCTTGCCAGTCTTTTTGTGCTTTGGTATAAGGTAGGGCTTTTCTTTTATCAATAATTGGAACATATGCCTCTAAAAAGCTATTACCCACTTCTGTTACAAAGTTATACCAATCTTGCATTGACATTGTTTCAGTTTCTTTGCAATAATCAAAAAACAGCCCTCCAATTCCTCTTGCTTCGTTTCTATGACTATTGTAAAAATACTCGTCACAACGAGCCTTATATTTTGGGTAGAACTCTTTGTTATGGGCATCACAGGCCTTTTTACAAATGGTGTGAAAATGAATAACATCTTCTTCAAAAAGATAATAAGGAGTTAAATCTTGCCCTCCGCCAAACCATTGTGTAACAATAGCTCCAGAACTATCATATAATTCAAAATACCTCCAATTTGCATGCACAGTTGGAGCCATTGGATTATTAGGGTGTAACACAAGGCTTAATCCACAAGCAAAAAAATTGGCTTCTTGAACACCAAAGTAATCTTGCATAGACTTTGGTAATGTCCCATGAACTTCACTAATATTTACACCACCTTTTTCAAAAACGCCTCCATTTTCAATAACGCGTGTGCGCCCTCCCCCTCCTTCGGGTCTATTCCAAAGGTGCTCTTTAAAACGGGATTTACCATCAATTTCTTCTAGTTTTGAAGTGATGGTATCTTGAAGGTTTCGTATATAGGAAACAAATGTATCTTTCATTACTTTTTTTCTCTATGTAGTTGATATAACTCCATGTCTAAAGGGGTTCCATAAGGAGGTGTATATTCTTTTGTTAATGTTTTTTTCCACTCAAAGCCATTATTTAAAGCGACTTTTATACTAGGTGTATTCCCTTTATGTGCTATAATATTTAATGTTTCTAAACCAAGTGACTTAAATGCCTTTTCTGTAAGTAGTTGTATAGCTCTTGAAGTATAACCTTTACCAGTATATTCTTTATCAATGCAATAAGCAAATTCACCCTCTTTTTTCTCCCAGTCTAATTCCTTTAAATACACCAAACCTATTAAACTTTTATTCTTTCTTACAGCATAAAGAAACTGAACTTTGTTAGCTTCATCTTCAGTAATTGAAGTTATAAAACTTTCAGAATCACTTTTAGTGGTATTTCGTGAAAGCGTAATTGGAAAATACGCGCGAAACCTTTCTTCGTTTTGAAGCATAAGGGTGCTTAGAACCTGGGCATCCTCTCTTACTAATTTCCCTATTGAGAAGTCGGCATTACCCATTTGTATTGGTTTTTTCTGGAATATTAAGTTTTCTCGATTCTTCCAAAAGCCTAACTGTTTCTGTAGTAGAAGCCGTTACCGAAAGAGGCAAAACTAAAATAATACCTATTATTGGGATTAAAAGCATACCCATAAAAACAATGCCATTACCAATGGCGATACCTCTATTTTTTCTTACAAATTGTACGCTTTCTTTTACTTCAAAATGCCGTTCTAAGGTATAATCCATATTACCAAACCCAGCATAATACGATTGCACTAAGAAAAGTAGAATAGAAGTGAAAAAATTAACAATAGGGATTAAACTAAGTAACAAAATAGGAATAGTAAGTAGTAACTCCATCAGTAAATTTCTCACATTTATTCTCACACCACGCCATAATTGCGCCATATTACTTGTTTCTCTATGGGTGTGATTTTTGCCTACAAGATGTGCTTCTATTCTTTCGGAAACGGGACTCATAAACGGAGCGCTTAATGCCATAATAATGTGTTTGTATAGAATTAAACCTAGCGCTATTACCATTAATGCCCCTATGACTTCACCAATAGCATGAAATGTTTGTGACCCCCATTCCCAGACCCATAACTTATCTAATAGATTTGCTATGTTATCGCTTAAACCCCAAGCAAGTAATCCAATACCGCATGCAGTAATAAGACTGATTAACATTGGGATTAAAAAATATTTCCAGAGGCCTAAAGAACTAATGAGTTTAAAAGTCCCTCCATATGCCTTGATACCAATAAATATGTTTTTAAGAAAATTCATTCTACTAAATATACCAAGTTGTCAATTTCTTTCATTTCTTCCAAATTTGACACTTTTTGAGCTCTTTCTGCCAATTTTTGCACAAAATCAATGATTTTTTGCTCACTTTTATCTAAAACTTGTAAATAATTGTCTCTGCCTATTTTATTATTGTGCAAATCCATGGCTTCATCTAAAGGTTCGTTTTGAGTCACTTTTTCATATAAATCAGTTAATTTTTTAGCAAAATCAATAGATTTTTGTTCATTTTTGGTGATTTTTTGCGTTTTTAAACAAATTTGAATATTCCAGTAAGCATGTCTAAAAGCATTAGCTTTTGTACTCCTATGATGTGATTTTCCATAGAGGGTATCACACAATTTTATGGTGTGTTTTGTTGCTTTTAAAGTTGGAATTATTTTTAATGGGTTTTGTATAAATAAAAAAGCAAGCTTAGATAATTGTCGTAAGCTAAGTTTTTTTATTCTTACCCAAATGTTCATTACTCTGCTTTATATTCTTTTACAGCTTCAATAAAGGCACCCGCATTTTCTATAGGAATGTTTGGCAAGATACCATGTCCTAAATTTACAATGTATTTATCTTTTCCAAACACATTAATCATTTGGATAACCATTTTTTTAATTTCCTTAGGAGGACTAAAAAGTCTTGTGGGGTCAAAATTACCTTGTAATGTAATATTTCCACCAGTTAAATAACGAGCATTTCTTGCAGAACACGTCCAATCAACCCCTAGTGCAGAAGCTCCACTTTTTGCCATGGTATCTAATGCAAACCAACATCCTTTTCCAAAAGCAATAACTTCGGTTTCGTTTTTTAAAGCATCAATTATTTGCTGAATATATTTCCAAGAAAACTCTTGATAATCTGTTGGTGATAACATTCCTCCCCAACTATCAAACACTTGTACAGCATTAACTCCAGCTTTCACTTTTTCTTTTAAGTAAGCAATAGTAGTATCTGTTATTTTCTGTAATAATTCATGAGCTGCAAGTGGTTGTGTAAAACAGAATTCTTTTGCTTTATCAAAATTTTTACTTCCTTGCCCTTGTACACAATAACATAAAATGGTCCACGGACTTCCAGCAAAACCAATTAACGGAATTTCGTCATTAAGTTTTTCTTTTGTCATTTTAATCGCGTCCATCACATACCCTAACGTGTCTTGTATATCTGGTACAATAACACGATCTAGATCTTTAGGGTTCCTAATTGGGCTTGGCAACCAAGGACCTAAACCAGGTTTCATCTCAACTTCAATATTCATGGCCTGAGGAATCACCAAGATATCGCTAAACAAAATTGCTGCATCCATGCCATACCTACGTATAGGCTGTACAGTTATTTCGCTAGCTAGTTCTGGAGTTTGACATCGTGTAAAGAAATCATACTTTGCTTTTATTTCCATGAATTCTGGAAGGTATCGTCCAGCTTGACGCATCATCCATACAGGAGGTCTATCTACAGTTTCTCCTTTTAAAGCTCTAAGAAATAAGTCGTTTTTAATCATATTTTTTTGCTTCTCACTATTAACACAAAGTTTTTGCTGCCTTTGCAATTACACTTTCAGTAGTAGTTGTATTTGCTACAATTACATTTTTAGAATATTTTTTAGCTTCTTTTGCTGTTGTTTCACCTATGCAGAATGCAATACTATTTTCCATACTATTTTCTGAAGTAAAACTCTGAACTCCACTAGGGCTAAAAAATAGAATTCCATTCCATTTTTGCTCAAATTTCTTCAAATTTGGTTCAGTTTTGTATGTTTTTATCTCAAAAAGCTCATTTTCTGAATACTTTATAATCTCTGGTAATTCATCTCTTCGTATTGTGCTACAGAAATAGTAAAATGCTTCATTTTTATAGTTATTTGCTATAAAATGACCTAGTTCAGCCGAATTTGAAGCTGTTTTCATCACTTTCTGCCCATTTTCTTCTAAAAGTGCTCTAGTTTTTTCACCTACACAAAAGCAGTTTTCTACTTTTGAAAGTCCTTTTTTGCTTAAAAAGACACTTTTTACTCCATTTTGACTCGAAAACACTCCATTTTTAATGTTTTTTGGAAGCTTTTCGGTTAAAAATGAAATTTTTATAGCGTCGTATTCAACTAATTGTAGCCCTGCATTTAATAATAATTCTCGTTGAGAAAGGGATAATTTCTTGGTTGAAAGCACTTTCATCACAATTCGCTTTTAATGGCTTTCATCAATATACTTCCTCCATTTTGTAAAACTTGGTTAGCACACTCCATCCCAAAATTTCTATAATCACCTATAGTTGCTTGCTCCTCTGTTTCAATTTTTTCTTTTCCATTAAGAGAGAATAGAGCTCCTTTAAAGTGTATAGATTCTCCATGAATAGTTGCGATTGCACCAATTGGTGCAGTACAGCCTCCTTCTAGTGTTCTAAGAAATTGCCGTTCAATATGCGTGCAGATTTCTGCATTAGTGTCATTTAGCTTTTTAGTTGCTTCAACTGCAAATAAGTCATTCTGAAGAGCAACAACCATCATTGCTCCTTGAGCTGGTGCTGGAATCATCCAGTCTAAGATTTCGTAACTTTTTGGTAATAAGTTAATTCGTTCCAATCCTGCTTTTGCAAAAATGGCCCCATCCCAAGTGTTATTCTCTAGTTTTTGCAAACGTGTATTTACGTTTCCTCGTAAATCTACAACCTGATGTGTTGGGTGCTTATGTAACCATTGTGCTTTACGACGTAAGCTTCCAGTAGCAATTATACAATTTTTAGAAAAATCTGGGTTGTCTTTCGTTGCTATTATATCTGTTGCTGTTGCTCTCTCTAAAACTGCAGTTTGTACAATTCCATTTGGTAATTGTGTAGGAACGTCTTTCATGCTATGTACTGCTATGTCTATTTTATTTTGTAGCATGGCAACGTCTAATGTCTTTGTAAAAATACCCGTAATCCCCATTTCGTAAAGAGGTTTGTCTAGGACTAAATCTCCTTGAGACTTTACAGGTACTAAAACAGAGTCATGCCCTACGGCTTTCAGTTTTTCTTGGACTGTTTTTGCTTGCCATAATGCAAGTTCGCTATCACGAGTTCCTATTTTAAGTGTTTTTTTCAAGAGGGATTGTTTTCTAACTGAAACACTTTTTTAATTAATTCAACACTTTCTTCAGTAGAAATATTAGTATCTTTTAAATGATTGGCAAAATGCGTTGTGATTTTCTGAATAATCCTATTGCTTATAATTTCTGCCTGGTCTTCATTAAAATCTGATAGCTTTTTTCGTTGATTGTCTATCTCACTCTCTTTTATTTCTGAAAGCTTTGTCTTCAATGCTTTTATAGTTGGCGCAAAACTGCGGTGTTGTGCCCAAGTATTAAATTCTGTTTCAATTTCAGTAATTATTTGTTCTGCGAGCGGCACTTGTGAAGCTCTATGCGCAAGTGTTTGGTCTGTAACCTGAGATAATTCGTCGAGATGTACAAGCGTAACTAGTTCATTTTCTTTTACATTCTCAGCAACATTTTTAGGAATGGAAAGGTCTACAATTAAGAGAGGTTTTTTTAGATGTAAAAGTTCTTTTGAAATGGTAGGTTTTTGCGCACCTGTTGCCACAAATAAAATATCACTTTGCGCAATCTCACTCTGTATATTTGCGTATTCTTTTACTACAAGATTAAACTTTCCTGCAATAGCTTCGGCCTTAACTTTTGTACGGTTAATTACCGTAATATGTTCGTTTTTGGTGTGTTTTACAAGGTTTTCACAAGTGTTTCGTCCAATTTTTCCAGTTCCGAAGAGTAAAATGTTTTTTTCTGAAACATAAGGAACACGAGCTAAGATATATTGTACAGCAGCAAAACTTACCGAAGTTGCTCCGCTAGAAATATCGGTTTCGTTTTTAATACGCTTACTAGCTTGGATTACAGCGTTTCCTAGACGTTCCATAAACGCATTCATTAACCCAAGTTTTTTTGAGCGTTTAAAACCAATACGTAATTGACTTATAATCTCGAAATCTCCAAGAATCTGGCTATCTAAACCTGTTCCTACTTTAAAAAGGTGTGATACAGCCTCTCTATTTTTATGGATGTAGGCTACCTTTTCAAACTCTGAAACCGTACCATGCGTGTGTTCACACAATAATTTTATAAGTTGATAGGGGTGTGAAGCAAATCCATATAACTCGGTTCTATTACAAGTAGAAATTACAACTAATCCATCTATAACTTGACTTTTAGCTGCTTTTAGAATGGCTACTTGGGCAGTTTCATCTACACTAAAATACCCACGAATTTCTGCATCAGCCTTTTTGTAATTAAGACCAATTGCATAAAAAGTACCGCTTCTTTGGGTAGCTTGTTGAATAGAAATACCGTTGCCGTTCTTTTTCATAGAAAGTAATGCAAATTTACTGGTAGTATTAGATAAAAAATAACGCTAGCGGTATCTTTTCTGTCGCCTTCCGTTAATAAGTTATAAATTTGAAGCAAAAATTGGGTAGAGGTACTATTTTAAAGGGATTAAGTGATTAATTCTTTAAAATAATTTAGAACAATTCTAAATAATAAAAATTGTAATTTTCAAAAATGAAAACAAAAAATAACGCTCAAGGATTATATGAAGAAACTACTGTTGAAGAGGGTTTTTTTGTCTTAAAGTTTCAAAATGAAACAGATGATATTCAGACATTTAGCCGTGAAATAAACCTTAACTTCATTCAGTTTCATTTTTGTGTAAAAGGAATGGCCAACTTCTCTTTTAATGAAGATGCGTATACACTCCCACTTCGAGAGGAAAATGGTTTGTTGTTATACAATCCACAACGTGATTTACCACTTAAACTTTCGGTCTCAGCAAACTCTTGGGTGCTATCTCTATTACTTCCTATTACAAAGTTTCACAGCTTATTTTCTTCAGAAGCGAGTTATATATCGTTTTTAAGTGAGGATAATAAAAATAGAAAATACTATAAAGACAGTCACATAAGCCCTTCTATGTCAATTGTGCTCAATCAATTAATTAATTACAATCTACATCCTAGTATTAAAGCGCTATATTTTAAAGCAAAGGCATATGAATTATTGAGTCTATATTTTAATAGACCTGCTGAAACAGATGTCGAGCAATGTCCATTTTTGATAGATGAAGAAAATGTGGTAAAAATTAAGAAAGCAAAACAAGTTATCATTGAAAAAATGGCAGATCCTCCTACTCTACAGGAATTGGCAGACGAAATCCAACTTCCAATAAATAGACTAAAAG
Source organism: Patiriisocius hiemis (assembly GCF_031846325.1). Taxonomy (NCBI): domain Bacteria; kingdom Pseudomonadati; phylum Bacteroidota; class Flavobacteriia; order Flavobacteriales; family Flavobacteriaceae; genus Patiriisocius; species Patiriisocius hiemis. Next base: position 352,311 of record NZ_JAVRHZ010000002.1, on the reverse strand, counting down.
AGGGTTTTAAGCAAATTTACGGAGATAGTGTCTTTAGTTTTTTATTTGACTATAAGATGGAAGTAGCAAGACAATTATTAGCAACAGGTTCTCACAATGTAAACGAAGTAGGACTTAAGGTTGGTTATAGTACTTCGAGCCATTTTATTGCTGCATTTAAAAAGAAATTTGGGACTACTCCAAAGAAGTTTGTAATGGGGTTAAATTCTTAAAGTTTCAAAGTCATACCCCTTCTTTTAGGGATCGTTTTAAATAAGCAAATACTATATAGTTAAAACTTCAGAAGGGGTAAACTTACTTATTTAATAATTGACTTAATCTATAGTTGCGCTTTTATAACTTCGATTATTAGCGGTATTTTTGTTAAAAATTCTGATATTTAATGAAAAAAGGCGTTCTCTTAGTTAATTTAGGCTCTCCAGATAGTACAAAACCTAAAGATGTAAAGAAGTATCTTGATGAGTTTTTAATGGATCCACGTGTGATAGACCTCCCTAAATGGGCTAGAGTACTATTAGTGAAAGGGATTATCTTAAATACACGTCCAAAAAAATCTGCAGAGGCGTATGCTAAGATTTGGTGGGAAGAGGGCTCTCCGCTCATTGTTATTTCAGAAAGATTAAAAGAAAAGGTTCAGGAAAAATTAAATATTCCTGTCGCTCTAGCTATGCGATATGGAAGTATGTCCCTAGAAAAAGGATTACAAGAATTAGTAGATCAAGGTGTTACAGAAGTAAAGACAATACCGTTATACCCTCAATTTGCTATGGCAACCACAGAAACTATAGATGTAAAAGTTGATGAGTTGGTAGCGCAGTTTTTTCCGCAATTAAAAATTACTAGAACACCGGCCTTTTACCATAGAGAAGACTATATAGAAGTGCTTTCAAGAAGTATTCAAGAAAAATTAAAAGGGCTTGATTACGAACATATCTTGTTTAGCTATCATGGCGTACCAGAGCGACACATTAGAAAAAGCGATATTACCAATGGGAATTGTAAAATGAATGGTAAGTGTTGTTTTAAAATGGGCTCTGAGCAACACGAGTTTTGCTATAGACACCAATGTGAGATTACTACGGTTAATGTTGCCAAAAAGCTAGGATTAAAAAGAGGGACGTATAGCACTACATTCCAATCAAGATTAGGTTTTGATCCTTGGCTTAAGCCATACACAGACCGAACCATTGAGCGTATGGGTAAAAATGGAATCAAGAAAATGGCAATTGTTACTCCAGCTTTTGTGAGTGATTGCCTTGAAACTCTGGAAGAAATAGCCATGGAAGGCGAAGAAATTTTTCACGAGGTGGGTGGAGAAGAGTTTACTACTATACCTTGCCTAAATGACAGAGATGATTTTGTTGATGTTCTTATTTCTATGGTTGAAGAGTGGCGCATTATAAATACAGATAAAGCTATAGCATAACTTTTTTAGAAATTTTTATTTGAAAAAAAATTCAGATTTATTAGGGATAGAATCCATTAGTAAACTCCTCGTAAAGCAAGCGGTTCCAGCTTCTATAGGTATCCTTGTGATGTCTTTAAATATGATAGTAGATACTATCTTTGTTGGACGATGGATTGGCCCTTTAGCAATTTCTGCCATTACGGTTGTAATTCCTGTTACATTTTTTATTGCAGCTATAGGGTTAGCTGTTGGAATTGGAGGAAGCTCTGTTTTATCTAGAGCCCTAGGTTCGGGAGATAATGATAAAGCACTACGGGTTTTTGGAAATCAAATTACACTTACGTTCTTAACTTCTGGGGTGTTAGCTGTTTTAGGTCTAATATTTCAAGACTTTCTTATTGAGTTTTTTGGAGCTGATGAGTCCTTTAAAGACCTAGCTCTTACATACTATCGTATTGTATTGTACGGAATTGTTATGCTTGCTATGTGTATGATGGGGAATAATGTAATACGTGCCGAAGGAAAACCAAAGTTTGCTATGTATGCTATGCTACTTCCAGCAATTGGAAACATCTTTATGGATTATATCCTTATTTACGTTTTTGATTTTGGAATGGAAGGAGCTGCCTGGGCAACATTTACTAGCTATGCAATTTGCTTTACATTTATTTTTTGGTTTTTTGTTGCAAAAAGTGAGTTAAGATTAGTTACAGAGTGCTTTAAATTAAAGAAAAAGATAGTTAATGAAATTAGTGCATTAAGTTTTGTAACACTTGCAAGACAAGGAACTATTGCAGTACTTACTATTTTACTAAACAATGTTTTAATAATTTATGGTGATGCAATAGATGTAGCTACTTATGGAATTATAAGTAGAATGCTCATGTTTGCTTTGTTTCCAGTAATTGGGGTTAACCAAGGGTTTTTGCCCATTGCGGGATATAATTATGGCGCCAATAAATTTGAAAGGGTGCGTGAATCTATCAATACCTCTATAAAATATTCAGGCATACTTGCATTAGGGATTTTTATAGTAATTATGGTTTTCGCTCCTAACTTTGTTTCTATTTTTATTAGCGGAAGAGAAGGGCAAGATGCCGAAACACTAGCAAATAACGCCGAACTTTTAAAACGAACCCCTAATGCATTACGATGGGTGTTTGCTGCTACGCCCGTAATTGTAATTCAATTAATTGGAGCTTCATACTTTCAGGCTATAGGAAAGGCTATTCCCGCTTTATTACTTTCTTTAACTAAACAAGGCTTCTTTTTAATCCCTTTAGTTTTAATACTACCCAGCTTTTTTGGAGTTTGGGGTGTTTGGATTTCATTTCCTATCGCAGATGTGCTTTCTACTGTGGTAACTGGTTATTTCTTGCACAGAGCTGTAAAAAAAGAGCTAAAGGAATAATACCTATCCATTAGGCTATACTATTTTGAATTGAATAAAGTATCTTTATACAAAACTTTTCAATCCAATACTATGTCTCGTTTTAAACCATTATTGTTTGTTTTAACAATCTTATTTTCTCTTTCAATCCCTTCAGAAACACTTCAAGCACAATCGTATGATGAAAAATTATACGATGCCCTTGAGTACAGACTGCTTGGTCCTTTTCGAGGTGGGCGAAGTGCTGCTGTAACTGGGGTGCCCGGAAAGCCCAACTTATATTACTTTGGCGCTACAGGTGGTGGTGTTTGGCAAACCAAAAATGGAGGGCGAACGTGGGAGAATATTAGCGATGGCTTTTTTGGAGGCTCTATTGGAGCTATTGAAGTAGCAGAAAGTGATCCAAATGTAATTTATGTTGGTGGTGGAGAAAAAACGGTACGTGGTAATGTATCCTCAGGATACGGTATTTGGAAATCTGTAGACGCTGGAAAAACATGGAAAGAAGCAGGTTTAAAAAATAGCCGTCACGTCCCAAGAATAGCAATACATCCAACAGATTATAACACGGTTTATGCTGCTGTAATGGGAAATATTTATAAACCTACACAAGAGCGTGGTGTCTATAAAAGTACAGATGGTGGTAAGACTTGGAAACAAGTCTTGTTTGTAAATCAAGATGCAGGAGCTGTTGATTTATTATTAGACCCTAACAATCCAAGAATTTTATATGCTTCAACTTGGAATGTAAGAAGAACACCATATAGTTTAAGTAGTGGTGGAGATGGTTCTGCACTTTGGAAAAGCACCGATAGCGGTGAAACTTGGAAAGAAATTTCAAAAAACAAAGGTTTCCCAACCGATACCTTAGGGATTATTGGAGTGACTGTTTCTCCAGCAAATAGTGACCGTGTTTGGGCTATTGTAGAAAATAAAGACAAAGGCGGAGTGTATAGAAGTGATGATGGAGGAGAAACCTGGAGCAATATTAATAGTGAGAGAAAGTTACGCCAACGTGCATGGTATTATACCCGTATTTATGCAGACTCTAAAGATGAAGATGTAGTTTATGTATTAAACGTTAGATACCATAAAAGCACCGATGGTGGTAAAACCTATAGCACCTATAATGCCCCTCATGGCGATCACCATGATTTATGGATAGCCCCCAATGACCCTAACAGGATGATTATTGGTGACGACGGAGGTGCTCAAGTAACTTATGATGGAGGTGAAACTTGGAGTACTTATCATAATCAACCTACCTCTCAGTTTTATAGAGTAACCACAGACAATGCATTCCCTTATAGAATTTATGCTGCACAGCAAGATAATTCGACCATTAGGATTCCGCATAGAACCGAAGGAAGAAGCATCACAGATAATGATTGGGAATCTACCGCAGGAGGAGAAAGTGCTCATATTGCTGTAACTCCAGACAATCCCGAAATTGTATATGGAGGAAGTTATGATGGGTTTTTAACGCGCTATAATCATGATAAAAATACGGTACGTAGCGTTAGTGTATGGCCAGATAATCCTATGGGGCATGGAGCCGAAGACATGAAATATCGTTTTCAATGGAATTTTCCTATTTTCTTTTCGCCTCATAATCCTAAAAAATTATATACAGCCTCTAACCATTTACATGTAACCACTAATGAAGGTGAAAGTTGGAAAACCATTAGCCCAGACTTAACAAGAGATGTTGCTGAAAAACAAAAATCTTCTGGAGGGCCTATCACCCAGGATAACACCTCGGTAGAATATTATTGTACTATTTTCGCTGCTGCCGAAAGCCCAGTAAAAGAAGGCGTTTTATGGACGGGAAGTGATGATGGATTAGTGCATATTTCACAAAATGGAGGAAAGACTTGGGAGAATGTAACTCCTAAGGGAATGCCAGAATGGATGATGATTAATAGCGTAGAACCTTCAGCTTTTGATGCAGGAACATGCTATATTGCTGGCACAAAATACAAAACAGGCGATTTTGCTCCTTATCTATATAAGACAAACGACTACGGTAAAACTTGGAAAAAAATCACAAATGGAATCCCTGCTGAACATTTTACTCGAGTAGTACGAGAGGATCCAAAAAGAAAAGGACTGTTATATGCAGGTACCGAAACTGGGATGTATATCTCATTTAATGATGGTACTAATTGGAAACCATTTCAGTTAAACTTACCTATTGTTCCTATAACAGATTTGGCCGTAAAACAGAATAATTTAATTGTTGCAACCCAAGGTAGAAGTTTATGGATTATAGATGATTTAACTGTGATTCATCAGCTTTATAAGATGAATGATGGTGTTCGTTCGAGCGCAGTCGAGAACTACCTTTTCAAACCAAAAGATACCTATAGAATGGGGGGTGGTTCTAGAAGTGGTTCATTAACGCAAGGAACCAATCACCCAAGTGGAGTGATGACCTATTTTTATTTAAAAAATCCAAAAGATAAAGAAGTAACACTTTCGTATTTAAACAGTAAGAATGATACCATTAAAAGCTTTAGCACCAAAAATAAAAAAGAAGATAAATTAGAGGTTTCAGAGGGTGCCAATTATCACACATGGAATATGAGAGGAAAAGGTGCTGAACGTTTAAAGGGAATGATTTTATGGTGGGCAAGTACCAACGCACCTCAAGCTGTTCCTGGTAGTTACAAAGTTGTTTTACAAGTAGATGACGAAGTGCTAGAACAACAATTTACGATTTTGCCAGATGAAAATGCTGAAACAGATATTGCAGGAATGCAAAAGCAATTCAATTTTATAACAGATGTAAACGAAACAGTTGATAAAGCCCATAAGTCTATCAAAAAAATTAGAAATATTAATGCACAACTAAAGGCTTTCAAAAAACAGTATAAAGAAAATGAGGACGTAAAAACACTTGTTGAAAAGGCAGATACGTTGAGTGCCAAATTTTCAGAAATTGAAAAAGCGCTTTACCAAACTAAAAATAGAAGTGGTCAAGACCCGCTTAATTTCCCAATTAGATTAACAAATAAATTGGCACACCTTAATAGTTTGGTAAGTATGGATGATTTCCCGCCTACCCAGCAGGATGTTATGGTTAAAAATGAATTAAAAGCTGCTATTAATAAGGAATTAAATGAGTTTGATAGACTTATTACAGAAGAAATTTCCAATTTTAATGCGGAGTTTAATAAACTGAAATTAAACTATCTTTTTGTTGAAGAAGAGGAGTAAAAAACACTCCCTTTTTCACGGGAGATATATATGGAATACAATTATTTAAAATCACTACATTTAATCTTTGTAATAACCTGGTTTGCAGGACTATTTTATATTGTTAGACTTTTTGTGTATCAAATAGAAGCTCAAGCAAAGGAAAGTCCAGCAAAAGAAATTTTAAGCGAACAATATAAAATTATGACGAAGCGGCTATGGTATATTATTACTTGGCCATCTATGATTTTAGCTATTGGTTTTGCTGTTTGGTTATTAGTGCTACGTCCTTTTTGGATAACAGATGCTTGGATGCAAGTAAAACTAGGTTTTGTAGTTGCACTAATCGCATATCATATTAAATGTCATCTTATTTTTAAATCGCATCAAAACGATGTGTATAAACATTCTTCAAATTTTATGCGTTTGTTTAATGAAGGCGCAACTATCATTCTTTTTGCTGTGGTGTTCTTAGTGATTTTAAAAAATGCTGTAGACTGGATTTATGGTACCCTAGGTATCATTGTCTTTTCAATTTTACTTATGTTAGGCTATAAAATGTATAAGAGAATAAGAGAGAAGTAATTCTAAACCAAAAATGGTGCAATTATTGTTATCTTACTTCAAAATTTAATTTGAGTGGCATTTTATAAGCGTTCATTACGAAACCGTATTTTTTTCTCGATGATTTTATTAATACTACTGGCTTCAGTATTAATAGCAGTTGTTACTATCTATCAGTATCGAGAAGAAGCAGAAGACTACCATAGTGAGCGTTTACAGCGTAAAGAAGCAAATATTAGAGAGAATATTGGCTTTGTAATAGAGAACACTACTTATCCTGTAGAGACTGAAAACATACCACTTATCTTTAAAGATAAAATCTACGAACTAAAAGCCATCCATAATCTTGAAATGTATTTGTATGATTTGGACGGAAAGCTTTTAAAATCGTCAAAGGCATCTTTTGTAAGAGACACTACTAAGCAAGAAATTCCTAAGTATGTGATGGACGTTTTGCAAAATTCAGTAGAAAAAAACTATGTAGAAGAGTTTGAAGAAGATGGGCAAGAATATAAATCATCTTATACATATATAACAGACAATTATTTTAAACCCCTTGCAATTCTTAACCTACCCTATATTGAAAACGACGACTTCATAAACAAGGAGTTAAAAGAAAGCCTAACTAGGCTTGGTATGGCATACCTTTTAATGTTTTTAATAGCAATTGCCCTAGCTTATTTCCTTTCAAAATATATTACCCGTTCTCTAAATGCAGTTAGTCAAAAAATAACAGATACAAGATTAAACCAGCGTAATAAAAAGATTGATGTTGGAGCTTCTACCGAAGAGATTCAGCATCTTGTAAACGCGTACAATGGAATGATAGATGAGCTGGAAAGTAGTGCAGCACAGTTAGCAGCTAGTGAGCGCGAAGCTGCATGGCGAGAAATGGCAAAACAAGTAGCACATGAAATTAAAAACCCATTAACCCCAATGCGTTTAACGGTTCAAAGTTTTCAGCGAAAATTTAACCCTAATGACCCAGAGATTCATATTAAACTGGAAGAACATAGTAATACACTTATTCAACAAATTGATACGATGAGTAGTATTGCTTCGGCATTTTCTAATTATGCCCAGATGCCTGCACAACAAGATGAAACATTAGATGTCGTAAAAATCACCAAACTAGCACTAGATATTTTTAATGAAGGGTATATTTATTTTTATTCTGAAGAAAAAGAAATTATTGCAAAGTTTGATAGGACACAGTTAATAAGGGTTATTACAAATCTTGTTAAAAATAGTATTCAAGCCATCGAGCAACACAATGTGAGTGATCCCAGAATTGAAGTTCGAGTATTTTCTGAAGAAGAAAATGTTGCATTAACTGTAATGGATAATGGCGGAGGAATAAAAGAAGAGAATAAAGACATGATTTTTGAACCTAAGTTTACCACTAAAAATAGTGGTATGGGACTTGGTCTTGCTATGGTTAAAAACATTGTAGAGACCTATCATGGGAGTATTTCTTTTACTTCAGAGGAAAGTGAAAAAACCGTATTTAAGGTATTGTTCCCCAAACAGGTCTAGGATATTTCGTATTTTTGCCCTTCAATTTTTCGTAGAATTAACAAAAAAACAAACGTATGTCATACACGAATATTTTGTCTGAAATTGAAGATGGAATTTGCACTATTACCATTAACAGACCTTCAAAATTAAATGCTTTAAACACAGAAACAATAGCCGAGCTTCATGAAGCTTTCAAGGAAGCAGATCACGATACAGAGGTTAAGGTAATTATAATTACCGGAAGTGGCGAAAAAGCATTTGTTGCTGGAGCAGATATTAGTGAATTTGCAGACTTTTCAGTAAGGCAAGGTGAAAAACTAGCAGCAAAAGGACAGGCTCAATTATTTGATTTTGTTGCACATCTAGCAACCCCTGTTATTGCAGCTGTAAATGGTTTTGCATTAGGTGGGGGATTAGAATTAGCAATGGCAGCACACTTTAGAATAGCTAGCGATAATGCAAAAATGGGATTACCAGAAGTATCATTAGGAGTAATTCCTGGGTATGGAGGTACACAGCGTTTACCTCAGTTAGTTGGTAAAGGAAGAGCAATGGAGCTTATTATGACTGCTGGGATGGTAGATGCAAATCAGGCATTAACATACGGACTGATCAATCATGTTACCTCACAAGAAGAATTACTGCCGCTTGCTGAAAAAATAGCTGGAAAGATTATGAGAAATTCTTCTGTGGCAATTGCATCTGCGATTGCAGCCATTAATGCAGGATATGAAGATGGCGAAAATGGTTTTGAAACAGAAATAACTGAATTTGGAAAATGCTTTGGTACGGCAGACTTTAAAGAAGGAACCCAAGCCTTTTTAGAGAAAAGAAAACCTGAGTTTCCAGGGCAATAACATATTAGGAGTTATTCCAATTTTTATAGGAATATTTCCAATAAATAAATTAACTTTGAAGAGCATCTTATGTTTTTCAAAGTTTTTTTATGTCTAAAGGTTATATCAAAGGAAGAGGCGCCCAACAAAAAGTCCATAACAGATTTTTTGAGTTGAGCCATGAGCTTCGTGATGACTTTTTAAACTTTTGTGAAGTTGAAGGAGAGCTTGTTGACAAAAACAAAAATAACTACATTAATGTATTCCCAAAAAGTTTTGTAAACAAGGTTACCAGTCCAGATATAGGGATGGGTTATTCTGCAAATCCGTATCAAGGCTGTGAGCATGGTTGTGTGTATTGCTATGCTCGAAATAGTCATGAATATTGGGGGTATGGAGCAGGGTTAGATTTTGAAAGAAAAATATTAATAAAAAAAGATGCTCCAAAACTGCTAGAAAAACATATCACAAAGAAATTATGGCAAGGCGATACCATAGTTTTTAGTGGAAATACAGACTGTTACCAGCCTATTGAAAGAAAACTGAACATTACCCGTCAATGCTTAGAGATAATGCTTCAGTATAAAAACCCAACTGGAATTATCACTAAGAATAGTCTAGTAGTAAGAGACCTAGATATTTTAAAAGAAATGGCAAAGCATAACATTGTTTCAGTAAATATTTCTATCACCTCATTATCTGAAAAGACGCGAAGATTATTAGAACCAAGAACAGCTACCATAAAGCAACGACTAAAGGCCGTTAAAGTACTTTCAGAAAACAATATTCCTGTACGCGTAATGATGGCGCCTATTATTCCATCATTAAACAGTCATGAAATAATACCATTAGTAAAAAAAGTAACTGATTTAGGTGCAAGGGATGTTGCTTTTACGATAGTACGATTAAATGGACAGATAGCTAAGATATTTACAGATTGGGCACACAAAACAATCCCAGACAGAGCCGATAGAATATTAAACCAGATTGCAGCCTGTCATGGCGGAAAGTTAAATGATAGCAATTGGGGAAGGCGTATGAAAGGAGAAGGCATTATCGCAACACAACTACATGATACCATGAAACTTGCCAAACAAAAGTTTCTTAAAGGTAAAAGAATGCCTAGTCTTGATAACTCAAAGTTTTTGGCTTTAAAAAACCCACAGACTAGGTTGTTTTAAGGGGTGTTCTTTTATGTAGTAAATTTTTAATTCTCAATTTCAGAGACCACAAGAGTTTCTAAATTTTCAATAAGTTCATTGTGATTAAAAGAGGAAGCTTTTATTGCTTCATGCACTTTAAATTTTAAGTGTGCTCCAAGTGGAATGGGAAACATCCCATTTTTTTGAAGCTTCCATGAGTTGCTAATGCTTATAGGCAGAATATAAGCGTCTTGAGCATTTACAAGTAAGGTCTCCAGTCCCTTTCTTTTAAAAGGTTTTGGGATGCCATCTCTACTTCGGGTTCCTTCAGGAAAAATAACTACACTTCTATTATATTTGGATATATACTCAGCGATGGTTTTAATTCTTTCAGTAGCTTGTAAAGGGTCTTTTCTATCAATTAAAACAGACCCTCCATATTTTAAATTATAAGAGACAGAAGGGATTCCTTTTCCTAATTCTTTTTTAGAAATAAACTTAACGTGTAATTTTCGTAAAAACCATATCAATGGCGGGATGTCCCACATACTTTGGTGATTAGACACTATAATTACGGGTTTTCCAACAGGAAGAGAGGAGGGCAGTTTAACAGTATAGCGTACTCCAAGGACATGAAGATTTCTAACCAAAAAGCCATTAAAAATATCAACACTTACTTTATGTGCTTGGTACCCAAAAATGCTTAATGTTATCCGCTGGATTAGATCAAACACTAGCAATTCTATTCCAAATAAGATATAGAATAAAATGGTAAGCGGGTAGCTAAGGAGTTGGTTTATTAGTTTCATTGGTACTTCAAAAATAAAAAAATCCGCTAGTAAATAATACTAACGGATTTTATCTATCTATAATTTTAAAAGCTTAACAAAACTCGTCGTAAGCACTTTTAAGGTTTTCGGCAATCATATCGGCCGCGCGACCTTCAATATGATGACGCTCTAACATGTGTACTAGTTCTCCGTCTTTAAACAAAGCCATAGAAGGCGAACTTGGAGGAAAAGGCATCATTTGAGCACGAGCAGCATCTACAGCTTCTCTGTCAACGCCTGCAAAAACAGTAACCAAATGGTCTGGAGTCTTAGCATTTTGTAGTGACATCCTAGCGCCTGGTCTAGCATTAGCAGCGGCACATCCACAAACTGAATTTACAACCACTAAGGTTGTTCCTTCTTTTGCAAGGGCGTTTGTCACATCTTGCTCTGTATATAATTCTGAAAAACCAATACTTGTTAAATCTTCTCGCATTGGTTTTACTAATTCTGCTGGGTACATATCTTGAAATTTTTAATCCATTATTATTACTGCAAATATAGTCAATTTAGAGCGCAATTACTTACAATTCAATCTTAATGAAATTCCAAACTTTAAATAACAAATGGCAAAAAAGCTTTGGAGTTTGGTTCTTGTAATTTGGGATTTTAAAAAAATACTTCAGTTACACGCTCTACGTAGTTTATGTATATTTGTCTCAATATAAAAAATGCAATATAATTAATATGATTCGTTGGGTTGCTGCTGTTATTGGGTATATGTTTTATCGATTTCCTGGTGCAGTTATTGGGTTTCTAATTGGGAGCTTATTTGATAATATGGGGAGTAAGAAAACAGGAAGGGGTTTTCAAGAGGTTTTTAAGCAACAGCGAGTAGATAGTGTATCGCCAGCAGACTTTGAACTTAACTTGCTGTCTCTAGCTTCTCTTGTAATAAAAGCAGATGGTACAGTAAACCAAAGTGAGCTTGATTATGTGCGACAATACTTTGTTCAGGCGTATGGTCGTGAGCGTGCTAATGCAACTTTTAATGTTTTTAACAATGTGATAAAAAAAAGACAAGTTTCTGCACAGAATATTTGCAACTTGTTGCGTCAGCGAACTAGATATGAATCAAGATTACAGATACTTCATTTTCTATTTAGCATTGCTAATGCAGATGGTCATGTAACCGAACCAGAAGTAAAAGAGATTAATAGGATTGGTGGATTTTTAGGGGTTCAGTTTCGAGATTTTGAAAGCATTAAAGCTATGTTCTTTAAAAATCCAGACAGCGCCTACAAAATTTTGGAAATTGAAAAAACAGCCACAACTGCTGAAATAAAAAAGGCCTACCGAGAAATGGTGAAAAAATACCATCCAGATAAACTACAACACATGGATGAAGCCTATCAAAAAGGAGCTCAAGAAAAATTTAATAAAGTACAAGAAGCTTACGAGCAACTACAAAAGGAAAGAGGGTTTTAATTCTCTAAAAATCAGTAGTTTTCGTGGTACATTTTATTAATATTTGCCACTTCGATTGAATTTTTTGTTTGAAAATGAAAAATTTGTACCAATAAGATTATTACGCCTTTACTTTGCGCAAACTAACATACCAACTATTTGCTTATTGTGTATAATGGCTTGTTTTATTTTTAGTCTTATCTAAAAATAAAAATAGTATAAAAGTAAAAATATATTTACCTTTGCCATATGTTTTCATTAGCAGAAGAGAATTACCTAAAAGCAATATACCATTTAGAGCAACAGCATCAAGGTGAAGTAAGTACCAATGCCATTGCAGATAGAATGGATACAAAGCCTTCTTCAGTAACAGATATGGTGCAAAAATTGGCCGATAAAGAAGTGCTTTCTTATAAAAAATATAAAGGAACCATACTTACACCTAGCGGAAGAAAAATTGCCGCTAATGTTATAAGAAAACATAGGCTATGGGAGGTTTTTCTTGTTGAAAAGTTAAACTTTCATTGGGATGAAGTTCATGAAATCGCAGAGCAGTTAGAGCATATTCAATCTGAAGAATTAGTAAAACGACTAGATGATTTTCTTGGCAATCCAGACTTCGACCCTCATGGAGACCCTATTCCAGATAAACATGGAAATATAAAACGTACGGAGAAAAAGCTACTTAGTGAATTGAATAAAAATCAAAAAGGAGTCTGCGTTGGAGTAAAAGAATCTAGTGGAGAATTTTTACAATATCTAGATAAAAAGAGAATAAGTATTGGAACTAAAATCAAAGTACTTGGTAAAGAGTTTTTTGATGGCTCTATGGTAATACAAGTAGGGAAAGACCAATTTTTTATATCACAAAAAATAGCTGAGAATTTATATGTACAAACAAATTAATTTAAAAAATAGCATTCTTGTAATACTAGTTACAATTACAAGTATTTGCTGGTCGCAAGATGCTGATAGTGTGCCAGAGATGATAACTGATAGGCCAGATGCTACAGAATCTCCCAATACAGTTCCAGCGGGATATTTTCAAGTAGAAACAGGTTCTTTTTATGAGTCTTTTGAAGAAGATGCAGTAAAATCTGAAGTATATGGATACAATACTACCTTGCTGCGTTATGGAATATTTGATAATTTAGAATTACGGCTTGGTTGGAATTTTGAAGAAGTAAGAACTTCATTTAATGGTCAAGAATTAGATAATGTTGCTAGTGGCTTATCTCCTTTATTGGCAGGTATGAAGGTTGAAATCATAGAAGAAAAAGGATGGCTCCCAGAAATAGGATTATTAGGTCACTTATACTTGCCTTTTAGTGCTGCGTCAGATTATAGACCAGAAACAACAGGGGTAGACTTTAGATTTTCTTTTGCGCATACACTTTCTGAAAAATCATCTCTTGCCTATAATCTAGGAGCACAATGGCTAGATGACAGTCCAGAAGCTGCCTATGTATATACACTTGTTTACGGGTATAGTGTTTCTTCAAAAATTGGACTTTACGCAGAGCTTTATGGAGACCTGCCAGAAGATAATAGAGCAAATCATTTATGGGATGCTGGAATTACGTATTTGTTAAGCCCCTCTTTTCAGTTAGATGCAACAATAGGTAGTAGTATTACAGACGGGCAAGATATCCTGCTAAGTGCAGGTGTTAGTTTTAGAATTCCAAAATAAAATGAAAATGAAAAAAATACTTTACTTTCTTTTTGCACTTACACTTATAAGTTGTAAAAATGAAAAAAAAGAAAATTCAAAACTACAAGTGGTTACTACAACCACAATGATTACAGATTTAGTAAAGCACATTGGAGGCAATACTATTGAAGTACAAGGCTTAATGGGAGCAGGTGTAGACCCTCACTTATATAAAGCTTCTGAAGGGGATGTGACAAAACTTTACAACGCAGATATTATTTTCTATAACGGGTTACACCTTGAAGGAAAACTGGTTGAGGTTTTTGAAAAAATGGAAAGCTCAAGTAAATTACAAGTAGCACTTGCCGAAAGTCTTGATAAGGGAGGCTTGATAGGTTCAGAATACTTTGCTTCAAATTATGATCCTCATGTTTGGTTCAACATTCAATATTTCAAAAAATTTGCAAATCAAGTTACCGAAGTCTTGTCTTCAGAAGATGAAAAAAATGCCTCACTTTATAAGTCTAACAATGAAGCTTTTCAAAAAGAACTAGATGTTTTAGAAGAAAAAATCATAGCAAAGATTGAAACACTTCCTGAGGAAAAAAGAATATTGGTTACTGCACATGATGCCTTTAATTACTTTGGGAAAACATATGGTTTTGAAGTAGTTGGACTACAAGGGTTGTCAACCGCAACTGAAGCAGGTGTAAAGGATGTACAACGTCTATCTCAATTTATAATTGACAACAAAGTAAAAGCAATTTTCGTAGAAAGCTCGGTTCCTAAAAGAACTATCGAAGCTTTACAAGCAGCAGTTCTTTCTAAAGGTCACGAAGTGACTATAGGAGGGTCTCTTTTTAGTGATGCTCTTGGTGATACGGGAACCATAGAAGGCACTTATATTGGAATGTTTACTCATAATGTAAATACTATTGTAGATGCTCTTCAATAAATAAAACACATGTCAAAAAAAACCGCTATACAAGTTGATGACCTTACAGTAGCTTATAATTATAAACCAGTATTGTGGGATATAGATTTAGCTGTTCCAGAGGGAGTACTTATGGCAATTGTGGGGCCTAATGGTGCAGGAAAATCTACACTCATAAAATCTATATTGGGTATTATAAAGCCTATTGCTGGAAGTGTTGCTATTTATAACAAACCCTATGAAAAACAACGAAAGCTAGTTGCCTACGTACCCCAAAAAGGAAGCGTAGATTGGGATTTCCCAACGACCGCTATAGATGTTGTAATGATGGGAACCTATGGGAGTCTAGGTTGGATAAAAAGACCTGGGCAAAAAGAAAAAAAAGCCGCTTTAGAAGCACTAGAAAAAGTAGGAATGCTATCCTTTAAAAATAGACAGATTAGTCAGCTAAGCGGTGGGCAACAACAGCGTGTGTTTTTAGCAAGAGCATTGGTGCAAAACGCTTCTATCTATTTTATGGACGAACCCTTTCAAGGTGTAGATGCTACAACAGAGATTGCTATTATTAATATCTTAAAAGAGTTACGTAAAGCAGGTAAAACGGTGGTTGTGGTTCATCACGATTTACAAACCGTACCAGAATATTTTGATTGGGTTACGTTTTTAAATGTAAAGAAGATTGCGACAGGTCCTGTTAAAGATATTTTTAATGATGATAACCTTACCAAAACGTATGGTATTAACTATAAAGTTGCTGTGAATAAATAGCAAAACTCAAATAGTAAACCCAAAAATAGAACCAAAATTTTGTTACGAAAGACTAATATCAAATGACTAAAGACTAATGTCAATTACCGAATATTTCGAACTTGTTTTTACAGATTACACCTTGCGCACCATAACGCTAGGAACAGCAATTCTTGGTGCTATCTGTGGCATGTTAGGAAGTTTTGCAGTATTACGTAAACAAAGTTTGTTGGGAGATGCTATCTCTCATGCTGCCCTACCGGGGATTGCTATTGCTTTTTTAATAACAGGAGCAAAAGACAGTAATATTCTTTTACTGGGAGCATTAGTAAGTGGTGTTTTAGGAACATTTTGGATAAGGGGAATGATTACAAAAACTCATCTTAAAAGTGATACAGCATTGGGTTTAATTCTTTCATTGTTTTTTGGGTTTGGGATGTTATTACTCACTTTTATACAAAAACAGCCCAATGCCAACCAAGCTGGACTTGATAAATATTTATTTGGTCAAGCTGCTACTCTAGTTGAAAAAGATGTCTATTTAATGGCTATTGTTACTGGGGCTTGTCTAGTGGTCTTACTCTTATTTTGGAAAGAATTTAAACTGCTTCTTTTTGATGCAGATTATACCAAAACCTTAGGGTTTAATACCCGGTTTATCGATATACTCATTACATTTTTTATAGTGTTGGCTATTGTTTTAGGGTTACAAACAGTAGGTGTAGTATTAATGAGCGCTATGCTTTTGGCTCCCGCAGCAGCAGCAAGACAATGGACAAATAAATTGAGTGTAATGATTGTATTAGCAGGTGTTTTCGGAATATTTTCGGGTGTTTTTGGTACTGCCATTAGTGCAACTCAAAATAACCTTTCTACTGGACCAGTTATCGTTTTGGTAGCAGCAGTATTTGTATTGTTTTCTTTTGTTTTTTCGCCTGCAAGAGGGTTATTATTTAGAGAAATTAGATTTCGAAAAAACAGGAGGGACCTTAAGCTTAAGAAAACGCTTCAATTAATGTATGGAATTGTAAGTAAGCATGAAGATATTTCTCGACCACATGCCATTAAAATCTTAAATGATTTTCAAGGATTTACAAGAAATACCTTAGGAAAACTCGAAGAAAAAAATTGGATTGAAATAAAAGGGCAAGAATGGTCTATGACTCCACAGGGGTTTAATGAGGCTAAAGATTTGTATAACCAACAGAAAGATAATGACTAGTCCTCAAATAGAAATACAACTCATAGCAGCAATTGTAGCCATCGCTTGCGCGATACCTGGAGTGTTCTTAGTGCTTCGTAAAATGGCATTAATAAGTGATGCTATTAGTCACTCTATTTTGCCAGGAATTGTGATTGGCTTTTTTATTACTGAAGACTTGAACTCTCCCTTGCTTATTTTACTAGCAGCTGTCACGGGGGTTATTACTGTGATATTGGTAGAAGCAATTCAAAAAACAGGATTGGTAAAAGAAGATACAGCTATAGGCCTTGTTTTTCCTGCACTTTTTAGCATAGGCGTTATTATGATTGCCAAAAATGCAAATGATGTACACCTAGATGTTGATGCGGTTTTATTAGGAGAATTAGCATTTGCTCCTTTTGATAGATTATTACTTTTTGGAGCGGATGTAGGTCCTAAATCCATTTGGGTAATGGGGGTTATTCTTTTAGTTACACTAGGCTTATTGTTTTTGTTCTTTAAAGAATTAAAGGTTAGTACCTTTGATGCCGGACTCTCTTCTGCGTTAGGTATTTCTCCAGTAATAATGCATTATGGTTTAATGTCTATTTCCTCTGTAACGGTAGTAGGTGCTTTTGATGCGGTAGGAGCTATTTTGGTGGTAGCACTTATGATTGCTCCTGCGGCAACGGCGTATTTATTAACTTCAGACTTAAAAAAAATGCTTGTATTATCAATCTGTTTTGGAGTTTTTTCAGCAATAGGAGGTTATTGGCTTGCTAATATTTTAGATGCTTCTATTTCTGGGTCAATGACAACAGTACTAGGAGTTGTATTTTTAATTACGTACTTGTTTGCGCCTTCAAAAGGGCTTATTTCGGTCTTGTATAGGCAAAAACAACAACGCACCGAAGTTTCTCTAATTACCTTTTTGTTGCACTTAAATAATCATTCCGAAGAACAAGAACGTCACATAAATCATTTACAAGAACATATTAATTGGCAAAAAGTACGAAGTAAAAATGTGATTGATTTAGCTCTAAAAAACAATATGATTGCTATAGAAAATGATGTAGTAGCACTTACTGAAAAAGGACTCACTTTTACTAATTTAGCCCTAGAGTATATTGTGACAAATAAAGACGAAAAGATAGAGCACATGAAGGATGATTTCTTCCTGTTTAGAGGGTAGTCTTTTTTAGTTTGGCATTGTTTTTTCTTTTATCTTTAAAATTGAAATATTTTATTATGAAAAAAGCACTACTTATTATAGCCTTATTAGTTACCATTACTGCAATTTCTCAAGAAGAAACTCCAGTAGATGTACCTAAAATAGTAACAAAAATTCCTTTAAATACTCCAGTTAAAATGGGGGACCTAACAATTAAATTTCTTGAGGTTACCGAGGACTCGCGTTGCCCAAAAGGTGTAAATTGTACTTGGGCTGGTAGAGCAAAAATTCTTGTTGAAGTTGTCGAAGGGGAAGACCCTCCATTAATCAAAGAATTACTTTTTGGAGCAACTATGCAAGGAGAAGAATACTCTAATATACTATTTATTGATAGTAAACATGTTATTAAAGGGATGCAATTAAACCCTTATCCTACTAGTAAAATAGGGTCTAAAAAGGAACCTTATGTTCTTTTAGTTTCAAAAGAGAAAATAGCTTCAGAAGAGTAGTTTAGATTGATATTTACTAAATAATATAAAAGCATTTTTTAAAAATGAAATACACTTATCTAGCTCTTATCTTTCTTTCTTTTTTATCAGTTTCTTGTAATAATACTTCAAAAAAAGAAGTAGGATTTACAATAGCATATAATGGAGCGCTAAAAGATATTATGCACAAAGGAGATATAACCGCAAAGGCTAGTCTCTCAGATTTTGAAGGTGCCGAACACTTTTATGCATTAGGTGCTTTTGAAAACTTAAAAGGCGAAATACAAATTTTTGATAGCACATCCTTTAACACCTCTGTTAAAAATGATACACTTACAATAGATTCTAGTTTTGATAAAAATGCTACTTTATTAGTATATGCCAAGGTAGAAAAATGGAACACGTTTAAAGTTCCAGATAGTGTGGTAGATAAAAAACAATTTGAAACATATGTCTTTGAAGTGGCAAAACAAAACAACATTAATATTAATAAACCTTTCCCGTTCTTAGTTTCTGGAACTGCAAGAAAGATAGATTGGCATGTTATAGACTGGAAAGATGGAGATACAGAACACTCACACGCAAAACATATTTCATCTGGACTTAATGGTACCCTAAAAAATAAGAATGCTGATTTTCTAGGGTTTTACTCAAATGCACATCATACCATTTTTACACATCATAGTACCAATATTCATACTCATTTTAAGCTTCAAAACAATTCAGTCGCAGGGCACGTTGATGATTTTTTATTAGGAGATGCAATGACACTTAAGCTACCAAAGGTAGATTAGTCATAGACCTCTCTCTGCTTCAGCAGGTCTCAAACGTTAAATTCTGTTAATTTTATTTTAAACTGAAATAGCCTAGGCTAAGGAATGCGTATTTTTCAGTTTCAAATAAAACACCCATGAAAAAACTTCTACTCCTAGCGATTTCTTTTTCGCTATTCTTATCTTGTTCTTCTACACAAAAAAGTACAAAAGCCAAAACATCTTCTCAGACTGCTACATCAGCACCAAAAAAGGATAAAGATGCTATGAAGTCTTATGATAAAGTTATTACTAAAGACGCGGTTACAGATGAAGGGATGTTTAAAGTCCATAAAGTAAAAAAGCAATACTACTATGAAATACCAAAAAACTTACTTGAAAAAGACATGCTTTGGGTTTCAAGAATTGCACAAATACCTACAGGACTGGGTGGTGGTTATTTTAATGCGGGAACAAAAACTAATGAGCAAGTAGTGCATTGGCAGCAATTTCAAGACAAAATACTTTTAAAAGTAAAGTCTTTTGCAAATGTGGCAGATAGTACCAAAGCGATTAGCAATTCGGTATACGTAAACAATTACGAACCTACCTTATATGCTTTTGATATTGCAACAATAAGTAAAGACTCTGCCAATGTAGTTATAGATGTTACCAAGTTTTTTCAATCTGATGTAAAAGCTATTAGTGGTCTTTCTGCCAGATTAAGAAGACAGTACAAAGTAAAGAACCTTGATAAGTCAAGGAGTTTTATTCATTCAGTAAAAAGCTTTCCTCAAAACATAGAAGTTAAACAAGACTTTACTTATAATGCTTCAGAGCCACCATCAAACAGAGCTACAGAGTCTATTAGCTTACAAATGAATCAATCTATGATTTTACTTCCAGAAGAACCAATGCAACCTCGATTGTATGACGCAAGAGTTGGATTCTTTACAGTAAGTCAATATGACTTTGGAAGTGAAGAGTTAAAGGCAGACAGAAAAACATACATTCGCCGTTGGAGATTAGAACCTAAAGACCCCGCAGCCTATGCAAGAGGAGAGTTAGTAGAACCTGTAAAGCCTATTGTGTACTACTTAGACCCAGGGACACCAGAAAACTTAAAGGAGTACATAAAACAAGGTATAGAAGACTGGCAAAAACCATTTGAAACAGCCGGCTTTAAAAATGCAATTATTGCAAAAGATGCTCCTACACCAGAAGAAGACCCAGAGTTCAGCCCAGAGGATATTCGCTATTCTGTTGTTAGATATGTAGCAAGTACTACACGTAATGCAGTTGGTCCAAGTGTGAGTGACCCTAGAAGTGGAGAAATTATAGAAAGTGATATTATATGGTATCACAATCACTTACGTAGCTATAGAAACAGGTATTTACTAGAAACGGGTGCTGCTAACCCAAGTGCTAGAACGTTAAACACACCTGATAAAGAAATTGGCGAAATGATGCGAATGGTTATTGCACATGAGGTTGGGCACGCTCTTGGCTTTCCACACAATATGGCTGCGAGTTATGCCTATGATGTAGAATCGTATAGGGATGGTGCTTTTACACAAGAGTTTGGAATTGCCTCTAGTTTAATGGATTACGCACGGTACAATTACATAGCACAGCCTGGTGATAAGAATATTAGATTTATTCGTCAAATGGGACCTTATGATCATTATGCTACCAATTGGGGATATCGTGTTATTCCTGGTGCAAATTCTCCAGAAGCAGAAAAGAAAACATTAGATTCTTGGATTCTTGATAAGGCAGGAGATGCTCGTTATAAATTTGGAAGACAATCCAGTCGTTTTGACCCTCAATCGCAAACCGAAGCTATTGGAGACAACCCAATTAAAGCAAGTACTTATGGGATTAAAAACTTACAGTATGTAGCTAAAAATTTACCCAGTTGGACATCAGATAAAACTAATAATTATGCAGATTTAGAAGAATTATATGGTGAAATGCTAGGTGTTTGGAGTCGTTATGTTGGACATGTAGTCACCAATATTGGAGGCGTTTTCGAGAACATTAAAACACCATCTCAAGGAGGAACTATATACACACACCTTGACGAAAGTTCTCAAAAAGAATCTATGCAATGGTTACATGATAACGCTTTTGAAACTCCAACTTGGTTAGTCGATGAAAGCATTCTTCAAAATATAGACCATGCAGGTTATTTTGAAAGGCTTCGTAGGGTGCAAGCGAGACATATAAATAATTTGTTGAGTTTTGACAGAATAGGAAGACTTGTTGATGCCGAAACTACTGGAACAGAATATTACAGCGCACTTGAAATGTTACGCGATTTACGTAAAGGAATTTTTAAAGAAGCAACTACAGGAAGAAACGTAGATATCTATCGTAGAAATTTACAGCGCACCTACCTAGATCGTATGGGGTATTTATTAGAAAATGAAGGACCTAGTAATAGTTTTAGCCGCCCTGGATTTGAAGGCAGACTAGTATTTAATGTTAATACTAGTGATGTTAGAGCTCTGGTAAGAGGAGAGTTAAGAACGTTAAGAGCTATTTTAAATAGAGCTAAAAATGGAGTAAATACCGAGACTAGATATCATTATGAAGATGCCATTGCTCGCATTGATGGTTGGTTTGATGAAGATTAAATAAAAGCCTTTGGTGTTTAAAACTTGATATTTGAGATTTCAAAAATTAATGACACCCGCAATCCTTGTTACCACATTTGGTTTTACCACCATCTAGTGTGCCAAGGGTTGTTTTTTTTCGGTTTTCAAACAAAGGATTCCAAACAAACTTTTTAAGAATATAGCCTGTGGCAATAACGAAAGTTAATATGACAAGTGTTGTTTGCATAGTATAAAGATAACTATTTTAAAAATTGATATGCTGCTAAGGCAACAACGTAAGCAATAACTGTCATTGCTCCTAGCTGCCACATTGGCCATTTCCAGCTATTAGTTTCCCGTTTTACAATGGCTAGTGTGCTCATACATTGCATTGCAAAGGCATAAAATAACAGTAATGAGATTCCACTTGCAAAGTTAAATTGTGGAGTTCCTAGTACTGGGTTAACTTCTGCAGCCATTCTGTTTTTAATGGTTTCTTCCTCTTCACTACCTACGCTGTAAATGGTAGCTAACGTGCCTACAAAAACTTCTCTTGCAGCAAAACTACTTACAATGGCGATTCCTATTTTCCAATCGTAGCCTAGAGGTCTTACGGCTGGCTCAATCCCTTTTCCAATAATTCCAATGTATGAATGTTCTAATTTATAGGAAGCAATTTTAGTTTCTAATTCTTCTTCAGAAAGTGAAATACTACTATTTTCTTGTGTCACAATAGTTTCAGCGTTATTAAAATCACCAGGACCATAGGATGCTAGTACCCATAGAATAATTGAAATAGCTAAAATTATTTTACCTGCCCCTAGAACAAATGACTTAGTTTTTTCAATAACTGTAATAGCTACATTTTTAAACATCGGGACTTTGTAATTAGGCATCTCGATTACAAAAAATGTTTTACTTCTAATCTTTAAAACCTTATTAAGCAACCAAGCTGAAAATATAGCAGCACCAAAACCTAATAAGTATAAAAACATTAAAGTAAGCCCTTGCAAGCTAAAAATACCTAGTACACGTTCCTCAGGAATTACCAAAGCAATAATTATTAAGTACACAGGAAGCCTAGCCGAACAAGTTGTAAAAGGCGTTACTAGAATGGTTATTAAACGCTCTTTCCAGCTTTCTATATTTCGGGTAGCCATTATAGCTGGAATAGCACAAGCTGTTCCAGAAACTAATGGCACAACACTTTTTCCACTAAGCCCAAAACGACGCATTACTCTGTCCATTAAAAAAACAACCCGACTCATATAACCACTTTCTTCAAGTATGGCGATAAAGAGAAATAAAAAAGCAATTTGTGGAATAAAGATGATGATTCCGCCCAAACCAGAGATAATACCTTCGGCAATAAGATTTGTGAAATCTCCTGGTGGCAGCGTGTTTTTTGTCCATTCACTAAGTGAAGCGAAAGATTCATCAATAAAATCCATTGGATAGCTACTCCAATCAAAAATCGCTTGGAAGATTAGCAGTAATACGGAAAAGAAAATAATATAGCCCCAAAATTTATGGGTAAGAACTCTATCAAATCTACTTCGTAAGTCTTTTGCGTTTGCGGTATCAACAACTAAGGTTTCTTTTAAAACACCGTTTATAAATTGATAGCGAGCAATGGTTTCTTTTTGCTGAAGCCTTTTAAGATTACTTTTACTTTCGGTTTGAAATGTAGCAACGCCCTTCATTTCACCTCTATCTAACTTACCGAAGTTTACATCTTGTGTAATTACTAACCAGAGTTTATACAAATCTTGATTAGGAAAGGCTTTTCGCAGTCTATCAAAATACTCAGGTGCAATAACAGATGCATTTACACAAGGTGTTGTAGAAAGGTGCTTGTGGTTATTTATAAGTTCTTTTAGATTGTCAAAACCTTCATTTTTACGTGAGCTTATTAAAGCAATTTTGGTTTCCAGTTTTTCCTCAAGCGTTTCAATATCTAAAGAAATGGCTTTTCGTTTCATCCTATCTGCCATGTTAATAGCTAGGATAGTTGGAATACCAAGATCTTTTATTTGTGTAAAGAGAAGGAGGTTTCTTTTTAAATTTTCAACATCGGCGACAACAATAGCTACATCAGGAAAGTCCTTGTCATTCTTATTAAGAAGTAATTCAATAACAACATTTTCATCAAGTGAAGATGCATTTAGACTATAGGTTCCTGGGAGGTCTAAAACGTGTGCTTTTGCTCCACGTGGTAGTTTACATGTGCCTTCCTTTTTCTCTACAGTTATGCCAGGGTAATTTCCAACTTTCTGGTTTAAGCCTGTAAGCCTATTAAAAACTGAAGTTTTTCCTGTGTTTGGGTTTCCAATAAGTGCAACATTAATTTGTTTTGGCATAGCTTACGAAATAATTTCAATTTCAATGTGTGAGGCTGTCTCTTTACGTATGGCTAGATGGCTTCCATTAATGTTTAAATACAAAGGGTCTTGGAAAGGTGCAGTTTGCACTAATGCTACTTCATTGCCAGGAAGACACCCCATCTCTAGCAATTTTAGAGGGACAATTTCTGCTGAGAATTCTTTGATAATAGCGCGTTGTCCTTTTTTAAGATGGGCAATAGTAAGCATTAATATTATTTAGATTGATTTTAAACAACGCAAAAGTAAGGTAAAAAGAGCAAGTAAGAAAACTATTTTAAGGCTTTTCCTCTTCGGCTTTTAAGACTTCAATGTCTTTAAGTAATTGTGCAATGGCATCGGGTTGTGTGCCATCATAAAAACCGCGAATACGTTTTTTTGTATCAACAAGCACAAAATTTTCTGTATGCACTAAGTCGTATGGATTTCCTGTTTCTTTTGCAGCTAGGTAGGACTTTCTTGCTAGGTTATAAATCTCTTCTTTACCACCTGTGACTAGGTTCCATTTTGCATCGTTAACCCCTTTTTCAATCGCATATTTTTTAAGTTGTGCAACTGTATCAATTTCAGGCATTACTGTATGGGACAGCAATAAGATGTCGTTATCGTTTTTCAACTTTTCTTGTATTTGTAGCATATGACCCGTCATGATAGGGCAAATTGTCTGACAAGTCGTAAAAAAGAAATCGGCTACATAGATTTTATCTTTATAGTCTTTTTCAGTAACAGTTTTTCCATTTTGATTGGTTAATTCAAAAGATCCAATTGTGTGGTATTTTTTTACATGCTGAATTGTAGAGTCTACCAATTCTGCATTCACAGTATCTGGCTGATAAATTGGGAGTGTTCTCTCGGGTTTTAAAATAGAATATATAACCGAAATAATAATGGCAGAAAGCACCAAAAGCACGATAGCAAAAAACTTATATTTAGCAAAAAACTGAAGCATTTTTAAGAACAAAAAAGTGGATTACAAAAATACGGCTCGAAAGTTGATTTCACCAGTTAATTTGTAGTAAAAATGAAACACATAGAAGTATAACCTACATAATTTTTATACCAATTTAGAATAGGTTACTTTTGTGCGTTATTTAGAAAAGAGAACAGTTGTCTATGAGTCCATTTGTAGTTAAAGCATTACAGCTTTTATTAAGTTTATCATTATTAATTGTCCTTCATGAATTAGGACACTTTATTCCAGCAAAAATTTTTAAAACTAGAGTCGAAAAGTTTTTTCTATTCTTTGATGTAAAGTTCGCTTTATTTAAAAAGAAAATAGGCGAAACGGTTTATGGAATTGGCTGGTTACCTCTAGGTGGGTATGTGAAGATTAGTGGTATGATAGATGAGAGTATGGACAAAGAACAAATGGCGCAAGAACCACAACCGTGGGAGTTTAGAAGTAAACCAGCTTGGCAACGCCTTATTATTATGTTAGGCGGGGTTACTGTAAATATAATTGTAGGGTTTTTTATCTATTCAATGATTTTATATTTCTACGGAAGAGATATTACTACTAATGAAGATATGCCAAGGGGTTTTGCAGTAGCTCAAGAGTTTAAAGAGTTTGGGTTTCAAGATGGAGATAAGATATTGCAGGTTAATGGTGAGCCATTAGAAGATGTAACAGATATTAATAGATTGCTTTTTTTAACAGATGTACAAACGGTAACTGTGCAACATCAAAACTTTCAAACGGAAACAATATCATTGCCAGAAGATATCGGTTCTGAGATGTTTGATAAAGACGTAATAAGACCTTTTGAGATTATAAGGCAACCTATATTAGATACTGTTGTAGCAGATCTTCCTGCTGCAAAAGCAGGTTTGCTTAAAGGAGATAAAATTATTGCTGTAAATGGAAAACAAGTAACTTATTGGCATGATTTTACTAACGAAATAGATAATAACAAAAACACAGAAAGTACTGTTGTTATTTCAAGGAATAACATAATAGACACTTTAAGTGTTACTCCAAATGAAGATGGTGTAATTGGAATTCAAAATTTTGCTCGAGATATAGGTGAAACAAAAATAAAATACAGTTTTGGAGAAGCTATTACCGGAGGTATTGGTTACGGTTACCGAACGTTAAAAAATTATGTAGCTCAATTTAAGTATGTATTTACTGCAAAAGGCGCAACACAAGTAGGTGGTTTTGGTGCTATAGGAAACTTATTTCCAGATGCCTGGAATTGGGTGTCTTTTTGGGAAACAACAGCATTAATATCTATTATTCTGGCATTCATGAATATCTTACCTATCCCTGCATTAGATGGAGGACACGTAATGTTTTTATTATATGAAATGGTAAGCGGGCGCAAGCCTAACGATAAGTTTATGGAGTATGCTCAAATGGTAGGTTTCTTTATACTTATTGCACTAGTACTGTTTGCAAACGGAAATGATATTTACCGTTGGTTGTTTGGAAGCTAAAAAAATATAATTTTCTTTTTGTGTCAAATCAAAATAAAGTTATATTTGCATCCGCTTAAAGGTACTTGTCTTTAAGTAAAGAATAAAATTCTCCCTTAGCTCAGTTGGTTAGAGCATCTGACTGTTAATCAGAGGGTCCTTGGTTCGAGCCCAAGAGGGAGAGCAAATTAAACAAAAAACCCACTCAATTTGAGTGGGTTTTTGTTTTTGATGTGTTTTTGAATATTTAAAGTAAAACTTTCATAATTATTTACCCAAATTCTCCAACATAATCTTAGTCATGTCATCTAGTTCATATTTATGATCCCAGCCCCAATCCTCTCTGGCAAGAGAATCGTCTATGCTTTCTGGCCAAGAGTCTGCAATGGCTTGTCTAAAATCTGGTTCGTAACTAATGCTAAACTCTGGAATGTGCTTTCTTATACTTGCCGCAATTTCTTCAGGATTAAAACTAATTGCTCCAACATTATAAGAGTTTCTAATTTTAATATCACTTTCTGGAGCTTCCATAATTCCAATAGTAGCTTTTAATGCATCATCCATAAACATCATGGGCAGGGTAGATTCAGCATTTAAAAAACAAATATATTTTTTATGTTTTATTGCTTTGTAATAAATATCTACAGCATAATCTGTTGTACCACCTCCTGGTAGTGTTGTATAACTTATAAGCCCTGGGTATCTTATACTTCTCACATCTACTCCATATTTTTTATTGTAGTATTCACACCAGCGCTCCCCAGTTTGTTTACTAATCCCATATACTGTAGAGGGTTCCATAATAGTGCGTTGAGGAGTATTTACTTTTGGAGTTGTAGGCCCAAATACAGCAATGCTAGAAGGCCAAAATATCTTATTAATCTTACCATCTCTAGCCAAATTTAAAACATTAAAAAGGGAGTCCATATTGAGGTTCCAAGCTCGCATTGGAAATTTTTCTGCAGTTGCAGAAAGCATAGCGGCCATTAAATAAACATCTGTAATTTCATATTTTATTACTATATCCTGCAATGAATCATAATCCATAGCATCTAGAATTTCAAAAGGGCCACTTTGCATCATAGCGGTATCACCTTCTACAATATCACTTGCAATTACTTTATGTGGGGCGTATTTGGCTCGCAATCGTGCAGTTAATTCGGTTCCTATTTGTCCGCAAGCGCCAATAATCAGTATTCTTTTTTTCAATTTTTTTCAATTTTTTTTCGGAAGCTAAAGATAACTATAAACTTTTGAGTTTCACTAATAGGTTGTAACAAGAACAACTATCTTTGTGTCTTTAAAAGTATTATGCGACTACGTAAATTTTGGCACATATTAGGGGCACTTGTTTTAATTTCCTGCGGAAAAACTTCAGAAACACAAGAACAAGAAACTGTTGTTCAAGACAATACTACATCTTTTGGTGCAAGGCAATATAAACTACCATCATTTTCTGAAGCAGCTCAAAAACAAATTCAACAATGGAAAGCATTTGAAGATTTTGAAAACGGCCTCACTCGATTTCAGAAAGTTGGAATAGAAGCCATAAAAAATAATTCTGAAAGGCTTTTAATCACTACAGATTCTATTACTAAGACTATTCCTGACACCTTAAATCAAAGCCCAATTTATGCACGATTACTCGTTGCAAAAACGAGAGTGGCTATGTTGCATCAAGAAGTGCGAAAGTCTAGAGTAGATAGTGCTCAGGTGGAAGACCAACTTAAAGAACTCTATAAAGCAACAAATGATTTAGTGCTTCAAATTAATGAAAAATTTGAAAGAGAAGCAATAGATGTTCAACGACTTGAGGAAGAAGAAAAAGAGCGACAAGAGCAGAAACGTTTTTTAGATTCAGTTTATCAAGCGGAGCTTAAAGACCAAAAAAACTAAAGCAGTCCCTGTTTAAAATGATACTGCAATACTAGGTCCAAATGTATTGAGTCTACTTTTTTAAAAACTTCACCTTCTTCTTTTTTGTAATGTGGTGCTTCAACATTTAACTGTCTGGCAACTTTAGTATAATAATCTCTCTTGGTAGGGTGTTCTGGAATTACACCATTAAAAATATGTCCAAAAGCATCTTGTTGAATAATCTGTGTGAGTATACCAATACAGTCTTCTCTGTGAATAAGATTTACGGGTGCATCCCCTCCAGACAACTCTTTTCTTCCAGCAAGGTAACGTACTGGTTGTCGAGTCCCTCCAAAAAGCCCTCCAAATCGTACAATAGATGTATTAATAAAAGGAGCGTTAAAGTATAACTGCTCAACTTCAAAAAGTTGCTTTGCGGCTTCTGTAGTTGGTATTGGGATGTCTTTTTCAGATACTTCTCCTTGGGAGTCATCATAGACAGATGTACTACTTATTAAAATGACTTTTTTAATATCACTTTCAGAAATTTTATCTAGAAAGTACTTCATTTTTAATACATAATTGGCTCCTGTATTTCTCCGTAATCCTGGGGGAATCATTATTGCCAAAACAGAGAGATTCTTAAGAAACCCTGCAACACTCCCTGTAACGCCACTCTCAGAAAGTTCTACTGCATAGGCGTTAAAACCTTGTTTTTGTAATCTTGAAGCTTTTTCAACTTGAGTTACAGTCCCTTTTATGTTGTAACCTAACGTTTGTAAATGTTGTGCAAAAGCCTTTCCCAACCATCCTAATCCTGCAATTCCTATTGTGTTGTTCATAAGCTATTAAGTTGCCTATTTGTAATGGTGTCTTTTATTGCTTTCGGGATACTGTCTGAAGCAAAACTTTTTTTAACTATAATAGCATCTGTTACAACAAAGGGTTTTGGCATCATATTATTTGCTCTATTATTAATGGTAAATTGTGGATGACTCAACAAATCATAAGAATATTCTAATACTGTAAAAGTAACAGGAGGATGGTTGGCATCTATTGTATATTCTAATGTAAGCGGATCGTTATCTGCTACATAGTATCTTACTAGGCTATTGTTTATTCGTTTGCTTTGAAGGTTTACAGCGTCTTCATCTGGCTCATCTGATTTGCCATTCATTATTAGATTTTCAAAAACAATGTTTTCATCTACATATATTCCTAATCGTTGTAGATTTCTTTGCGGAGTAATTGTAAATGATACATTTTTCTTATTATCAATAATAGTGTCCTTATGCAAAGAAAGAGTAAAAGATGCTATATCTTTTTGTGGAGCCTTAGCAGCATAGGTATACGGAGTATTGTATTTACTTCCTGCAACACTAGAAATAAATTTTGAAGCCTCTTCTGGCGTATCACCTAGATACCCTTTTGTCCAATCATCAAGAATTTTATCATACGTTACCCAGTAACTTTCATTGGTTTCTGTATCCTGGTAATAGACCAAACTATTAGGTTTCTGTCTTGTTTCGGAAAAATCACTTTTAATATGTGCAGTTATAAAAAACACAATAGCTCCAATAAAACTTAATGCAGCGAGGATGTTTTTCCAACGATAATTACCTACCACGGGCAATATCAAACCAAAGGTAAGTACTGTAAACACACAACTTATTACTAACATTTCTAGGCCTAGTCCAACTGGAAAAAACTGAATTAAAGGCGAAAACAAAAGTATAGCTGGACTTGCTAATAAGGTTAATAATAAAATGTTAGGCTTTTCTTGTTTGATAAGTAACCAGAAAGAAACTAAGCCAAATAGTACAGGAATAATAAAATAGGCAGCTCCTTTAATAATAATAAACACTACAACATTTATGATAATCCAAAATAAAAGGGGTGCAACATACAATCCAGCGACAGCATCATTTTTACCAAACTTCTTATACGTTTTTAAAAGAATTGCCAGGGTGAGTAATACAAAAAAGGCAATGTACAAGTGCCCGTTGTAGGTAAACCCATGCTGAATTTCATTATAACCAGGGTACATCCAGAGTAGCAATTTCCACCCAAAAAACCCGATAACTCCACTAATTACAAGTGGTGTTAAAAAAGCAGCAAAACCTCTAGCAATGGTCTTTCCTTTTAGTTTCCTTTTTGAAACTCCATAAAATAGCAGCCCTATAAAACCAACAATAGCGAGTAGTAGCATCCATAATATCCAAGAAAATGGATAACTAATCATTTTTATGAAAGGAGCATTAACATATACATAATCTTCTTCAGCTTTAAGATTTTCTAAATCACTAGTGGCAAAATAACTAAGTAGTGGAAGCAAATAACTCCCTTGATGTTGTAAGGTTTCTTCGTCTAAATTTTCATAGTTATCATTTGCAGTATGATAATCAAAATGGTCGTCTATAAAGGCAAAGAAAAAACTATCTATATCGCCATCTTCTCTAAAAACTGTAGAGTCTGTATCATTTGGAAGCATTTTGTATATGCTATACATTAATGAAGAAGCAACTGGGAATTCAGGATTGGCAGCAATAAACTCTCTTATGAGATTAGCATTTCCTTGGTTGGTTTCTAGTATCATATTACTGGGGCCACCACTTCCACGCGCCTCAAAATTAAGAACAAGACCAGCATCTTGTGCCCACCTGTGTTCGTTTACAAAAAGTGAAGCGCCATCGAGACCAATTTCTTCAGCATCACTAAAAAGTATAATAATATCATTTTTAGGTTGCTGTCCATTTGCTAAATAGGCACGCAGACTTTCTAAAATAGTTACCACACCACTTCCCGCATCACTTGCGCCATAAGAGGGTACCATTGCACTATCATAATGTGATAAAAGCACTAAAGATTTTGTGCTGTTAGTCCCTTTTATTCTAGCAACAATATTTTTAGGTTTTATAAGGTGGAATCCTCCAGGGTATGAAATAATACTATCGTTTTTTGATGTTTTATAAGTCCATAAGTCACAAACAAAGCCTTCTTGAACTTCAGTCTCTGCGCCTAGATCTTTTAATTCTGAAACAAGGTAATCACGCACTTTCTCATGTGCTTTAGAACCGTAATAATGAGGTTTTTTAGTGATTTCTTTAAGGTGGACTAGCGCTCTTTGGGTAGAAAATTCAGTTTCTGGAATACTACCATCTGTACCTTTATTGGGCATAAGGCTGTAAAAACTATAGAATATTAAAAAGAGAACAAGTACAAAAGAGAGGAGTGCGGTAATTTTTTTCATGTGTGGTTGGCTTTAGCTGTTTTAAAAATACGACTTTATTACTAATGTTGAATCTTGAAAAAAAGACAAATAAGGTATTTGTAAATTGTTTATATTTAAGAAACCTAAAATAGTAACGTCATGGGAATTAAAAGTTTTATGGGCAAAAGAGCCAAGCAGACCAAGGGGAGTAATGAAAATATTACTGTTGCAGATTATATGAGTAAAAACTTAACCACTTTTACACCAGATCAATCTGTGATGGAGGTTATGAATACTTTAATTAAAAACAGAATCTCTGGAGGACCTGTGGTAAATGATAAAAATGAACTAGTTGGTATTATAAGTGAAGGAGATTGTATGAAACAAATAAGCGAAAGCAGATACTATAATCACCCAATGGAAGACATTAAGGTAGAGCAACACATGGCCAAAAATGTAGAAACTATAGATGGTAATATGAATGTTTTTGACGCTGCTAATAAATTTTTAGAATCTAAGCATAGACGTTTTCCTATTTTAGAAAATGGTAAGTTGGTAGGCTTAATTAGCCAAAAAGATGTTCTAAAAGCAGCCTTAGAATTAAAGGGGCAGACTTGGAAATAAGTTACATCCTCAAATCTGTCTTCACCAATAAATACCAATCATTTTCAAGGGCTAGATATCCTTGGTCATAAACGTAATTATAGACACTTCCTGTTTTAGTAACGTATTGACTGGTGTAGAATTTAAAATTAAAATCTTCACGAAGTAAGCGTTCTTTTGGGACTTTGGTTTTGTCTTTAGTGTTAAGTTTTTCTAGTATACGATAATTTTTACGAAGCCTATTATTAATATTTCTTACTAAGTTTTTAGTATCCTTGTTAAGTGTGTTGTTGTAGTTATTTCGGCAACCATCACTACAGAATTTTTTATCGGCTCTCCCAATAATTTTTCTACCACATTCTGGACATTTTTTCTCTTCCATAAGCTACTCTTCTTTAGTTTTTTCTTCTTCTGAAGAGGTTATATTAAACCTATAAACAGCTTCAAATTTTACAAAGAAACCTCCACTTATATCTGGATTAAGTTGGGTTCTATTATCACCAAAGGCAAATGCCGAAAGACCCAAGTCTATAGTTTGCCCATCGGGATATATTTCATAATTGTTACTAGAATAGCCAAACTTTGCACGTAACAACACACTTTTTTGTAGCGCGTTAAACTGAATATAACTAGCAAACTCTAAAGAAGCTAAATCTACATAACTTTCAGAAACACCCTCTTCGTTATAAAGCCTAAAACTCCTTCCAATACCATAATAATCAAGACCATACGTTATACTTCCAGATGTATAATTGATATCAGTTGAAATAGGCAAGGAGACATCCATTTCAAATTTGGAGTTAGGACTTAAGTAGTACCAACCAAAGATAGGTGTCGAAAAAATACCAAAAGCTTCACTACTTGCATAAAGTCCAAAACGATATTTAAGGTGTTCATTTTTTTGATATTTTAAAAGTGCAACCCCTCCAAAGTAAAAATCGTCTCCAGTAATTTCATTGTAGTCTGATGCTATTTTTGGCAATAGTACTAGCGTGCTACTCCATTTTTCATTATAGGTTGAAGCTAACCCTACTTTTAATATGGTACTATATAAACTAGTAAAAGAAGCCTCTGGGAATAGCTGTAAGTTATTTCGGCTAAAGACCGCTCCTGTAATAAGAGCATGGTTGTCATTTAAGACAACAGGAATGGTTAGGTCTGCTTCAAAAGACTTTACAAAGGTACTTTCTTCAGTATCTACAAAATCGTTATTGAAGGTTTGTCCATAGCCAATTTTAAGCAAATCAACATAATCTTGTCCAACAACTATAGCTGGAACAAATAGTAAAAAGAACAATATTTTTTTCAATGGCGTGAGTGTTGATTTCAGTAAATATACAAATTAGAATTATTGTGAAGTTTTAGATTTAAAAACTGAAAGAAGAGAGATTTTATCAAACTGTTATTTGCTGTATTTGCACATAGTAAATTAATTCAAAATTTAGTACTTTCGCATCCTGCCTAACCAAGGTGTTGGGAAGTGTTGAATTTTAACTACTTAACCCTCAAAAAAGGGCGATAGATATGAGCAAGAATTTTAAAGAATACAATGGATTAAATCTCCCAAAATTAGGAGAAGAAATACTAGACTTTTGGAAACGTGAAAACATTTTTGAAGAGAGTATTTCTATTCGTGAAGGAGCGACTCCTTTTGTGTTTTTTGAAGGGCCTCCATCTGCAAACGGATTGCCCGGAATTCATCACGTAATGGCACGTGCTATAAAAGATATTTTTTGCCGTTATAAAACCCAAAAAGGTTTTAAAGTAGATAGAAAAGCAGGATGGGACACACATGGTTTGCCTATTGAACTAGGAGTTGAGAAAGAATTGGGCATCACTAAAGAAGATATTGGTAAAAAAATATCTGTTGAAGATTATAATGCAGCATGTAGAAAAGCTGTAATGCGTTACACCGATGTTTGGAACAAAGTGACTGAAAGTTATGGTTATTGGGTGGATATGGAAGACCCATACATTACTTACAAGTCTAAATACATGGAGACGGTGTGGTGGTTACTTAAGCAGATATACAACAAAGACCTTTTATACAAAGGTTATACTATACAACCATACTCTCCTAAAGCAGGAACGGGACTAAGCTCTCATGAGTTAAACCAGCCAGGAACCTATCAAGACGTAACCGATACTACAGTTGTAGCTCAGTTTAAAACAAAAGAAGAAACACTTCCGGGGTTTCTTAAAAAATATGACCATCTTCACTTCCTTGCTTGGACTACAACGCCTTGGACATTGCCAAGTAATACAGCATTAACAGTTGGCGCTAACATTGATTATGTTGTAGTGGCTACCTATAATCAATATACTTTTGAGCCAGTTCATGTAATCTTAGCAAAAAACCTAGTTGCAAAACAGTTTACTGGAAAGTATGAACAAACCGAAGACCTTTCGGTTCTAACAAACTATAAAAAAGAAGAAAAGAAAATACCATTTTTTATAGCTGCTGAATGTAAAGGAAAAGACCTTTTAGATATCCGTTACGAGCAGTTGTTAGATTATGCATTACCTAATGATAATCCAGAAAACGCTTTTAGAGTAATTGCAGGAGATTTTGTTACTACCGAAGACGGTACAGGTATTGTTCACACCGCACCAACTTTTGGAGCAGATGATGCCTTAGTAGCAAAACAAGCAACTCCAGAGGTACCGCCTTTATTAGTGAAAGATGAAAACGATAATTTAGTACCGCTGGTTAATCTACAAGGTAAATTTAGACCCGAAATGGGAGAGTTTGCTGGCAAGTACGTTAAAAATGAGTATTACAAGGATGGGGAAGCACCAGAAAAGAGTGTAGATGTAGAAATCGCCATTAAACTTAAAACCGAAAACAAAGCCTTTAAAGTTGAGAAATACGTACATAGTTACCCTAACTGTTGGCGTACCGATAAACCAATTTTATACTACCCATTAGACTCCTGGTTTATAAAAGCAACCAGCTTTAAAGACCGTATGTTCGAGCTAAACCAAACTATAAACTGGAAACCAAAAGCTACGGGTGAAGGACGATTTGGTAATTGGCTTGCTAATGCAAATGATTGGAACTTATCACGTTCACGTTACTGGGGAATCCCGTTACCGTTGTGGAGAACCGAAGATGGAAAAGAAGAAATCTGTGTTGGTTCTATTAAAGAATTAAAAGCCGAAATGGGAAAAGCCGTTGCTGCTGGAGTAATGAAAGCAGATATTTTTGAAGCTTTTGAGGCAGGTGATTTTTCTGAAGAAAATTATGAAAGAGTAGACCTTCATAAAAACATTGTAGATACCATTACCCTTGTTTCTCCAAGTGGAAAACCCATGAAACGTGAAGCAGATCTTATAGATGTTTGGTTTGATAGTGGTTCTATGCCTTATGCACAATGGCATTACCCTTTTGAAAACAAAGAAAAAGTAGAAAATACTTGGCGTAAAGCCGATTTCATTGCTGAAGGTGTTGACCAAACCAGAGGTTGGTTTTATACATTACATGCTATTGCTACTATGATTTTTGATGATGTAGCGTATAAAAATGTTGTGTCCAATGGTTTGGTGTTAGATAAAAACGGGCAAAAGATGTCTAAACGTTTAGGAAATGCAGTAGACCCTTTTGAAACGCTAGCTCAATATGGCCCAGATGCTACACGCTGGTACATGATTAGTAATGCAAACCCATGGGATAACTTAAAATTTGATAGTGATGGTATTGCTGAGGTACGTAATAAGTTCTTTGGGACTCTTTACAATACGTATAGTTTCTTCAGTTTATATGCAAATCTTGATAATTTTGAGTTTACAGAAGCAGATATCCCATTAGAAGATAGACCAGAAATAGACCGTTGGATACTTTCAGAATTACATACGTTAATTGGTAAAGTAGATAATGCTTTTACCGACTACGAACCCACTAGAGCAGCTCGTGCAATAAATGAGTTTGTGCAAGAAAACTTAAGTAATTGGTTTGTTCGTTTAAGTAGAAGACGCTATTGGAAAGGAGAGTATGCTCAAGATAAAATATCTGCTTACCAAACACTACATACTTGTTTAGTTACCGTAGCCCAATTAGGAGCGCCCATTGCTCCATTCTTTATGGATAGGTTGTATAAAGATTTAACCTCAGGCACTAGTATGGGTGGAGAAAAATCGGTACATTTAAGTAACTTTCCTGTTGCAGATACGTCTTACATAGACAAAGTACTTGAGCATAAGATGCAAAAGGCACAAACAATATCTTCTTTAGTATTGTCGTTGAGACAGCGAGAGAAGATTAAAGTGAGACAACCGCTTCAGAAAATTATGATTCCAGTATTGGAAGCTTCAGAAAAAGAAGAAATTTTAGCGGTTTCAGATTTAATTAAGTCTGAAGTAAATGTAAAAGAAATTGAGCTTATAGATGAAGGTTCTGGAATACTAGTGAAACAAATAAAACCAGACTTTAAAAAACTAGGCCCTCGTTTTGGTAAGGACATGAAGTTAGTTGCTGGTGCAATTTCAGGTTTTGATCAAGAGCAAATTGCTGTAATTGAGAAAAATGGTGAAATAGAGATTGTGGTTAACAATATGCCAACCACTATAACAGTAGATGATGTGCTTATTAGTTCTCAAGACATAGAAGGTTGGTTAGTAGCTAATGCAAACGGAGTGACAGTTGCACTAGATATTACAATTACTCCAGAACTTAAAAATGAAGGTATTGCTAGAGAACTAGTTAATCGAATTCAAAATATTAGAAAAGATTCAGGCTTTGAAGTAACCGATAAAGTAGCAATTAAAATTAAAAAGGAAGACGCCTTAGAGTTAGCAGTATCACAAAATATTGAGTATATTAAACAAGAAACTTTAACCGAAGTATTGCAATTTGAGGATGAAATAAGCAATGGAACAGAAATTGCTTTTGATGAAATTGCAACTCAACTTGAAATAAAAAAACATTAAACGATAGAATTATGGCAGAAGATGTAAAAAACAGATACAGCGACGCAGAATTAGAAGAATTTAAAGTCCTTATCATAGAAAAAATTGAAAAAGCACAAGAACAGTTAGAGCTTATAGAAAGTGCATACCGTAATGATAGTAATAATGGTACAGATGACACTTCACCTACATTTAAAGCATTTGACGAAGGGAGTGAAGTAATGAGTAAAGAAACATCCTCTCAATTGGCAATCCGTCAAGAAAAGTTTATTCGTGATCTTAAAAATGCGTTAATTCGTATTGAAAATAAAACGTATGGTGTTTGTAGAGTTACAGGAAAACTAATAAACCCAGAGCGTTTAAAGTTAGTTCCTCATGCTACCCTAAGTATTGAGGCAAAGAACATGCAGAAGTAAGTGAGCTAGTATTTTTAAAATAATGCGTTTAAAAACGTATCCGGCTGCAAAGCAGACTTCTTAAATAATATAGCCTCATGGGTGTTTATGTCAAAATGATAACGTAAACCCTTTGAGGTTTTTTTAATTATATGAATAAAAGAGTATTAGTCTTACTATTAACTTTTCTTTCTTTTAAAGCACTTTCTCAAAAGAAGCTTCAAAAGGAGTTTGATGCAGCACCTTTTACGAGTGTTGTAATTAATGGACATGAAGCTTCTCTAATCAAAGTGATTTCAGAAAAAAGAGAAACAATAAAAATTAATCTCAATATTGAAGGAGAGTACCACGAAAGTGTTCTGTTAGAGGTTTTTCAGCAAAATGAAGCTTTGCTAGTAGCCCCTGCTTTCACTCCCTTTTTTGAACGCCACAATGACAAATTAGCGGCTCATAAAGTACTTTCGGTCACCCTAGAAATAAAAGTACCCAAAGACTTATTTGTTAGTATTACTTCAAAAAATGCATTTATAGAAGGAATGGGAACTTTTGGTTTCTTTTATGCAGAAACAGACGGTGGAGCTATTACATTAGATAGTTTTATTGGTGATGGAGATATTAAAACAAGCACAGGGAACATTTCTGTAAAGGCTAGTAAAATAGATGTCTCTGGAGCAGCTACCTCTCAAAATGGTATAGTAAAAAATGAACTTCTAAATGGCAATAGATTTGTTATTTATGCTACCAGTTTATCAGGGGATATTGAACTATTAGAAACCAAATAATATTCCTATTTTTGCCGTTTACAAGTGTGTGTAAACCACTTTCTAGAATTTCACCTATGTCATTAAAAAAAGCTTCAATAATCATCTTTGTTATTTTATTAATTGATCAAATATCAAAGATTTACATAAAAACTAATTTTGCTCTAGGAGAAGAGGTTGAGGTGTTTGATTGGTTTAAAATTCACTTTGTTGAAAACCCAGGAATGGCATGGGGAGCAAAAATACCTGGAGAATATGGGAAGTTATTTTTAACATTATTTAGACTTATTGCAATTGTGGGAATTGGATATTGGCTTTGGGATACTGTTAGAAAAAATGCACCAAAAATATTAACCCTATGTGTTGCATTAATCTTTGCGGGAGCTTTTGGTAACATTATCGATTCTGTTTTTTATGGAGTTTTGTTTGACCATAGTACAGCTCAAGTAGCACACTTTTTGCCCGAGGGAGGTGGTTATGCAGGTGTTTTTTATGGTAAAGTTGTAGATATGCTCTATTTTCCACTTTGGGATGGAGTATTGCCAGAATGGATTCCGTTTTTTGGAGGAAAGTACTTTATCTTTTTTGAACCTGTTTTTAATATTGCAGACTCTTCGATAAGCATTGGTGTAATTTTACTATTATTATTTAATAAGAGAGCTTTTCCTAAGAAAGAAGAAGAAAAGGAAAGTAATAATATAGAAAAAGTTAAGGCAACTAACTTAGAATAATATTTTAAAAGTTGTACCCTGTCCCTCTACACTAGTCGCTACTATTGAACCATTAAGAGCTTCAATCTGATTTTTAAGTACAAAAAGACTTGTTTTTAGCTCATTTTCTGGGTTTTCTTCTTTAGTGTATAGGTTAAAAATGTTGTTAACCTTTGTACTTGCAATTCCTACCCCATTGTCTTTAAAAAGCAAGCATTTCTTTCCATTTTCTTTAAAAGTAAATATGTCTAGACCAAGAGTCCTATCTTTTGAGCGGTACTTTATAGCGTTAGAAATCAATTTTCTAAAAATATTTTCAAGAAAACTTGGGATGTATTTAACCTCTGTAACTTCAGAAAAATCTGAGAATATCTCAACGCCAAACTCTTCGATTTCCTCTTGATACTCTTTGTGAATCTTGCCTAGTATTTGAGAAAACTCAATTTTTTGTTTAGGTAACTTAGCTTTATGTTGAATTATAAGTAGTTCATTTAGCTGAGTAAGTGTTTCATTTAAACTACTAGATATTGCAGATATGTTGCCATTTAGTTCTTCTTTTTCTGAAATGTCATTAGTGTATTTTAAAAGCTCTAGAGTCATTTCAAGATTTCCGGCTTGAGACTTTAAATTGTGAGAGATAATTTTTGAAAAATTTATTATCTGATTTTTCTGCTTGGTAACTAATTTTTTGGTTTTTTTAAGCTTCTTTTTTTGTTTAACCTCTTCGGTTATATCTTGAAATACTCCCTGAAGACCAATTATATTATTAGAGCTATCAAAAATGGGTTTTCCAATTGCTTTTGCCCAAAACTTCTTTTTATCATACCGCACCATTTTTATCGTTGTCTTAAAGGGAGTTCCTTTACTACACTTTAAAAAGAGCGACATTGCTTTATTTTTGTGTTTTTTGGTATAGAAAGATAATGCTCCTTTTGGAGTAGTTTTATACGAAGAGGGTAATCTAAGTATTTTTCTAGCTTCATGGTCTAATGTGCTAGTTTTTTCTTTAAAGTTTATGCTCCATCCTCCAGAACCAGTCATGGTCGCCAGTTCTTTGTAATAGAAATCACTAAGATTAGTACGATTCAGGGGCACAACTTTAGCAGTATCTAAGAAGACTTTACTTCTTTTTTGTGCTAAAAAGCTCATAATTCATTTCAATTTGGGGATTGCAATATAATAAAATATTATTAAATTGAAAGAAAAAACTTACAAATCAAGAATTTGGTGCGAGTAAGTTAAATGGATAATAGGGAAGATTTCTTACTACCCAATAAACTACTGCAAGCCCAAAATATCCATAAATAAAGTATTTATTATAAAAAAG
Organism: Patiriisocius hiemis; assembly: GCF_031846325.1. NCBI lineage: Bacteria > Pseudomonadati > Bacteroidota > Flavobacteriia > Flavobacteriales > Flavobacteriaceae > Patiriisocius > Patiriisocius hiemis. The sequence goes on along the minus strand of NZ_JAVRHZ010000002.1, from coordinate 311,927 downwards.
CCAAACGCGATATTCAGTTTGGTAGATATAGTTCCAAATCATAATACCTAACCCCCAAAATATTAACGGTAATGATAGCACCATTAGCGGATTAAGCCTAAAAGCCGCTGCAATATCTAAGTGTAATAATTGATGAATAGCCCTTTGTGACCCACAACCAGGACAATGATAGCCTGTTGCAAATTTGAAGGGACATGGAATAAAAAAAGAATGTTCTGAAGGGTTATTAAAATAATAGATTGTTAGTAGCCCAACTATGCTAAAGATTATAACTAATACAACAAGAAGCCTTTTAGAAACCATCTACTCCATTAATTAATACTACAAATAGCATAATTAAAATATAAACAACAAAAATAAGCCCTACACTTAATGCGCTATAGATGCTCCATTTTTTTGCATCATCTGCTGCTTTTTGAGCTTCTTCATGCCTGCCTTGATACCAAAGTTGCTCTACTTTAGAGGCTTTAATAATAGCCACAATACCAAGAGGAATACAACATAAAACAGTTGCAAGTATAGCCCATACAAGATTATTGTCTGGTGGAGGCATTTGATCTTTGTTATACATTTTAAAAAATAATTACATTAAAAAAGCTCTCTAAAAAACTTTAGAGAGCTCAAAAGTATGATTTTAATTTATTTCTAGTAACCGCCTCCAGCTACACCAAGTACAACTACTAAAATAATATATAATACAACTATAATTAGACCAATACCTGCACCCCACATAGAGTATTTCTTAGCATCGTCTGCTGCTTTTTGCGCTCCAGCATGATCTCCTTGTAGCCAAAGCTCTTTAACTTTAGTAGATTTTATAATTGCAACGATACCTAATGGTAGGCAGCAAAGTACGGTACATAATATAGCCCAAACTAAGTTATTATCTGGTGGACTTCCAGCAGGATTGTTTTGTGTTTCCATAATTGGTTTATTTAGTTGTTACTTATTAAAACGACTCTAAATATATAACCATTTTTTTAAAATGAATAGATTTTTTCTGGAGTTATACAATAATGTAAGGGAATATCTATGTTTTCATAGAGTATTTTTTCTTCTGGAGAGAAGAAAGAAAGCCCAATAAACAAACAGTTCTCAGCGCATTTTGCTAAAAAACGGTCGTAAAATCCTTTTCCGTATCCAATCCTATTTCCAGATGAGTCATATACCAAGAGAGGTACAAATACAACTTCTAGCTGTTTTTCTGTTACTATTATTCCCTCTTCAGGCTCAGGAATCCCATATTTTGAAGCCACAAGCTTGGTATTTTCTTGTAGTAAGTAATGTGACATTTCCCCTGTCTCAAAATTAGCTTTTGGAATGATAATGCTTTTATCTCTGCCTTGTAAAATATGTAATAGATAGGAGGTGTCTATTTCTTTTTTGCTTTCAATAGGTAAAAAAATATGATAATAGGTTTTATCCCAAATATTGAGCTCTAAGGCTTTGTTTGCAATAGCTAGACTTCTTTCGTCAATTTCATTTTCTGAAAGTTCTTCTCTACGTTTTAGATACTTTTTTCTAAGCGCTTGTTTGTCCATTATTATATATAGAATCCTTAGTAGAAATATGAAAAATAGCATCTCCTTGATATACAATAGGAGCGTGATTTACATTTATAATATACCCTTCATTAGGCGCTAAAACCTTAAAGCGCATGGTTCCATAGGGGTCTGTAATGGTGGCAAGAAACTCTCCTTTTTCAACATGTTTGTTACAATCAATTTTAACATGTAGTAACCCACTTTTTTGTGCTCTTATCCACTTACTGCTTTCAATAAGTATAATACTTTCAGGTTTTGAAGGTGCCGAAAACTCATCTGCTAACATATTCTTTTCAGAAAGTATTCTCATAACCCCGTCAACACCAGTTTTTACTATATGTTTATTGCTCTCTAATGACTTTCCTCCTTCAAAAAGTAAAATAGGAATATTCAATTTCTTACAAGTAGCTCTATAGGTTTTATCAATATTTGGAGAATGTACTATAAAAGGTGCTCCAAAAGTTTCAGCAAGAGCAGCTAAATTATCATCTTCTTTTGTGATTCTAATCTGTGCTGCATTAAACCTGCTTGATCCTCCAGTATGAAAATCGAGACATAAATCTGCTAAGGGAAGTATTTTTTTGGTGAAGTGGTACGCTACTCTACTCGCTAGTGAACCTGTTTTTGAGCCTGGAAAAACTCTATTTAAATCACGACCATCTGGAAACTCTCTACTAGCATTTAAAAATCCAAAAATATTTAGGATAGGAACACAAATTATAGTCCCTCTTTTGGGCTTATTTATTTTTTTTGCAATGACCTGTCTCACTACCTCAACACCATTTATTTCATCACCGTGAATGCCTGCCGTCATAAGTATTACGGGGCCTGGCTCTATAGCTCTTTCAACAATAATGGGTATTTCTACCTTAGTAGAGGTATATAACTTTGCGAAACTAAAATGAATGGTTTTACTTTCGCCGGGTTTAATTTTTTGATCTAAAATAAAAAGGTCTTCGTTTTTCTCCATCCTTTATACATTTCTTTCAATATACTTAATAATAGTAGTAGCTATATCTTTTCCTGTTGCTTTTTCTATTCCTTCTAAACCTGGGGAAGAGTTTACCTCTAAAATTAAAGGCCCTCTAGAGCTTTGCAATAAATCTACTCCTGCAATTCCTAATCCCATTGCTCTAGCTGCTTTTATAGCAGCAGTTTCTTCTTCATCACTAAGCTCTATAACCGAAGCCGTACCGCCTCTATGTAAATTACTCCTAAATTCTCCTTCTTTTCCTTGTCTTTTCATTGCGCCAACTACGTGACCATCTACTACAAAGGCTCTAATATCTGCACCTCCAGCTTCTTTAATATATTCTTGTACAATAACACGTGCTTGAAGGTTATTAAAGGCTTCAATAACAGACTCTGCTGCTTTTTTTGTTTCAGCTAGTATAACACCAATACCCTGTGTTCCTTCTAGCAACTTTATAATAACAGGAGCGCCTCCAGCTTGGTCTACTATTTCTTTTACATTTTTTGAATAGTTTGTAAAAATAGTTTTTGGCAACCCTAAACCAGCTCGCGATAGTATTTGAAGACTTCTCAACTTATCTCTAGAACGCACTAAAGCAATAGACTCTGTTGTAGTAAAACAACGCATCATTTCAAACTGTCGCACAACAGCCGTCCCATAAAAGGTAACTGAAGCACCAATTCTGGGAATTACAGCATCAACATTCTCAATTTTATTGCCTTTGTAATACACACAAGGATTCTTTTTCTCTATTACGATATCACACTTAGTGTGATTTATAACCTCTATAGTATGTTTTCTTTTTGTAGCTGCCTCTATCAACCTATTTGTAGAATATAAATTGGGGTTAGCAGACAATATCTTGATGTTCATTGTTTAGTTTTTTTGGAATTTTTTTTATTTTTCTTAAGCAATTTTTGTTCGTTCTTTAGTTTCAGCTTATAGGATAAATTAGTTTTCGTTATATCTACAACAAAGCGTTTGAGTAAAAACTTTCTTCCTATTAAGACAGGATATTTCATGTCTTTTCTATCGCTTAATGTTAGGTGTATAGGATGTGTTTTTCCAAAAAGTTCAACCTCAGTTAAAATTCTATATCTAACTTGTGTTTGTCCATTACTACTTTTTACAACTTTTACGTCATATTCGTCAAAAATGAACTCTTTTTCGTGATATGAAGGGTGGTTTTTGTCTAAAAACACACATTTTAGGTAATTATCTTCAATTACAACATTTTTACAATGTATGCTTGAAGTGTATGCTCCGGTATCTATTTTAATATCTATGTCCTTTATGTTTAATAAAGGGAAATCTACTTTATCTACTCTTCCTATTTTTCGTTTCAACGCCATCTATTTTAGTCTATGCAAGATACTAAAATAGATATGCAAGCAAGAGGTAAGATGATTGATTTAAAGAATTTTTAGCGTTTATTTCGCTCTATATAACCAATGATGCTTTTAGAAATATTTATGCCAGTTGTTTTTTCAATTCCTTCTAGTCCAGGAGTAGAATTTACTTCAAGAACCAAAGGTCCATTGGTAGAGGGTAAAATATCTACACCACAAACTCCTAAGCGTAATGCTTTTGCCGTTTTTAGTGCTAAACCTTCTTCCTGATGCGTTAACTTTACAGGAGTTGCACTACCACCTCTGTGCAGGTTGCTTCTAAAGTCACCTTCTTTACTTTGCCGTTTCATTGCAGCAACTACAACTCCATCTACAACAATAGCTCTAATATCTGCTCCATTAGATTCTTTGATAAATTCTTGTACAACAAACCTAACTTTTGTGGCTTTTAAAGTTTCTATGGTAGATATAGCAGATTGGTAAGTTTCGGCAAGTATTACACCTTCACCGTGTGTGCCTTGCAATACTTTTATAATAACTGGATTATTACCAAAGGCATCTAATATTTTTTTTGTTGAAAATGCCTCTCCAAGATATGTTTTGGGGACAGGAATGTTTTGTCTTGACAGTATTTGAAAGCAAGTCCATTTATTTCTGGACTGCAAAATAGCTTCTGCGGTAACAACACAAAAAACACCCATAGCCTCAAAATGACGCACTAATGAAGATCCATAAAAGGTATTAGAGCTCCCAATTCTAGGGATTACAGCATGTAAATCGTCTACAATTTCATCACAATAATAAAGAACAGGTTTGTTGTTTTCTACAGCAAGTGTACAATGCGTAGGGTCTAATACTTCCATCTCGTGGTTTCTTTTAAGACCAGCGTTTAAAAGGCTTTGTGTAGAGTAGAGTCGCTCTCCACGAGATAAAACGGCAATATTCATTTTATAAAATTACTGTTTGCAAGATATAAAAAAGAATAGTGCCGCTTTTATTGGTGCTTAAAAGTTTATAGTTACTTTCCCTCTAATAAAAAAAGGAGTTCCGGGTGTAAAGTGTATTTCTTCGACAGGTTCTGGCTCGTTAAACAACCTACTTTCGGTTGCAAATTGTGTTTCGTTCCATTCTGTATCAAATAAATTCTCAATAGCAACTCCAAAAACAATATTTTTGTAGGTATAGTTGAGGTTTAAGTCCGTTACAAAGTATCCCTCAGCTACAATACTATTGTCTTCATTAGCAGGGCGATCTTTAATATATCTATAATTGAGACCTCCAGAAAAATCACCAAGATTGTTTATAGTAATTCCTCCAACAGATGTTAAGTCTGGTGCAAGTGGAATAAAATCTGCTCCTTCTGGTTCTTCTGTACTTCTTGCATAGGTATAATTAATGTCACCAAAGAGATACAGCCAATCTGTAGCTTCATATCTCATTCCAAAATCTACACCTAGCCTTCTAGACTTACCACTAGGCTCTACAATACCAGCATCTCCAACATACACAAATTCTTGATCTAAGAATAATGTCCAGAGTGTCGAAGTCACTATTAAATTGTCTGTAACTTTATAAAGCGCACCTACATCAGCACCATAAGCTGCTGGCAAAATGTCCTCACCACTATTAGCAACTACCACTCTTGCATCATTAGAGTGAAATCCAATTCCAGTTTTTGCAAAGAGTTGTAAGTTATTTGTTGGGCTATAGGTTACATTTAGCTTTGGACTAGCAAAAACCTTGCTTTCACTTCTATTATCATAAGTTTCAGTTAAAAAATTCTCATAATCAAACTTGAAATAATCTAATCTAACCGAAGGATTTATAGATACATTCCCAAAGTCTAATTCAGTATTTAAAAAAGTATATCCATTAATTTGATCAACATTTCCAAAAGCTAGCCTTTCTAAGATTTCATCTCTGTTTTTGGTTCTAGATAAGGCAACATCATTTACATCATCGTATCGAACACCCACTCCAGCTGTATATTCAAAATCAAAGGCATCTATGGTTTTTATCTTTTCAGAAAAAGCAGTAGAAAAACCTAAGATATTTCGGTCTTCACTTTGTGCAATTTGGTCACCATTTACAGGGTCTTCTAAGAAAAAAGTAAAGTTTGAAAATAGCTCAAAATCATAATGGGTATAAAAAGCTGTAGAGGTTAGCTTCTGGTTTTCAGCAAGTACTTTTGTGTGATTTACAAGCAAATTGGTTCTACTTGTATTTCCACCCTCGGTATCATCTATTGCGCCAAACCTACCAATAAGTCCTGCATCAACCGCTCTTTGTGGAATTTGCCCAGAGGCATCCCATTTACTTTGAAAATGTGATGCTGTTAGCGTAAGCTCTTGATTGTTAGGAAGCCAATAGTTGTACCTCCCCATAATGTTAAATCTATTAAAGTTTTGAGGGGAGTCAAAGGGGCCGTCAAATGTATTGAGGGATGTTGCTACATACGCATTACTAGCTTTTGTATCTAGTAAATTAAACATCCCAACTGTTCTTAGCGAATTAAAATCACCATACTCAACAGAAACAGAACTCTTGTCCAGTTGCTTTTTTGTTTTAAAGGCTACATAACCAGCAGTTGTAAAATCGCCACGCTCTGCATAATAAGGTCCTTTTCCAAAATCTATGGTCTCTATGGTTTCTGGAATTATAAAATGCAGGTCGCTATACCCTTGTCCGTGTGCGTGTGACACCATATTTACAGGTAATCCATCTACGCTTAGATTAATATCTGTACCATGGTCAATATCAAACCCGCGTAAAAATATTTGCTCTGCTTTACCACCTCCAGCATGTTGACCAATAAACAAGCCTGGTACTCTTCGTAATATTTCTTGGGAGTTTCTAACAGGGTTGTTTTTTAAATCTATTTCAACAATTTGATTTAAAGTATTTATCTCTGGGGTTAATACAATTTGTCCTAACGAAACTGTAGCCTTTGCTAAACTTACAGTAATGCCTTCTTGTAGGTTTTTATTGGTTATAGTAATTATGGTAGTTTCATATCCTAAATACGAGATATAAATTACATCATTAATTGATACGTTTTCCAATACAAATACTCCATTAGCATCTGTGTGTGAATGAGAACCTTTGTTTTTATTAAATACTCCTACGTCCTCAAGTGGAGTGTTGTTTTGGGTGCGTACCTTACCTTCTAGCACTTGTGATTGCATCACAGCACAGCAAAGCACTAGTACCCAAAAATATACTAGTTTCATAACTATAATTTTAATTATTAATGAGAGGCTCTCCTAGTAGTTTTTACTAGAAAGAGCATGAAGTTTGTTATGTAAACGAGTGTTTGGGAGGAGGTAATTCTAGTGTAAGGTAATTTATGTACCCACTAGTTCTATAAAAAAAGTTATATATATATGGTAGTAAGAGTCGTTGTTCTATTTCGGTATTTTCTTCAGAAAAGTGTTTGTCGTATTTTACAAATTGAGATTGTGTTTTGTGGTCATTAGTAGTATTAGTCAATACTTTTTTTAGAAAAGAAAGTAGTTTATGCTCATGAGAGTGTGAGTGGTCATGAACATGATTATTTTTTGAAGCTACCGTATGACTGTGACTATGGGAATCTATTTGAGTTAAAGCATGAGAGATTGTATGAAACCCTTCAAGCAGCGGTTGTTGAATAGGAGAAAGAAGATATATAAACGCCAAAAGCAAAATGCTATAGCGTTTAATAAAGCTTACTTCTTTTTTGTTTTTCATAGGTAGGTTAATCAATCTATAGTAAATTACGTAAACTCAGGTAGAGCCGTTTTTAAAAAACCCCTTTTTAACCCTCTTTTAACATAATTAAGAACGGTAGGATTCGTTCAAAATAAAATACCCTGTATCTTTGAGTGTATGGCAGAAGCTTCCGTTACATTACAAATCTCTACACTCCCTGAGGCTCCAGGAGTGTATCAATATTATGATAAAGACGGTAAGTTATTGTATGTAGGAAAGGCAATTAACTTAAAAAAAAGAGTAAAGTCTTATTTTACAAAACAACACGACAATGCTCGGACTAGACTACTAGTAAAACGCATAAAAAACATAAAACATATTGTTGTTGAAACCGAGACGGATGCATTATTATTAGAAAACAACCTTATAAAAAAGTATCAGCCTAAGTATAATGTAATGCTCAAGGATGATAAATCTTATCCATGGATTTGTATTAAAAATGAACGATTCCCAAGGGTTTTTCCAACACGGAGGTTTATTAAAGATGGCTCCGAATACTATGGACCTTACACAAGTATGAAAACGGTACATACGTTACTAGATTTAATAAAAGGATTGTACCCCTTGCGAACCTGTAATTATGACCTTGCTGAAGAGAAAATTAAAGGGGGTAAATATAAGGTTTGTCTAGAATACCATCTTGGTAATTGCTTAGGACCTTGTGAAGGAAAATATACAGAAAGTGTGTATAACGAGAACATCGAAGCTATACGAAACATTATTAAAGGAAACTTTAAAGACTCACTTACAGGGTTTAAAAAGCAAATGAAACAGTTTGCTCAGGATCTTCAGTTTGAAGATGCTCAACGTATAAAAGAAAAAATTGATGTGTTAGAAAACTATCAATCCAAATCTACTGTAGTTAATCCTAAGATAAATAATGTAGATGTCTTTAGCATTATAAGTGATGAGAGTTATGGGTATGTTAATTTTTTACAAGTTTCTTTTGGTGCAATCATTAGGTCGCATACTTTAGAGATAAAGAAAAAACTAGATGAGAGTGATAAGGAGTTATTGCAATTAGCTGTTATAGAACTTAGGCAACGATTTAATTCTCAATCTAAAGAGATTTATGTTCCGTTTCCAATTTCAGCAGAAGAAGGAGTAAAAGTACATGTCCCAAAAGTTGGAGATAAAAAACATATTTTGGATTTATCCACCCGTAATGCCAAGTACTATCGGATGGAGCGTTTTAAGCAAGCAAAAATTGTAGATCCAGACAGACATACTAACCGTATTATGGCGCAGATGAAAAAAGATTTACGCCTTAGTGAAGAGCCTCGTCATATTGAATGTTTCGATAATAGTAACATACAAGGAAGCCATCCCGTAGCCGCATGTGTAGTATTTAAAAATGGAAAACCAAGCAAGAAGGACTATCGTAAGTTTAACATTAAAACAGTTGAGGGCCCCGATGATTTTGCATCTATGGAAGAAGTGGTGTATAGACGGTATAAAAGACTTAAAGAAGAAGAGCAACCCTTACCGCAACTTATCATCATAGATGGGGGGAAAGGACAATTATCATCAGCTTTAAAGAGCTTGGATAAACTAGAGTTAAGAGGTGAAATAGCTATTGTTGGAATTGCTAAAAGATTAGAAGAATTGTTTTACCCTGATGACCCAATTCCGTTGTATTTGGATAAAAAGTCCGAAACGTTGAAGATTATACAGCAACTGCGTAACGAAGCACATAGATTTGGAATTACATTTCATAGAGATAAAAGAAGTAAAGATGCACTAAATACTGCTTTAGAGACTATTCCTGGGATTGGAGAAAAAACGGTGATAGAATTATTAAAACAATTTAAAAGCACAAAAAGAATTAAAGAAGCATCTTTTGACGAGTTAGCAAATGTTATTGGAACAAGTAGAGCAAAAAAAATAATAACACACTTTCAAAAGTAGGTTTAAATGTTTAAAAAATCACATACAGCTTATTTATTAGCCTTTCTGTTTCTATGGATTGGGAATTCTTGTTTTTCTCAAGAAGAACAAGAAGATTTAAAAGTAGGCTTGGTTTTAAGTGGCGGTGGTGCAAAAGGATTGGCACACATTGGAGCGTTAAAAGTTATTGAAGATGCTGGGGTTAGAGTAGATTATATAGGAGGGACAAGTATGGGAGCTATCATTGGCGCCTTGTATGCTTCTGGGTATAATGCCAGAGAATTGGATTCTATTTTTAACCAGTTAGAATTTAGTTCTTTAATACAAGATGAAATTCCTAGAAGTGCAAAAACATTTTATGAAAAAGATGAAAGTGAGAAATACGCTCTAACACTACCATTTGATGATTTTAAAATAGGATTTCCATCTGGACTTTCCAAAGGTCAAAATGTATATAACTTGCTTTCAAAACTCACTTCACATGTTAACGATGTAGAGGATTTCAGCAAGCTGCCAATTCCGTTTTTTTGTGTCGCTACCAATGTTGAAACCGGAAAACAACTTATCCTAGATAAAGGGTATTTGCCTAGAGCAATTTCAGCAAGTGGCGCATTACCATCACTTTTTAGTCCTGTCACAATTAATGAACAAGTGTTAATAGATGGTGGTGTGGTAAATAACTACCCTGTAGATGAATTAAAAGCTAAGGGGATGGATGTAATTATTGGTGTTGATGTACAAGATAGTTTACGTACAAGAGAGAATCTAAAATCTGCTTTTGAAGTGCTAATTCAGATTAATAATTACCGTACTATTAATGATATGAAAAACAAGATTGGCAAAACAGATGTTTATATTAAGCCAGATATTGAAGATTTTACAGTAGTTTCATTTGATGAGGGAAGAAAAATTATAAAAGCTGGCGAAGAAAAAACGAATAACCAGAGAGTTAAACTTGAAACAATAGCAAGGAAACAAAAGAAAAAAACCAAAAAAGAAGTAACATTTAATACAGCAAGTGAATTATTTATTTCAGATATAACTATTGATGGAAATGTAAAATATACCCGCTCTTACATTTTAGGTAAACTCAAACTAAGAACAAACGATTTTGTTAACTATAGCGATTTTAATTTGGGAGTCAATAACCTTTCTGCAACAGGTAACTTTCAAAGTATAGACTATCAATTTTCAGAAATTGAAAAGGATAAATATGTGGTTAATTTTGTTGTAAAAGAATCTGATTCTAATACCTCGTTGAGGTTGGGAGTTCACTATGATGACTTATACAGAACAGCTGCCTTAATAAACTTAACTCGCAAAAGAGCTTTAACAAATAACGATATTGTTTCATTCGATTTTATTATTGGAGATAACATACGCTACGACTTTAATTATTTTATAGACAAGGGCTACTACTGGAGTATTGGTTTTAATTCTAAATTTAGCTTCTTTGATAAGGACATTCCTTTTAATTCAGAAGAATTTTTAGAAAGCGCAAACACCCAAATTAACAGGATAGATATTGAATATACAGACCTTACCAATCAATTGTATGTAGAAACTTTATTTAGACGTAGCTTTTTATTGGGCATAGGTGCTGAACATAAATGGTTACGACAGTTGTCCGAAACTATTGGTATAGACGAGGACAATAACCCAAGAACAATTTTTGAAGATACAGATTATTATAGTGCGTTTGGGTATTTAAAGTATGACACATTTGATAACAAATTTTTCCCTAATAGTGGTATCTATTTTGAGGGTGATTTCCATTTATATCTATTCGCAAATGGTATTAATAAAGACTTCGATGAGTTTTCTATTGCGAAGGCAAAAGCCAGCTACGCACATTCTTTTTCTAATAAATTATCAACTGTTATCTCCTCAGAAGGAGGTTTTAAAATAGGTAACGAAGCAACAACTTCTTTAGACTTTTCTTTAGGGGGGTATGGATTTAAACAATTAAACAATATTATACCATTTTATGGCTACGAAGCACTAAGCTTAAATGGAGACACTTATTTAAAATCCAGCATTACATTAGATTATGAGGTGGTAAAAAAAAACCATATAAATGCATTTGTAAACATTGCTAATGTTGGTGATAACCTTTTTGAAAATGGTCAATGGATAGATGGTATAGATTATAGTGGATTTGGTGTTGGGTATGGTGTAGAAACCTTTTTAGGCCCTGTTGAAATTAAGTATTCATTTTCTCCAGAACGGGATGAAGGAGAATGGTATGTTAGCGCAGGATTTAGGTTTTAATTTGAAATATGAGATTCTCCTAAATTTTTTAGATATTTGTATATGCCTAATAATCGTTGGAAAAACCTACTAGTGTATCTTAAATTTCTTTTAAAAAGAAATCCAGAGTGATTTACGTTTCTCAAAAACTCGTACCTTAGTAGGAGTTTAGTTTTCAGTATTTTAAATTGAAAAAATAAGACGTAAATTAAAACAATATGCCATTTTATCATAAACTAGGGAAAATACCTCCCAAAAGACACACACAATTTCGTAAACCTGACGGTAGTCTCTATGCAGAACAACTTTTTGGAACCATTGGCTTTGATGGTATGTATAGTAACTCTTATCATGAACAAAGACCAACACAAGTAAGAGAAATTAAAAATCAATACTCTGTTGCTCCTAAAATTTCAAAACCAAATAACTTGAAATCATACCGTTTTAGAGGCTTTCAAGTGCCACAAGAAGACGATTACCTAAAAAGCAGAAAAGCAGTTTTAACCAATAGCGATTGTACTATCATATTGGCAGCTCCTAAAAAATCTCAAGAAGATTACTTTTACAAGAACACCGATGCAGATGAGCTAATTTTTATCCACAAAGGAGCAGGTACTCTTAGAACACACCTAGGTAATTTAGATTTTAAATATGGAGATTATTTACTTGTACCTAGAGGTGTCATCTACAAAATGCAATTTAACGATGAAGATAATAGGTTGTTTATTGTAGAGTCTAGAAGGCCTATTTATACCCCAAAAAGATACCGCAATTGGTTTGGACAATTATTAGAACATTCTCCTTTTTGCGAACGTGATATTAGAAAACCAGAAACTTTAGAAACCTATAATGAAAATGGAGACTTTTTAATGAAAATTAAAAAGCAAGATGAAATTATAGAAATGGTGTATGCTTCGCACCCGTTTGACGTAGTTGGATACGATGGGTACAACTATCCATATGCCTTTTCGATTCATGATTTTGAACCCATTACAGGCCGGATTCATCAACCACCACCAGTACATCAAACATTTGAGACAGATGCTTTTGTAGTATGTAGTTTTGTACCAAGACTATACGATTATCATCCGTTAAGTATCCCAGCACCATACAACCATAGTAATATTGATAGTGATGAGGTATTGTACTACGTAGATGGGGACTTTATGAGCAGAAATGATGTAGATGCAGGACATATTTCATTACATCCAGCAGGGATACCTCATGGGCCACACCCTGGATCTGTAGAGCGAAGCATTGGTAAAACAAAAACAGACGAGTTAGCTGTAATGGTAGATACTTTTAAACCACTAATGGTTACTGAAGAAGCAATGAAAATTGCAGATGAAAGTTACCACCAATCTTGGTTGGATGATGAAAAATAAAAAAGAAAGCACCCCACAGGCTAGGGCTATGTGGTAATTATTTTTATTGGCTTAATTATAAGTTAAGCGTTGGTAAAACCACTTGGTTTTCAGATCAATTCAAAATAATTTTAAAAAAACAATCATGGCAAGAGAAATAAAAAATTTAAAAGATTTACAAAATACAGAGTACGGACTTAAAAAACTGTTTGATGAAGCAGAGGACTTCCTACCTCTTTTAGGAACAGATTATGTCGAGTTAATTGTTGGTAATGCGAAACAAGCAGCACATTTTTATAAAACAGCTTTTGGATTTCAATCCTTAGCATATGCAGGATTAGAAACAGGTTTAAAAGACAGAGTGTCCTATGTACTACAGCAAGACAAAATACGTCTAGTATTAACATCGCCGCTTAACAAAGGAGGAGATCTTAATAGGCATCTAGATGAGCATGGAGATGCAGCTAAAGTAATTGCCCTATGGGTAGATGACGCTACAAAATCTTTTGAGGAAACAACAAAACGAGGTGCAAAACCTTATTTAGAACCTACAAAAGTAGAAGATGAGCATGGGCATATTATAAAGTCTGGTATTTATACTTATGGAGAGACGGTGCATTTATTTATTGAAAGAAAAAATTATAATGGTGTTTTCCTTCCAAACTTCGAAAAATGGGAGTCTCATTACAACCCAGAACCAGTAGGGTTAAAATTCATAGACCATATTGTTGGAAATGTAGGTTGGAATGAAATGAATAAATGGTGCGAATTTTATGCAAAAGTCATGGGGTTTGCACAAATAATCTCTTTTGCAGACGATGATATCTCTACAGAATATACAGCTCTTATGAGTAAAGTAATGAGTAATGGTAATGGACGTATAAAATTCCCGATAAACGAGCCAGCTGAAGCTGAGAAGAAATCACAAATTGAAGAATACCTTGATTTTTACAATGGACCTGGAGTACAACATCTAGCTCTTGCAACAGATGATATTGTTGCTACTGTGGCAGCCATGCGTGATAGAGGAGTGGAGTTTTTATATGTTCCAGACACCTATTACGATGATATTTTAGAACGAGTTGGTGAAATAGATGAAGATGTAGAAGTGCTTAAAAAACATGGTATCTTAATAGATAGGGATGAAGAAGGGTACTTACTACAGTTGTTTACCAATAACGTATTAGATAGACCAACTATGTTTATTGAAATAATACAACGCAAAGGAGCGCAATCTTTTGGAGTAGGAAACTTTAAAGCACTTTTTGAAGCAATTGAAAGACAACAAGCTAAAAGAGGAACACTATAATATCTTCAAAACCCCTATCGTTTCTATGATAGGGGTTTTGGAACAGTCCTTGTAATCATATCTTATGAATACAAATTTTGCTAAATGAAAAAAGTAGTTTTATACCTTTTCTTACTATGTGTTACTGGGATTAGTTTTGCCCAACAAAAAGCCTATGATGACGGCGAGTGGTTTAAATTTAGAGTGCATTATGGGTTTGTTACTGCAGGATATGCAACCTTAGAAGTAAATAAGACAACGCTAAACAACAAAAACGTTTACCATATTAAAGGTTATGGTAAAACAACAGGGATGTCACGCTTATTTTTTAAAGTAGAAGATAATTACCAGTCGTATGTTGGAGTTAACAATGATCTGCCATATCGTTTTATCCGTAAGATAGATGAAGGGGGATATACCAAGGATATTCAAATAGACTTTAACCACAATACTCAAATTGCAAAAGTTAATAATAAGAAAAATAAAGAAGTAGACTATGTAACTTTTCCAAAAGAAGCTCAAGACATGGTATCTGCCTTTTATTACCTACGTAATAATCTTGATATAAATACAATTAAGCCAGGTGAGACTCTAGATATGGATATGTTTTTTGATAAAGAAAACTTTAAGTTTAGATTAAAGTTTTTAGGTGAAGAGACCATTAGAACAAAATTTGGGAAAATTAATTGTTTAAAGTTTAGACCCTATGTGTCTGCGGGGAGAGTATTTAAAGAGAAAGAAAGTCTAACCGTTTGGGTAACCAATGATGAAAATAAAATGCCTGTTTTAATAAAAGCAGATTTAGCAGTAGGTTCATTAAAGGCTTCAATTTCAGAGTTTAAAGGTTTAAAACATTCATTTAAAATTGTAGTTGATTAATATAGAATTTACTTTTAAAACCAACCTTTATGAGTACAATTGACGAAAAAACATTATTAAAAGTTGAAAAACTTTCAAACAAGTTTAAAAACTCTGGACAAGATTTGGGGGCCTATCTCGATGGGTTGCTCTATGATAGATATCTAACATACTGGGATTACATTCATCTTGACACACTATTAAGTCTTCAGATACCTAAAACACATTTTCCAGACGAAAAAATATTTATAGGGTATCATCAAATCACCGAACTTTATTTCAAACTTATTATTCATGAGATAAAACAAATTGTAGATGATAAGTTACAGCAAGCAGATTTTTTCAGAAAAAAACTGGAGCGTATAAATAGATACTTTAGGATTCTAACAGATTCTTTTGATGTCATGGTTATGGGAATGGATCGTGAGCAGTTTTTAAAATTTAGAATGTCCTTATTACCTGCAAGTGGATTTCAATCGGCTCAGTTTAGAATGATAGAAATGTACTGCACTCCTTTAATTAACTTGGTGCACCCATCTGTACGCAACGATTTTTCAGAAAACGATTCTATAGAAAAGCTTTTTGAAAATATTTACTGGAAAAAAGGAGGTATAGATTTAGAAACTAAAGAAAAAACACTCACTTTAAAACAATTTGAATACCGGTATACGCCTAGATTTATTCGTATCGCAAACGAAATGGTAAATAGTACACTATATCACAAATACATACAACTTCCAGAGAAAGAGAAAAAAAACGAGCAGCTCATAAAAGAATTAAGAAATCTAGACGTTACTGTAAACGTAAATTGGCCCTTAATGCATATGGGCGCAGCTCATAGGTACTTACGTAAAGAAGGAAAAGCAGTTAAGGCAACTGGAGGGACTAATTGGAAAGAATTTTTACCGCCAAGCTTTCAAAAAGTGTATTTTTTTCCTAATCTTTGGACTCAAATTGAAAAAGAAGAATGGGGTAAAGAGTGGGTGACTCATACCTTTAATACCAAATAATATATTATAGCATTGAAAAAACTAGGATTGTTTGTACTATCGTTAACACTTTTATTGGCATGCGATAAAGAGAAAGATGATGTAATTGAAGAACTAGTTATAGAAACCCCAAAAATTGTTGAAGAGTACGGCTATGTGCTTGACGATTTCAATGTAATTAGAGATACGGTACAAAATGGAGATACCTTTGGAGCCATATTAGATGCAAATGGTGTTTCTCAAGCAAAAATTTTTGAAGTAGCAAACAAGTTTAAAGATAGCTTTGACGTACGTAAAATTGTTGTTGGAAAACCCTATGTGCTTTTAAACTCTAAAGACTCTCTTAACAAAACCCAAGTTTTTATTTATGAAAAAAACAAAGTGGACTATGCTGTTATAGACTTTAGAGATTCTCTCAACATCTATAATGACAGTAAGCCACTAACTATTATCGAAAAAGAAGCTTCAGGTATTATTACCAGTTCACTATCTCAAACTATGGCAGAAAACAATCTAAGCCCTTACATGACAGATAGACTTGCCAATATTTATGCGTGGACTGTTAACTTTTTTGCATTACAAGCAGGAGATAGGTTTAAAATTATTTATACTGAAAAGTTTATTAATGATACCATTCCAGCTGGTATAGATGAAATTAAAGCTACTTATTTTGAGCATAAAGGAAAACCGCTATATTCATTTAATTACCAATCAGACTCTATTGAAGATATACGTGATTTTTTTGATGAAAATGCAAATAACTTACGTCGTGCTTTCTTAAAAGCTCCAATTGAGTTTAATTATAGAATTTCTTCAAAATATAATTTAAAAAGAAGGATAGCATATTATGGATATAAAATACGGCCACATAAAGGAACCGATTTTGCAGCTGGTATTGGGACTCCTATTATAGCAACTGCAGATGGTACCGTTACTAAATCTGAAAGAAGAGGAGGTAATGGTAATTATGTAAAAATTAAACATAACAACACTTACGAAACGCAATATCTACACATGAAAAAACGTAAAGTACGTGTTGGAGAGTATGTTCGCCAAGGAGATGTAATAGGTTGGGTGGGTATGACAGGTAATACCGGAGGCCCTCATGTTTGTTATCGCTTTTGGAAAAATGGAAAACAAGTAGACCCATTTAAAGAAGACTTGCCTTTTTCAAAACCACTACCTGCAGAACTGCATGAAGATTACTTTAAATTTATTGCTCCAATAAAAGAACAGATTGACTGTATTACATATTAACTCACTCTTTTACAGTTGTTAATAAAACAGTTACTAAGTTTGTTTCTGAAATTCAAATAGTTACACACTTGTTTGTATCTTCAATAAGAAATAATTTCTTGACAATTTCTTAACCTGACTGCATTAATACAATAACATTCTAGAGGTATTTTTGCAATAAATTAAACAACTAAAACTATGAGAAAATTTTTACTCTTAATTTCATTTTTGATGTTAGCAGTAACTGCTTCCTTTGCACAAGGGGTTACTACTTCATCTATTAACGGTAAAGTGGTTGACGGAAACGGAGAACCTTTACCAGGAAGTAACGTTGTTGCTATCCATACACCATCTGGTACTTCGTATGGAGCAATTACAGATTTTGACGGATTCTACAGAATTCTTAACATGCGTGTAGGAGGTCCTTACACTATTACATATACGTATGTAGGTTTTGAAGATGTAGTTAAAAATGACATTTACCTTCAATTAGGAAATGCAGAAAAGATTGACATACCAATGAACGAGTCTGCAAGCGAACTTGAAGAAGTGGTAATTACTGCTGTTAGAGGTGGTGTTTTTGATTCTGGTAAAACAGGAGCAGAAACTAATGTATCCTCTAGAGAGATAGCTACTTTACCTTCTGTTTCGAGAGGTCTTGGTGATTTTGTTAGAAAAACTCCACAAGCCCTAGTTGCAGAAAATGGATCTATTTCTTTAGCAGGTCAAAATAATCGTTACAATGCTATTTACTTAGATGGTACTGTAAATAATGATGTATTTGGTCTTGCTGCTTCTGGAACTAATGGAGGTCAAACAGGAGTAAATCCTTTATCAATTGATGCTATTGAGTCTTTTCAAATTAACCTTTCTCCTTTTGATGTAAGACAGTCTGGTTTTTCAGGAGGTGCTATTAACGCAATTACACGTTCTGGTACTAACAAAACAGAGGGGTCTGCATATTTTTTCTTCAGAAATCAAGATTTAGCTGGAAAAACTCCAGGTGCAATTGAGACAGATACTAGAGAGAAATTAGCAGATTTTTCAGCTCAACTTTATGGAGCTAGAATAGGAGGAGCAATTGTAGAAGATAAACTATTCTACTTTGTAAATTATGAGAGACAAGATGAGGAAACTCCACAACCATTTAACTTTAGTGAGTATAGAGGAGACTCTTCATTAGAAGATATTAACGCATTGCGTCAAGGCTTAATTAACACATTTGGTTATGACCCGGGAGATTTTGCAAATAACATAGCAACTTTAACAAGTGATAAGTTAGCTGTAAGATTAGACTGGAATGTCGATGATAAAAACACAATTACTGCAAAGCATAATTACGTAAAAGCAGAACAGGAGTCGCCTAATTCAAGTAGCTCCTCTTCAATAAACTTTTTTAATAGAGGTATCTTCTTCCCATCTACAACAAACTCTACTAGTTTAGAGTGGAGTACAAGTAATGGTAGTAACCTTGCAAATAACTTAATTATTGGTTATACAACTGTAGTAGATGATAGAGATCCATTAGGGAGTCCTTTCCCGTCTGTGACAATTAGAGATGGTGATGGTAGTTTCTTTTTAGGTGCTGAGCCATTTTCAACTGCAAATATTCTTGAGCAAGATGTATTTACAGTAACTAATAACTTCTCGGTTTTTTCTGGAGCACATAGTTTAACATTTGGTGGAAACTTTGAATATACAGATGTTAGAAACGTTTTCTTTGGACAAAACTTCGGTAACTATACATTTAATAGTTTAGCAGACTTTAACACCTACCTAGATGGTACACAAGGAAACGAAGTGCCTGTAGAAGACTATGCATATGGATACTCTTTAATAGGTGGATTAGGAGACGAGAGTCAAGGAGCAGCAGAGTTTAATTACTCTCAATTAGGCTTCTATGTACAAGATGATATAGACTTTACAGATGACTTAAAAGTTTCTCTAGGATTACGTGTAGATGTACCATTTTTTGAAGATGGTTTAGCAAACGATGATTTTAATAACAGAACTATTCCTTTATTAGAGTCTTTTGGAAAAGACTTACAAGGTGCCAGAGCTGGTAAAGCAATTAATAGTAAAGCACATATCGCACCAAGAGTAGGATTTAACTGGGATGTAAATGGTGAGAAGAAAACTCAAGTACGAGGTGGTATTGGGGTATTTACTTCTAGAGTACCTTTAGTATGGCCTGGTGGAGCATACAGTAATAATGGGGTGTCTCAAGGATTTGCAGCAGACTTTTTACTAGATGGAGATGTATTCTTTAACCCAGATCCAACGAATCAACCTGTGCCAGATGGACAAGAAGTTGGTTCAGGTTCTGTAGGAGGAAATGTAGATTTATTTGCAGCAGACTTTAAATTGCCACAAACAATGAAGTATAATATTGCTGTAGATCAAAAGCTGCCTTTATGGGGATTAGTTGCCTCTGCAGACTTCTTATATAATGATGTAATTACAAATGTGTTCTACGAAAACTTAAATGTAAAAGGACCTGTTGGAACTTTAAATGGAGCAGATAATAGACCTTTTTACAATAGATCTGACGAAATTGATGATACATACGGTAGAATTATTTTAGGTTCTAATACTGGATTAGGATATTCATATAATGCGACTGTAAGTCTTACAAAGCCATTTAGTAATGGTTTTTCAGGACAGGTAGCATATACGTATGGTGAAGGTGAGTTTGTTTTTGAAGGAACTTCTTCTCAAAACAGTAGCCAATGGAGAAATAGAATTACTGTTAATGGTAAGAATGCAGACCCAATAGCTACAAATTCTCAATTTGCAACGGGTCATAGACTTTCTGCAAATGCATTATACGAGATAGATTGGAATGATAATATTAAAACTACGTTTGGAGTGTTCTATAACGGTCAAGAAGGAAACCCATACAGCTTTACATACAATGAAGGAACAGATTTATTAAATGATGACTCTAGAGATAATGCACTTATATATGTTCCAGCTAATCAAAGTGAGATTACACTTGTGCCGCTTGAAAAAAATGGTGTAATTATATCGCCACAAGAGCAATGGGAAGCATTAAATCAGTTTATTGAAGGTAATGAATACCTAAGAGGAAGAAGAGGTAAATATGCTGAGGTTAACGGAGATAGAGGTCCTTGGAATCATATTATAGATTTAAAGTTTTTACAAGACTTTTCTCTAAATGTTGGTGAGAATAAACACACGTTCCAAGCATCATTAGACATTTTTAACTTTACAAACCTTTTAAACAAGGATTGGGGAACTAGAAAGTTTATTTCTAGCCAAATAGGATTATTAACTACTGAGTCTGGAGGTCCAGATCCAGAATTTACATTTGACCCTGATTTCTTAGAAAGAGGAATTGAAGATATTGATGATAGTGGTATACAATCTTCTAGATGGCAAATACAAGTTGGTTTACGTTACTTATTTAACTAAACATAAATTAGTCTTTAATACTATAACCACCATGGTAACATGGTGGTTATTTTGTTTTTATATACTACCTTTGGGAGGTAACCAAAATATTGCAATATGTATTCAGTAGTTCAATTTATACATTCATATTGGGCATATCTTGTCCTCTTTATAGTTTTAATAGCAACAATAAATGCCCTAGCCGGTTTAATAGGTAAAAAAGAGTACGGGCCAAAAGATTTTAGGTTAGCATTGTTTGCATTAATAGTAACACATATACAGTTTTTAATAGGATTGGTTTTATATTTTGTTTCTCCATTAGGGCTTCAAAACATAACTAATAATGGAATGAGTGAAATAATGGGTAATGCAACAATGCGATTGTATGCTGTAGAACATCCTATTGTAATGGTTTTAACTGTTGTATTTATAACTATTGGATATTCTAAACACAAAAAGAAGTTAGTTTCTACTCCAAAGTTTAGAATGCTCACTATATTCTATACTATTGGTCTGTTGCTAATGTTAAGTAGAATTCCTTGGAGTCAATGGTTTTCTTAAAATAGTAAATAAAAAACAAAAAGCCCGAAAACTACATAGTCTTCGGGCTTTTTGTTTTTAGTGTATATTAGAATTTAGCTTTTCTCTTTGATTAAATAGACATATACTGGAAAGTGATCACTATAGCCTCCAGTAAACCCACCATCTGCAAAACTTCGGTATGGATATCCCTTGTAACGACCTCTTGGATTCGCTAAATAGTTTTTATTGTATATCCCAGCTTTATAAAAACGATAAGTTGAATAGTCTTTTTTAAGCAATTCAGTTGAAAGAATCATTTGGTCAAAAAGATTCCAACCATCTCTCCAAGCTAATGTTCCTAATCCTTTCTTGTGCATATCTTCCATTGGGTTGTACAACTCCTTTATAGCAACATCTTCTCTATCTTTTTTTGCTTTAAGATATTCTTTCACACTAGAATTTGTAGGGTCATCATTAAGGTCACCCATTGTGATTATCTTAGCATATGGGTCTTCACTAAAAAGAGAGTCTATTATACTTCTGTTAAGCTTGGCAGCTTTTTCTCTTTTAAATCTGCTTCTCGCTTCTCCACCACTTCTAGAAGGCCAATGATTTACAATAAAATGCATTTTTTCTCCATCAAGCACTCCACTTACTACCAATTGGTCTCTTGTAAATATTCTTTTTGTACGATCATTATTGTCATAAATATATAATGGTACTGCTTTGTAGTTGGTGGGTGAGAATAACTTTTTTTGGTATAATAAGGCGACATCTATACCACGTCTATCTGGAGAGTCAAATTGAATGATACCATAATCGCTTTGTAAAAGTGATTCTTGATTTACCAAATCTTCAAGAACTCTTCTGTTTTCAGTTTCACAAACACCAATAATAGCAGGACTGGTGCCAGTAACATCACTTCCAATTTCTGAAATAACTTGTGCCATGTTTTTCAGTTTGGCGTTGTAAATTTCTTCGGTCCAATGATCTTTACCATCTGGAGTTCTATCATCGTCAAATGTTAATGGGTCATCTTCGTAGTCAAAAAGGTTTTCAACATTGTAAAACGCAACGGTGTTTACCTTGTATTGTTTTTTTTCTTGAGCGGTTGTACCAGAAGTAATAAAAATTAAACTTCCTAAAAGGCAATATATTAGCTTCATGCTAGCTGTAGTATTAAGATTGTGTAAAATTGTTTTCAAAAGTTGCGCCAAAAGTAATTATTTCATTTAAAAAATGTAGTTTTGCATCCGCTTTATAACAATAATTTAATCTTTAAAACGAACTATTTTCAGAATGAAAAAATTCTTTTTTACTTTTTGCCTAGTTTTTGTTGCCTCAGCTTCTGCTTTCGCACAACAAGATACAGGGGTAAAAGGGAAGGTAGTAGATGCTAACTCAACAGAGCCTATTCCAGATGTAGAAATTAGGATTTTGAATAGTATTTTTAATACTATGACAGATGCTAGTGGAACATTTTTATTAGAAGGATCTACACTTCCTCAAGGAGAGCAAGTATTAATAGTAAACAAGCCAGGGTATATCTTACAGCGTATTCCAATTACTATTAACAACGCCAAAACACTAGATTTAGGAACTTTACTTTTTGAAGTTGATTTAACCGAAGTAGAAGCGCAGATTGGTATTATTAGTCTTTCAGACAATGAACTTGACCAAGATGAAGGTACTTCTTTTAATATTTCAGGGTTACTTCAAGCTTCTAGAGACGTATTTTTAAGTGCTGCAGCTTTTGACTTTAGTGCAACATTTTTTAGACCAAGAGGACTAGATAATGCCAATGGTAAAGTACTCATTAACGGTATAGAACTTAACAAGCAGTTTAGCGGTCGCCCTCAATGGGGTAACTGGGGAGGCTTAAATGATGCACAACGTAATAGAGAATTCTCTATGGGTCTTAAAGCTAACGATTATGCTTTTGGTGATGTAGCAGGAACTACCAATATTATTATGAGAGCTTCTCAATATAGAGAAGGTGGTCGTGTTTCTTACGCAGCAGCAAATAGAAGTTATCAAGGTCGTGTTATGGGGTCTTACAATAGTGGTCTATCTAAAGATGGATGGGCATACTCTATTTTAGCCTCTAGACGTTTTGGTGAAGAAGGTTTCAAAGACGGAACTCTATACGACGCTAACTCATTTTTTGCAGCTGTAGAAAAAAAGTTAAGTGATGACCATAGCTTAAACCTTACAGCTTTTTATACTCCTAACAGAAGAGGAAGAGCTACTGCAATTACAGAAGAGGTAAGAGATCTTAAAGGAATACGTTACAACCCTAACTGGGGATTCCAAGATGGAGAAATACGTAGTGGAAGAATTAGAGAAATTGAAGAACCAGTAGTAATGCTTAATCACTTTTGGAATATTAGTGAGAAAACAAGACTTAATACAAATATTGGATACCAGTTTGGAAAAATAGGAAACACAAGAATAGATAATGGAGGTAATAGAAATCCAGCAGGAAACTACTACCAAAACCTACCTAGTTTCTTTTTACAAAGCCCAAACCCAACAACAATAGATATTGCAAACGCATATATTGCTGAACAAGAATTTATTAATGATGGGCAATTAGATTGGAATTCTTTTTACGAAGCTAATTTAGTTACAGGACATTCTACCTATGTTATACAAGAAGATAGAAATGATGATACAGAGCTAACAGTTAATACCATTTTAAACACTAGTTTAAATGATAATGTATCACTAACCGGAAGCCTAAGTTACAAGTCTCTTAATAGTGAAAATTTTGCAGAGCTTCAAGACTTACTTGGAGGTGATGGCTTTTTAGATATAGATTTCTTTGGTGACGGAAGTTTACAAGGAAATAGTGACTTACAAAACCCAAACAGAGTTGTACAAGAAGGAGAGCGGTATAAATATAACTATGAAATAGATGCCGATGTAATCTCAGGTTTCGCTCAAGCACAGTTTAAGTATAATAAAGTAGATTTCTTTCTAGCGGCACAAGCATCGCAAACAAAATATCAACGTATAGGATTGTACCAAAACGGATACTTCCCAGAAGAGGGTCGTTCACTTGGTGCTAGTGAAGAAGTAGACTTTACTAATTATGGGGCAAAAGGTGGTTTAGTGTATAAAATTTCTGGACGACACTTAATAGATATAAATGCTGGATATTTAACAAAAGCTCCTACTATTAGAAATACTTTTGCAAATGCAAGACAAAATAATGACATAGTACAAGGTCTTACTGAAGAAAAAATAACTTCTGCAGACTTAAGTTACATCTATAGATCTCCAATTGTAAAAGGTAGAATTACTGGATACTACAATGGGTTTGAAGATGCAACAGATATTGGATTCTTTTTTACTCAAAATGCCTTAGGAAATGATGAAAACAATGCTTTTGTTCAAGAAATTGTTACAGGTATAGATAGAAGAAGTGTAGGTGTCGAATTAGGAATCGAAGCACAGCTTACCCCAACTTTTAAAGTAAAAGGAGCTGCTTCAGTAGGTCAAAATGTTTATACAAACAATCCAAACTTATATCTATCAGGAGATGATTTTGATGACGTTAATACTCCTAATGTACTAGAAGGAAATGATTTATTTAACAGAGGTGTTAGAAAAGTAAACCTTGAAAATTATCATGTTTCTGGTGGACCAGAAAGAGCTTACCAAATAGGGTTTGAGTACCGTGATCCAGATTTCTGGTGGGTAGGTGCAACAACCAACTATTTCTCAAATGCGTATGTTGATGTAAGTAACTTACGTAGAACATCTGATTTCTATACAGATATAGATGGACAGCCGTTTAACGATTACGACCCAGAGATTGCAAGAGAATTATTGCAACAAGAACAACTAGATGATTACTTTTTAGTAAACATAGTTGGAGGAAAATCTTGGAAAATAAAAGATTACTTTGTTGGTTTCTTTGCTACTGTTAATAATGTTCTTGACCAAGAATACAGATCAGGTGGTTTTGAAGATTCAAGAAGAGCAAGCTATAGACAACAAGTAGAAGAACAAGCTAGAGGAGATAGGCCATTATTTGGTAATAGATATTTCTTCGGAAATGGGACTACTTATTACGTAAATGTATACGTAAGATTTTAAAAAAAATAAAAAAAGAAACATATATAATTATGAAAGCAATTAATTTTTATAAACTAGTAACACTACTTTTTGCAGCAGTAGTGATAACATCTTGTGTTCAAGATGATGAATTTGATGTGCCGCAAATAGAAATTCAATCTGTAGATATTCCACAGGATCGAATTGTTGAAATTTCTTCATTAAGAGCTTTATTAGAACAAGAGCAAACTACAAATGGTAATGCTGTATTAACTTTTGAAGCAGATGACGATCCAAGTAATGATAGATTTACTGTTGGGTATGTAATTTCTAATGATGCACAAGGAAACTTTTTTGAAGAATTATTACTTCAAAACGCCCCTTCTAACCCAAGTGGTGGAGTAAAAGTTTTAATAGACTCAAGTCCTTTATTTGCATCATATGAGTTTGGTAGAAAAGTATTTGTAAGATTGGATGGACTTACTGTTGGACTTGATAGTGGTGTACTTACCTTAGGAATAAGAGATGGTAATGGTGTAGAAAAAATAGCAGATGGTGCTAAGGAAGACTTTTTACTAAGAGATGATGAAGTTGAAGAAATTACGCCAATGCCAATTACTTTTTCAGAATTCACAGAAGAAAAAACAAATTTATATGTTCGTTTAAACAATGTACAGTTTAATAGAGCGCAAGCATTAGGAGATGATAGATTAACGTTTGCCGGAGAGCCAGAAGATGAGTTTGACGGAGAACGTATTCTAGAAAGTTGTGATAGTGGTACTTCAACAGTATTTAGCACTAGTACTTTTGCAGATTTTAAAGGTGTATTATTACCACAAGGATCTGGAACAATAGATGGAATATTAACGCTTAACTTTTTTGGAGAGCAGTTTAATATTGTTGTTAACGATATATCTACTATAAACTTAGATGGAGAACGTTGTGACCCTGAAGAGGTAGATTGTGGATTAGCAAGTACAACAGGTTCTAATGTACTATTTAGTGACTTCTTTGAAACACAAAACGAAGGAACTCCAATTAGCGGAAACGGTTGGACTAATTACATAGAAGCAGGTACACAAACTTGGGAGTCTTATACTTCTGGTGGTACTAATGCCTCATTAGGTATTTCTGCTAACATTGGATCGTTTATGAGTGGTGACGCAAGTTCTATAGGATGGTTAGTTACACCTCAAATAAACTTTGATAATCAAGATGGAGAAACATTAAACTTTATGACATCAAACAGTTTTGCAGACGGAAGTACACTTGAGGTATTATTCTCTTCAGACTGGGATGGTGTTCCAGAAAATATTCCAAGTGCAAACTGGAGTATTTTACCTGCTGCTTTTATTGTAGGTGATGACGATTTCTTTGGAGATTGGTTTGAGTCTGGTAATGTAGATTTAAGTTGTATCTCAGGCTCTGGTTACATAGCATGGAAGTACGTTGGAAGCGGTGAAGAAGATTTTGATGGTACCTATGAGCTTGATGAGATTGAAATAGAGTCTAACTAATAGTTAAAACTATTTATTATTTATTATAACAAAAAAAGACCTCTAGACAGAGGTCTTTTTTTGTTTGTATATTTAGTTCTTTGTTGTACAAAATGTCAAAAGAAGCAGAGGTTTTAAATAAGTGGGATACTTCAGTAAAAGTTGAAGAAAACAACTATTATTGGAAAGGGGCTCCTGTATTTACTAAGGGAAGTGTTACTACAGAAAAACCCTTAGTTGTAGAACTTTTTTGTGGATGTGGAGGTACATCATTAGGATTTGAAATGGCTGGTTATGAAATAGGGCTTGGATGTGATATTCACAAGCCTTCTATTAGTACGTTTAAAAAGAATCACCCCAATGCTTCAACCGTTTTAGGAGATATAAGAGTAATTTCTCCTGAGCGTATAAAAGAATTACTCGACTATAGAAAGATAGATGTTCTAATAGGAGGAATCCCTTGCCAAGGTTTTTCATTAAACAATAGGAAAAGACATAAGGGAGATGATAGAAACTTTATGTATAAAGAGTTTTTACGTTTTGCCGAAGCACTTCAACCCAATGCAGTAGTTTTAGAAAATGTTTCTGGAATGAAAAGTACTGGGAATTTTGTTTCTGTACTAGAGAAAGAACTTTCAGAAATTGGTAATTACAATGTGGTAAGTGAGCTATTGTATGCCCCAGATTATGGAGTTCCACAAAAGAGAAAGAGACTTATTTTTGTGGGAATAAAAGACAAAATTTTCAATTTCGATTCTGTTATAAAAACGCACGGAAGTACTACTAAAGAGCCTTATGTTTCAGTAAAGCATGCTATTGGAGATTTACCTTCTTTAAAAACTAAGGAAACCAAGACTTATTATAAAAGTTTTCCTTTTTCAGCATACCAAAAATTAATGCGTTCTAAGCAAAAGGATATTATTACAGGACATACAGCGCCAAACCACCCCAAAACAACTGTAGATAGAATTAAAAACACGAAGCAGGGTTGTCCTATGTATGATAGGTTTAAACAACGTGTACGATTAGACTGGAATGATTTAAGCCCAACACAAGTGTCAGGTGGTATTAGACCTCAGTTTCAATTGGGGCATCCAGAAGATGACAGAGGTCTTACAATTAGAGAGCGATGTAGGTTACAAAGCTTTCCAGATAATTTTATAGTATTAGGAGGAATTGTACAAGCAAGAGTACAAACGGGCAATGCTGTACCACCATTACTTGCAAAAGCGGTAGCTATAGGTTTAAAAAATTATTTGTAATGATAGAGGTTAATATTACAAAAGAAGATATTGCTTTTGCAAGAGAAAAATTAAGTAAAGTAAAAAGTACAAATACAGGTCTCAGTAAATTTGGATCAGAAAATAAAAGAATTTTAACTGGATATGTTGGAGAACGGATAGTTATGAAGTATCTAGATATAGCTAATGATAGTGATACTTATAATTACGATATTATCTTTAAAGATAAAAAATTAGAGATAAAAACTATATCCTGTAAATTTAAACCTCGTCCCGATTACTGGTGTACTGTAAACTCTCATGACTTAGCAGGTGTGCATAAACAAGAAGCAGATTTTTATGTTTTTTTAAGGGTGCTTAATGATTATTCTAAAGGCTGGCTTTTAGGATACATGCCTTGTAAAGATTTTTTTGACAAAGGAACTTTTGTCCCAAAAGGTAAAGATTTTGGAAAGTTTAAGTTTGTAAAGGCAAATGCAACTATACTACCCATACATGATTTAAGAGCAATAGAAACTTTAAAAAACCAAGCCTAGTAGAAATATTTCTACTAGGCTTGGAAAGGCTTGGCTAATTGATTAATAAAACTATCTTTCTATAATAATAAAATCTGATCTTCTATTTTCTTGATGTTGAGCCTCTGTACAATTGGATCCACAATCTATCTTAGGGTTAGACTCTCCTTTTCCTTCAGCTTCTAATCTTGATTTATCAATACCTTTAGAGATTAAGTATTGTATAGTACTTTGTGCTCTTCTATTACTCAAAGCTAAGTTATATGCTGGTGTAGCTCTAATATCTGTATGGCTTTCTACCTTAATTTTCATTTTAGGGTATTTGTTCATAATCTGTACTACCTTGTCAAGCTCAAAGGCTGCTTTAGGTTTGATGTTATGTTTATCTAGATCAAAATAGATAGGCTCTAATACAATTCTGTCATCTTCAATAATAGCATCTATTGGTCGTAGCCTAATGGTTGCTTCCATTGTACCTCCGCTAGATGCATCAACTTCTACAGAGTTGGGCTCAAAGCCTTTCATGAAAGCTTGCAGTAGGTGTGCTTTACCACATTCTACAGAAGGAAATGCCATTCCGTTAGAATTTGTAGATCTATTTCCTAAGTTGTTTTCTGAAGTGTCATAAACATCAACTCTAGCTCCATTAATTGGCTCATCTGTATAATCGTTCACAACTTTTACATTAATAACCACATCACAATACTCTATTTCTGAAATTGCGTAGATGTCATCACTTCCTTTACCCCCTTTTCTATTGGATGAAACAAAACCAGTTTTTGTTGCTTCATTAAATTTAAAGGCAAAATCGTCTTCAGTACTATTAACGCCCATTCCCATATTTACGGGATTTGAAAACCCGCTTCCAGCTGCTTCAGCATAAAACACATCTAATAGCCCAAGTCCTAAGTGGCCATCGCTGGAAAAATAAAGAGTTCCATTACCATCTAAATAAGGAAACACTTCTTTCCCTTCAGTATTAACGGCATCACTTAATCGTTGAGGGGTACCTAAAATGCCATCCTCACTTATTGCAACCTTATAGATGTCACTTAATCCTTTTCCTCCAGGCATATCACTCACAAAATAAAGTGTTTTTCCATCTGGACTTAGTGCTGGATGCCCAGTAGAATATTCATCACTATTAAAAGCAACAGACTCAACACCTGTCCATCTACCATCAACCAATTCTGCATAGTATAAATTTATTTGATTTATACCTTCTTCACTTTTGTCATACTTTTTATTGAAATAGTCATTTCTATCAAAGTACATTCTTTTTCCATCTGCAGTAATAGCAACATTCCCTTCGTGAAACTTAGTGTTAATGTCACCGTCAAGTAAATCTGCATTTTTAATGGTTCCTCCAACATCACTTGCTTTGTAAATATCTAAAAATGGTTGGTCATCCCATCCATAGCTTCTTCTTAGTGTATTTCTAGCTGAAGAAAAGTAAAAGTCTTTTCCAGCCATAAAACCACCAAATTCAGAGTAGCTTGTATTAATATCCTTTAAAGGCTTTGCGTCATATCGCTGTCTTTGATCCATAAGCTGAGGGATATAATCGGGGTTTTTCATAAAATCTATAGCACGAGAATCATTAGGTTTTGCTTCAGCAAATTTTCTCATCCACGTGTTATAGTCGCCTACTTTTCCGTTAGCTTTAAGAGACTGAGCATAATTATAAACTGTTTCTGGACTAACATTTCTGGCTTTAACTACACGTTTATAAAAGGATTCTGCCTTTTTAGTATCATTAATGTAGTAATAACTATTACCTAATTGTTTAAATACATACCTAGAGCCTTCACCTCTTTTAAGTAATTTCTGGTATGCTTCTATAGCGTCTGTATATTGCAGCCTTTCATATAATTCGTCTGCTTTTTTGGTAGTACTATTTTGTGCGTTACTGCCTAAAGTTCCTAACGCAATTAGTATTATAAGTGTATATATATTTTTCATTTGTAATGAACTTTTTAGTTAGGGTTTAGAAGTATCTAGGTGAACGTAGTGCTTTCTTCTTAAAGAAGATGTCAAACGTTAAAATAACTTCGTGAGAGGAGTCTGCCACGATATTTATATCTGAAGTTACTATGTCATATGCATATCCAATTCTTAAGTATGGAAGTGCTTGAATGCCTACCAAACCACTAAATGAATCTTCTTTTCTATAAGAGGCTCCAATTTCAAACTTCTCATAGAAGAGCGCATTTAAGTTTACATCATAAGATAATGGTGCTTCAAAAGCAGATTTAACAAGTACTGAAGGTTTTAGCTTCATGTTTTCTGAAACTTGAAAAACATACCCTGCAGTTGCAAAAAAGTGGTTTACTTCATTTCCAAACTTTAATCCATTTTCATCTAGATGAACAGAGTTTAATAAATTAGGAACCGAAAGCCCTAAATAAAAATTATCTGAATATAAAAATGCACCTGCTCCTAGATTGGGGTAAGTGTTATTTATATTCTGAGAGAAAAATGGGTCGTTAGGATCTTGAAGCTCAAGGTTTGTTAATCCCACATCATGGAATGTTGCTCCAGCTTTTATTCCCAATGCTAAATCTAACGTTTTACCTAGTTGTAATGTATATGAGAAATCTGCATAAACATTAGTTTCTTTAACAGGTCCTAACTCATCTTTAACAGCAGAAAGCCCTAGCCCTACTTTATCCGAAATAGGTGAGTGTGCCGAAAAAGTAAAAGTCTCTGGACCTCCATCTAGAGCCGACCATTGATTTCTATACAATGCAGTTAATGATAAACTCTCTTTACTTCCTGCATAAGCAGGGTTCACCACATTCATGTTATACATATATTGTGTATACTGTGGATCTTGTTGTGCTGTAATTTCCAAAACGAAAACCATAACCAGCAATAACGTTATACTATATTTTAATTTCATAATGTTGTTGTTAAAGGTTGAAAAGTGTCTCATTTCAAAAAATTATTTAGCTTCTTTATTAAGATAAATCCATCCAGTAGCTTGCATGCCATATTGTGGATCTTCGTTTGTGAAATTAATTACATAAAAGTAAGTTCCTGTAGGCAACTCCTCTCCATCTGTTGTGGTGCCTACCCATTCATTTATATAATTTGTCTTTTCATATACTTGTGTTCCTAACCTATTAAAAATCTGTAATTGATCAATACCAGATCTATCAGAAAGAAACTCCAAGTCTAATGCATCATTAAAGCCATCACCATTTGGAGATAGACCTTGTGAAATAACACAATTTCCAATATCATAAAGTGTAACATCAACAGAATCTTCACTCATACATCCTCCATCAGAAGCAACTGCCGTATATGTTTGTGTTCCAACTGTGGTAGCTGGTAACATAATTTCAAGAGTGCTTTCGGTTTCATTAGGTATTAAATCTCCATTTAAGAACCATTGGAACGTGACATCTGCTGGAGTTACATTTGCAGTAATTACTTGAACCTCATCTGGACAGGTTTTAAAATCTAAACCTATGTCTAATACAGGCAATTCTCCAAACTCTACCAGTATAGAATCTGTTACTACGCAGCTACCTACTGTAATTTCCAAAGTATATGTGTCTGTTTGATCAACAATTATAGTTGGTGTTGTTTCTCCAGTACTCCATAAATAGGTTATTCCTTGTGTATCTCCTGTAATAGTTGGAATAATTTCAAAATCATCACCATCGCAAAGTGCAGCGTCTGGACCTAAATCTAAAGTAGGATTCTGAGTAATTTCTACATCTACTACAAAAGTATTTTCACTACAAGGTGGTAGTGTTACTAATACCGTATAAGTATCTGAACTTGCAGGAGTATAAGTAGCGTCTGTAGAAACTACAGTACCTGAACCATCTGTCCACTCATACGAAACATCATTTAGGTCTATTCCTTGATTAGTAGGAGTAGCATCAAGAGTTGGAACGGGTTCTGTTGAACAGATTGCAACTTCATCAGGTAGAT
Source organism: Patiriisocius hiemis (assembly GCF_031846325.1). NCBI lineage: Bacteria > Pseudomonadati > Bacteroidota > Flavobacteriia > Flavobacteriales > Flavobacteriaceae > Patiriisocius > Patiriisocius hiemis. The sequence continues at coordinate 279,247 of NZ_JAVRHZ010000002.1, read as the reverse complement.
TGGTTTGTAAGTCTATGATTTCATTTAAAGTTAAATCAAAGTCTACTGCACTAAAGCACATAGGTTCATTTACATCTTCAACTCTAACATATATTGTTTCTGGATCGCTCATATTAGAGTAAGCGTCTGGATTTTCAATAGGACTAGCACCTGCCTGAGCATCTAATGGAGCAGTATGAAATGAAATATTGAAATCTGCTGGGTTTTGACCATCAAGAATTATTGGAATTTGAGCTTCTAAATCAAATACTTCAACTCCATCATTTCCTTGATCACATGCAACAAGGTCTGGTGGTGTAAGAACAACAGGTTGTCCTCCATTAAGAGATAAGGATATGTCATCTATTGCAAGGTCGTTCCCACAACCGCCTGGTGCATTGTTAATTAATACTAATTGTATATCTGTATTACTACCAGTATTGAAGGCAATAAAAAACTCTTGCCAGTTAGGGTCTGGTCCATTTTGGATATCGCCAGTAACTATTTCGGAAATAGTATTTCCTCCAGTATCTTCAATTCTAAAAATCACATTTGAAGGAATACCAGTTCCAGTACAAATACCTGTATCTGTATCATATACTGTTGTAATCCATGCATTAAATGTATAATCTGTATTAGAATCTAACGTAATGGTTCTTCTATAAAATTCTCCAGGGTTAAAGTCTGCATTCACAAAAAGCATTCTACCATCAACATCTCCCTCGGTATGATCTTCCATGCCTACATGCCATCCAGTATTGAGACCATCTGATATATTGGTAATACTATATTCACCGTCATTTACTTGAGTTACATCATTACATATATAGGTAGTAGTAGCTCCATTTAAGTCACATACTCTCCCAGTTCCTGTACCAAAATCTTCAAGAAAATCCACAGCAGAACAAACAGGGTCTATAGTACACGGGCTTGCAAGTAGTGTAATTGTAACATCGTCTGTTTCTGTACATGAGCCAACAGTAACATCAACAGAGTAATCACCCGTTGTGTCTACTGTAATTGTGGGAGTTGTTTCTCCTGTACTCCATAAATATGTTGCTCCTGTTGTTTCTCCTGTTAAAACAGGTACAATTTCGTATTCTGGAACATCACAAAAAACTAAGTCTTCACCTAGAGAAACCGAGAAGTCTTGAGCTGATGTTACTTGAACATCGTCTGTAACTGTAACTGTAGCACCGTCACAATTTGTATAAACTACCTGCGCTGTGTATACTTCTACTGGATCATCTGGACAAACATTTACAGTAGTATCATTACCCACTACGTTTCCGTCTGAGTCTAACCAAGTTATAGTAGTTACACTTGGTCCAGCTGGAGTAAAACGCCAAGCTTCGTTTGTTGCTGTCCAAGGAGAATCTGAAGTATTTCTACCAGGAGGTACAAAGCCTAAATCTCCAGCATCATTTTGTATACCTATAACTGCATTGCCACTATTCCATGTTGGGCAAGATGGCTTTTCTTGTATATAAACATCTATAATATTTGTAGTTTCATAAAGAACCACCATCTGGGTTGCAAGTAGATTATTACAAGTTGCTGAAAACATAGGAACTTCGAAGTAACTTACAGCTAATACTCTATTAGGTGCGTCTCCAACTATTTCCCAGGCAATTTCATTAGTTGTATTTACAGAGGGGTCAATATCATGACCTGGAAGAAAAATATTTGCTTCTGCTAATGCCTCTTCTACGTTATTAGGTATGTTTGATGAAAAAGGCCAGGCATTACTATTAGCACCAACATCATTAGGGTCAACATCAAATCTAACAACACCATTAGACCCTACTTGAAATTGAGTTTCTACATCTCCAAAAAAACAAAATGTAAATGGTAAATTTTCTGGATTATCCCAAGCGTCATCAATATTTGTGTTAACAGAGTTTTGTAATCCATTAAATGGAAATGGAGGCAAAAAGTCTATTGATGAAATATTATATGTATTGGTTTCTCCAATATCAAAAAAAGCGGCTGTTAAATCAGTACAACCACCAGTACCACAATCTATGGTAACATCTGCACCAGCATCAACAAATGGATTTCCGGGTTGTTGCCCATGCATTAAAAAAGAAAAACTGGCTAACCCTATTGAGAGTAATGCCAGTTTCTTTCTAAAAAATTGGTTAGATAATTTTAGTGTCATTTATGAGGTTATTTTGTTAAAAAATTAACACAAGTTAAACATTTTTTAACAATTGATTACTTATTGAAAATAATTAATCAAAACCCTATTATAGGTTATAATTTGTTTGTTTGCACCTTACTTTTTTGAGAATAATGCAAAAACAGGAAAGTGGTCACTATATCCTCCTAAATACTTTTTGCCAATATATGTTCTAAAAGGATTGCCTTTATATTTACCAGTATATTCTTGAACAATTTTTTTATTAAATATTACAGCATCTTTAAAACGAATAGGATTATTTTGTACTTGGAAAAAAGAGTTTGAGATTAGTATTTGATCAAATAAATTCCAGTTTCCTTTATAATTTAAACTGCCTTCATATTTAGTGTGAAGTAGCTCCATGGGATTATAAAACTCATTTCCAGCCAACACTTGTAAGCTTTTACTTTTAGGGTCATCATTAAAATCACCCATAATAATTATTTTGGAGTCTGGGTTTTTGGCAATAATACTAGCGCTTATTTCTCTGTTTTTTTCAGCTGCAGCTATTCTTTTATAATCTGTTTCTATTGTCCCAGCTCTTCGAGAGGGCCAATGATTTACTAATATGTGTAAAATTTCTTTTTTATAAGAACATGTTACATGTAAAATATCTCTTGTATAATCACGCTCCCCAGTTTCGGTAGTAATATAAAGTGTATATGTTTGCTTTTCAATGATTGAGACCTCTTCTTTTCTATATAGTAATGCAGTATCGATTCCTCGTTCATCTGGAGAGTCAAAATGAACAAAGCCGTAATTATAAGGCTTTAGATGTTTTGCCGTCGTAAGTTTTTCCAATACATAACTATTTTCTACTTCAGCAACACCCAATAAAATAGGAGGATGACCAGCTTCTTTTATTCCAATTTTTGAAATTACTTTGCTTAGTTTTTTTATTTTTTTTCTGAACCTTTCTTTATTCCATTTACGGTCTGCATGCTCAGTAAAATCGTCATCTAATGTTTTAATATCATTTTTAATATCAAATAGGTTTTCAAGATTATAAAAACCAACTGTAAAGAGCTTGTTGTCTGAAGAATTCTGCTTTAGCATAGAAATAGAGGTATTTTGCTAAAATACAAAACCCTTAGGTAGTGTTTTGTACCTTTGTAGTAGAATATAGAATATGCTAGAGAAAACAGACATTGAATATGAAAAAACCATTTTAATTGGTTTAATTACAAAAGATCAGGACGAAGACAAATCTAAGGAATACCTAGACGAATTAGAGTTCCTTGCTTATACAGCCGGAGGGGAAGTACTTAAGCGTTTTGTGCAAAAAATGCAAATGCCTAACCCAAAGACGTTTATTGGAAGTGGTAAGATGGATGAGGTACGTGTATTTGTAGAAGAAAACGAAGTAGGTACTGCTATTTTTGATGATGAACTATCCCCGGCGCAACAAAAAAACATCGAAAAGATACTTCGGTGTAAGATTATAGATAGAACTAACCTCATTCTAGATATTTTTGCTCAAAGAGCACAAACTAGTTATGCAAGAACACAAGTAGAATTAGCACAATACGAATACCTGTTGCCTAGGTTAGCAGGAATGTGGACGCACCTTGAAAGACAAAGAGGAGGTATTGGGATGCGTGGACCTGGAGAAACAGAGATTGAAACAGATAGACGTATTGTGAGAGATAGAATTTCATTATTAAAAAAGAAACTAGAAAAGATTGACCGCCAGATGGAGGTGCAACGAGGTAATCGAGGTGCGCTAGTACGTGTTGCATTAGTAGGGTATACTAATGTTGGTAAATCTACACTAATGAATGTTTTAAGTAAAAGTGATGTCTTTGCTGAAAATAAATTGTTTGCAACTTTAGATACAACAGTACGAAAGGTAGTTATTGGAAACCTTCCTTTTTTATTAAGTGATACCGTTGGTTTTATTAGAAAACTACCTACTCAACTCGTAGAATCATTTAAAAGCACACTTGACGAAGTACGAGAAGCCGATTTATTGTTACATGTTGTAGATATATCACATCCTTCTTTTGAAGACCACATTGCTTCGGTACAAAATATCCTTAATGAGATAGATCACAAGGATAAACCTACACTAATGGTTTTTAATAAAATTGATGCGTATGAACCTGAAGTAATAGACGAGGATGATCTAGTAACCGAGAAAACAAAAGCACATTACACATTGCAAGAGTGGAAAAAAACTTGGATGAATACAACTAATGGAGATGCAATATTCATTTCAGCAATTAATAAGGAGAATTTTGAAGCCTTTAGAAAAATGGTCTATGAAAAAGTAAAAGAAATTCATATTACCCGATTTCCATACAATCACTTCTTATATGATGAATATACAGAGTAAATTCTAGTGTATTTTTTTATCAGAATCTTAAAAAAAAGAGCCGCTCAAAAATTAAATTTTGAGCGGCTTTAGATGTAAGTAGCCTTTGCCGAAGACTAACTAACCAAATTAACATAAAACATCGACAGGCATACAATACATCTATATAAAAGAAGGGTATTACCCCTTAAAAACCATACGTTACTCCAACTCCTAAAGCCTCTCTAATCTGAAAACCTTTAACGGCATTGTCGTCATAAATTGCTTGTAAAGTAGCATTTGCAGTAATGTACTTGTTTACTTTCATAATTAGGTTAAGTGTATAATCTATATCAACATTCTGTGGGTCTTCAAGATAGTTTGAATATAGATTTAGAATATTTTCTAAGGTTACATTTTCAATAGGACTAAATTTAGCATACGCATTAAGAGAAGCACCTAACTCAAAACGAGTTGTCTCATTAGCTTCAACACCAAAATATCCTCCAGCATCATTAAAAGCCATAATTGCTACTGGATCATTGCCAACATCTGTAAAGTCATTAGAGACAAAGATTAATCGTGCTGTGGCTGGAGAGATATTAACTTTTAAGTTGTCACTATCTTTCCATAAAAAACCAGGTCCAGTTTGTAAATAGGCTGGAGAGAAAAGCTTAGTAGTTTCTGTTCTAATCTCATTACCATCTTCATCTTCACCAAACTCGTATCCAGGAGCAAATTGTGTTCTAAAATTTAAGAAATAAGAATAATACCATTTACTTTCTTTTATTTGCTTACCAAGAATAGAGTTTAACTCTAAACGATCATTGGTCTTTCTTGTAAACTCTTGGTCTCTTGTTTTTGTGATACCAAAGTCTGCCATAATACGATTATCCCATAATAACTTTCCTTTTTTGTAATTAAAGTCATAAGAACCTACAAGATTTATAGCGTAGTTAGAAGTTCCCCCACCAGTCCATTCTTCATTAAAGGCAGCTTGACTAAATAACAAAGAGATGTTTCCAGCTTTGGCCCAACCATCTGGCTTTTCTTCTTTTTCTTCTTCCTGAGCAAAAAGTGTCACAGGGAAAACTATAATTAATAAAATAATTAATTTTTTCATGTCTATGTTTTTGTTTAGCATAACAAATTTATAGTTTAATTAGGTTTCTAAAAGAATTTTGGGCAAAGCTAAAATGAGTTTTCGAGTAATAAACCTAATATTCCGTTAAATTACTTAGGTCTTTTGTATAGAGGAACTGAAGAGCAAGCCTCCCCATACATAATACTTTTTGCAACGGGCATTAGTTTTTGTGATAGTAATACAAAGGCATTTTGAGGGATAGGTTTGTGTGCACAGCCTTTAATTATAATTGGCTTGTCTTTATACTGTTCTAAGGGTAAGTTTTGAATAATTTCAGAAAAAAGAATACTGTTTAACTCATCAATAGAACCAACACTTGTTCTTGAAGCATACTTGGAAGCTTCTATGCATACTAGCATATACGCCCAACCAGGAATAATTGCATCTGTGCTACAATAAAAAGCAATAAAACTGCCCTCGTGTTTTGACCAGTTGTAGTTTTTAACGGCTTCTCTAAAGTCTCGCTCTTTTAAAACAATGCCCTCTAGTAACCATGGAGAAATATCAAAAGCAAGACGTTCTCCATCTGGATACAGTTCTTCCAAGTCTAAAGTTACTAATGGGCTTTTGGAAACTCTATTTACTATTTCTTCTTTCAAATTATTTTATTTTAATGAATTCAAGAACTTCATTTATAACATCGCTTTTTGCATGAACTTTAAATTGATCTCCATTTGTTTCAATAATCTCACAATATATTCTCTTCCCAATAGCACTACTAACATCCTGTGGGTGATTAAGTATTTCACTATAAGTCAAAACATAACTACAGTCAGAAGTCCATTCTATTGAAGTTTTTATAATAACATTATTAATAGGATTTATTTCAGTTTGTAAAGTTTCTGTTCTTATAATTTTTTCAGGTCTCTCTTCCTTAAGATATCGGAACTCACCACTTTTATACTTATAACAATTTTTTTCTTGAGCATAAATAATAGTAGTAAAGAGTAGCGTTAGTATAATTAATGAGTTTTTCATATTTTTAAAATATTCTTCTTACATATCCATAAAATAATTGCAAAAGTACCTTTTGGATTGCTTGTTTTAAAAAATGAGCTGTTAAAGCATACCTAGCTCTAACTTTGCTTCTTCAGACATTGTAAATAACGTAACGGAAAGTTTCAAAATTTTTTATACTCAAAAAGTTACAAAAATTTGTAAAACAACCACCAAGATTATACTTTGAATGTTTGTCTTTTTATTATAACATTCCTAACTCTAACTTTGCCTCTTCAGACATTAGATCTTGAGTCCAAGGGGGGTCAAAGGTAATTTCTACCTCAGCATCTTTTACTAGCTTAATAGACTTAACCTTATCTTCTACTTCTACTGGAAGTGTTTCGGCAACAGGACAATTAGGTGTTGTAAGCGTCATTAAAATTTTTACTTCAAAATCTTCATTTACAAAAACATCATAAATTAGTCCAAGTTCATAGATGTCTACAGGGATTTCTGGATCGTAAATAGTTTTTAACACTTTTACAATTTTTTCTCCTAACTCTGTTGTATCAATTTCTGTTGTAGCCATTGTTATTGTTTTTGTTGTGCGCTATATGCTATTGCATATAGCTTCATTTGTTTTACCATAGACACTAAACCATTTGCTCTTGTAGGCGATAAGTGTTCCTTTAAACCAATAGTATCTATAAAATCTGTATTGGCTTTTGCAATCTCTTCTGGACTATGATTAGAAAAAACTCTAATTAAAATTGCTACAATTCCTTTGGTAATTATAGCATCACTATCTGCCGTAAAAACTACCTTCCCATCTTTTATTTCTGAATGTAACCAAACCTTAGATTGGCAACCTTTAATAAGCTTGTCTCCAGTTTTTAAACTTTCATCAATCAATGGAAGTGATTTGCCAAGATCAATCATATACTCATACTTCTGCATCCAGTCGTCAAACATCGAGAATTCATCTATCAACTCTTCTTGTATAGCTTCAATCGTCATTATTGGGCTTCTTTTGTGTCTTTTTTTGCTGTTAATAATACGCTTCTATCTGTTTTTGAGTACAATGTAAGTACATTGTCTTGCAAGTTATAAGAGCCTGTATTATTTAGAGCGTTAGCAAATTTTATTTCATTTTGCATTATGTTTCCAGCAGGGCATGCTTTTTCTGTCATTGCAATTTCACTAAACGTTAAAGCATAAAGGTCGTTATTATAACTTCCGAAGAATGAATTACAACCAGTATTTCCGCGAACAGATTTGTCTATTGCAGCAAAGGTCATTGTGATTCCCGCTTTTGCACCTACTGTAGTTTCATCTAATTTTGTAATAGTATATGTCCCAGAAAGTTGTACACTACCTGCTACATCTATTACTTTTTTTGTTTCGTCACAGCTTATAAAGCTAATAAGTATCGCTATTGCAAAGATTGCTTTTTTCATAATTGTTGTTTTAAGATAACATCATTTTTGCTTTTTTAACTCCTTCTACTAGCCGATTAACTTCTTCAAGTGTATTATAAAATGCAAATGAAGCACGTACTGTACCCGGAATTTTAAAATAATCCATAATGGGTTGTGCGCAATGATGTCCTGTTCTTACTGCTATTCCCATCTTATCTAAAATAGTGCCAATATCGTATGGGTGTATACCTTCAATATTAAATGAAATAACCGATGTTTTTTCTTTAATATCAGCATAAATCTTTAGCCCATCAATTGCTAGTAGTTCTTTAGTTGCATACTCTAGGATGTTTTCTTCATAAGTAGCAATTGCATCAAAACCAATAGCGTTTAAATAATTTATGGCTGCTCCAAAAGCAATACCTCCAGCTATGTTAGGCGTTCCTGCTTCAAACTTATGAGGCAAATCTGCATAGGTTGTTTTCTCAAAAGTAACTTCGGCAATCATCTCACCACCACCTTGATATGGAGGTAATTTAGTAAGCCATTCCTCTTTTCCATATAATATACCTACCCCTGTTGGACCACACATTTTGTGTGCTGAGGTAACATAAAAATCAACATCAAGACTTTGCAGGTCTGGTTTAATATGAGAACATGCTTGTGCTCCATCTATTAATACAGCAGCTCCTACTTGATGTGCTTTTTTAATGATACTTTTAATTGGGTTAATAGTCCCTAAAGCATTAGAAATATGATTTACAAAAACGAGTCTTGTTTTATCTGAAAGTAATTTCTCGTATTCTGAAAATACAAGCATCCCATCTTGATTCATTGGGATTACTTTTAATATAGCACCTGTACGTTCACAAAGCATTTGCCAAGGAACGATATTACTGTGATGTTCTAAAGCCGAAACTATAATCTCATCCCCTTTTTCTAACAATGAAGAAAAACCATTGGCAACTAGATTAATACCATGTGTTGTTCCTGAAGTGAAAATAACTTCGTGAGTCTTTTCTATATTAAAATGCTCTTGTATAGCCTTTCTAGCTTGCTCATAAGCATCAGTCGCTTCTTGCGATAAAGAGTGAACTCCTCGATGAATATTTGCATTGTAATTACTATAATAATCTACAATACAATCTATAACCTGCTTTGGCTTTTGAGAAGTAGCAGCATTATCTAAGTACACAAGCGGGTACCCATTTACTTCTCTAGAAAGAATAGGAAAGTCGGCTCGTATTTTTTTAATATCGAATGCCATAAGTAACTTTTCAGTATTAAAGATTATACTTCAAAACCTAAACTCACGCCAATCTTGTTGGCAATAAGTTTATTAATACGCTTTTTAAGCTCAGGTATTTTCACACTTTCTAATACCGTATTTGCAAATGCATACATAAGTAGTGCTCGCGCTTCTTTTTTTCCAATCCCGCGTGAACGCATATAAAATAAGGCATCTTCGTCTAATTGACCTATGGTGCATCCGTGAGAACAGCGTACATCATCAGCAAAAATCTCTAACTGAGGTTTAGAATTTACAGTTGCTTTATCATCAATTAATACGTTGTTGTTTTGCTGAAAGGCATCAATTTTTTGTGCTTCTTTTTCTACATAGACTTTACCATTAAATACACCTGTAGAAGTATCTGCATAAATACCTTTGTAGTCTTGATGGCTTTCACAATTAGGTGCTGCGTGATGCACTAATGTATTATGGTCTGTGTGTTGCTTGTTTTCTAAAATGGTAATACCATTGAGTGTAGAATCACATCGCTCTCCTTTTTGATAAAAGTTAAGGTTATTTCTTACTAATTTCCCTCCAAAAGAAAAAGTATGCACTCTACAGTTACTTTGCGTTTGTTGTGATACAAAAGTGCTATCTATTAAAGAAGCATTCTCTTTGTCATTCTGAATTTTATAGTAATCTACATATGCTCTTTTTTCAGCAAAAATTTCAGTCACGCTATTGGTTAACACAGCATTTTCTGAAAGACTTTGATGGCGTTCAATAATTTGAACATGAGCGTTCTCTTCAACAACAATAAGATTACGAGGTTGAAGTAAAATAGCAGCTTCATTACCTGTAGAAAAATTAATTATTTCAATAGGCTTTTCAACTTCTTTGTTTTTGGGTATGTAGATATATGCACCTTCTTTTGCAAAAGCAGTATTTAATGATGTTAAACTCTCTTGTTTTGCTACTTTATTAAAATATGCATCTATTACTGTTTTGTATTTAGATTTTGTTAAAGCAGAAGACATTAAACAAACATCTAGTTTATCGTGTGTTGTTTGCGATAAGTGAGAGCTATAAACACCATCTATAAATACAATTTTGTAAGTATCTATATCGTGTAAAAAATATTTTTTTACATCTTTAAATTCAATAGTTTCTTCTCTAGGCTTTGGAAAAACACTATAATCAGGTTTTAAAACTGAATTTAATGAAGTGTACTTCCAAGCTTCCTCTTTTTTTGTAGGAAACCCTTTTGTTTCAAAATCTTTTATGGCACTATTTCGTACATCATGTATTGGAGAGTCATCTTCTAAATGGTCTTCAAAAGCGATGTAGGATGCTAATAATTTATCTTTTAAACTCATGTTTTAATTCAGTATCATCATTCAGAACTCAATATCCAATTTGTGGATTTTGAATTTATACTAGTTCTTCTTTAATCCAGTCATATCCTTTTTCTTCTAGCTCGTATGCTAGTTCTTTAGATCCAGATTTTACTATTTTTCCGTTCATTAATACATGTACATAATCTGGCACAATATAATCTAATAGTCTCTGGTAGTGCGTAATTACAACTACTGCATTGTCTTTACTTTTAAGCTTGTTAACTCCATTTGCAACAACCTTTAAAGCATCGATATCTAGTCCAGAGTCTGTTTCGTCAAGAATAGCAAGTTTTGGTTCTAGCATTGCCATCTGGAAAATTTCGTTTCTTTTTTTCTCACCTCCAGAGAATCCTTCATTTAAAGAACGTGACAAAAATTTACGATCTATTTCTAGTAGGTCTGCTTTTTCCTTAATAAGTTTTAGCATTTCTCCAGCAGGCATATCTTCTTGCCCGTTAGATTTTCTAGTCTCATTAATTGCAGTCTTAATAAAGTTTGTTACGCTAACTCCAGGAATTTCCACAGGGTATTGAAACGACAAGAATACTCCTTTATGTGCTCTTTCTTCTGGGTCAAGTTCGCTTATATCTTCATTATCAAAAGTAACTTCTCCTTTTGTCATTTCAAACTCTTCTTTACCAGCAATAACCGCAGCTAATGTGCTTTTTCCAGAACCATTAGGTCCCATAATAGCATGTACTTCTCCAGCCTTAACATCTAGGGTAACACCTTTTAAAATGTCTTTCCCCTCTACACTAGCGTGTAAATCTTTAATTTGTAACATAGATTACTTGTTTTCTTAAATTCTTTTTTATTCTTTTTTTGAATTATCACTTTTTTCTCCAACCGAAATAATTTCACTAACAGTTATTTTCTGCTCCCAACCTTCTTCATCTTTATTTTTTTTTGAAATTTTTCCTCTCACAACAACAGGAACAAAATCAAACTCATCTTTTTTATGTTTTTGAATTTTTTCGTCTAATTCTTTTGCCATTTCATTTTCTATTATTGAAAATGTGAAGTATTCAGTTTTAAAAATTGCTTGCTCGTTTGATTTGTAATATTCTCCAGCAAATTTTAAATGTGTAGAATACGTTTTTTGGGTGTTTGTTATCGTATCTTTAGTCTGCTCAATAACCGTAAGTTCTTCAGCTTTATTGTTTTCAGCCTTTTGATTGCATGAAGTTACAAGTAAGCAAAAAATTACTGTAGAAATTCTAATTATCATTATCTTCAATTTTTACGTCAGGTTGTGATGGAGTAGTGCCAACTTCAACAATTTCTGTTATTGTTAAAATTTCGTCCCAGCCTTCTTCGCCTTCTTTTTTCTTATTTAATTTTCCTTTTACTACTACAGGAATCATGTCATATTCTTCCTTTTTTATTGGAGCAACTTTATCTGCAAGTTCATGCATTTTTTTATCTACAGTAACCCCATAAATAAAATCTTCTCCTTTTAAGACAGCAGCGTCTGCTAGATAAATAAATTCACCAGCATATTGTGGATCTTTGTTTTCTGAGGCACATGAAACAAATAACAATACTGGTAACAATAGAAAAACAACTTTTTTCATTGATGTAAATTTTGGTTATCCTACGGAGCCTTCTAGGCTTATTTCTAATAATTTTTGAGCTTCTACAGCAAACTCCATCGGGAGCTTATTTAATACTTCTTTGCTAAAACCATTTACAATTAATGCAATAGCTTTTTCTGTATCAATCCCTCTTTGATTACAATAAAATATCTGGTCTTCTCCAATTTTACTTGTAGTTGCTTCATGCTCTATTTGAGCTGTTTTATTTTTTGCTTCTATGTAAGGGAACGTATGCGCACCACATTGGTTACCCATCAGTAAAGAGTCGCATTGAGAAAAGTTACGTGCATTTTCTGCTCTAGGGCTTATTTGCACTAACCCTCTGTAACTGTTTTGAGATTTTCCAGCCGAGATACCTTTTGAGATAATTGTGCTCTTTGTATTCTTACCAAGGTGAATCATTTTGGTACCTGTATCTGCTTGTTGAAAATTATTTGTAACAGCAATAGAATAAAACTCTCCAATAGAGTTGTCTCCTTTAAGCACACAACTTGGATACTTCCAAGTTACAGCACTACCAGTTTCTACTTGTGTCCAAGATATTTTTGCATTCTTCTCGCATAATCCTCTCTTAGTAACAAAATTGAAAACGCCTCCTTTTCCTTCTTTATTTCCAGGAAACCAGTTTTGTACGGTTGAGTATTTTATTTCTGCATCATCAAGCGCAATTAACTCTACAACTGCAGCGTGTAATTGGTTCTCATCTCTGCTAGGCGCTGTACATCCTTCTAAGTAACTCACGTAGCTTCCCTCATCTGCAATTACTAGTGTTCTTTCAAATTGTCCAGTACCAGCTTGATTTATTCTAAAATATGTAGAAAGTTCCATTGGGCATCGTACGCCTTTTGGAATGTAACAGAAAGACCCATCACTAAATACTGCACTATTTAAAGCTGCATAAAAGTTGTCTTTTTGTGGTACTACTGTGCCAATATATTTTTTTACTAATTCTGGATGTTCTTTAATTGCTTCAGAAATGGAACAAAAAATAATTCCTTTTTCGGCAAGGGTGTCTTTAAATGTAGTAGCTACTGATACTGAATCCATCACAATATCTACTGCAACACCTGCTAGCTTTTTTTGTTCGTCTAATGAAATCCCTAGCTTGTTAAAAGTCTCAAGTAATTCTGGGTCTACTTCATCAAGACTTTCGTATTTAGGTTTTTTGTTGGGTGCAGAATAGTAAGAAATATTTTGAAAATCTGGTTTTTTGTAATGAACATTTGCCCATTCTGGTTCTACCATTTTTTTCCAGTACCTAAAAGATTCTAGTCTCCATTGGGTCATCCAGTCTGGCTCTTCCTTTTTCTTAGAAATAGCGATAACAATTTCTTCATTAAGACCCACAGGGAATGTATCAGATTCTATATCGGTATAAAATCCGTATTCATACTCCTTTGTTTCGAGTTCTTTTTTTAAGTCGTCTTCGGTATATTTACTCATAAAATTTCAGAAATTATTAAAGAGAGAAACTCTCGCCGCAACCACAGGTTCTATTGGCGTTGGGGTTGTTAAAAACAAATCCTTTTCCATTAAGGCCTCCACTATATTCTAATGTAGTACCTACCAAGTATAAAAAGCTTTTTTTATCCACGGCTATTTTTACTTCATGATCTTCAAAAACCTTATCATTTTCTCCTGATGCGTGATCAAATTTTAAGTCGTAAGATAAACCTGAACAACCACCACTTTTTACACCAACCCTAACAAAGTCTTGTGCAATATTAAACCCCTCTTCACTCATAAGCTGAGAGATTTTATTTTTTGCGTTTTCACTAACTTTAATCATGTAATAAAAATTAATTCTAAATTGTGTGCAAATATACGGCAAATACTACGGTTTACCATAGATAGAAACTTAATTAAACGTTATAAAACCATAGAGGAACCTAATGGCTGTAGAGTAAAAACCTTTTTTATTGTTGAAAATCTGGATTGCTAATAAATGAAGGGTCTGATAGTGTTAGTAAAAAAGCTTTTAGGTCTGCTTTATCTTCTTCGGTTAATTGCACACCGCCTTCATCCACTCGTTTCATAAGTGGGTCAATGGTTTCTGAAAATACTAGTCCTTCACTATAGTGATTAATTACTTCGTCTATAGTTGCAAATCTACCATCATGCATATAAGGTGCAGTATAAGATAAGTTTCGCAAGGAAGGGGTTTTAAACAATCCAAAGTCTCTGGGGTCTCCGGTTACATCGCCTAGTCCATTATCTTCAAAAAACTCATCCAAACCATTGTTATGAAACGCATTGTCTGTCCATAAGGGAGTTTCTGGAAGACCATGACAATGAAAACAGTCTCCACGACCTTCATCTAAAAAAACATTGAGTCCATTTTCCTCTTCAGGAGTAAGCGTGGCTGTACCGTTCAAAAATTGGTCAAATTTAGAGTTCCCAGAAATCATAGTTCTTACAAACTGGGCAAGGGCTTTGGTCACCATAGTAGAATCTATTCTACTATTACCAAATGCTAATCTAAATAATTCTGGGTATTCATTATCGTTTTGAAGTGAATTCTCAACGTTGGTCCATGTGTTATCCATTTCAACAGGATTGGTTACAGGACCAAACATTTGATCTTCAAGACTATTTGCGCTACCATCCCAATTAAATTTTTCATTAAAGTTAAAAGCAAGATTTTGGAGCGGCATGGAGTTTCTAATACCTTCTTGACCTGTTACTCCAATGCTAAATTGTCTAGGGTCTGAGAAAGCATTTTGTAGTCTATGGCAACTTGCACAAGAAATACTATTATCTCTTGAGAGAATACGATCAAAAAATAGTTTTTTTCCTAAAGCCACACCTTCAACAGTCTGTGGGTTATCTGCTGGGATTACGGGAGGAAGGATTGAGCTTTCAAAAAAAGCAGGTACTTCTAGGGCTAAAGGGGTTGCGGTATATTCTTCTTCAGGCTCACTATCACTACATGATACTAAGCATAGTATAAAGAAGAGTAAACCGAATATATTTTTTAACCTTGACATTTTTATTGTGTAATTTCTCCTAGTGAAAATACAGTTGCACCATTTTCATTCATGTCTAACTGTGCTTGAAAATTTGGCATTAAAACTTCAAAACGAGAATTTAAATCCCAAGTAATTGGATTTTTAAACCACTCTGCAATGTTTGCTTTTACTTCAATAGTTGTGTTTGAGCCAATTGTAACTGTTCCAAGATTTACACTAAAGGAAGTGTCTCTGAGCTCTTCAAGTGTATCAGGTCCTGGAGGAAGTGTAGTATGTTTATTTGCCCTAACTGTATGAAATTGAAAACTAGTAACGTTACTAGCGCTATTAATATAAGTGCCTTCAATACGTTGGTAGTGATAGCCACCACCTAAAGGAGCTGGGACATTCCAAAAACCGTCTTCAGAGTTTAAATCTGGATAACCACCTTCTTTGTCATTATCCTCATCATCAAATCCAAAGGTAAAAGAAACAGTATATTCTCCTTCAGGAATTTGGACTGAAGGTGTGAACTCTAGGTTTCTACCTTCACGAGCTAACACTAAATTGTAATCACCTGAATCAAATACAGTTCCATTAGAAGTTGACGTAAATGTAATATCCGAAATTAGATAGTTTACTTTAGAGAGTGTCATACTTTCTCCATTAGCATTTACATAGGTAGTGTTTTCATAATCTGAATTTTCAATTTCTTCCCCATCCCAGTTTTGACTGAAACGGAAGTTAACATTTGCTTCTTCTTCATTAATACTAACTTCGTCATCATTACAAGAAGCGGCTATAAGACCTAAACTTAGTAATAATAATATTTTTTTCATTTTTTTTTTTTTGAACTTTTCTTTTTAATTAAATTTTGAGATTATAATATCTTTTTGCCCTTTATTTATTGTGATATCTCCGTCACTACTTTCAGTATTTCCAACAACAATTATTTTATTATCTGAAGTTTGTATTACATCTTCTCCAAAGTCTAAAGCAGAGCCTCCAATGTTTTTTTCTGATATTAACTCGAGGTTTTGGTCTAGAATAACAGTCCAAATATCATTTTGACCATTGTTACTTGATACATCTCCATCATTACTCCTTGTGGTTGAAGTAATTGCATAATTGCCATTTTGTAATGTTACTATACTTCTAGCAGACTCAAATTGAGTTCCTCCAATAGATTTCTGTTGTAATATATCACCAACATCGTTAAACTTTAGTGTCCAGATATCTGCGTTACCAATAGTTTCAGTAACATCTTGGTCTGCACTTCTTGTATCTCCTGCTAACATATAGTTACCATCTTGTGTTTTGGTAATTCCATAAGGTATGTCAATTTCTGAACCGCCGAAGTTTTTTTGCCAAATGAGATCTCCTTCTGAAGATGCTCTTACAATCCAAAAATCGTAAGCGCCTTTGTTATTTGTGATATCTACATCTTCACTATCTGAAAACCCAATAATTATAAAATCTCCATTATCTGTCTCTACTGCATCATGCGAAGTATCTGTAAATGACCCCCCAAAATAACGACTCCAAATTAGTTCTCCGGATGCATCTAGTTTTAATGTCCAGTAATCACCACCTGCATGTCTGTTTGAGTTTCTGCCACTATTACCTTGGCCACCACTAGCAGTAACATCTAGAATACCCGAGACAAAAAAGCCACCATCACTAGTTTGAAATATATCATACGCTTGGTCGTTTCCTGCAAACCCATAATTTTTTTCCCATTCTATAGCTCCTTGACTTCCTACTTTAACTATCCAGAAATCAAAGAAACCTGCGTTGCTAGATACATCTCCATCGCTACTTCTACTTTGTCCAGCTAGAACGTAACCTCCATCTTGGGTCTTAAAAATACTTCTTGCTCTTTCATCTTCACTACCACCGTAGGTTCTATTCCATATCATTTGCCCAGAAGCGTCTAGTTTGATAAGCCAAAAGTCTAAATCTGTACTAGTTTTGTCTGTGATATCACCATCAATACTATTTGTAGTGCCCAGAACGGCATAACCACCATCATTGGCTTCTACTACAGAAATAGCATCGTCTATTCCAGAGCCTCCAAAAGTAATCGTGAAATCTATTTCTAGAATTGGGTTTTCTTCATTTTGATTTTCAATAATAGATACCTCATCATCATTACACCCAAATAGGGCGAGTGAAATAAAAATTACCGATATTGATTTTATTACTCTTTTTCTTAGCACAGTTTTTTATTTTACAACGATTTGTTTTGTGGTTGTATTATTTATTTTGAGAATATAAACTCCAGCAGATAATGATGAAACGTTCATATTTTTTTGGTTAGTAGCTATAAAGTTTTCTGAAAGAAGCTGTTGTCCTAACATAGAATATACCTCAACTTTGGTTATTTCTGCATTAGATGAAGTGATAGCTATGTTTCCAGAAGTTGGATTAGGGACTATTGCAAAATTATCTATATCATTTTCAGAAGCACCTAGCACAACTGTGGCATCTTTTACAAGCGTAAATCCTGCTGTTCCACTTATTACTATATTTCCGCTTTCAAAAAATGGATAGACGTTCCAGGTTCCTGAGGTTCCTACGTTATTTGTGCTAGGGTGAACATCAAAAAAGCCGTATTCAGAAAAATTCTGGTTTGCAATATCGCTTATATCTATAACTGTCATTCCTCTATTGTAATTTGCAAAATAGTACTTATCTCCAACTACATATCCATTATGATCTGAAGCAGGTGTTGGACCAAAAAATTCAAAAAGAAATTGGGGTGCATCAAGATCTGTTAAATCAAAAATTATAGTCCTAGTATTAAACCCTATGTTTATTTCATCTGTTTCATCCCCTAAAATAAAATAGCGTTGGTCTTCAGTAAACCAACCTTGGTGGGCATATCCTGGATTAGGATAAGGAAGTGTTGCAATTGATATTGGATTGGACTTGTTTGTAACATCTACAATAGATATAATATCATCACTACCAAAGCTACCGTGGCTACCAATATAGATTTCTTGGTCTGTATAGTCTGCGTCAGGACCACTATACGTTACCACTTGCGCATCATGGCTATAGTCGTCTAATGCAAACCCACCAGCAGCTACAGGATTCGCTGGGTTTGTAATATCTATAAAATGAGGACCTCCATTAAATGTACCTGTTCCAACTGCATATGCAAAACCAGTATCTTCATTAATTACGATATTATGGGCACTACCAAATTCACCATAAAAAGCAGTATTTGAAAAAGTAACAGGTGGATTTGTAACATTGCGTAATTGGGTTAAATCAAACACCTGCATTCCATGATTAAATGCTTCACTAACAATAAAAGCATGGTCGCTGTAAACTTTTATATCTCTCCAAGTACTTGGGTCTGTTTGAGTTGGTAGTTTTCCTAAATAAATAGGATTAATAGGGTCGCTAATGTCAATAAATGCAGTCCCATTATCTAACCCAATAATTGCGTACTCAATACCAGAATCTGGATCTGTCCATCCCCAAGAGTCATTTGCTCTAGATGCATTCATTTGTCCGGGGGTAATTTGAGACAGTAAATCGTAATTTTCACATGGAAAACCAGCTGCTCCACCTCCAACACAAGGAGTTTGTGCATATAGTATTGTTGAAAATGTAATGAATAAAAGGTATAGTTTGCTTTTCATAGTAATTGCTTTTAGTAGGTTTTAGATAGAAAACCTTACATTTTTATAATTCTTTTTGATACTGTATTATTTACTTTGAGAAAATATACGCCATTTTCTAATTGAGATATATTTACTACTTTTTTTCTAGATAAAATGTTTTCTTTTAGAATAACAATTTTTCCAGTAACATCAATAATTTGAAGGTTTTCTAGTTCTTGCAAATTAGATTCTATGGTAATATTATTATGCGAAGGATTTGGATATATTTTTAGGCTATTTTCAAAAGCTTCTTCAGAAACAGATAAAGTGGTATTTACGGCCAACTGAAAACTACAAACACTAGTATTTCCAAAACTGTCTTCAGCTTCAAAACTAATAGTGTAATTACCCTCTGTGAGTTCTGTTCCTGGAGCTGGGTCTTGTGTTGTTGTTAGTCCATTTATGCAATTGTCTGTTGCCGTGGCAGTTCCGCCTGCTACATAATCAGGCAGTGTATAAAAGTTTTGGCCACTATCAAAATCTACTGTTGTATTAGCGGGACAAGCAATCTCTGGGGCTATATTATCTTCAATGGTAATAGTTGCTGTGCATATATCTCGGTTTCCAAAATCATCATAAACTTCTAGATCAATTGATATTGTTCCAATGTCCGAACAATCAAATTGAGTTGTGCAAATTAGCTTGTATACAGTGCCACTATCATCACTAGAACCATTGTCAACATCATCTGCACTTAAAACTGCTTGCCCATTAGTGTCAAGTTCAAGTGTTACATCTTGACATACAGCTGTTGGTGCTGTGGTGTCATCTGTTTCGGCTTTTACTAATAAAAAACCTCTGTTGATATCACTTATTACAATGTTTCCGCTATCAAAATAAGGATATACACTCCAAGCACCACTAAAACTTGCGCTATTACTTCCTGGGTAAGTATCAAAAAAGCCTTCTTCGACTATGTTTTGGTTTTCAATATCACTCACATCAATAACTCTAAGACCGGCTCTATAATTTGCCATGTAAAACTTAGTCCCTTTTACATATCCATTATGATCTATTGCAGCAGTAGGGCCAAAATATTCAAAATGAAATTGAGGATTGTCAAGGTCATTAAAATCAAATACAATGGTTCTTGTATTAAACCCTACACTTTGTTCATCTATCTCGTCACCCAATAAAAAATAACGTTGGTCTTCAGTAAACCAACCTTGATGGGTGTATCCTACATTACTATAATTTATTGTTGAAATCCCTACTGGATTAGCCTTGTCTGTAATATCAACAATAACTATCTCATTAGCATTACTACCTATTAGTATTTCTTTGCCAGAGTAATCTTGATCTGGACCACAGTAAGTTACTACTTGTGCATCGTGACTATATGAACCTAAGCTATAACCACCTTCACCCACAGGATTCGATGGATTTTGAATGTTTATAAAAATAGGGCCTCCATTAAATGGTCCTGCACCAACTGGATATGCATATCCAGATTCTTCATTAATTACAATATTATGTGCGCTACCAAACTCATCAAAGTGAGCGGTTTCAGGAAAAGTTACAGGAGGACTGGTTACGTTTCTAAGCTCAGTTAAATCAAACACTTGCATTCCGTGACCACCGGCTTCACTTACAATATATGCATGATTATTATATGTTTTAATATCCCTCCAACTACTACTAGTAGTATGCGTTGGAAGTTTTCCAAGATAAACAGGGTTAATTGGATCTGTAATATCAATAAACGCAGTACCGTTATTAAGGCCTACTAAGGCATACTCATTTCCATTTGAGGGGTCTGTCCACCCCCAAGAATCATTTCCTTCGCTAGCGCTTAAAGTTCCAAGAGAGATTTCGCTCTGAAGCAGGTATCCATCACAAGAGTAAGGACCAGCAGTTCCACCTGTACATGGTGTTTGTGCTGTTAAAGTTAATACACATAGGCTAAATAGGGGTAGTAAGATTTTTTTCATTTATTAAATTTATTGGGTTTTTTTAACGATAAATAGTCCGCCATTTATATCGCTTATTATAATTTTTCCACTTTCAAAAAATGGGTATACATTCCAGACTCCATTAAAAGAAGCACTATTGTTTTCGGTATAAGTATCAAAGAATCCAATTTCTCCAAGACCTCCAGAGCTAATATTTGATATATCTAAAACTCTTAGGCCAGCTGTATAATTTGCCAAAAAGTATAGATTGTCTTTAACATAGCCATTATGATCTATAGCTTCTGTTGGGCCTAGGTATGTAGAAAGTAGCGTTGGACTATCTAAATCTGAAAAATCAAAAATTAATGTTCTAGAGTTAAAACCAAAATTTAATTCATCAGTCTCATCTCCTAAAATAAAATATTGTTGATTCTCTGTAAACCAACCTTGATGTGTATATCCAGTTTGATTATATGATATGGTTGAAATATTTTGTGGATTTGATTTATCTGTGATATCAGCAATGATAATTTCATTTTCATTACTGCCAATTAAAATTTCTTTACCTAAATAATCACTATCTGGACCATTGTAAGTTACAACTTGCGCATCATGGCTGTAATCACCCATTGCATATCCGCCCTCTGCTATTGGATTAAGAGGGTCTTGAATATTTATAAAATGAGGGCCTCCATTAAAAGTTTGAGTCCCTACGGCATAAGCATATCCGGATTCTTCATTAATCACAATATTGTGTGCGTTTCCAAATTCATTATAATTAGCTGTAGCAATAAAGTTTTGTGGTGGATTTGAAACATTTCTAAGTTGTGTTAAATCAAAAACTTGCATTCCATGATTTGTAGCTTCGCTAACTATAAAAGCATGGTTGCTGTACACTTTAATGTCTCTCCATGCACTAGCAGAAGTTGCTGTAGGTAGTTTTCCTAAGTAAACAGGATTTTGTCCAGTAATATCAACAAAAGCTGTTCCATTATCTAACCCCATTATTGCATACTCTTTTCCAGTATCAGGGTCTGTCCAGCCCCACGAATCGTTACCTCTTGCTGCGTTAAAATCTTCAAGGTCAAGATGCATAAGTAAATCATAACCATTACAGGGATAAATACTTGCCATACCATTTTCACAGGGTGCTTTGTCAAGTATTTCTATAGTTTCATCATCATCTTGTTGTTCCATATCATCCATAGGGATTTCTTCAGGTGTTGAGTCTGAAGAACAAGAATACAGACAAGTTAGGAGACTCAATAAAAGTAAGTGTTTTTTCATAGCATTATTAAGGCTTGTAAAAGTATCATTTTTTCAGTAAAATATATTGATTTTCTGAGTTATATAAACATAGTGTGAGAATATTATGAGTGTTAATTTGATTAAAAAATAAAGATGCATTGTTAATAGAAACTCTATTTTTGCAAAATAATTTTATAATATGTTTGAAAACAAGGATAATTCAAAGACTAGTATTTCTCAATTAGGGGAGTTTGGTTTAATAGATCATTTAACTAAGCATTTTACAATTGAGCAAGAAACTACTATTAAAGGGATTGGTGACGATGCTGCAGTATTGAATTATTCTGAAAACCAGAATGTGGTTATTTCTACAGATTTATTGGTGGAAGGTGTACATTTTGATTTAAGTTATATGCCGCTAAAGCATCTAGGCTATAAAGCGGTAATGGTTAATCTAAGCGATATTTATGCTATGAATGCAAACGCCACTCAAATAACAGTTTCTTTAGCGGTATCAAATAGATTTCCAGTAGAAGCACTTGAGGAACTATATGCAGGTATCACGCTTGCTTCCAAAAAATATAATATTGATGTAGTTGGAGGGGATACTACCTCATCAACCTCAGGGTTAATAATTAGTGTGACAGCAATAGGTACTGTAAACAGTATAGATGTAGTGTATAGAAATGGTGCAAAAGAAAATGATCTTATTGTTGTAACAGGAGATGTTGGAGCAGCATATTTAGGGTTACAAGTATTAGAAAGAGAAAAAGAAGTTTTCAAGGTGAATCCAAAATCGCAACCAGACCTAGAACCTTATACTTATTTGGTTGAGAGACAGCTAAAACCTGAAGCTAGAAAAGACATTCCTAATTTATTGGCAGAACTTGATGTTAAACCAACTTCAATGATAGATGTTAGTGACGGGCTTTCATCTGAGATAATCCATATCTGTAAACAAAGTGATGTAGGCTGTAACTTATACGAAGATAAAATACCGCTTGACCCTCAAGTAATGGCAACATGTGAAGAATTTGAATTAGACAGCACAACGGTTGCACTTAGCGGAGGCGAAGATTATGAGCTATTATTTACTATACAGACAGAAGACTTTTTAAAGATTAAAGCAAACCCTCATCTTACAGTCATTGGGCATATTACAGACAAAAAAGAGGGTATGCATTTAATTACTAGGGCTAATACAAAAATTCCTTTAATTGCTAGAGGTTGGAACTCTTTGAGTGAAGAGTAAAGTTTATTATACCGCAGCTCTTTGTTTAAAGTATTGTTTAAAAAGCAAATTGTTTTCTTTCCAGTAACTGGTTAGCTTTACCATTCTACCATAGCCATCGGTGGTAAATTCCTGTTTGCATTCAATACATTCAAATTCTTTAAGCATAATGTTTGTATTATGCTTAGCAACAATGTTGTGACCTCTAAATTTACATTTAACGTTTTTCATGATTCTTATATATTGAAGTTTTACAATTCAATTAGTAAAACATGAAAGCTTTAAGTGGGGTGAGAGATGGCTTGTAAATCTTTAAATACAGCTTTTAAGTTTTTTTGTTATAGTAAATGTAGTGATTTTTTATCAATAAATAGGATTAAAAACATATTTATACGATAAAATGCAATATTTTAACAATTTCTTTGCGTTTTTCTAAAAGCGAGAAATGCCCAGTTTTTACTTCAAAAAGAGTTGTATTTGTTGTAGTTGCTATGTTGCGAGAATCTTCAATAGGTATGATTACATCCTCAATTCCTGCGATACTGTATTTTTCATTGGCAAAGTCTTTTAAAACAGTAGTTCTGTCAATTCTATCTCTTAGTCCTTTAATGGAAGCGATTATTCCTTCAGTAGAAAAAGTACTTGCCTCATCTTTTTGTTTCTCTATTTCGCTCCTATATTTTTCTCTGTTTTCTTCTGAAAAAAGGTTGCTTATTGCCATACTAACATATGCTTTTTTGTTGCGTTTAATTATTTCAATAGCTCTAGATCTGTTTTTCTTTTTTTTTGGATTGTCTAATTTAGAAGTAGAATTTAGTAAAATTAGTTTTGAAATAATTTCTGGATATTTTTCAGCAATAGCAAGTAATACATAACCACCCATAGAGTGTCCTACAAAAGTGGCTTTGTTAATGCTTTCTTTTTCTAGAATAGTAAAGATAACCTCTGCTTGTAATTCCATAGTATGGCTATTTGCAATAGCATCACTTTTACCATGTCCCGGAAGGTCAATTAGTATTACTTGGTAGTCATTAAAGTCTGAAACTATTGGAGACCACATAGTGCTGCTTTCTAAAAAGCCATGCAAAAAAACAATTGGTTTTCCAGTTCCTTTTATGTTATAAAAAATAGCGGAATTGTTAAAGTGATAAATCATTTTTCTATCTTGACAAACAAATATCTGCTAATGTCACAGACTAAACAAACCTTTATTACAGCATTTGCTTTGTTTTCCCTTTTTTTTGGTGCAGGAAACCTTATTCTTCCACCTTTTTTAGGGTATAATGCTGGCGAAAATTGGATTTGGGTTTTAGTTGGGTTTTTGATTTCGGCGGTAATAATACCTATTTTGGCAATTTATGGTCATGCAAGGTTGCAAGGAACAATTTTAGATTTTGCATCAAAGATTTCACCTGTATTTGCTATTATTTATGCAGTTTTAATCTATGCTATCTCCGTTACGTTGCCTTCACCTAGGACAGCTTCTGTAACCTATGAAATGACAATTGCACCTTACTTTGAAATGTCTTCTCTTTGGTTAAGTGTTATCTATTTTGCACTAGTATTAATTTTTGTTTTAAACCGAACCAAAATCCTAAGCCTTATTGGAAAGTTTTTAACTCCTTTAATTATTGTATTGCTTTTGGCTATTATATCTATTGGACTTTTTGGAGATGTAAGTAGTGTACGCGGGAGTATTTTTGAAAATACTTTTACTAGTGGAATTTTAGAAGGCTACCAAACATTTGATGCTATTGGAGGTGTCGTTGTTGGTGGAATAATTGTAATTTCTTTTGCGCTACAGGGAACTTATAACTTCGAAGAAAAGAAAAAAATGATAGGTAAAGCAGGCTTTATCGCAGGTTTGGGTTTGTTGCTTATTTACGGAGGTCTAATTGCACTTGGGGCTCATTATAGTGATACTATTATGGTTGAAGACAGGGTGCTACTTCTTACACAATTAAGCACCAATGCCCTTGGGGATATAGGCACAGCATTTTTAGCTGTTCTAGTAGCTCTAGCTTGTTTTACAACAGCGGTTGGTATTGTTACGGGAACAGCAGATTTTGTAAAAGGACTAGCAAATAATTCTCAAAAGGCATACACAATAACAGGTGTTTTAGGCTGTATTTTGGGTGTTGCAATTGGTCAATTTGAAGTACATTACATTATAGACGTTGCACTTCCTATTTTACTGTTTATTTATCCAATAACTATTGTTTTAATTATATTGAATGTGCTTCCTAAGAAATTAGTACCGCCTCTTGTTTTTAGGGCAGTAACCATAGCAACAATACTTTTTAGTATCCCAGATTTTTTACAGTTTTTCCTTGCTGAAGGGAGTCTAGATAGTGTAACTAAATTTATCCCTCTTTCTCAAGAAGGTATGGGTTGGGTACTGCCTGCGTTAATAGTTTTCTTAACTATTCAATTATTTGAATTGAGAAAAAAACAAGAATCAACTTGATTTTAATGGGACAACTATAGTTTTTGCCCAGATATCCCCAACTCGTTGATTATTTTTAGTATTATTTATTGTTACAATGCCAACGAGTCCAAAAAAGAACATGTCAACAGGGTCAAGTAAATGTCGCTTTAAGGATTCTATAAAAGTTAGTTTTCTATTATTTCCATTTAAAGGAATAGCCTTTAAGCCTACTAGTGAATTACCAATCGTGCCGCCTAGTCCACTTTCAAAACCAACTGTCATTAAAAACCAAAAACAAATTGGCGCAAATGAGGGAAAACCACTTATTGAATAACCTCCATCATTATTTGGTTGCCCATAAGTGAAAACAAAAAAAAGTAAAAACCCATAAATAATAGAATAATCTATTAGACCAGCAATAATTCGTCTTATTATGTTTGGATTTGTATTAATACTTTATAATTACGAATTCATAATATCCTCAATCTCTTCTGCTTCAATTGGGATATTGCGCATTAAATTAAATGGTTCTCCTTTTTCTTGAATAACAACATCATCTTCTAGTCGTATTCCGAAACCTTCATCAGGGATATAAATACCAGGCTCAACTGTAAATACTTGATTAGCTTGCATTGGTTCCCATAAAATTCCATAGTCATGTGTGTCTAGGCCAATATGGTGTGAGGTGCCATGCATAAAGTATTTTTTATAGGCTGGCCAGTCTGGATTTTCATTTTGCACATCTGCTTTATCGAGAAGCCCAAGTCCAAGAAGCTCGCTTGTCATTAATTTACCAACTTCTATATGATATTCTTTCCAAAGTGTACCAGGAACCAACAACTTTGTTGCATCGTTTTTAACTCTATTTACAGCATTGTAAACCTCTTTTTGTCGCTGCGTAAATTTTCCGCTTACTGGAATAGTACGTGACATATCGCTACTGTAATTAGCATATTCAGCCCCAACATCCATTAAAATTAAATCGCCTGCTTTACATTGTTGATTGTTTTCTATATAATGTAATACGTTGGCATTATTACCACTTGCAATAATTGGAGTGTAAGCAAATCCCTTAGAGCGGTTTCTTAAAAACTCATGCATGTATTCTGCTTCAATTTCATGCTCCCAAACATCAGGCTTTACAAAGCCTAACACTCGCTTAAATCCTTTTTCTGTTATAGTACAAGCTTGTTGCATAATGTCTAACTCTATGGCGTCTTTTACAGAGCGAAGACGTTGTAATATAGGATTACTTTTAGCCCAATTATGTGCAGGAAATTTTGCCTTTGTTGCTTTTATAAAACGGTCCTCTCTTGTTTCGGTCTCAACAGATTGACGGTAATGTTCATTGGTGTTAAAGTATATAGTTTCTGCTTGTGTCATTAATTCAAAAAACACTTTGTCAAACTCTTGTAGCCAATACACAGTTTTTATACCTGTAGTTTCAAGGGCACGCTCTTTAGTCAATTTTTCACCTTCCCAAACAGCAATGTGCTCGTTAGTTTCCTTTAAGAAGAGTACTTCTCTATTTTTTTCTTCTACAGCATCTGGAAATAATAATAGAATACTCTCCTCTTGATCTACACCACTTAAATAAAATAAGTCCCTAGATTGTTGAAACGGCATAGTACTATCGGCTCCAATAGTATATATATCATTGCTGTTAAAAACGGCAAGACTTTTAGGCTTTAGTTGTGCCATAAAGTTTTTTCTGTTTTTTATAAAGAGGTTTCTGTCTATTGGGTGGTATTTCATATCTGTGTTCCGCCTAAGCGGCATAGCTTTTTTGTTCCAAGTATAGGAAGCGATGTTAATAAATCGATTTTCATCAAAAATACAAGAAATTCAATGAGTTTAAAAAGAATAGACTTGTTAAACTTGTTTCAAAAATTTTGCTTTTGAGACCTGTTTGTGTACTTTCAACATCCTATTTAAAACCACCAAAAAATTATGAGACTCACAGTATTATTATTCTCCTTACTTTTTTCAACATTAACTTTTGCACAACAACCAGCAACATCTGCGGCCAAAGTAGAGCAAGCATTGCAACAAAAGGATGCGCTTTTAAAGAACTCTATTGTTAAAAACCTTCCTTTTAAAAATATAGGTCCCTCAATCATGAGTGGGCGTGTAACAGCGATTGCTGTAAACCCCAAAAACCCAATTGAATTCTACGTTGGTTATGCTAGTGGAGGTGTTTGGCACACCAAAAATAATGGAACAACCTTCGAGCCTATTTTAGATACCAGCCCAACTCAAAATGTAGGAAGCTTAGCTGTAGATTGGAACACAAGAAGCATTTGGGTGGGTACTGGAGAGGTGAATGCATCTCGCTCAAGTTATGCTGGTATTGGTTTATTGCAATCAAACGATAATGGAAAAACATGGAACTCTATGGGGCTTATTGATAGCCATCATATAAGTAGTATACTAATAAACCCCGACGATTCTAATGAAATTGTAGTAAGTGCTGTTGGACATTTATATTCTACTAATACGGATAGAGGAATTTATAAATCTACAGATGGTGGTAAAACTTGGAAAAAGACCCTTTTTGTAAACAATCAGTCAGGTATAATTGAAATGGTACATGACCCATCAAATTTTAATCTTATGTATGCTTCTTCTTGGGATAAGGACAGAAAAGCCTGGAACTTTAAAGGGGATGGTCCTGGGAGTGGTATTTATAAAAGTATAGACGCAGGTAGTACTTGGACAAAAGTATCTACTCCAAATAGTGATTTCCCTACTGGTGAAGGAACAGGTAGAATAGGACTAGCTATTTATGATGAAAATACAGTATACGCCATTCATGATAACCAAAACAGAAGAAAGGCAAGCAATTCTCAAAGTACTAATGAATCATTAATTAAAGATGACTTTAAAACAATTTCATCACAAGATTTTTTAAATCTTGAAAACAAAAAGCTAAAAACTTTTTTACGAACTAATGGTTTTCAAGAAAAATATACCGCAGAGAGTGTGAAAAATATGGTTCGTGGAGGATCAGTAAAACCTATAGATTTAGCAAAATATCTTGAAGATGCTAATTCAATGCTGTTTGACACGCCTGTTATTGGAGCTGAGGTTTATAAAAGTACCGATGGCGGAAAAACATGGAAGAAAACACATGATAACTACTTAGATGGAATTTATTTTAGCTACGGGTATTACTTCGGAAAAATTCATGTAGACCCTAATAACAAAGATGGAATCTATATTTATGGAGTCCCAATTTTAAAGTCTAAAGACGGAGGAAAAACATTTATTTCTATTTCGGCGTCTAATGTACATGCAGATCACCATGCGTTATGGGTTAACCCAGATAAACCAGGACATTTAATAGATGGTAACGATGGTGGAATTAATATCTCCTACGATGACGGTGAAAACTGGATTAAAAACAATCAACCTTCCGTGGGGCAATTTTATGCCATTAATGTAGATAACGAAAAACCATACAATGTCTATGGAGGATTGCAGGATAATGGTGTATGGAAAGGACCTCATACATATTCTCCAAATATAGGTTGGCACCAAAGTGGCCAATACCCATACAAATCTATTATGGGGGGTGATGGAATGCAGATAGAGATAGATAACCGAAATAGTAATATTGTATATACTGGATTTCAGTTTGGAAACTACTTTAGATTAGATTTAGAGAATAATGGTCAGAAATACATTCAGCCAAAACATGAATTAGGTGAAAGTCCGTATCGATTTAATTGGCAAACACCAATTTTATTAAGTGCCCACAACCAAGATATATTGTATTTAGGGGGGAATAAACTTATGCGAAGCATGAATCAAGGCAACGATTGGGAGGCTATATCTGGAGATTTAACCAATGGTGGAAAGCCAGGTAATGTTGCTTATGGGACACTATCAAGTATTTCAGAGTCACCATTTCAATTCGGACTTATTTATGTTGGGAGTGATGATGGGTTAGTACATGTTACCAAAAATGGAGGCGGTAGTTGGACAAAAGTTTCAACTTCTTTTCCAAAGGATTTATGGGTAAGTAGAGTAGTTGCTTCAAGCCACAAAAAAGAAAGAGTGTATGTTGCTTTAAACGGGTATCGCTGGGATGACTTTACCTCTTATATTTATGTTTCTGAAAATTATGGAGCTACATGGAAATCTATTGCGAGTAATATGCCAGCATCTCCAGTAAATGTAGTTAAGGAAGATCCAGAAAATGAGAATATTTTATATGCAGGTACAGATAATGGGCTGTATGTTTCATTCAATAGAGGGGATAGCTGGGAACTTTTTGGGAGCGACTTACCTAATGTTGCCATGCATGATTTAGTAATTCAGAAAAGAGATAAAGACTTAGTGGTAGGAACACATGGTCGTTCTATTTATGTAGCAGATATTACTTTACTTCAGCAACTTTCAACTGTAAACATGAACCAAGTTTTAGTAGCTGAAACTTCTCCAGTTCGAACTTCAAGAAGATGGGGAAGTACTGGTTTTAATCAATTTGGAGATTATTTTGAGCCAAATAAAGATATTCAACTTTATGTGCCTAATAGTGATAAAGCTAAAATTTCAATAACTACTAAAGACGGAACTGTATTAAAAGAATGGACTGAAACTACTGATAAAGGTATTAACATTGTTAAGTATAACTTATCTATTTCAGAAAAAGGGAGAAAGGCATTAGGGAAGAAAGATGTTTCAGTTAGTAAGGCAGATAACGGAACATATTATTTGCCTAAGGGAATGTATAAAATTCTCGTTTCTCAGGGAGGTATGATGGCTGAAACTATGTTAGAGATTAAATAGCATTTATAATAATTCTAAATACGGCTTAAAAGGAATACGATTGTTTGGCAATCACCCTTTTGAGCCGTATTTTTGTATATCAAAATTTTAGCTAAAACACGACCATAATGGGATTAATAAATTCTTCAATTGCTAGAAAAGTGGCTATGGCACTTTCTGGTTTGTTTCTGGTTTTCTTCCTAGGACAACATTTTGTTATAAACTTTACCTCGGTAATTGCACCGGACACTTTTAACTCTTGGTCCCACTTTATGGGTACAAATGGCCTTGTACAAGGACTATTGCAGCCTATTCTAATTTTTGGAGTAGTATTTCATTTTGTTATGGGATTTATTTTAGAAATTAAAAATAGAAATGCACGTGTTGTTAAATATGCGAAGTATGCAGGAAGCACTAATTCGAGTTGGGCTTCAAGAAATATGATTATTTCAGGGCTAGTAATCCTTGCTTTTTTAGGATTGCATTTTTATGATTTTTGGATTCCTGAAATGATTCACAAATACATTGAGTCTCATCCTGAAGATGCTACAAGATATTATGCAGAGACAGTTCATAAGTTTGAAAGCCCAGTTAGAGTGGGATTATATGTGCTGTCCTTTGTTTTACTTATGTTTCACTTATGGCATGGGTTTTCTTCAGCTTTTCAGAGTGTAGGGTTTAATAATAAGTACTCAAAAGCTTTACAAGGTTTTACTAAGTTTTATGCAATTGTAATTCCGCTAGGATTTATTTTTATTGCTCTATATCATCATTTTAATCAAATACCCCACTAAAATATAAGCTATGTCAATATTAGATTCTAAAATACCAGAAGGACCCTTAGCAGATAAGTGGACGAACCATAAAAACACAATTAACCTTGTAAACCCTGCAAACAAACGAAACATAGATGTTATCGTTGTTGGTACTGGGCTTGCAGGTGGAAGTGCTGCTGCTACCTTAGCAGAACTAGGATACAATGTAAAAACATTTTGTTACCAAGATTCTCCAAGACGTGCGCATTCTATTGCTGCACAAGGTGGAATTAATGCTGCGAAGAACTATCAAGGAGATGGAGATAGTAATTACCGTCTTTTTTATGATACCGTAAAAGGAGGAGACTATCGTTCTAGAGAAGCAAACGTGTATCGCTTGGCAGAAGTTTCAGCAAACATTATTGACCAATGTGTAGCACAAGGAGTTCCTTTTGCAAGAGAATATGGAGGGTTGCTAGATAACCGTTCTTTTGGTGGTGTGTTGGTATCTAGAACTTTTTACGCAAAAGGACAAACAGGACAGCAACTTTTGTTAGGAGCTTATTCTGCAATGAATAGGCAGATTAACAGAGGAAAAATAAAAGCATACAACCGTCATGAGATGCTAGATGTAGTTAAAATTGATGGTAAGGCGAGAGGAATTATTGCTCGTGATCTTGTTACAGGAGAATTAGAAAGACATTCGGCTCACGCTGTAGTACTTGCTTCTGGAGGATACGGAAACGTATTTTTCTTATCAACCAATGCCATGGGAAGTAATGTGACAGCTTCTTGGAGAGCCCATAGAAGAGGAGCTTTCTTTGCAAACCCTTGTTATACACAAATTCACCCAACCTGTATTCCAGTTTCTGGAGATCATCAATCTAAATTAACCTTGATGTCAGAATCACTTAGAAACGATGGACGTATTTGGGTACCAAAGAAAAAAGAAGACGCTGAAGCCATAAGAGCTGGAAAATTGAGGCCAACTGAATTAAAAGAAGAAGACAGAGATTACTATTTAGAACGTCGTTACCCAGCCTTCGGAAACTTAGTGCCACGTGATGTAGCTTCTAGAGCTGCAAAAGAACGTTGCGATGCTGGCTTTGGAGTAAATAAGACAGGAGAAGCGGTTTATTTAGATTTTGCAAGTGCAATACAACGTTACGGAAAAGAGCAAGCTAAAATTAATAAGATAGAAAATCCTTCAGAAGAAAAAATATATGAGCTTGGGGCTAAAGTAGTAGAGAATAAATATGGAAACCTTTTCCAAATGTATGAGAAGATTGTTGATGAAAACCCATACAAAACACCTATGATGATTTACCCTGCAGTACATTATACAATGGGAGGTCTATGGGTAGATTATAATTTACAAACTACTGTAGAAGGGTTATATGCAACTGGAGAATGTAACTTTAGTGATCATGGAGCAAACAGATTAGGAGCTTCTGCATTAATGCAAGGACTAGCAGATGGATATTTTGTGTTGCCTTACACTATTGGAGATTATTTGTCTAACGACATTAGAACAGGCACAATATCAACAGATACTCCAGAGTTTGCTGCAGCTGAACAAGAAGTGCAAGACCGCATTACAAAATTAATGAGTGGAAAAGGAAAGCACTCTGTTGATTATTACCACAAAAAACTAGGTAAGATTATGTGGAATAAGTGCGGAATGTCAAGAAATGCACAAGGGCTTAGTGAAGCAATCGAAGAAATTTCTGCCTTACGAAAAGATTTCTGGGAGAATGTAAAGGTGCCAGGAACGGCAGATACACTAAACCAAGAACTTGAAAAAGCAGGCCGCGTTGCAGATTTCTTAGAACTAGGAGAATTATTTGCAAAGGATGCGTTAGATAGAAACGAATCTTGCGGAGGTCATTTTAGAGAAGAAAGTGTTGAACAGAGTGGAGAGCAAAAAGGAGAAGCGCTTCGTGATGATGAAAATTATAAATATGTAGCTGCATGGGAATATAAGGGAGAACCTAAGGATGCCGAACTGCATAAAGAAGAATTAGTATTTGAGAATATAGAATTAAAAACACGTTCCTATAAATAAAGACTTATGAAATTAACTTTAAAAATTTGGAGACAAGCAAATGCAGCTGCTAAAGGAAGTATGCAAACTTATCCTATTAATGGGATTGAAGGTGATATGTCTTTTTTAGAAATGCTGGACGTGCTTAATGAAGAATTAATTAACAAAGGAGAAGAGCCTGTTGTGTTTGACCATGATTGTAGAGAAGGGATTTGTGGAAGCTGTTCCTTACAAATTAATGGGGAGCCACATGGTCCAGATAGAGGTGTAACTACCTGTCAATTACATATGCGTAAGTTTAAAGATGGGGATACTATTGTAATAGAACCATTTAGAGCAAAAGCATTTCCGGTAGTAAAAGATTTAATGATAGATAGGAGTGCTTTTGATAGAATACAACATGCAGGAGGTTATATTTCAGTAAATACATCTGGTAATACTATAGATGCAAATGCAATTCCTGTTGAAAAAGAAGATGCAGACGATTCTTTTTATGCGGCAACTTGTATTGGTTGTGGAGCATGTGTAGCCGCTTGTAAAAATGCGAGTGCTATGTTATTTACTTCGGCAAAAGTTTCTCAATATGCCTTATTGCCACAAGGACAAGTCGAGGCTACTACACGTGTAATGAATATGGTTGCACAAATGGATAAAGAAGGGTTTGGAAACTGTACTAACACAGGAGCATGTGAAGTAGAATGTCCTAAAGGAATTTCTTTAGAAAATATAGCAAGAATGAATAGAGAATACCTTTCTGCTAGTTTAAAAGGATAAATAATTCAAATATTTATATTTAACAAAGCCAAGTAAGTAACATTACTTGGCTTTTTATTTTCTAAGTATTTTTTCCATTTTACGGCCTCTTGCTAGCTCATCAATTAGTTTTTCCATACGCCTACATTGCTTATACACTTCAAATTCATCTTCTATTTCTTCAATTCGATACCCACAAACAACTCCTTTAATTAAATGTGCGTTTGGATGTATTTTAGCTTTATTAAAAAATGTTCCAAAACTTGCTTTTTCATCAATAAGTGTTTGTAAAGCATTTTCATCAAAACCAGTAAACCATTTAATCACCTGGTTAAGTTCTTCTTTTGTTCTACCATTTTTTTCCAATCTGTTGAGATAAAGCGGATAAATGGTTCCAAATATCATATTGGAAACTTTTTCATTTTTTTCGGGTGTTACTTTCATCTTTATTTAATTTTATTGCGTGGGCAGTACCGTCTATTAGTAAGATAACTATTAACATTGCAATTGTTGTTATACTTATGACGCCGCGCCGACGGATTTATCCGTCAGGACAATTTACGATTAATTGGGGAGATTCAAATTTAACCGGAAACGAGACATAAAATATATGCATTGTTGTACACAGTATTTATTTCATCTTTTTATATAAGCACTAACTATTCCGTTTATGTATTTACTTTCTATTTATGATTTGTCCCAATTCCAGATAGCACAAGCCATAGTAAATATAAAACTAACTTACTCAAAAGTTTTCTTCTCAAATGTTTCTTTTACGATGTAATGGAACGCTCTTTTTTGCTTGGATGTAGCGTTGGCGTAAAAGTGTGTGGAATGGCAAGTTGTGCACTAAACTTTAATGTTTTCTAAAACTTTTTTTCTTTTTATAATTCCGTCCATACCACAATAAAACTCCGGTTACTGGCAAACTTGCAGTTAGCAAGCTAACCAAAAACGCAATAGTTTTTCCCGCAATTCCGCCAATTGCTCCAATGTGTATGTCGTAATTCATTCGCTGAATTTTGTCCGCTACTTTTGCATTTTCGTATTTTCCGTAAATGCTTGGTGTTTCAATTTCCTCCAATGTGTTTTGGTCAAAAAATCTAAAGTCGGAATCATAATAAATTCCTTTGCTGTTTGAAACTTCTACGTAAATACTTTCATCTGGTGTTTTAGGATAGTGCAGTTCAAAACTTTCAGCATCTGGATTTTCTTTAGACAATTTTTCAATTAAATAATCCATAGGAATTTTAGTATCACTTTCTCCAGATTCACTTTTATTTTCAGGAATTATAAAAGTAGCCACTTTTTCGCCACCTGTTGATTTATAAACCACATACTTCAACCAATTGTAAGACATCATTGAACCTGTAAAAGCTAAGATTAATGCGAGTGAACACAAATAAAAACCAACAACAGTATGCAAATCAAAGTTTTTACGTTTCCATCGTGTGGTTTTTTTCCAATCGAATTTTAGACGTTGTTTTAGGTTTTTACGCTTTTTAGGCAACCATAAAATAAATCCTGAAATAATAATAATTATGAAAATTAAAATGGAAGCTCCAACAACTTGTTCGCCAATAGCTTTGGGCAACCATAGTCGCATATGTCCTTTTAGAATAAATGCAAAAAATCCTGACAAGTGATCATCTACTTGAATCACTTCACCTGAATACGGATTTAAGAACACACTTTGGTAAAATTCTGGTTCGGCATCATAGAATATGACTTCAATAGCATCATCTTGTTTTTTAAATAGTGTTCCGTGAACGGTGTTGTTAGGAAAAACCTCTTTCGCTAATTCCTTCGCTTTTGATGGTGTTAAAATAGATTGGTCTTGTGGCGTGACTTTCTTATAGTCATCATACAGACTTTCAATCTCGTCTCTAAACGCCCAACAACAACCGGTTATAGACACTATAAACACAACCAAACCTGTTGTTAAACCTAAGTATTTGTGTAACTGAAATATGAATCTTTTAAAGCTCATCTATAAAAATTTAAAAAGAGCAAGTCCTATTTTAAGACTCGCTCTTTCTCACTTGACTAATTAAAATTGATATGAAATATTTGCCAATAATGCTCTTGGCGTTTGCGGATTTATGGTAGTCCAACCTTTGTAATATTCTTTGTTAAATGCGTTGTTCAGCTTTAAACCAATTCTGTATTTATCTGCTTGGTAAAAAACGGAAGCGTTTGCAATCGTATAGCTTGGTAAAATGAATTCGCCAGTAGATTCGTAGTTTATCGCAAAACGTTCACTTGCTCCGTTAAACCCTAATCCAATTCCAAAACCGTCTAAAGTTCCATCTTGAAATTCATAATTTGCCCAAAAATTGTAAAGTGTTTCTGGTCCAGCTTCAAGTGGTCTTCTGTTTAAAATTTCAGTATTATCAGATTCCGTAGTTTCGCTATCGTTATTGCTATAACCAGCTCTAATATTTAATCCTTTTACTGGATTGGCATTAATTTCAATTTCAAAACCTTTGCTTACAACTTCGCCACCTTGTATTTTGTTGAAAGGTGATGATGGGTCAGTAATTACACGATCTTTCACTTTAATATCATAGTAACTAATCGTTGCATTTAAGCGGTTATTGAAAAGATTTGTCTTGATTCCAAATTCTAATTGGTTTGCCTGTTCAGGATCAAAAGTCTGTAATGTTTGTGGTCCATCTTCAGGATTTCCTACCAATTGCGGTGCTACATTGGTAAATCCATTTTGGTAGTTTCCAAATACGGAAAGCTTGTCTTTTATGGGTTGATAAACAATTCCGAATTTTGGTGATAAGGTAGTTTGGTCATAATCGTCGTCAAGATTTGCTAAATCGCCTTCGTTATCAAAGTGGTCTAATCGTACACCTATCATAGCAGAAAAATTATCGGTAAAATTGATAACATCAGAGGCATACAAGCTATAAATGTGATATTTCGACTTTACATTGCTAACGCCTTGTGATGCCAAAGCAGCATCAACTCCTGAAGTTGAAAGCGGATATGAATCTTCTTCCACTTCAGGTGTAAATGGATCATCACCATTTGAGCCACCATCTGGTATCACATTTCCGTAGAAGGCATATCCTGTACTGTTATTAGTTTGTGTTTCGTTAAAATAGTCGATACCGACAACCATTCTGTTTCGTAATGAAGCAATTTTGAAATCTCCAATAAAGTTTTGCTGTATATCGGTTGTTTGTGTGTTTGCATTCTGTTTGTTGATAAAACGAGTGTACGTATTACCTTCTAAAATGCCATAATCGAATAAATACGAATAATAGCCTTTTGTTGATGTAGAACTTTTGGAAAGTAAGGTTTGTGATTGCCAGGTGTCTGACAATTTGTAATCCATCTCTATTCTGTAATTCTGTGTTGGATTTTCTAAAGTTAAATCGTTGCTCGTAAACGATAGTTTGTTGTTATAGTTTAACTCATTAAGATTTGAAGCAGCTGTAGGTGCGCTTCTATTTAGAAATAAGAAGGTTGGATTGGTTTGTTCCGCTTGGGTGATTTCTCCATAAAAAGAGAATGAAAGTCTGTTGTTAACTTTGTAAGATAACGATGGTGCTACAAAAAATGACTTTCTAAAACCAGCATCTTGAAAACTTTGCTCTGTAGTGTAAGCTGTATTTAATCTGAAATATAAATTATCGTCTTTACTCAAAGCAGTATTGAAATCTCCAACGATTTGGTTGAGACCATAAGTTCCCGAAGTGAAAGACAATTCGCCACCAGTTCCCGCATAAGGTTTTTTGGTCACCACATTAATAAGTCCGCCATAAGAACTTACCGCATTACCGAATAAAGTTGCAGAAGGACCTTTTAGTACTTCAATACGTTCAATATTAGCAGGATTTATGGTTCCATTAGTTAATCCTGGTAATCCATTTACTAATTGTGGTTGTAAAGAAAAGCCACGAAGCGAAAAATAACCAGCACCATCGCCGCCTCGACCAGTAGATGTCCAAAGTTGCTCGATACCTGTTGCATTTTTTAAAGCATCATCAAAATTTGTAACCACTTGAGATTTTAATAGCTCATTGGTAACTGTACTATAAACTTGAGTATTTTCAATGTCTTTTAAAGGAAGTTTAGAAACATACGCAGTTTTCTTTCTTGAAAATTTATTGCGACGTTCTCCATTAATTACAACTTCGCTTAAAATTTCGTTTCCTTCGTAAAGTGTAATTGTTTCTAATGTGGTGTTTTGATTATTTGATACTGAAAAAAGAATTTCTCTGGTTTTAAAACCTAAGTAAGAAATTGAAAGCGTGTAATCGCCA
The DNA here is from genome assembly GCF_031846325.1 of Patiriisocius hiemis. NCBI lineage: Bacteria > Pseudomonadati > Bacteroidota > Flavobacteriia > Flavobacteriales > Flavobacteriaceae > Patiriisocius > Patiriisocius hiemis. The sequence goes on along the minus strand of NZ_JAVRHZ010000002.1, from coordinate 241,043 downwards.
TCGTCTAAATTTGAGATTTCAAAGTTTCCATTTTCATCAGTTTGTGTGCCTTTAATTGTGTTTTTTATAGAGACATTAACTCCCAAAAGCGGTGCTTGATTGTTGTCTTTTACAGTTCCGGTAACACTTCCACTCTGCGCTAAAGCTAGATTTGTTAGTAAAAATAAGGTTATGATTGGTATTAGGTTTTTCATTTGTTTTTATTTAGACTTAATATAAATAGTAAATTTTTGACAAAAATATATGTGTCTTTTGATTTAAACAAATTATTTATAATAAATCTAAATAAGGATTTTTAAGCGCCTGATTTCCTGATGCTAGTAATGTGTATTTTTTTAAAAAGGAAGGGTGTTAGGTACAAATTATCTCTTAGAAAGGTTTTAGCCGTTATGAGAATTTAGCATTAATCTTTCTTTTGAAACAGTTACTCGAGTTATATATTACGCAGTTTAATGTAAGCAGGAGAGAACTAGTAATTATTTATAGCTATTATTAGCTTTAGTTATTTGCTCGAATATAATACTGTTTCCAAAAGCTAGGGTTATGAAATCGGTTTCCTTAAAATGCTTTTTCAATTCCTTTTTCCTTTTCCTGAATTTCTTATTTATTTGTCGAATTTTATATTTTGATATGAATTCTTCATCATACTTCCCATTTGGTTTTTCTAGGCCAATTGTAAATTCACTAAGCATTTTACTAAAATCTTGATCAGCAATGTTAATTAATAAATTAGTCTTATTCTTTTTATGGTAATTAAAATCAAAACTTTCTTCACTTTTACCATTATGTCCAACGGTCAGGCTCAAAGATTTATATTCAGAATTCTCTTTTTTGAAAGTCCAAAATTGTCTTTTGTCTAATTTAAAATTTAGAGTGTCGTTTTCTGAAATAAATAGCAAAGAAACAATATCATTATTTTCTAGTATGAGATTATCATAAAGTAATTTATTAGAATCATTAAATTTTAGAAAATCATCTTTAGTTTTTATCCAAAAATCAAAATCAGAACTTTTTAAAGTATCATTCTCACTCAATACGATTAGTTCTGAATTTTGAGAAACCCCAAGAATAGAATATAGAAGTATGATTAAAGTGAAAATGCTCTTCATGATTAAAGCTAACAGTTTTATGTATGCTTTGTTGCAAAATTAATGTATTAAAGGTAGCAAATTGCCATGAATCTTGATTTTGAGTTTTAACTGCTATTAGTTACTGGTTTTTAATTAAATATTATAAAATATTGATTGTTAAAATTATAAAAGTTTGTTGTCGTTTGTAAACGATAGTAAGTAAGTGTTATAGTTTTACTTTTTCAAATGCGTTTTATGTTTGCATTGTTGAATCGAAATAAAAATATAGAATCGGTTCAGTTCGCTAAAAAAATACAGGAACGTCCTGTATATATCTTAACTGTTTAAAATTTAAAATTATGAACGCACTTAGAAACAAAGTACAGTTGATTGGAAGATTAGGGCAAGACCCAGAAGTAATTACTTTTGCCGATGGAAACAAAATGGCAAAATTCTCTATGGCTACAGATGATAGTTACAAAGACAAGTCTGGTAACAAAGTAGAACGTGCATACTGGCATAATGTAGTAGTACGTGGCGGTCTTGTTAATGTGGTAGAAAACTACATTACAAAAGGACAAGAAATAGCTGTAGAGGGAAAACTTACTAATAGAAGTTACGAAGACAAAGAAGGTAATAAGCGCTACACTACAGAGATTGTATGTAACGAACTCTTAATGCTTAGTAAGTAAAAACCCTAAAGCATCACACCTATAAAAAAGGCTCCTTATTTGGAGCCTTTTTTTGTAACTATAAGTTTTGGTATTACTATTCTACTGTTAATGTATATTGAGGTGTAGGGTTTAATGGGCAAAAGTACACGTATTCTCCTTTGTCTAGGGTTGTTGCTTGTGAACTTTCTGTCTTTCCTTTTTCTACAGCCTTAGTTACATAGGCAGTTTTTATATGGTTGTCTGGATTAGAAGTGTCTTTACCTTTTGGCACCAATACCAAACCTACTTTAGGAGCTGCATTATTGTTAGATACTTCAAAAACATAGGTTCCTGCTTTGAGTGTCATTTTTTTCTGGGTAAACTCACCTTTAGTTTGTTCAAACGAAATTACCTTAGGTGCTTTGTCCATTCTATCTTTCGTCATTTTATCCTGTGCTTTTGTTGCAAACGAAAATGATACTAAGGCTACAATAATTGTGATTACTTTTTTCATGATTTTTAGTGTTTAATTTTATTTAATCTTGTTTTCATTGTGTAGATTTTTACACGTAAGTTCGAGTGATTTTGAGAAACGAAAAATTTTATCAAAATGCACAGCGACTTATTTTTTAAACTTCTTCAGTTTCTAGTGCCTTGGCTTTTGGAAAATCTACAGGAATTTGTGTGGTATTATTTATATAGTTAGAGATTGTTTTGTCACCAACTAGAACAATAGCATCTATTAAATTCCCTTTTGTGTATCCTGCATTAAAAAAGTTTTCTAGAACCTCTTGTGATGCACGACCTCGATTTTCGGTAACATTTTTAGCAAGCTTAGCCAATGCATCTAATTTTTTATCAAATGTGGCCTCTCCACTACGTAATTGTAAAGTTTGTTCTTCTGTAAAACCATTCATTTTACCAATTGCGGTATGGGCGGCAAGGCAATATTCACAATTGTTTACTTGGCTCACGGCAAGGTTTACTACTTCTTTCTCTTTTGCTGAAAGCGATGTCTTTGCATTAGAAAAATTTAAGTAATTTTCTAATGCGGTGTCACTATATGCATAGGCTGCAAATAAATTAGGAACAAAGTCTAATTTACTTTTAAGCGAATCGAAAATTGCTTGATTTGTTTCGTTTACTTCTTCTCTTGTAGGTACATTAAATGTCTTCATGATTGTAATTTTTTTATTCTGAAATTTTCAGAGATTATTATTTGTTTTATTTTATCGATACAAAGTTCTTGTATCTTATAGGGTAATAGAATAGTGGTTTTTCCCTTCTTGTTGTCAATTTTTCCTTTTACTGAAATTTAGTAATATGCGGCTTTTCGGCATCACAGTAATAGTCATGTAAACTTCTACTTTCGCAATGCGATGCTAGATTTATTGTTTTAATAACTCTTGTTTTTCCTTTTCTAAAGATTTCAATAAGGTTGAAAATTGATTTGTGTGTATGCTTCATGATAGTATTTTCTTTATAAGTACAACACAAAGGTGCGTAGATATAAAAGGAACTACCATAGGGATATTTCCCAAATGCATGTCAATTTTTCTTAGGGAGTGGCGAGTAGTTGTTTTTTAAAAGTAGTAGGAGAAACGCCAGTAACTTTTTTAAACATTCGGCTTAGGTGTGAAGCATCTTCAAAACCTACATCAAAGGCTATTTCTTTTGTAGTTTTATTAGTGTAGGAGAGTTGCCTTTTTGCTTCTAATACAATTCTATCATGTATAATTTGAATGGGGCTTTTTTCAAATTTTGAAAAATTATTTGATAAGGTTTTTGGGGACTTAAATAGCTTTTCGGCATAAAACGAAACGCTGTGGCTTTCTTTAAAGTGAGTTTCTACTAATAAATTAAACTGCCTTAATAAATCTACTTTACTTTCGTAAACAGTTGTTAGGTTTTCTTCAGCCTTTAAGAGTCTAGTTGTTTTTATAATAAAACGAGCCGTTAGCATTCTAAGCATTTCTGCCTGTATAGTATCTTTGGTCTCAATCTCGTCAATAAATACATCATGGAGTATATTGTATTTTTCAATCTCTTTATTAGATAATGAAACAATAGGAATACTATTGTTTCCAAAAAATAGTAATCCAGCACAACTTACCTCTTTATCATGGTCTTTTATACAGTAAAACTCTCTGTTAAATTGATATACAATAACAGCCTCTGCTTCCAAAACTTGAATATGTTGTATAGGAGTTAAGGCAATTATTTGATTAGGCTCTATAGTTACAGGAATTGTATCAACCAATAATTGCACTTGATTATTTGTAGCTCTTATAAATGTGTACAAAGTAGCTTTCTTTGGTTTTGAGAAGGGTTTAAGGGCTTCTTCATCTCCAAGAATAAAAACAGCATTTGTTGTAAACTCTGTAAACTTTTGAATCATAAGAGGGTTGTCGATTATTCCTATAAGAGCTTACATAAAAAACCCATAAAGTTTCTTTAAGTAGAGAAACCTTATGGGTAATTGTATAAAATGTAGTTTTTAGCTTTTTAAAACATTTTTTTATAGTCTTTTGCTCTAATCTCTTTTCTAATATTGTCTTCAATAGAGATTACTTCGCTTTTCATACTTCCATCTTTAGAAGTAATAGTATACTCCATGATATGTCCTTCTAGGTATGATTTATTTTGCATAAACCAGTTGGGCACATTTACGCTGGGAGCAATCCACATTTCCATATGGTCTGTTCCATCTGTATAGGTATATTCATAACACGTAGCTCCTAAAATAGTTTTAGTTCTTCCTGTTTTTTTAAACTTATTAGCATCGTAGTTTCCTAATTGTTCTGTAGGATTAGCTTTTTGTTTTTGTCTCGCTTTAGGAGACATTTTAAATTTCATACCTGCGGTCTCAACAAAAATATGAGCTTCATCGCCATCCATAACTATGATAGATTCTCCTTGCATTCCATTGTCATTATACTCACCCATATCTGCTTTAATGCCTACATAAGAAGTGTTTGAGTTCATTAAATAAGACATAGTATAACTTTTATTTTCTCTAAGATCGGTAACCTTATTCACACTTTTTAAAGTAAAGACATAAACTCCCGCAGAATTGTTAGAGGCATCTCCTTTTGAAACTTCTTCCCATTTTTTGTTTCGTATTTTATTATCGTCACTTGCAGTTTTTACTATATTGTATTGAGGGCTATATACTTCAATACCTCCAGAAATACTATTAGGATATTGGCTCCTAGTGTAATCTTCGGTCCCAGTTCCTGTTCTTGTAATTTTGGTAAACATAGCATCTCCAGAAAAGCTTATTTGTATTTGGTCATTATTCATCACATCTACAGTTACTTCGCCAGTAGTGATATTGTAATTTTGATACTCGTCTGTAACTGCTCTTTTAGAACCATCTTGATGCTCTTTTTCATAAGGTAATAAAGGGTCATAGGCAATTTTAAGGGTTGCTTCTTCAGGAATTTTAAAAACATGGCGTTTGTTTTTATCAAAACCTTTTTCTCCTTCTTTTAAAATGTCTTGGCTTTTTATCTTTAGTACAAATCCATCATATATATCGGCTTCATGACTCCACCAGGAGCTATAGATTTTATAGAAGTTATCTCCCTTTTCCACTTTGGTGGTTCCAACATTGTCTATTTGTACATTTCCATAGGTAGAATTGTGTTTTAAAATTGCACTTCCTTTGGTTTCAAAATTTGAGCTTGCATCTTGCGAAGAAGCTTCTTTTTCTTTTTTACTGAAAATAGTATCAATTGTTTTATCTGTTGTTTTTTCAGCTTTTCTTTCGGCTTTTCGTTCTACTGTTCTTTCAACGGCATTAGTTACTTTTTTTCCTAACTTTTTAAAAAATTGAGCCTGCATAGTTTCAGTAGTAAAACATATACATGCAATTAGTAATGTAAGTCTTACAATCGCTTTCATAATAATGTGTTTAATTGATTTCTACTACTTTATATATTTTAACTCCTAAAGGTTAACAGCTTGGTGATAAATAATTTATTTTTGTTTTATTGTTAACCTTTTACAAGGACTAACTACTAAATGGAAAACACAGAAGCTACTTTACAAGAAAGGTTACGTGCAGACGATAAAAAAGCATTGGAGGAAGTTTATATTGCTCATAAAGAAGTGTTTTTAAGCTATGCAAGCTCTTTTAATGTAGATAGAGATGTATTGTTAGATATTTACCAGGATAGTGTAATAGCTTTGTTCCAGAACTTTGTAAGAAAACAAACTGTACTGGAAAAGAGTACTGTAAAAACATATCTTTTTGGGATAGCTAAAAACAAATTATATACCTATTTAAAAGCGCAAAAGCGATTAATAGTAACCAATAATAGCTTTGAAACTTTTGAAGAGATAAAAAGTGAAGAACAAGAACTAACAAGAGAACAACGATTATTGGCAAAATATTTTGATGAAATTTCAACAAGTTGCCAGCATATATTAAAGCTTTTTTATTACCGTAGTTTAAGTATAAAAGAGATTGTGTCCATGACACAGTATAAAGATGAAAATACCGTAAAAAGTCATAAATCTAGATGTCTTAAACGTTTAACCGAACTTATTAAGAACAACTAAATGGACAGAGAACAATTAATACAAGGCTATATAGAAGGCACATTGACTTCTACCCAACAAGAAGAAGCAACTAAGTTGCTTGCTAACGATGCTGCTTTTAAAGAAGAAGTAAGCCTATACAAAGATTTACAAGCTGCTATTACCGATAGCGAAAGAAGAACCTTAAAAACAAGTTTGCAAGAGTTAGAAAACAAAACCCCTGCACTAAAAAAAAGATCCAACTTTTACTTAATAGCTGCCTCTATTGTGGTTGTTCTTGGTATAGGCAGCTTATTTATGTTTTCGTCTCCAAATCCTGAGCAATTATACGCTTCAAATTTTGAAGTGTATCCTAATACTCTAAAGCCAGTAGTAAGAGGAGATGTTGGAGAAGAGATGCTTCCCTTTATAGCTTATGAAACTAAAGAATATGACAAAGCTGTAGTAAGTTTTGCGTCTATTTTAGAGCAAAATGATGACCCAGATATTCGCTTTTACTATGCAATGAGTCTGCTTAATGATTCTCAAGAAACTAAAGCATTACAGGAATTAAAAGTACTAGAAAGCTCAAACACAAAATATCTGCCTCAAGTATATTGGTACACCGCTTTATTGGAACTTAAAAAAGAAAATATAGAGGCGTCAAAAACCCTTTTAAATAGGCTTATTGAAGACAAAGCTTTATACAAAAATAGAGAAGCAAAGCAGCTACTTAAAAAACTAGACTAAGCTGTTTTTTTCTTAGATTTATTATAAAAGAAAAGTCCTGCTAGCACCAACACACCACCACCTAATACGTACCAAAAAGGATTTATTCTTGTGTTTATTTCACCTACATCTCCTGTAAGTATAAATCCTGCCCAATAGTAGGGATGTTTCAAGTTTTCATCATCTGTATTGGTAATAAATGAAAGCTTAGCATTTTTTAATGCTTCATTTTTGGGCTGTCCTTTTTCTAGATTTTCGTAAAAGGAAACCATAATTTTTGAAGTCTGTTGGTCTGGTACTTTCCATAAACTTACAATAGTACTGGATACTCCAGCATAAGTAAATGCTCTAGACATACTCATTACTCCTTCGCCAGCTTCAATTTTACCAGAGCCAGTATCACAAGCACTTAAAACTGCAAGGTTTGCGTTAAGGTCTAGCCCATAAATTTCGGAAGCAGAAAGCTCACTACTTTCTTCGTCTTCGCCATAAAAAACAAGCGAATTAAGCATGGGGTTTATGTTGCTTAATTTACCATGTGTTGCTAGATGCACTACCGAATAATCTTTACTTTGATTTATAAAACTTTCTTTTGTGGCATTGGTTCCTGTTACGCTATTACCATTTATAATTTTGCCAATTTCATTAACTTCAACAGTATTACTTGATAAGGAAGCGTCTTTATATTTTGGTGCATAACCAAGCCATTTCATTTTTGTGTTTTTGGCAACCTTTACTTGTTCATCATAGAGTTGTAAAGAGCCTGCATAGCTTATAGTAAATGCGTTAATTAAAAACTCATTGTTATAACTTAACACCTCAAAAGGAATTTTACTTAATACTCCATCTGTAATAAAAATGATATTTCTTATTGAATTGTCTAGCTCTGGAAGTATTTTTTCTGAAAGAGACTTGCTTAACTCCATAAAAGGCTTTTGTGTTACTAAAGCTTCTCTTAGTTTTTGAGACGCATCTTTAATAGCAGCGGCGTCATTTATTTTTAAAAACTGAATTTCTTTTTGGGTTATTATAAGTGCATAAATATTTTGATCTGAAACATAATATTCTATAATAGCATCTGCAGAAGAAACATACCTTTCTTGATAATATTCAAGTGATTTGGGTGTCTGAAGCGTTTTTGCATCGTAATAATTACTGTAATCTTTTTTATAAATGGCTTGGATACTATCAAGCTTTTTGGTGAGTTTTATTTGAGTTTCAATAAGTTCTTTTTTTCTTAAATCGTCTTTTACGGTAAACAATTCCTCATTAATTGTGTTAATCTCATTTTGAGCATTTACTTCTTTTTCGGTTAAGGACTCTGGGATATTTTGCTTTGCTCGTAGTGAACTATCTAATAAACCATCTAATAATGCCGAAGATTTATTAATTTCTAATAGTGTAAAAAGAGAATTTAAATTTTCTTCAGAAGGATTTTCATTATATAGTTTGTGATACACAGAAAGTGAATTATCTATATAAGGAACTATTGTTTTGCTATAAAAAATCTTAGAATCTTGGTAATTATAATAGACTTTATCTTCAATTACATTTTTAAGCAAATTGTCAATATTGGATTTAGCTTTTATTAGTTTATCTTTTTCTCCTTTTCTATATGCTTTTAGATAATACTCGTTTAATGTATTATAATAGTAGGAGGTGAGACCATTATCTTTTACATCAACTATTTTGGTTTCAATAGTATCTAAATGCAATTTTGCCTCAAGTAAATTTTCCATTCCAATGAGAGCTTTTGCAACTCTAACTTTACTTGTAATTTTTAACTTACTATCACTTTTAATCTCTTTTCTTAAAATATTCTCTTCCTCAAGACAATACGGCAATGCTTTATCATACATTTCTTCTTCAAAGTAAATATCTATCAAGCCATTTAAAACTGCAGTTGTAGAGAAGGTGCGATTAATTATTTTAGAGACAGCGAGTGCTCTTAAGTAATATTCTTCTGCTAGTTCAAAATTACCAGCGGCGTACTCTGCAATGGCTTTATCTTTAAATGCTTGTAGTGTAAACTTATCATTCTCTCCAAAGTAATCAATACTCTCTTCTACAACTTTGTTTATTACAGCTATAGACCTCTCGTGATTCCCTAAAGCGGTTTCTATTCTAGACTCAGTCATCCCTACAAGTGATTTGTAATAAACATCTTTTTCTTTTAAAACCTCATTGGAAAGAGACTTAGCTTTTTGTGCATACAGCTCTGCATTTTTAAGATCTTTTATAAAATAATAATTGTCTGCTAGTAGTGTGTAGTTAAGCACTTGACTTGGCGTATTTTCATTTCCGGCTTTTCTTTCTGCTTCAATAGATTCTTTTAAGTAGAACTCTGCCTCAGTTAAACCACCCGTTTTTCCTTGATGCATCATGCCTAAATTAAATGCTAGTCTTCCTAGTTTTCTTTGGTTTGGTTTTTTTAAAGACTTAAGCGTATTGTAGGCTTTTTCCATATATACTATAGAGCTGTCTGCCTTATCAGTATTATAATATGCTGCTGATATGCTTTGATAAGCATCTGAAAGTAAATAGTCAAGTTGTGATTTTTTGTATCCATGTCTTGCTTTATGAAAATAGACTCCTGCTTGAGTATAATCTCTTGCGTCATAGTAGTGTTGTCCTAGTGTATTATAGGTGAGAGAAAGTGTATAAAAGTCAATACTGTCTTGTTTTTTTAGTTCTAAAATAGAGTTCTTTAAATTTTCTAAAGCACTATTGTTCTTATTGACCAAGAGATATCTTAGTTGATAATAATTAAGTAAATTAATAAGGTGTTTATCTTTTACATTACTTTCCTCGTAATTGTCTAACAACGTATTTAAGAGCTCTAAGTCCTTTTCTGGATATCTAACCAATCGCATTTGTAAACTATACAAGGAAGACCAAATGGCTCTTTCTGTTGGAATATCTTTGTTGTTCTCTAGGGATTTAAATATAGAATCTGCTTCTGCCCATTTTGAAAAATCTCCTTTTTGCCATCCATTATTAAAACTAGTTACAGCTTTGTTGTAATTCTTTAGATAGTCTTGAGAAAATAATAGATTAATGGGTAAAACTAGTACTAGGTATAAGAAGATCTTCTTCATCTATTATAAACATTTGGTTGGTAGCTAAATATAGGGATTGTCAAGAAACCTTGAAAGAAGTCAATTAAGATTTGTAAAAATTCTTTAAACAAAAAAAACCGCCAAGAACTTTCTTGACGGTTTTAATTTTCATAGCAATTTTAATAAAAGGAATAGTAATTTAGTTTAAATCTAACATTATGAAGTAATCAACATAAATCTTTTATTAAGAGTATAAATATATAACTCATATATACTGTAATCTATATTTATGAGAAAAATGTGATAATTTTAAGGGATAAAAAGCTGTATATTAACAGTCTCATTAAAACACTATAATGAAAAAATACCTTTCTTTTTTTCTCACTTTTTTACTAGTTGGCGCCTATGCTCAAGAAGAAACAATAGATGAGTACCCAACAAAAGAGCAACTACTAAATGCTGTTAATAATAAAGATTTGCCTCAAGGTGAAACTATAAATAACCTTAGAATGTTAGGGGAGTATTATATGGGAGAGCCTGGAGATACTGCTAGCTACTATTTTAATAGAGCCTTACATTTAAGTAAAATAAAGCAAGATAGTTTTAACGCAATGCGGCTATATAATAGACTAGCAAAAATTAAAATTTATGAAGAAAATGACGTTTCGGCTTATAAATACACGGACAGCTCTTTAGCCTTCGCAAGCTATAAGAACCAAGATTACTACGCTAGTATTTCTTACAGCTATCAAATTCAAGGACAAATACATTATTTTCAAGAAAGGTATGATTTATCATTAGAGAAGTTTTTACAGGCAAATAGATATCTTCTTAAGATTTCTGAAGAGAAACAAGATGAAGAAATTAAAACATATATCGCAGAAAACTATACAGATCTAGCTTCAATTTATTTAATTACTGATAATAAAAATGCAGCAAAAGAATGCATTGAAAAGTCACTTTCTATAGCAAAACCAATTGATGCTTCTTGGGAAGTTGCAGAAGGTTATGAGCTATTAGTAAATTATCATTCTGAAAACAAAGAATACGATTTGGCAAGAAAGTATATTGATAGTGCCAAAGTGATGTATGAGAAAATTAATTACCCAGACGGAGTTGAGTTATTGGATAAAATTTTGGCAAATGTTTATAAAGAAGATGCCAACTATGAGAAAGCTCTTGAGATTTTTTTACCAATAGTTCAGAAAGATAAAAAAGAGGATATCACTTACCAAACTGTAGACGACTATATTTTTGTAAGTGATATTTATACAGGGAAGGATAATATCCCACTAGCTAAAGCTTATTTAGATAGTGCAAAAGTAGAGGCAAGACAATCTGATAACGAAATTCACGGTATATCTATTGGAAGACAACAAGCCGAGATATTTAAAAAAGAAGGAAATAAAAACTTAGCAATTGCAACACTCAAAAATTTGTTATTATCTCCAGCACTTGACAATTTTATTGAATCTAGAAAAGAAATCTACAAGGATTTATACGAATTGTATGAAGAAAACAATGATTTTTCTAATGCGTTAATGTATCATAAAGAGTACGTTGCTACTAAAGATAGTTTGCAGCAAATACTTGATAAGAATAAATTTAGCACCCTTCAAACAGAATTTAATTATAAAGAACTTGTTTCAGAATTAGAAACAAAGGAGTCTCAATTAAAGGTTACCCAAGAGGAGCAAAAAGGAGCAAGACAGCGAAACTTATTTATTATTATTTCTATTAGTGCGCTAGCTGTATTTGCTTTGTTTTCTTTTTTCAGACAAAAATCGCTAAGCAAAGCAAGAAGAGAAGCCTTGGAGTCTAAGCAAGAAGCGCTTCAACTTAAAAAGAAATCTCTAGATGATGAGGTTAAATTTAAGAACCAACAAATTACAGATTTTGCAATTCATATTTCTGAAAAAAACGAATTATTAGAGAAAGTAAAGGCAAAACTTAAACGAGTAAAAGTAATTAACGACTCACATAAAGAGGTCTTAAAAGATACGTTACACTTTATCAATAATGACATTGAAAATGATAAAGAAAAGATACAATTATATAAAGATGTAAGCCAGACAAACGATTCTTTTGGGTCAAAACTTGACAGTAAATTTGACAACTTAAATGATAAAGAAAAGAAAGTTGCTACTATGTTACGTTTAGGACAAACATCTAAACAAATTGCACTTCAACTAGGAATTACAGCAGCAAGTGTAGATAATTATAGATATAATTTAAGAAAGAAAATGAACGTCCCAAAGGGTAAATCTTTAAAGACGTTCATTCAAAATATATAGCTTACTAGGTTAAGGGATGTTAACTTTATACCATAAACTTACAAAGCATCTCTTTTTTAAAAGTATTTTATGAGATAGTTATGAGAAACTAGAAGTAGATGTCTTGTGCTAAGCGGAAGGTGTTAGCATGCGCTTCAATAATTACTTTTATTTCTGGTGAATAACCACCACCCATGCTCACTTGCAATGGAATTTTATGGTCCTTACAAGTTTGAAGAACAAATCTATCTCGTTCTTTACACCCTTCAGGCGTGCACCCTAGCCTTCCCAATTTGTCCGTTGCTACAATATCTACACCACTTAAATAAAATATAAAATCGGGTTGTTGTTCTTCGATAAGTTTAGGAAGTGTATCCTTTAATATTGATAAGTATTCGGCATCACTTGTACCATCATCTAGCGCGATATCTAGATCTGAAGTTTCTTTTTTAAAAGGATAGTTTTTTGCGCCGTGCATTGAAAAGGTAAAAACCGCCTCCTCATCCTTAAAAATCTCTGCCGTACCATTACCTTGATGCACATCAAGGTCAACAATTAAAATTTTATTAACTGATGTCTTCTTGAGTGGCTCCTCTGAGTACAGTCGAAGTGCGCTAGAAGTGTCTCTGTTCAACAAATACCTAGCTCCAATTGCTTGATCGTTAAATAGACAAAACGCTTCTCCATGATCTGTATAGGCGTGGTGAGTACCTCCAGCAATGTTCATTGCAATTCCGTTTTTTAAAGCGTGTTCACAGCCTGTAATAGTGCCTTGTGTAATAATATGTTCTCTCTCTACTAGTTTTGCTGAAAGAGGAAAGCCTATTTTTCTAGCAGCTCTTTTATCTAAGGTTAGGTTTTTTAAATCTTGAATGTATGCTGAAGTATGCACGGCTTCTAAATCTTCATATTTGGGATAACCTGGCTCAAAGAAATTTGCTTCTGTGCATGTACCCTCATGTAACAATTGCTGATGTAATAACTCGTATTTACTCATGGGGAACCTATGTCCCAACGGAAGGTTATGTTTAAAAATAGGATGGTAGGCTATTTTGAGCAAAATTTTAATTTATAGCCCCTCCATTTTTCACTCCAGCAGTATCTGGATTTACGAAAACTAGTTTTCCCTCTGGAGTTTCGGTCATTAAAATCATTCCTTGACTTTCAACACCCCTTAATTTTCTTGGGGCTAGGTTTACCAATACGGTTACTTGTTTGCCAATTACTTCTTCTGGTGTAAAACTTTCGGCAATGCCTGAAACTATAGTTCGTATATCAATACCTGTGTCTACTTTTAATACCAATAGCTTCTTCGTTTTTGGCATTTTTTCAGCTTCAAGAATAGTCCCTACACGCATGTCGAGCTTAGTAAAATCTTCAAATTGTATCGTGTCTTTTTGAGGGTCTAGGGTTGCATTCATAATCTCATTTGCTTTTTTACTTTCAGCCAGTTTATCTAATTGTGCTTGTATTTGTGAATCTTCAATTTTACTGAATAACAATTCGGCTGTATTAATGGTATGTCCTACAGGAAGTAATTCCTTTTTGGTGGAAATATCGTTCCAGTTAGATGCTGAATCAAGTTCAGCATGACAAAGCATATTTTTTAGTGAATTGGAAGTAAACGGTAAAAAAGGCTCGCTTAACGTGGCTAAAGCACTAGCAATTTGTAGTGCAATATACATCACAGTTTTTGTGCGCTCAGTATCTGTTTTTACAGTTTTCCAGGGTTCTTGCTCTGCTAGATATTTATTTCCTAACCTAGCTACATTCATCAATTCTCCTTGTGCCTCTCTAAAACGATAGCGTTCAATAGAACTTTCAATTACTTGTGGGTAGTTTTTAAGTTCGTTTATTACCTCTTCATCTATAGATTCAAAAGTTGATGGATTCGGAACTACACCATTGTAATATTTATGTGTAAGTACTACTACACGATTAATAAAGTTTCCAAAAACTGCTACCAGTTCATTATTATTTCTTGCTTGGAAATCTGCCCAAGTAAAGTCGTTATCTTTTGTTTCTGGTGCATTTGCAGTTAGCACATAGCGTAATACATCCTGTTGATTTGGAAAGTCTTCTAGATACTCATGTAACCAAACTGCCCAATTTTTACTGGTTGATATTTTATTGCCTTCTAAGTTTAAAAACTCATTAGCAGGAACGTTATCAGGTAATACATAACTTCCTTCGGCTTTAAGCATACTTGGAAAAATAATACAATGAAAAACAATGTTGTCTTTACCAATAAAGTGAAGTAGTTTGGTGTCTTTATCCTTCCAATAAGGCTCCCAATTAGTGTTGTTTTTTGTAGCCCATTCTTTTGTAGCTGAGATATAACCAATAGGCGCATCAAACCAAACATACAATACTTTACCTTCTGCTCCATCTACAGGAACTGGGATTCCCCAGTCCAAATCTCTTGTAACGGCTCTCGGGCGTAGCCCATCATCTATCCAAGATTTGCATTGCCCATATACATTTGTTTTCCAGTCTTTTTTATGCTCTTTTAGTATCCATTCTTTTAAAAATGGCTCGTATTGATCTAAAGGTAAAAACCAATGCTTGGTTTCTTTTAAAGTTGGTTTTGCACCTGTAATAGCACTTTTTGGATTAATTAAATCTGTTGCGTTATGAGAAGTACCACAATTTTCACATTGATCGCCATAGCTTTCTTCATAGTTGCATTTAGGGCAGGTGCCAACTACAAATCTATCTGCTAGATACTGTTGTGCTTCAGGATCATAAAGTTGTGCATTTGTTTCTTCAATAAATTTTCCGTCTTTGTATAGTTTTTTAAAGAAACTAGAAGCAGTATCATGATGTACTTTTGCTGAAGTACGTGAATAGTTATCAAAACTAATTCCAAAATCATTAAAAGATTGTTTTATGATAGCATGATATTTATCTACTATTTGCTGTGGGGTTACACCTTCTTTTTTTGCTTTTATTGTAATAGGCACTCCGTGCTCATCACTTCCACAAACAAATAAAACATCTTTGCCTAGCAATCTTTGAAATCTTGCATAAATATCTGCTGGCACGTACACTCCGGATAAATGCCCAATATGAACGGGTCCATTTGTGTAGGGTAGTGCAGCAGTAATAGTATACCTTTTTGGGTCTTGCGTCATAACTTTTTTCTGAAAGCGCAAAAATAAGGAATTCTCTTTTGAAGCTGGTTGATAAAAGAAAGAGGTTGTATAAAAATTACTTTTTAGACAACTCTCTTTTTATTTAATTAAAATGGATTTACTGTAAAATTCGCCACCTACCGAAATCCTATAAATATATTGTCCATAACTTAAGCGCTTTTTTATGGCAGCTCTTACATCTATAGTATGGCGACCTGCCGAAAGTATTCCATTGGACAAACTCCCTATTTCTTGACCTAAAATATTGTATAGTCGCATATCTACATTAGCAGTAAATGGCATATTAATTTCTATGAAGGTATTATTATTTTGATAAAAAGGAGCATGTACAAATCGAGTTATATCTCCAAAATCCGAAGCAGATAATGTCGCACTACAATCTAACCCTAGAGGTAGCTCTTGATAGGTTTGATTTAATAAAATTTCATCTACGACACTAGAATCTAAACAAAACCAATTGGTTAATACAGTAAAATAAATGTCTCTAAAATCGGTTGTTGGGATCAAATTATCGTCTGCATCCCAAGTATTAATATCGGGATGGTCATTAATAAATCCATTACCATTTAGGGCTGGTCCAAAAAGCATTACTGGTGATGCAGCGCCATGGTCTGTACCATTGCTACCATTTTCATAGGGTCTTCTTCCAAACTCTGAAATTGTCATTGATAGCACTTTATCTTGTAATCCAGCTGCTGCCAAATCTTGATAAAAGTTTTTCATTGAAAGAGATAAGTCTTCAAGTAATGTACGCTGGTCTTCAATTTGATTTGCATGGGTGTCAAACCCGTTTAAAGTGACCATATATACTTTAGTACCTAGATTCCCCTTTATCATTCTTGCAACAATGGCTAATTGATTGGACAGCTCTTCATCTGCATAAGGGGCTTGATTTGTAGCATTGTTATAGGCATCACTAATAACACCTGCATACGTAAAAGTTGTGTTTGCAGTTGCTCTCATAAAGAGCAATTTATCTCCATAAACACAGGGAGGTATATTTGTAACATCGTGTACAGCACCATTTTCTGCGACACTTGCTAATTGTTCTGGGCTAGCTATAGTAAACGCATAATTAGTTTCATTACCATCAAAAACTAAATTTCCTATGCTACCTATTTGTACTGCAAGTGGTTTTTCTGGAGGGTTTATAATGTAATCAGGGTATAAATCTTCAAAATAACGACCCCACCAACCTGTAGGTTCAATATTTATATCGTCTGCAGAGGCCCAAATATCACTCGATCTAAAATGTGATAAATTTTGATTTTGATAACCTACTCCGTGTACTACTTTCATTTGCCCGTCTCCCCACATTGCCTCCAAGGGGCTCATAAAGTTAGGAATTGCAAAATCTGCATTTAAGTTTATTAAATCGCTCTGTTGGTGTCTTATAGTAGGTCTTAAATTTGCATAACTTGCATAATCATAAACAGGGACAATTGTATTAAGCCCGTCATTACCCCCTTTAAGTCTTACAATAACAAGTATATTATCGTTTTCATTTTGGGCTAATGCAACCGAGAGAGGTGAAGGTTTTGTGGCGGTTACAGCAGCATTTCCTAGCATCATCCCTCCAGCTCCTGCCAAACCAAGTGCCTGTATGAAAGAGCGTCTATTCCATGTTGCGTGTTCTTTATCGTGTACACTTTTATCCCCTTTGGGAGTATTGTTTTTGGGTATATCGTTGTGAGTATCGCACATAGTAGGTATTATTTAAGTTGAAATTCTGGCATTCTGGCTATATGTTTTAGCAGTAAAGAAACTTGTAGTGGAGCTGTAGACCAATTAAGATTCCAGATACCATCGTCATAATAGTTTTGTGGGACTTCCCATTTTAAAATGTTTGTAGCTGTCACATAGTCCGAAGCCGTATGTAGATTTTTTGGAACAAAGTGATTTACCATTACCTCGGTTATAAAAGCAGGGTCATTACTGTCATTACTTAATTCTCTAGCTAAATCTGTTAATGTAAACTCATATCCATTTACAAATAAGTAATTTATGTACAATTCCATAAGTTGCCAACGTCCAGTAAGAGTAGATCCATTAATCCAATCTTCGTCTCTTTGCCAACCTGAAACGTCGGGGGGATCAAAAATTTGTTGTCCCATAAGTGCAGAGTACTGTAAAATAGCCTCCATGATTACATCATCATAAAAGAAATTACCTTCTTTAATAAAGTTAAAAATCGTATCAAAAGGGCTTTTAATTACAACACCGAGTGCTTTTACATCAAAAAAGTGTTCACTTTTAAATAGTTGTTTTAATACTGGAACTAACTCAAAATTGTTGTTAATAAATGTTTGGGCAAGTGGCTGGATAATATTAGTTTCAATTGTAGCATCCACTTCTGGACTTACAAAAAATGTATATAATTTTCGACAAATTGTATGTGCTAATTCATTTCCTCTTTCATTAAATAAAATGTCAATAACGTCATCATATCCCCATGGTCCTTCTTGATCAAAAATTATTTTAGTACCCGCATCGTGGGTGCTTGCATCAAATGTAATAGCCGCGCCTGGCTCTGTCCAATGATTATAACCTGTTAATGCTCTGGAGGTTTCTGTGATATCCATCTGTGTGTAATTATTACCTTCACCAAGGGTAAAGAGTTCAAACAACTCTCTAGCATAATTTTCATTGGGCTCAAAATTGGTGTTTTCAAACCCATTAAGATAAAGGAGCATCGCTGGGTTTTTACCTATAGCATTGGTAAAATCTTTAAAGTTTCCTAAGGCATAGGTTTGCAATACATTGTAATATTGAAAAAGATAGGGAGCATAAAAGTATGTTTCTAGTTGAGTTACAAAATGATTAGACCAAAAAAAAGCAAGTCGTCCTCTTAGTGTTTCAGAAAAAAAGTCATTACCTGCCTGTATTCTCCAATCTATTAAATATTGTGTGTTTTCAGTTTCAAAATCTGTAAAATCACTTAATGCATAAAATCCCCAAGCTGGAGCAGGAGTAGTAGGTAAATTAAATGCAGTATCTACAATATTATCTATCAAAGTAGAAGGAGTAAGTGCTAGTGCAGCATCAACATCTGCAATAGAAGCACTAAAACCTAATCTTCTATACACATGTTTTACTTTTGAAACATCCCAAGGGTTACTCCCAGAAGGAACATAAGGAGCTAAAGTTGACGCATTACAGGAAGTAATTGTAGTTGTTTCCATAAGCATTTTATTAGTAGGTTAAGACCGTTAAATATACTGAAATGTAGTTACTTACACTTTCTAAGACTCTATATTAACTAAAAAGTTTAATTTGTAGTATCTAAGACAGTTAATTTTATACTATGGTTACACCTCCGTATTTAAAAAAAGGCGATACCCTTGCAATTGTTTCTAGTGCAAGAAAAATTACAGAGCGTGAGCTTGAACCTGCAATAGAACTTGTAAGCTCTTGGGGTTTAAAAGTATTGCTAGGAGAAACAATTGGTGCAACAGAAAATCAATTTGCTGGTAATGATGCGTTACGACTTCAAGATTTACAGGAACAAATAGATAACCCAGAAATAAAAGCTATCTGGTGTGCTAGAGGTGGGTACGGTACGGTACGAATTATTGATAAATTAGACTTTACAGCTTTTACTAGAAGCCCTAAATGGATACTTGGCTATAGTGATGTAACAACCCTTCACTCTCACATACATAATTTAGGTTTTGAAACCTTACATGCATTTATGGCTGGCGAAGTAAAAAGTAAAAAACAAACATTGTTAGATGAATTAAAACAAACTCTCTTCGGAAAAAAGCAGAGTATTAGCTACACTTCAAATGATAAATTAAACCGAATAGGAAAGGCAACTGGAAAGCTAGTAGGAGGAAACCTCTCAATTTTATATTCGCTTTGCGGAAGCGCTTCGGCATTAGAGACTGAAGGGGCCATTCTTTTTATTGAAGACTTAGACGAGTATCTTTATCATGTAGATAGAATGATGCAAAACCTTAAAAGAAACGGTATGTTGGCTAAACTAGCAGGACTTGTTGTAGGCGGAATGAATGATATGAATGATAATACCATTTCTTTTGGTAAAACAGCAAAAGAGATTATAAGAGAAGCAGTTGCAGACTACAATTACCCTGTTTGTTTTAATTTTCCCGCTGGGCATGTAAACGAAAATAAAACACTAATCTTAGGAAGAAGATCTGAATTAATAGTAACCAACAAAAATGTTTCTTTAGAATTTGGAACTTAAAATTTGAGATTTTAAGCAATGGCTTCACATAACGAATTAGGAAAAATAGGAGAAGAGCTAGCAGCGCAATTTCTATTGCGTGAGGGCTATGAAATTTTAGAACGAAATTGGATATTTCAAAAAGCTGAAATAGATATTATTGCTCAAAAAGATAATCAACTTTGTATTGTAGAAGTAAAAACTAGAAATAGTGCCTTTTTTGGCGACCCTCAAGACTTTGTAACAAATAGTAAAATTAAGTTACTTGTAAAAGCAGCTAATGAGTATGTTATAAGCAATGATATTGATATGGAAGTCCGTTTTGATATTATTGCTATATTAAAAAACCAAAAGGTCGAAAAGATAGAACATTTTAAAGATGCTTTTTATCACTTTTAACCTGTCTGGACGAGCGCAGTCGAGACCTAATTTATGTTTCTCTAAGGCTTAAAACCTCTCGCCTGCGCTCGAGGAGACAATTTTTAAAGAAAGAAAATGAACACTCAAATAAAATCTATTCGTGCATTTATAGGAGCAAAAGATTACACTACTTCTAGAGAATTTTACAAACAATTAGGCTTTGAAGAAATAATAACCTCTGCAAAAATGTCTTATTTTAAAAAAGGAGACTTTGGGTTTTATTTACAAGATTATTATGCAAAAGACTGGGTAGATAATTCTATGATTTTTCTTGAAGTTGAAGACTTGCCTAAAGAATTAGAACGTATTAAATCACTAGGCATAGTTTCAAAATATAAAGGGGCTCGTTTAAGTGAAATACATAAAAACCATTGGGGGGAAGAATTTTTTCTACATGACCCTAGTGGTGTTCTCTGGCATATTGGGCGGTTTTATTAAAAACGTTTTATTCAATATTTAATAACCCCATCAACTCTTCCAAACTCTCTGGCTTTGCCTTTATTTTTTTGTCTTTATCTAAAACTATGTAGGTAGGAGTGCCTTCTACATTATAGGTTTTACCAATATCGTTTTCCCATTTTCCCAGGCCTAACACATTAATAAATCGTGGGAAATCTTGGGTCATGTTTTTCCAATCGTAGGGCTCATCTTCCAGCCCAATAGCCACCACTTTCACAAAAGCAGGGTCTAGTTTTTCTACAGCTGCATGTACTTGAGGGACTTCGGCAACACAATGTGAACAGCCACTACTCCAAAAAACAAGTACGTAGTTTTCTGCAGGAGCTACCTTGTGCAACCATTTGGTTTTTCCATCTTCTTCCCATGAAAAATTAGGAGCTTTAGACCCTAATGTAAGCGAGGTAAATGTAAACACTCTGTTTACCATAGCAGTATCTTTAGCCTCTTTTGCAGTTGGAATAAGGTGCTTTGTAGCTAGGTAATTTGCTTTTTGTATGGCTGGGTCTTGGGTAAGTGTAATCCATAACTCATATAAAAACGATTTTTTAAATTCGATACCTGCTGGAGATATCTTTTGGGCAACATTGTCAAGACTCATTTTATAATCTTGCATGATTGTTATATAACCATATGTTAGATCCTGTAAAAACTTTGTGCCTTGTAGGTTTTTGTCTTTATAATTAACATTAACTAAATAATTATCTAGTAAATTTTTTTGATAAGATGAAACATCTTCAAAAGCACTTGGAACATAAAATCGATAGCTTTTTATAAAGCTATTTGCAAGCATGCCTTCAGAGTTTGCTTCATTTTCATTATGAAGTTTTTGTAAGGCTTCAAATTTTTCTGAAAGTAATTTTTTATCAAGTTTTGGGTCTTGATATGCTGCTGCTATTTCGTTTTGTAACTGGTTGAACCCACGTAAGTGATTTTGCCATGCTTTATTTTCTTCAGAAGAACTAAAAGAAACACCTTGTTCTTTAGAAAAAGTAAATGCAATATCTTCTTTCCCGTTGTAAATGAGCTCAAGACTATTTTCCTCTTGCGGGAATGCATAGACAAGTTTATATATGCCTGGTTTGGCATTATCTTTCATAGTTATAGTAAAGCTTCCATTAATAAAACGAGTATCAGCTTCAAAAAAAGCACCTGTTGGTTTTACTTCATATAACAAAGCAAACTTATAATCTTCAGCAGGACTAAAAGTTCCTTTAATTGTGTGTTGCGCAAGTAGGGTTGCTGGTAAAATAAAGGCTAAAAGGAGGAAAGTATTTTTCATAAAGTAAATATAGAATTTATTTAATAAGGCTTCGATATAAGCTTGTCCTGAGCTCAATCAAAGGCCTCAACTAGACATGGTCTATAAATCAA
The DNA here is from genome assembly GCF_031846325.1 of Patiriisocius hiemis. NCBI lineage: Bacteria > Pseudomonadati > Bacteroidota > Flavobacteriia > Flavobacteriales > Flavobacteriaceae > Patiriisocius > Patiriisocius hiemis. The sequence goes on along the minus strand of NZ_JAVRHZ010000002.1, from coordinate 219,144 downwards.
ATATTAAGCCGAAAAGTTTTTAAGTAACTCAAGGGCTCTTTTTACAGAATTTACTTTATCGATGGTTAACAGAAGGCGTAATCCGTTTCTAGTGTTTTTTTCTTTCATCACAACTTGTTGTGAGTTATTTTGCACAAACTGTAGTACTTTGCCAAACGCTGGACTTTGATAGAAATCACTTTGCTGGTCGCTAACAAAATAACCAACTAACTTCCCTTTTTTCATAACCACACGCTCTAATCCCATGGTTATAGCAACCCACTTAATTCTAACGCTGTCTAATAAATCAATTACTGGCGTTGGTAACTCTCCAAACCTATCCACTAGTTCTTTTTCAAAATCTTGTAATCCTTTTTCGTCTTTAACTTCGTTAAGTTTAGTGTAGAGGTTTAGTCTTTCGGTAATATTGTTAATGTAATCGTCTGGGAATAATAACTCAAAGTCAGTATCGATAACCACTTCTTTTACAAAACTTCTGCTTTTAAAATTTTTATCGCTTTCGGCATATAAATCCTTAAATTCCTTTTCTTTAAGTTCATCAATGGCTTCGCTTAATATTTTTTGGTAAGTTTCAAACCCAATTTCATTTATAAACCCACTTTGCTCGCCGCCTAACAAATCCCCTGCACCTCGTATTTCCAAATCTTTCATTGCGATATTAAGACCACTTCCTAATTCACTAAATTGTTCTAGAGCAGTAATACGTTTTCTAGCATCTTCGGTCATGGCAGAATAAGGAGGTGTAATAAAATAACAGAACGCTTTTTTATTACTTCGCCCTACACGTCCACGCATTTGGTGTAAATCACTCAATCCAAAATTATTGGCATTATTTATAAAAATTGTATTTGCATTTGGGACATCTAATCCACTTTCTATAATAGTTGTAGAAACTAATACATCAAATTCATTATTCATAAAACCAAGCATGAGTTGCTCTAGTTTTTTTCCTTCCATCTGCCCATGGCCAATGCCTATTTTAGCATCTGGGACTACTCGTTGAATCATCCCAGCGACTTCTTTAATATTTTCTATACGATTATGCACAAAAAATACTTGTCCTCCTCTAGAGATCTCATACCTAACGGCATCTCTTATGGTTTCTTCATTAAATCGGACTACATGTGTTTCTACCGGATAGCGGTTAGGTGGTGGTGTAGTAATCACGCTTAAATCTCTAGCAGCCATTAAACTAAACTGTAAGGTCCTAGGTATAGGGGTAGCAGTTAATGTAAGTGTGTCTACATTTTCTTTAATGGTTTTTAATTTGTCTTTTACTGCAACTCCAAACTTTTGTTCTTCATCAATAATAAGTAGTCCTAAATCTTTAAATTCTATAGCCTTGCTTACCAATTGATGTGTACCTATAACAATATCGAGCCTTCCGTTTTTTAAATCTTCCAATACTTTTCTGCGTTCTTTTGCAGTTCTGAAGCGGTTGAGGTAATCTACATTTACAGGCATTTCTGCAAGGCGCTCACTAAATGTTTTATGATGCTGAAAAGCTAAAATAGTAGTAGGAACAAGTACGGCAACTTGCTTGTTGTTATCTACAGCTTTAAATGCCGCTCGTATGGCAACTTCGGTTTTACCAAAACCTACATCCCCACAAACCAACCTGTCCATAGGTCTATCACTTTCCATATCTGCTTTTACATCTGCTGTAGCAGTAGATTGATCTGGCGTATCTTCATAAATAAACGAAGACTCCAACTCATGTTGTAAGTAGCTATCTGGACTATATTGAAACCCTTTTTGAAGCCTTCTTTTTGCATATAGTTCAATAAGGTTAAAAGCGATTTCTTTTACTCTAGCTTTTGTTTTTTGTTTCAGTTTTTTCCAGGCAGCACTACCTAGCTTATAAATTTTGGGCGTGGTACCATCCTTACCATTGTATTTACTAATTTTATGTAAAGAATGTATACTGAGGTATAATATATCTCGTTCGCCGTAAATTAACTTGATAGCTTCTTGTTGTTTGCCTTCTATATCTATTTTTTGGAGTCCGCCAAATTTTCCAATCCCATGATCTATATGTGTTACGTAATCTCCAACTTCAAGATTGGTGAGCTCTTTTAACGTAATAGCCTGTTTTTTTGCATAGCCATTTTTTAAATTGAATTTATGATAACGCTCAAAAATTTGATGGTCTGTATAACAAACATTCCTGCTTTCATAATCAATAAACCCTTGGTATAAGGGGAAGACAACAGTTTCATATTGTTCTACATGCCCTTGTGCATCTTCAAAAATATCGTGAAAACGCTTTGCTTGGGATGCTGTACTGCAAAAGATATAGTTTTTGTAACCGTCTACCGTATTCTGGTTTAAGTTTTCAATCAATAAGTTAAATTGTTTATTGAATGAGGGCTGCGGAACCGTATTAAATGTAATATTGCTATTTGACGATGTATTTTTATTAGATAATATAATTTTCGTAAAACTATCAAGTTGCTTACTTAAAAGTGTTGAAGTGCAGAACAGCTCTTCTGGTTGATGCAGTTTTACTTCTCCTTCTTGTTGGCTAAATGCTTCTGTAGCTTTTATAAATAGTTTATCTATGGCAGCACTTATAAGTTCTTCGTTTTTTAAACAAACTACTGTTTTGTTTGCAATATATTTTAGAAAACTCTCACGCTTTTCGTCTAGCATTTTGTTTTCTACATTGGGTATAATTGCAATTTTTTTAAGCTGCTCTTCAGAAAGTTGTGTTTCTACATCAAAGGTTCGAATGCTATCTACTTCATCACCAAAAAACTCTATTCTGTAGGGAACATCATTACTAAAACTAAATACATCTAAAATCCCTCCACGTACCGAAAACTCACCAGGTTCTGTCACAAAATCGGTTCTTTTAAACTTATATTCAAACAATACTTCGTTTACAAAGTCTATAGAAACTTCTTCTCCAACAGAGAGTTTTAATGTGTTTTTTTCCAGCTCTTTTTTGGTTACTACTTTCTCAAATAAGGCTTCTGGATAGGTAACAATTATTGCTGGTTTTCTTCTAGAATTTATTCTGTTTAAAACTTCACTTCGTAGCAATACATTTGCATTGTCTGTTTCTTCAATTTGATATGGCCTTCTATAGCTCCCAGGGTAGAAAAGTACAGTCTCATCACCTACTAGATTCTCTAAATCGTTTAAGTGATATGCGGCTTCTTCTTTGTCATTAAAAATGAGTAAAAACGGGAGTTCACTTTGTCTAAAAGCCTGGGCTATAACTATGGAAACAGAGGAGCCTACAAGACCAGATACTACCGTTTTATTTTGAGATTGGGCAATAGATTTTTCAAGTAATCGCAGTTGCGAAGACTTTGCGAAAAGTGAGTTTACAAGTGTTTTACTCATTAATTGCCCGAAGATTCGGATTTATTTTTTGAAGTAACAAAGATACTATAGGGATTTTTTAAATGAAACAAGAAACCAATTTTTCTAGTTCTTCTTTGCTATTATACACACTTGGCGATACGCGTATTGCATTTCCTCGATACGAGACTGAAATATTTTGCGATTTTATCTTTGATTTAAGGGTCTCGATGTCACGGTTTTTGGGCAGGTATATACCAAATAAGTGATGCCCTCTATTAGCAGCGTCCTCAATAAAGTAGCCGTTCTCTAGTAATGTATTTATAGCTTTTTGATTAATGCTTTTGCAGTATTCTTGTATGTTAGCCGGTTTCCACTCAAGGAGTTGTTTAATAGCTTCAGAAAGCATAGGCGTTAATATAAAATTGCTACTTTCTCCAACGTCATAGCGCGTAGCTTTTGGTTTAAGCAAGTGGTTATAATTTACAAGATTTGTAAAATTTTCACTACCTATATGGTTCATCCAGTTATTCTCAATAGGCGTTCCGTTATGGAAACGTTCTCCGTAATAGGCAACACCAATACTGTAGGGGCCTAGTAACCATTTGTAACCACCACATATTAACGCATCTGGTTGTATTTCGTTAACCGAAAAAGGCATAGCACCCACACTTTGTGTTCCATCTATAATTAAATACCCATCTGCTTGAGCGACTTTCTCTTTAATTTCTCTTAGATTGAACAATGTACCATCCGCCCAATGCACTTGCGGGATGGCAACACATTTGGTTTTTTTTGAAATTGTATTTAAGATATCCGTATTCCATCGGCTAGCTCTATCCTTTGAAATGGGAGGTGCAGTAATGGTTTTAACTACTACGCCTTTTTCTTTTTCTAATTGCTTCCATGCATAATAATTACTTGGAAACTGCTCTTCTAATACTATAATTTCGTCTCCTTTTAAAAATGGAATATTAGCAACCGCATTTGCAATACCGTAAGATACTGATGGGATTATAGCAATGTATTCTGGATCTGGAGCCTCAATTAATTGAGTAAAACGATTTTTTAGTACTTTTTTTTCTGAAAAGAAATCATCTACAGAAATTGAAAACGGATTGCTTTTTCTTTTAAGGTTATTAATGCCAATTGCTTCAACACTTTTTAGTTGTGGAGACATATATGCCCCATTTAAGTAAGTGTTGTTTTTATCTAATGAAAAAAGGTGGTTTTGGTTGTTCAGTTTTATTTTATTATTAGTGATTTAGTTGCTTTTCCATATTGACTTGTAACTTCAACAAAATATAATCCTTTACTTAGATTAGAGATATCTGTTGAATAAAACCTACTTGTTTTAATCAATCTTCCTTTTGTAGTATATAGGTTTACATTTTTTAAAATGTCCCCAGCTTCTAGTTGAATTTTAAATTGCTCACTTGCAGGGTTGGGGAATAGTGAAAACTCTATTTTAGCTACCTCATTATTGTTTAATATTCCGTCAAGGTCATATATTTGGACATATCCTTTTTCTGACATAAAGCTTGGCTCTCCAATAGCAATTTTATTTCCTTCACTATTTAAACTTAAAGTACTGCCAAATTGATCCATGGTAGAAAAACCTTCAATTTTTTCTCCAATTTGAGACCAAGAGTCACTAGTGTTTCTAAATATCATGGCGTAGCCGTTATCACTACTATATATATTAGGCGCTCCAACTGCTAATACATTGCCCTCATCATTTAAACTTAAAACAGCACCAAATAAATCTGAAGGATTTTCACCAGAAATTTTTTCGCTTACTTGTGACCAGCTGTTTGAGGTATATTTAAAGACTTTTACATAATTAAGGTTATTTGGAGTTGCCAATTCTCTTCTAATTGCTCCTACTGCAAGCGTATTTCCGTCAGAACTTAATCTAACACAAGTTCCAAATTCGTCATAAGTGTTCCCTTCAATGCCTTGTCCAATTTGAGACCAAGTTCCATTGTCATTTTGGTATATTATGACATAACCTGCAGAAATTCCATAACCCGGGGCTCCAATAGCTACAATGGTGCCATCTGCACTTAAACTAACGGAATGACCAATTTGGGCAGCTTGTGCTGATGTCTCAATATCTTCACCTATTTGAGACCACGAATTATTTATGTTTTCAAATACTCTTACATGACCAGTATTAATAAATATAAAGATGCCTTCATTATTAGGAGCGCCAACCGCTAGTATGTTTCCATCATCACTTAAACTTACAGATGAGCCAAATCTATCATCTTCGGCTTCACCGTTTATATCTAAACCTATTTGAGTCCAGGTACCGTTAATGTTTTCATATACCCTAACATCGCCAGAGTCATCACCATTTACTCCATCATGTCTAGGGGCTCCAACAGCTAGTATGTTTCCATTGCCACTTAAGCTTACAGAATTTCCAAATCTATCTCCAGCAGCTTCACCCTCTATAGCTTGACCTAGTTGTGACCACGTACCGTTATTATTTTGATAGACCTTTACTTGGCCAGTATTAACTCCATTGGCGCCATCGTATTTTGGTGCTCCTATTGCTAGTATATTTCCATCTGCACTAAAACTTACTGACGAGCCAAATCTATTATCGCTGGCTTCGCCCTCAATGTTCTGACCTATTTGGGTTTGTCCAATGCCAGTAAAATAAACACTAAAAAAAAATATAAATAAAACCTGCTTCATAACTAATGTAGTTTCTTAAAGATATGAATTATATTTTTTTATGACTAATAATAACTTTATTGAATTTATTTAGGCTTTTTAAAATACTCTAAACACTTAATCGCAGGATTAGTGTCTCGATTTATAAAAGCATGAATGCTACTACTTAGCACTAGCATCCCTGCACTTATAAGAGCGATATATTTTACAGTTTCTTGAGTATTCCAATTTGCTACTGCAATAGCGACTAACGCCCAAGCACCCACTAGTGCAAACTCACGCATATTACGTTTCCAAGTAATTAATAGATTTATTACAGTTGCAATAACTATTAAAATACACGTCCAAATTACGTGTGAAATACCAAAACCATCCCAGCCAATTTTAACTAGATAGGCTGCAACATTTGCAATACAGGCTACCGTTAGCCAACCACTATAAATAACAAAAGGCCACCATAAAAAAGTAATTACTGAAATAGGAGCATCCCATAATTCCATACTGTTTTTAACTACAATTTTAAGTAAACAGAAGAGTAAAAAGAAAATAACAAGTACCGAAAGTCCTATATAATCCGTAACAAAGAGATAGCACCATACGCTATTTGCAATACAACTTAAAATAAACCACCAACCTGTTTTAAGAATGAATGAATCGTCGCGTACTTTTACAAAAAGACTTCTTGATTGATATATAATAAAACCAAAAAGTAATAGATAAATAAGTCCCCAAATCGCAAATGCATACCCAGCGGGTGTAAATAAAGTTTGATACGTAGCGCTTATGTCTGCTTGTGTTTTATTGTTAAACACGCCTGCACTAGAAGCATAATTAAAATATATGGTTACTGTAAATGCAATTAAATTAAGAATTTGTAGTGTTTTTTTCATAGCTACTAGTGTGCTTCTATGTTGTATATCTTTTAGTAAAGATACGTATTGAAAAAGATAGTATGAGATACTATTTTTTCCGAAGAAAATTTCAAAAAAAAAGAATAACAAAAGTTATATTTGTAGTCTAAAATTATACCATGTCATTTACAGATTTATTTGAAAGCGGAGAACATAAAAGAAACTTAGGGCATTTTGCATCTATAGCAAATATGGCTGCAGCTAGTGGACAATTAACTCCAGATGAAGAAAAACTATTAATGCGTTTTGCAAGAAAACTTGACATTAATGAAAGTGAATATAAAGAGGTCTTAAAGGACCCTACAAAATACCCTATTAATCCACCTAATGATGCGGATAGAAGGTTAGAGCGTATGCACGATCTTTTTAAAATGATTTTTGCAGATAATACTATTGATGACCAAGAGAAACATTTAATAGAAAAATATGCCATTGGTTTAGGGTACACAGAGCCACTTGCTGCAAAACTAATTAAGCGGTCTATAGAAATTTATAGCGGAGGTCTTGATCTTGAAGACTATCGTTACCTATTAAATAAGTAATAACACTACTGTTTTAATATTTCTCCTAATTTGGAGAACAATTCTTTTTTAGTAAATGGTTTTGGTAAGAAATCCTTAGCTCCTGCGCTTAGTATTTTTTCTTGCTCTGAAAGAACTGCATTACCACTCACCATAAGGACTGGAGTGCTATTAATTTTTTCATTATTGTGAGAGGTAATATCCTTAAGTACTTGAAGCCCATTTTTTGAAGGGAACACCATTTTCATAATTATTAAATCATATTTTTTTTGTTCTAATAATTCTAAAGATTGTTCTGGTGTTTTTACTATTTCTATTTGGTATGCTTTGTCGTTATTAAGAAATAACTTCATAAACAACATTTGCTCTACTTCTTTATCTTCAATAATTAAAATACGCTTGCTTACCAGTATTCCAGAACCTTTAGGAACCGATTTTTTTCCAGTTGTTTTCTTTGCTACTTCAAAAGGGAGTGTAAATTTAAAGGTGGTGCCCTTTCCTTCAAGACTTTTTACTGTAATATCCCCATGTAAAACTGTGATTAATTCTTTTACAATTTTAAGCCCTAAACCTTGACCTAAAGGATGTATTTTTTTTAATTGAAGTTGATGATAAGATTCAAAAATAGTATCTATACTTTCTTTTGAAAACCCTTTTCCTGTGTCACTTATGCTGAAGTTAATAAATGATTTTCCGTCAATTACTTTTTTGTCATTACAATCTAGTTTGATTTTAATATTACCAGTATCTGTGTATAGAAAAGCATTATTAATTAAATTAAAAAGTATTTGATTTAATCTAGTTGGGTCTCCAAGTATTCTATTAGGAACATTTTCATCTATTTCTAGATCTGTTTCAATAGGTTTGTTGCTAAATTTTGAAGTAAAATGTTTAAGTAGATTTTTTACAAGAGGACGAACGTTAAAGGGAATATGTTTTACCTCAATTTCTCCTTTTTCAATTTTTGAAATATCAAGCATATCATCCATAAGCACCTTAAGGTGGGAGCCTGTTTTTTGCATGATATTAAGTGTCTCTTTTTGGTTGTAAGAAAGTTGTTTATCTTCTGTTAGAATGTCCATAAACCCTAATAGGTTATTTAGAGGATTTCTAATTTCATGGTTAATATTGGCTAGAAAAGTATTTTTAAACTTTTCTTTTTCAAACAACAAATCACGTTCAAAGGCAAGTTTGTATTTTTCTATAATAGCCTCGTTTTTGTCTTGTACAAGCGGATGAGAATACTCGTAATGCTCTGTAAAATCTGAAATTGTAATAAATAAATTGCCTTTTTCTTGAATAAGATTAATATCTGCAATAATCTCTTTGTTATCAATCTCTAGGTTAACACAAGCAAACTCTATTGGTTCGATTAAAGTTTCAAAAAGAGGTGCTATAGATTCAAAAAAAGGATGTAAGTCTGTTAATTTTGTATTTTTTTTAATATTAAAAACAGTATTTTCTGTGTCAACAACTAGACCATTTTTGTCTAATTGAATGACTTGTAATTTTTTGTTATAAATTAAGTTTTTAATTTTTTCAATCATCTTTACAGCAACTTAGATACGAGGGATATAAATACCTCTTCTACATTATTTCCAGTTTTTGCACTAGTAAACTTACAATTTTTAAATATATGATGTTGTGTAAAGTAATCTTGTGAAGTATCGTTTTCGATGAGGTCGTATTTATTTCCGATAAGGGTATAAGGTATGCCAGGGAAGTTCTCCTCAAGGTATTTAAGTTCTTCTGCAAGATTCTCAAAAGTCTCTGGTCTTGATACATCAAAAACGTAAAAAAACCCATGTGTTCCTAACAAGTATGAAGATCTCGCTTTTTCTATAGAAGTGTTTCCTTCTACATCCCAAATAATAAGATTAAAAGTTGTGTCATTAACAACAACTTCTTTTTTCTTAATATGTACTCCAACGGTAACAAGATAGTCTTCACTAAAAGCACTATCTACAAAGCGTCTAATTAAACTAGTTTTTCCAACACCAAAATGCCCTAAGAGGACAATCTTTTTTGAGAGGTTCATACGTGTTTCTTAATTAAAATGTAAGTTAGTTTTTTTGATACTTAAAAAAAATTATTTTTTAAAAAAGGTATTTAAACTACTATCTATTTCTTCTTTACTTAAGGTTGCTATTTTTTTTGAAAGCTTCTCTGAAAGTGTAAGCAATAAGTCTTCTAGCTTATTCTCAAAGCTTTGAGTGTAAGCCCCAGATATAGCTGCTGCTATATAAAAAGTGTGAAAATTTTGAATATGCAATGTAAATAATTCATATTCGATAGTTTCTAGATTTTGATTCCCTTTATTAAAAGCGTCTTCAGTAAAACTTTTTATTGCAGTAAGCATTCCAGATATTAATTCTTTATCAATAACTTCTGTATTACTATAGTTTCCAAGTAACAATCCAGAGCCTTTTTGAATAATAAATATTTCTTCGATAGTTGCATCATTAAGCTCGTTGAGTAATAAATCTCCTTGCTTAACACCAGTAACTTTAGATGTTACTTTTCGTTTAAGATTGTTAAAAGAAAACACTTTAAAGTTGTTATTTATCTTTTCAGAAAGAAGCTTCATTTCATTTTGTACATATCTCTTTATCATCTTACCCATAATTGGGTATAGCGCCTCAACAACTTGATCTCTTGAGTTTTCTATTTGCTCCTTAAGTGTTTTGGTTATGGTGGGGCCTAGTGTACTTGGCATTTCTTTAATAAACTCCTCTAGTCTTTCTTCTAGAATTGGGTCTATTTTTTTAGATAGCTTGTCTTTTTTATCTAGTGTTTCGGTAATAGTGTTTAATCTAGTATCAATAGCTTTTGCTATCTCTCTATCGTCAATAAGGAGAATATCACGAAGTAGTTGTAGTTTTTCTTCTTCCTTACTCATTTTTTAATGTTAACTACCTATTTTTTCACCTAATTTAATAAGTAAGTCACCTAGCTCTCTTCTATCTACTTTTTCTTCTGTAAGTGCATCAGTCTTAGAATTAATAGCATCTTCTAGGTCTGTGATTCTAATATTTACATCTGTGCTTAGTGAATCTATAGATTGCATAAGCTCGTTTCTTACTTCGTCTATATAATTTTGAAGCTTTTCTCTTTTTTCCTCAATTTCTTTTTTGAGGGTTTCAAACTCACTATCGTACTGCTCAATATTTTCTCCAAAAATGAGGTTTTTTATTGCTTCAATTTTAGAAGCAGAATCAACAGTATTTTCTTGCGTGTTTTTCTTTGCCATTGTGAATTAATTAAGTGGTAAATCTACTAAAAAATAAAGATGCAAGTATCATGCGTCGCGCATAAACTCTTCAGCCTTTTCGACCATGCGTTTACTTCCGCAGATAAAAGGGACTCTTTGGTGCAATTCTTTAGGTTGTATGTCTAAAATTCTTGTGAACCCATCACTCGCTTTCCCATTGGCTTGTTCTGCTAAAAAAGCCATAGGGTTACACTCGTATAATAGTCTTAGTTTGCCTTCAGGATTTTTTGAGGTATTAGGGTAAATATAAATACCTCCTTTAATCATATTTCTATGAAAATCTGAAACTAAAGAGCCTATATATCTTGATGTGTAAGGCCTGTCTTCTTCTTCTTTTTGGCAGTATTTAATGTAATTTTTAATTCCTTGGGGAAAATGAACGTAGTTCCCTTCATTTACAGAATAGATAGATCCGTTTTCTGGAAATGTCATATTAGGATGTGACAAATAATAGGTTCCAATAGCTGGATTTAAAGTAAAACCATTTACACCATGCCCTGTTGTGTAAACAATCATTGTAGAAGTTCCATACACGATATATCCTGCTGCTACTTGACGATTTCCTGGCTGTAAAAAATCTTCTAGAGTTACAGGAGTTCCTTCGGGAGTCACTCTTCTATATACCGAAAAAATTGTACCAACCGAAACATTTACATCTATATTAGAAGACCCATCTAAGGGGTCAATTAAGACCACATACTTGTTGTCATTTTTTTTATTACGCCCTTGTATTGTAATAAAATCGTCTTCTTCTTCACTAGCAATCCCGCAAACAATCTCTCTGTTAGTTAGTGTTTTTATAAACGCTTCATTTGCATAAACGTCTAATTTTTGTTGATCTTCACCTTGTATATTAGTATCTCCAGCAGCTCCTAAGATGTCAACTAGCCCTGCTTTATTTACTTCATGATTTACCACTTTTGCAGCTAATCGAATAGAGTTTATGAGTCTAGAAAGCTCTCCAGAGGAGTATTTAAATTCACCTTGATTCTCAATAATGAACTCTCCAAGCGTTTGATTTTGTTTTGCCATGTGGTTGGGTTGTGTGAATTTGCTTCAAATATCGGGATTTTTAAGAAATTGAACCGATATTTGTAGTGTAAACTATGAACAAAAAAATACACATACGAGAAGCCAAACAGGAAGATATGCATGCTGTGTTGCAACTTATCCACGAGTTAGCAGTTTTTGAGAAAGAACCCAATGCTGTGGATATTACAGAGAACACCTTAATTGAAGCTGCTTTAGGCTCATCTCCATCTATTTTTTGTTTTGTTGCCGAGGTTGATGCTCTTATTGTTGGGACGGCAATTGCCTACTTCAGGTTTTCTACTTGGAAAGGAAAAACAGTTCATTTAGAAGATTTAATTGTAACTCAATCTATGAGAGGAAAAGGTATTGGTGAGTCACTTTACAATAAAGTGCTACATTTTGCAGAAGGGCAAGGTGCAAAAAGAGTAGAGTGGGTTGTGTTAGATTGGAATAAAGGCGCTATAGATTTTTACAAAAAAAGTGGCGCTACTATCTTAAAAGATTGGAATTTGGTCCAAATGGATGAAATAGAATTAAAAGCATACTTAAACAAAAAATAATTAATTAACTTAAAAAGATATCCATCTTCGTGGATACTAATCATGAAAATATACAAATTTGGGGGTGCCTCTGTAAAAGACGCACAAGGGGTTAAAAATGTAGCAACTGTTTTAGAAAAAACAGGAGAGAAAGACTTGGTCATTGTTGTTTCTGCAATGGGTAAAATGACTAATGCTTTTGAAGGGTTAATAGATATGTATTTTAAAAACCCAAAGGAAATAAAACCATTAATTTCTGAAATTTACGAATATCATAAAGCTATTTTAGATATTCTCTTCAGTAATGAAAATCATCCCATTTTTGAAAAAACACGTAGTTGGATAAAAAAACTTTCTTCTTTTTTGAAGGCTAATAAGTCTACAAACCATGCGTTTGTTTATGATCAAGTAGTTTGCTTTGGAGAATTAATTTCTACAACAATTATCTCAGAATATTTAAACGAAAATGGGTTTAAAAACACATTTTTAGATGTGCGCTCTTGTATTAAAACTGACGCTACTTACAGAGATGCTAAGGTAGATTGGGAAACTACGCAAAGCAATATTAAAAAATTAGTTTCTTCAAAAGGAATAACTATAACGCAAGGGTTTCTGGCAAGTGAAAAGACTAATAACTTTACTACAACTTTGGGTAGAGAGGGGAGTGATTATACAGCGGGTATTTTTGCCTATTGCTTAGATGCAGATAGTGTGTCTATATGGAAAGATGTTCCAGGTGTTTTAAATGCAGATCCTCGCTATTTTAGTAAAACAACTTTATTAAAACATATTTCTTATCGTGAGGCAATAGAGTTAGCATTTTATGGAGCATCTGTAATACACCCTAAAACCTTGCAGCCATTACAGCGTAAAGAAATTCCGTTATTTGTAAAGTCCTTTTTAAACCCACTAGACAAAGGGACTTGTGTAGGGAAAGGAGTTACTTTAGACCCCATGACCTCTTGCTTTATCTTAAAAAGAGATCAGGTTTTAATTTCACTCTCTTCGTTAGATTTTAGTTATATGATGGAAGATAACATAAGTGAAGTTTTCAATTTATTTCACACTTTCCAAATGCGTGTAACTTTAATGCAAAACTCTGCAATTAGTTTTTCAGTATGTGTAGAAAATAAATATAATACGCTAGAGAAGTTACTTTCTAAGTTAAAAAGAAGATTTAAAGTAAAAGTAAATGAAGGCGTCACAATATATACTGTAAGACATGCTTTGGCAAAAGAGATTAAGGCGCTTTCCGAAAATAAAACCGTTTTATTAAAGCAGGATACTCAGGAGACTGTACAGCTTGTAATTAAAGATTAGTTTAAAAGGGTTTTCATTATATTTGTTAGCCTTACATAGCATACCATATGGGATTAGTTACTGCAAAAGAAATAGCGAAAGCTGTAAAACTTGATAAATATGGGTTTTTAGGGACTTTTATAAGTTGGTCTTTAATGAAAGTGCTTAATATTTCTACATGTAACAAAATCTACAACAGAAATAAACACCTCAAAGGATTAGCATTTATTAACGCTCTATTGGATGAGTTTGAGGTAGATTTCGAAATCCCAGAAGAAGATTTAAAACGTATTCCTAAAACAGGAGCTTTTATTACAATTTCTAATCACCCTTTGGGAGGAATTGATGGTATTTTACTTTTAAAACTTCTTATTGAAAAAAGACCCGATTATAAGATAATAGCTAATTTTTTATTGCATAGGATTGAACCTTTAAAGGAATATGTGATGCCTGTAAATCCTTTTGAAGAACACAAGGATGCTCATAGTAGTGTGTCTGGGTTCAAGGCTGCTTTAACCCACATAAGAGAAGAACAACCACTAGGTATTTTTCCTGCTGGAGAGGTTTCTACCCAAAAGGATGGGCAAATAATGATAGATAAACCCTGGGAGCCTGCGGCAATGAAACTTGTTAAAAAAGCAAAAGTTCCGGTAATACCTATTTATTTTCATGGTAGAAATAGTAAGTCTTTTTACAGGTGGGCAAAGATTAGTGATACCATGAGAACCGCAAAACTTCCAAGCGAATTACTAACACAAAAAGAGCGTACGCTTAAAGTAAGGATTGGAAATCCAATTTCAGTAAATGACCAAGCTGAATATGAAAACCTTGAAGATTATACTGCTTTTTTAAGAAGAAAGACTTATGTGTTAGCAAATCCTTTTCAGAAGAAAAAGCTATTAGAAACACTACCTAAAACCATAAAATTACCTAAAGCACCCAAAAAGATTGCAGGACCCATTTCTGTAGAGGCGATGGAAGCAGAAATTACTACGCTAAGAAAAGGAAATAAACGATTGCTAGAAAGTAAAAATTATGAGGTGTTTCTTGGAAGCGCTCAAGAAATCCCTAATATACTGCAAGAAATAGGGCGTTTACGAGAAATTACTTTTAGAGAAGTAGGAGAGGGAACTAATAATGCAACGGACCTTGATAAGTTTGATGCACATTATCACCATATGTTTTTATGGGATAACGATACGAAACAAATGGCTGGCGCATACAGAATGGGGCTTGGGTCTAAAATTTTTGCAGCGTACGGTATTGATGGATTTTACTTGCAAGATTTATTTAGGTTTGAACCCGAGTTGTATGATATGATGAGCAAGTCTATTGAGATGGGACGTGCTTTTATTATTAAAGAATACCAACAACGACCTATGCCTTTATTTCTTTTGTGGAAGGGAATTGTTCATACTACCTTACGTTATCCAGAACACCGGTTTTTAATAGGAGGTGTAAGCATTAGCAATAAGTTTTCTGAATTCTCTAAGTCGCTTATGATAGAGTTTATGAAATCTAACTACTATGATCCTTATATAGCTCAATATATAAACCCCAAGAAGGAATTTAAAGTTAAACTTAAAGATGCTGATAAAGATTTTATTTTTGATGAAAGTGAAGCAGATTTAAACAAATTTGATAAGTTAATTGATGAGGTGGAACCTGGAAATTTGCGTTTGCCAGTCCTTATTAAAAAATACATTAAACAAAATGCAAAAGTGGTTGCTTTTAATGAAGACCCTTTGTTTAACAATGCTGTAGATGGGCTTATGTATATTCGTATTGCAGATTTGCCAGAAAGTACTGTAAAGCCTGTTATGGAAGAATTTCAAGCCGAGCTAGAACAAAAATATGCAGCTGGGGGTAAATTAAAAGAGGAAGAGTAATAATCTCAGGTTTTTTATTCTGGGTCTAATTAATATCTAAAATTTTTCCTTCTTTTTTTGCTTTAGAGTCCATTGCAACTCCAATTACTAGCCCAATTAACATTCCAAAAATTAATCCATATGAAACATTTGAAAAAGCAGCTCCAAATGCTACTCCAAAACTGGTTCCAAGACTCATTCCAATTGCAGTAAAATGTCCTTTAGAGTTAAGAGATAATTTTTCTTTTAAAAATCTTATAAATAGATTTAACATTTGTGTGAAGTGTTTTTTTCTGTTATTAGAATTCACATTAAAATTTAGAGAATCAAGTTTTTCTTCTATTGATTGTAATTGCTCTTGTGTTAAATCTCTATTTTTTAAATCTGATAAAATTGTAATAAACTTTTCATAAACTCTGATTTCAGATTTTTCGTTTGTTTCAGTTATTAAGTTTTTGAAAAAGTTTGATGCTGTATTTAGTTTCATGTTTTATTGAATTACATTTTGAATGTAATCTATTGAGTTAGTCTACTAGTCATCTTATTTGTTACATTGATAAAGAGGAGAACTAATTCTTGGTGTGAACTACATTTTCAGAAAACTTGCTAAAACTTACCTATACTCTGGGTTTTCAAAATTCCAGCGAGTTCCATCATCCCAATCTCCACGAGAATTACCATAAGCGGGATACCCTCCTTGTTCTTTTAGCATTTTAGCAAGGTGTAGCAAATTATAGGTCATAAAGGTGGTATTTCTGTTTGTGAAATCGTTGTTTTTTGCATCACTCTCTTCATCATTATAGCTTGGTCCTGGACCAGCTTCTCCTATCCAACCACAATCTGCTTGTGGTGGAATACTATATCCTACATGTTGTAACGCATAGAGAAGCCCCATAGCACAATGCTTAATTCCATCTTCGTTTCCAGTAATTATGCAACCTCCTACTTTTCCATAGTAATAATATTGACCTTTATCATTTCTATTTCCACTTTCAGCATATAGTCTTTCAACAAGTTTTGTAGCTACTGAAGATTTTTCGCCTAACCAAATAGGTGTGCCAATAATTAAAATATCAGCAGCATCTATTTTTTTCCATATAGATGGCCAATCGTCTTTTTTTACTCCATGTTCTGTCATATCATGATAGACCCCATAAGCAACATCATAATCCACAAACCGAATATTTTCTACAGAAACCCCCTCGGCTTTCATAATTGTACTGGACACATTCATGAGCGCTTGTGTATGACTCATTCTTGGTGATGCTTTTAATGTACAGTTAATGTATAGAGCTTTTAGGTTTGAAAAATCTGGATTCATAAAATATGACTTTAAAATGTTGACCTTTAAGTTACAAATTTAATGTGTCATTAAAATGAGCAGCATTAAATTTATTGCTGTTAACCACTTTATAAGCTATACTTTCAGTAGTAAAATACAGGATTAGTTTAGGTAAAGCTAGTATAAGCTAGGCACTAAGAGGAGCTAATAGGAAGAATTCACCTATACAGTTAGGTGTTATCTTCAGTAATTTCTTTTAAGATAGCCTTAAGGTTATCTACTGTAATAGGCTTTACTATAAAATTACTAACGTTTTGATATTGTTTTGCCTTTTCTGTATCTGCAGGATCAATAGAAGAACTTACTATGTAGATAACTATTTTTTTATTAGTCTTAATCTTAATAAACTCATCAAGAAACTGCCATCCATCCATTATTGGCATATTTAGGTCTAATAATATAACATCTGGAATGTTTTCGCCAGATATTACTAATGGAGAAAGACTGTCTAAAGCGTCTCTACCATTATTAAAAACCATGAAGCCTTTGCAAAAGTTTGAAAGCTCCATGATACGTTTTGCTCCAAATACAAAAATTGGATCATCATCTACAATACAAGCAATATCAATTTTTTTCACAACTTAAATATATTAAAAATTTTGTGCCTTTTCCAACGGCACTCTCAACTTTTATAGTACCATTCATTGCCTCTACTTGGTTTTTAGTAATATATAACCCAATACCTTTTGCATCTTTATGTTTATGAAAAGTTTTATACATTCCAAATAACCGATCCCCATGTAACTCTAAATCAATTCCTAATCCATTATCTTCTACACAAATTTCCACTTCTTTCTTCTTAACTTTCGAACTAATGGTAATAATAGGGTCCCTGTCTGGGTGTCTATACTTTATAGCATTAGATAATAAATTAAAGAACAAACTATCTATATAGGCAGGAACACCCATAACATGTAGGTCTTTTTTAATAGTATTGGTTATTATGGCATTTGCCTTGTGTGCCCAAGCATTTATACTTGAAATTTCTTTATTAACGGTTGTATAAACATTAACTGGTTCAAGGCTCTCTATTGTCTTTATCTTTAATAACGCTGCATCATTAAGGTGTCCAATAGTTTCATTAAGGTTTTTTACAGCACTTTGTAACATTGGGAACATTTCATCCCTTACCAGTTCTGGCTTATCTGTTTCAATGATATCTAGCAACATTTTTAAATTACCGCCATGTGACCTTAGGTTGTGTGATACTATATTTGCAAAATTAAGCAAGCGTGTATTTTGATCTTGAGAAATTTCAAGAAGCTTGTTCATGTTTTTTTCTGCTTCTTTAACCTCGCTAATATTTACTATTTGAGAAATAAAGTGAAGTGGTTTTCCATCTTCATTTCTTACAAGTGAAACAGAAAGTAATGCCCAAATTATACTTCCATCCTTATGGAAATATCTTTTTTCCATTTGGTAGGTTGCTCTTTCCCCTTTAATAGTAGAGCTCAAAAGCCTTACATCTTTGTTAAGGTCATGTGGGTGGGTAATGTCTTGAAAAGTCATTTGTAAAAGCTCTTTTCTTGTATAACCAAGCATTTTTAAGAGACTATTATTTACTTGGAGCCAACTTCCGTCTATTCCAACAAGTGCCATTCCAATGGCAGAGTGATCAAAAGTAGATTTAAACTGTTGTTGCTTTATGAGCTTTTCTTCTACAGCTTTATTTTTTTCATGTATATCTTGAAAAAGCCCATAGACTTTTACACATTTATTATTTTTGAATACGGGTACTCCAATTGTTCTAATCCACCTAATATTGTTTTTGGCAGTAACAATTTCTAATTCTTCATCAAACTCTTCATCATTCTCTAAAGCATTATTAAATACTCTGGTAATAGTATCTCGACTTAAACCCTCTCTGTAATATAGGATTCCTTCCTCTAAAGTAGGTTGGTAGCCAAGAGGTCTTTCATGAATTTTAGTTGTGATTTGTCCCCAAGTAACTTTTTGATTTATGGTATCATATTCCCACGTGCCAATTTTTGCAGCTTCTTGAAGATATTCAATAATAATATCTTCCCTCTTTAAGAGTTCCTTTAAATCATTTTTTTGAGATACTTTCATAGTATGTAAAACGCTTCATCTTTGCGGGGGAGTTCTGAAAGACATGTTTTTATCGCTAAAGCGACACTAATGTAAGATAAAAAACAATTAGTGATACTAAAAAAAGAAAAAAATTAACAAATATACTTTTCAATAAAATTTTCGCAGTAAGCTTTTATTTCTTCTCGACATGCTTTAAAAGCGAGGTTTATTTCTTCTTCTGTACCTTCTACTTTTGATGGGTCTTTAAAGTTTTGATGTAATCGTACTGCATTTTTTGATGGGATAAATGGGCAGTTTTCATTGGCATGATCACAAACAGTAATTATGTAGTTAAAGTCTACATCTTTATATTCATCAACATGGTTAGAGGTATGGTTGCTAATATCAATACCACCTTCTGCCATAATTGCAACAGCTTTTTTGTTGAGTCCGTGTGTTTCTATACCACCACTATATATTGTTACCTCTTCTTTGGTTTTACTAAACTCGTTTAAGTAGCCATGTGCCATCTGGCTTCTACAGCTATTACCAGTACATAATACAAGGATATTTGTCATAGTTAAATTATTAACAGCAACCACTTACTGGGTCACATTGAGCATTACTACTGCTTGTTTCTTGTGGGGCTATCCCACAAACTTCTTCTGCTTTACATGCAGTTTTTTCTACTGCTAACTTAATCACAATTGAAGCCTCATATATTTCAAAATCATTAATAAATAGTTGTGCTGTATGAAATTTTGAGTTTCCATACTCAATTTTTATGGTAGCATCTAATTGGTAGGGTTTTAGTCTTGCTACTTTTGTTAAAATACCCAATGCTTTATAACAAGACATGTAAGAGGCATTTTCATTTTGCGAAGGGCTCTCAAGTAATTGAATAATAGTTTCTTGCCATGAATCTGTGCCGCTACCACAGTCTACTGATTCTATATTTACATGTTTAACTTCTGTTATGTGATAGTCAGGTTGCACACGTTGTTGAGTGTTGTATTCAAATACTAACGCTTTGTTAGGGTGGGTCTTTAATAGTCTTAAAAATTGATCTGTTTTCATATTGTATTATTTAGCAACATTTTTTTTCTGTTGCTTCAAAAAAGTCTTGAAATAACTCTTTTAAAGCAGTTAGTTTTGTTTTATTAATTGTGTAGTATTGACTTTTGCCTTCGTATTTACTTTTTAAAAGCCCAGCTTTTTTTATTACTTGTAAATGTTGTGATGTAGTGGGCTGTGATAATCTTATGGTTTCTGAAATATCTTTACATAAACAACCATCACAATCCCCAATGTAGTTAAGTATAGAAATTCGCGCTGGATGTGATAAAACTTTAGCCATATCTGCTAATTGATTAACTTGTATACTGTGTAAATGTCTTTTTGAAGTTCCCATAAATTATTTATTGCAATATTACGATACAAATATATAAAAATAAACCTCTGGTTTTACGCAGAGGTCTAATTATTTTTTAGAACCAAGGTTTTTGGCCTACCTGATATGTATTGTAGAAATCTTCATCACTTTTAGTTAAGTAAATAATACCTTCTATAAACCCAATAAGACCAGCAATCCATACAATGAATACACCAACACCAACGCAAGTAAGTACAAACCCTACAAGTGTTATGGCTAATAAAATAATACCTTCCTTATTATACCCAAGAACAAATTTGTGAACTCCAAAAGCACCTAGTACAATGCCAAGTATTCCTGCCATTAACTTTTTGTTGTCTCCACTATTAGTAGCTTGATTCCAGCCTTCCTTAAACTCTTTTGCAGTACTTTTTGCTTCTTCAGAGAATTCTTTTGCTGATTCTTTTGCTTCGTTTGCAGCGTTATTCGCTTTATCTTTTAGGTCGTCACCTAAGTTTTTTTCTTCAGACATGATTATAATTATTTAGTTGATTACCAAATGTATAAAATTATTTTATAGAAATCTTACTAGTATTCAGGTATTTTATAACTTATTCAAAAGCACTATCAATGGGTTCCCAAAGCTCTATTTTATTTCCATCATTATCCATTATCCAACCAAATTTTCCGTAGTCGTATTCTTCTATCTCACCAACAATAGTGACACCTTCTTTTTTAAGCTGCACTAATAACTCTTTTAGATTATCCACCCTGTAGTTAAACATAAAATCTTTTTTAGAGGGCTCATAATACTTAGTGTCTTGAGTAAAAGGACTCCATTGTGTAGAGCATTTATTGCCATTTTCATCTCTCCACCAGAAAGTACAACCCCAATCGTCTGTATTAAAACCTAGATGTTTTTTATACCATTGTTTTGTTTTTTTTGGATCGTCTACCTTAAAAAACAACCCTCCAATCCCTGTTACTCGTTTCATATATTCCTGCGAATGCAGGAATTTCACCTGCTTCTTAGTTTGTTTAATACCTGTTTTTTTTATTTAAAATTAGCCACTATTTTATCTACAATACTCTGTGCTAGTTTCTCTTTACTCTCTACTGTCCATCCTGCTACATGGGGAGTCATTACTACATTGCTCATTTGAAAAAGGTCTTGTAAATCTTTTGGAGTTTCACTTTTATTAAACCCTTCAAAAGAAGATTTCTCAAACTCTAATACGTCTAATCCAGCACCTAGTATTAATTTTCGTTTTAGGGCTTTTATAAGATCTTTTGTTGCTACACTTTTTCCTCTTGCTGTATTTAATAGCCAAAACGATTTTTTAAAGCTTAAAATAAAATCTTCATTAACCATTTTATTAGTAAGCGGAGTCCAAGGTGTATGTAAACTTACAATATCTGCTTCTTCTTTAAGTGTTTCTAGTGAGACTTGTCTTGCATCTTCATTGCCTACATTTTCTAAAATATCGTAACAAAGCACATTACAGTCAAAACCGCGTAATTTTTTTGCAAAAGCTTTTCCCATATTTCCATAGCCAATAATACCAACAGTTTTGCCCTCCAACTCAAGGCCTCTATTAGATTCTCTATTCCATTTCCCAGACCTAATTTCAAGGTCTGCTTTGTTAATTTTGTTGAAAAGTGATAGTAATAGACCAAGTGTGTGTTCTCCAACTGCATTACGATTACCCTCTGGAGATGAGAATACTTTAATTCCCTTTTCTGAAGCATAAACTGTGTCTATGCTTTCTAAACCTGCACCAACACGTGCTATGAACTTTAATTGAGTTGCAGTATCTATAAACTCTTTGTCTATTGGAAAGCGACTTCTCATAACTATACCATTATAATTATGGATTATTTTTTCTATTGCTTCTTTATCCCACACATAATTTTCATCGTTTTCAAATCCAGCTTTTGATAGTTGTGCTATCAATAAAGGATGATTTTTATCTAGGTGAAGAATTTTCAAAACTCAAATTTTTGGATAGTGGGTTTTTGTTTTTTCGTGTGAAACTTCGCCAGTATGGGCTGTTGTTTTCTTTTCAAAAAGAAGTAAATGTACTTCCTCTCCATTTTTACTTTTAGGACAATGCTCAACTCCTTTAGGTACTACGATAATTTCACCTTCGTTTACTATCTCAACCCACTCTTTTGCATTATTTTCTTCTGAAGTAGATTCTCTAAAATGCATTTCTAAAGTTCCTTTTTGGACGTAGAACAACTCGTCTTCATCTTTATGAGAATGCCATACAAATTCTCCTTGAATTTTTGCCAGAATTACTTGCATGTCATCCACGGTAGCAATTTGATGTGGGTGCCATTGCGCAGAAAACTTAGAAAATTTTTCTTTGAGGTTAATAGGTTGCATTAGTCACTTTAAAGTGATTGTAAGGTACAAAATTTTAGGTTTTTAAAAATCTAAAATAAGATGCGAAATATAGAAAAAGAGAAAAATACCGAAGATATCGTTGCTAGTAGTGATAAAAGGTCCAGTTGCAATGGCTGGGTCAATACCTCTTTTATCTAATATTATTGGCACAAAAGTGCCTATTAAAGCGGCAACAATAATTACTGAAAGCATAGATACTGCAATGGTAACACTTACAAGCCTTTCTTGGCCTACAAAAAAACCAAACGCAATAACTAACAGTCCAAGCGCAACTCCATTAATAAGGGCAAGCCCCACTTCTTTTACAAGCCTTTGAAATAGGCTTCCTTTTACATTGTCGTTTGCCAAACCTTGCACAATAATAGCACTAGATTGTACCCCAACATTTCCTGCCATAGCGGCAATAAGGGGAGTAAAGAAAAACAGTTCTACATATTTTGCGAGCGCTTCGTCAAAACCTTTCATCACGTAAACAGCACCCAACCCCCCAAAGAGCCCTAACACTAACCAAGGAAGCCTCGCTCTTGTTAACTGCCAGATACTATCATCTGCCTCAACATCTTGCGAAATACCTGCAGCCATTTGGTAATCTTTTTCTGCTTCTTCTTTTATAAAATCTACAATATCATCAATAGTAATTCTACCTACTAAAATTCCTTCTTCATCTACAACAGGAATTGCTTCCAAGTCATATTTTTGCATAATTCTAGCAACTTCTTCATTTTCTGTATGTACGGTAACGTAATCTACTTTGGGAATAAAGACATCACTAATGTGTGCCTTTTCACTTGCTGTAAGTAAATCTTTTAATGATAACCTTCCTGTTAATTTACCCTCTTTGTTAGTTACATAAATTGAGTGAACTCTTGTTACATTTTTTGCTTGCCTTCTCATTTCTCTTACACAGCCAGCAATAGTCCAAGTCTCTTTAACACGGACCAACTCTTTTGCCATTAGGGCACCTGCAGTATCTTCGTCGTAGTTAAGAAGCTCTACAATGTCTGCGGCATGCTCTTCATCGTCAATCTCATCAATTACTTGCTCTTGAATCTCTTCATCTAACTCTGCTATAACATCTACGGCATCATCCGTATCCATTTCTTCAAGCTCTGCAGCAATCTCTTTAGGCGAAAGGCGGTCTAGTATTTTTTCTCTTACATCATCATCCACCTCCATTAAGGCTTCAGATGTTATTTCGGTTTCTAAAAGTTTGATGAGATAGGTTGCCTCGTCACTAGTTAGCTCTTCTAGTATATCTGCTATATCGGCAAAGTGTAAATCATGCAATAGCTCACGTAGCGCATTTCCATCTTTTATGGAAATAAGCTGTTCTATTTGTTCTATAAATTCAGTCGTGAGTTGAAACTGCATTGTCTGAAAGTTTTTGGGTGAGCTCAATAAATTGTGCTACCGAAAGTTGCTCCGGACGCAGCCCAAAGATAGTATCTTCTTTTAATTTAGGCGAGAGATTAAAGGTTTTTAAACTATTTCTAAGTGTTTTTCTACGTTGTTGAAATGCAGTTTTTACTACTTTAAAGAAAAATACTTCATCACATGGAAGCGAGAAATCCTTTTTTCTGCGGAGTCGTAAGACGCCACTATCCACTTTAGGCGGTGGATTAAAAACACCTGGTTTTACAGTAAATAAGTAGGTTGCTTCAAAAAAAGCTTGTGTTAAAACAGATAAGATTCCGTAGGTTTTATTACCTTCCTTGGCACAAATACGCTGTGCCACTTCTTTTTGAAACATTCCTGTAAATTCTGGAATTTGACTTCTATTTTCAATGGCTTTAAAAACTATTTGAGAAGAGATATTGTAGGGAAAATTCCCTGTAATTGCGTAGGGTTCATTTCCAAAATAGTCTGTTAACTCTTCTTTTAAAAAATCGGCTTCAAAGATTTGTAAATTCTCTTCTGGATAGTTTTTTTCTAGATACGCAATAGATTCATTATCTAAGTCCATTGCAATAACATCAATGTCTTTTTGTATAAGGTATTTGGTGAGTACTCCCATTCCTGGACCAATTTCAAGTACCTTGGAGTAGCCTTCCAAAGTTAGCGTGTCAGCTATTTTTTTTGCGATGTTTTCATCTTTTAAAAAATGCTGCCCTAAATGTTTTTTGGCTCTAACGGAGTCTTTCATTGTTCATCAATTACAGCAAGTTCAGTTCTAAAAGCTACAAATTTGCCTTCAAAGGGTTTGCTTTGAGCGCGAAGCCTATCTGCATCTTCAGCGTAGTATTTTTCTAGGGTTTCTTTACTATCTGTAGTGTATTGCACAGAGTAGGTAACACCACCCATTTCTTCTTCAATCTGCACTTGAGTTAATAATGCTTTACTAAATTTTCCCGTGGATAGCATCTCTGGGATATGCTCTTTTTGCATCCATGAAAGCCATTGCTGCTGGATAGATTCTTCAATATTTATGGTAACATTGTAAATGTACATGTTGATCGTTTCGTGAGATTATTAATAATGAGATTACTTCGCTGCGCTCGTAAAGACATTTTACTTTTTAATTTCGATTTCAAACCCAAATGTTACTCAATAGCATCTCCACGAAGTGACCTAAATCGCTTTCGGGCATCTACAAAATATATACTGTCTTTAAAAGTGAAGATAATTTGTTCGTAAAGTTCTTTTGCTTTTTGAGGGTTTTGTAA
Source organism: Patiriisocius hiemis (assembly GCF_031846325.1). Taxonomy (NCBI): domain Bacteria; kingdom Pseudomonadati; phylum Bacteroidota; class Flavobacteriia; order Flavobacteriales; family Flavobacteriaceae; genus Patiriisocius; species Patiriisocius hiemis. Next base: position 193,891 of record NZ_JAVRHZ010000002.1, on the reverse strand, counting down.
TGGACCTTCATACAATAACGCAAGGCGATAATGGGCATCGTCTGCTAAAATATCATCTCTATAAAGCTCAATAATCTTGTTGTAATTAATTTCGGCTTGGGTAAATTGCTCGTTCTTTTCAAATAATTTGGCTTGCTGTAAAAGGGCTTCGTCTTCAATTTTTTCACCTTTGTGATTTGTTAAAATATCATCCAAGACGGCAATGGCTTCGCTATTTTTATTTTGTAATGCAAGGAGGTCTGCTCTTGCAAATTTTTTAAGTGCTGTTTGAGTAGAATCCTCTAAGGTATTGTCTCTTATCATTAAACTTAATTGCATAGCGTCGTTAGCAATAAGTTGTGAGGCAGATTTTCTAAGTACATCAAGTTGCACTTGTGCCCACTCAAAATCGCCTTTGTAGTAGCTGGTGCGTGCTACTTTAAACCGCGCCTCTTGCGCTAACTTATCATTTTGTACTTTTTTCTGAATTTGAGAATAGTAAATTAATGCTTGGTTAAACTTTTCATCAAACACTAAAATATCTGACAACTCCATTTTTACGCGTGCTTCTTGAAAAGAAGAAAGTCTTTCTTTACTTAATTTTTTAAGATTTGAAATAGCTTGCTCTTTCTTGCCTGCATTAAAAGCAAGAAAATGGTTGTACTCAATCTGAAGCATGTAGGTTTCCTTTCCATACCCAAAATCTTCAAAAAGAGACACAAATTTTTCTTCAATATCATTGTAATCTTTAGGTGTTGCCTTTGCAAGTAATACCTCCATAAGGTATTGATTCCCTCTTATTTTTTCAGGAAGAGTTAAAGATTTTTCAATAATAAAATTGAAGATTTCTTCGGCTACCTCATAGTCTTTCTCGTCGATCGCTGCTCTTGCAACATCTGCAATTCCTCCAAGATCTTCCTCAAAGTCACGCTTATAAATTGCCTTTTCTTGAGTAAATGCTTTTTTAAATTCTTTTTGCTGTACAAAAAGCCAACTTAATAGTTCATTGTATAGAATATCTGGGTTTTCCTGAGATTTCTTTAGCAATGTTTTCCGAAGAATTTTATTAGCTTCATTTTCTGAATCTTCTGTAACATACAAACTAAAATTTCGCTGTGCTACATTTTTGTACATGGGTCTATTTTGAATGATATCTATGTACTTTTCAAACATTAATTGCAGTTTCCCTTGTTCTCCATAGATAGTGGCTAACTGTGGATTAAAATCACGTTCGGGATTTACAATCATTGCTTTTTCGTAGGTCTCAGCAGCTTGGTCTAGCAAACTATATTTTGAAAAAGCAGCTCCAATGTTATAAGCATAGTTTGCATTTTGCTCTAAGTAATCTATTGCTTGTTTATAATGTATGTTGGCTATAGAATCTTTATTTTGTAATGTAGCATTGTAGCCAAGTTCTACCAAAAGTTGAGGAGAGCCTCTACGCGTATTAATGCGTTCTTTAAGAAGAGCTTCGGCTTTATCAAACTCTTCTAGTTGTTGGTGAGACTCTACCATACGTAATAAATAATCTATACGCCCTTTGTTTTGCTTGTAAAGTTTTTTATAGATGTTTATCGCTTTACCATACTCGCCTTGTTCAAAATAATTTTTTGCAAGGATGTCGCTTTGTGCAACTCCAGAGGTACTAAAAAGTAGTATAATTGCTATGATTACTATACGCATAGGATAAAGATAAGGATTACAGTAGTTTTAGGCTATAATCCAGTTGCATCATTTTTTAAATACCTTGAAATTTTCAAGGATTGGTATGTTAGACTCAAAAAAAGTAAGTGATGGAAGTATAACTCTGTCACTTTTGTCTCTTGGATTTTTACTATGAAAGCGTGCTTTTGTTTCATTAAAATCCAGCGTATATTTTTCGTCAATATCGGTTTCTTTGTCTGTAAAAAAAGTGATTATTTTTTTGTCTTGACGCCAAGTCCCTTTTCCATACGTACTTTTTTTGGTCTTATCAATAGAGAAATTTTTTCTGAAATTATGAAACGTAAAAGTACCATCATCTTTAAGGTCTAAGGTTCTAATTAAGGTTTTTCCATCATTTAGGTCAAAATCCTTAACATAAACCCCAGTTAGTTCTTGTCCGTATATTGAAAACGAAAATAGGATTGTAAATAATAATAATGCTGTTTTCATAATTTATAAACAGCAATTATTGCGCCAGTTTTAAAGGCTAAATATTACACTTGTTGCTACTACAAAGTTTAGTCAATCATATCAAATCCGCAATAAGGAACTAATACCTCAGGTATTTTTATTCCATTAGGTGTTTGATAGTTTTCTATAATACCAGCTAAAACCCTTGGTAATGCTAGAGCACTTCCGTTAAGTGTATGTGCTAATTTATTTTTACCATCTTCATCCTTAAAACGAAGTTTTAATCTATTGGCTTGAAAGGTCTCAAAGTTAGATACAGATGAGATTTCTAACCACCTGTCTTGTGCTGTAGAGAAAACTTCAAAATCATATGTTAGTGCAGCTGTAAAGCCTAAATCGCCGCCGCATAATCTAAGAATTCTGTAAGGTAGCTTTAGATCTCTTAAAATATCTTTTACATGCGCTACCATTCCATCCAAAGCTGAATAACTATTATCTGGATGTTCAATTCTTACAATTTCTACTTTATCAAATTGGTGTAGCCTATTGAGCCCCCTTACATGAGCCCCGTAGCTTCCTGCTTCTCTTCTAAAACAAGGTGTGTATCCTGTACAAGTAATAGGGAGTTCTGTATGAGGCATTAAATCACCACGAAACATATTAGTGACAGGAACTTCTGCTGTTGGAATTAGATACAAATCATCTCCAGTCACATGGTACATTTGTCCTTCTTTGTCTGGTAATTGCCCTGTGCCATAACCTGAAGCTTCATTTACTAAAAGTGGTACTTGGTACTCTGTATATCCAGCATTAGTGTTTTTATCTAGAAAATAGCTTATTAGTGCTCGTTGTAATTTTGCTCCTTTTCCTTTATACACAGGAAATCCAGCACCAGTTATTTTTACACCAAGCTCAAAATCTATTAAGTCGTATTTTTTAGCTAACTCCCAATGCGGTAATGCATTTTCTGAAAGTGTTGGAATATCACCTTCGCTAAATACTTCTTCGTTATCATTTTCATCTGTTCCAGCTGGGACAGAACTGTGTGGTATATTAGGAACCGTATACAATAATTCTTGAAGTTGAGCTGCCGCATCATTAAGTTGTTCTTGCAACTGTTTTGAAGTTTCCTTTAGCTCACCTGTTTTTGCTTTTAGTTCATTTGCTTTTTCAACCTCTCCATTTTTAAACAAGTTCCCAATTTCTTTAGAAAACGTATTAGATTGTGAAAGCACTTCGTCAAGCTTTGCTTGTGAACTTCTTCTGTTTTCGTCAGCTTTTAAAATGTTTTCTAAAACAGTTGTTGCATCCAGCCCTCTCTTGGCAAGTGCATCTATGTACTGCTCTTTGTTTTCACGAATTTCGTTTACTTGTAACATGGGTATTATATTAAGAAGGCAAAGTTAGGAAAACGAATGTTTTATCCCTTATTTTTTGGAGTGAATTAGATGTGATTTTAGAACTATCAGAATTATTTTAATATTTCATAAAGCTTGTCAATTAATTTTTCACAAATTCTTCCAAACTCTGTTAAATTATATTTAATATCAAACCCCTTATAAATGTATATGTCTTTAATTAACTCATCTAATTCAAGAGCTTTTTCAAGTTTGTCAAAAATTATAATATGTTTTTTATCATTAAGTTGTTCGAGAGTAAATAAGTCAGTTTCTAAGTCAGTAACCTTTTTAATTATATCAAGTTCAACTTTGTTTACTTTTATATAATTATCGGTGTTTTTCATAAAGTTGTTTGTTTTTATTTATGATGATAGTCATCTGGAGGCGGAAGTATCCAATCGTGATGTTTAAAGTGGTGCCAATCTTCATTGGCTAGATCTACACTTTCGTCAATAAGTGGAAAGTGCTTGCTTCCATTTATGCTCACACGCGCATTAATGTAAACTGCTACATCTTTCCCTTTTTTTGCCTCTGCTTGTTTAATTCGCTGTGCTAATTGCCATAACATATCGGGCTTTGACCTTACAGATCGTTGTTGTTTTTTTGAAAGCAATTTCCTATAGTCGTATCGTTGTTGTTCTCCTGTAGCTTTATCTTTAATAGTTACACTTACTAAACCAGATTTTGAGCGTAGCATCATTCGCCAAGAAAGCCTGTGTCCTTCTTCGGTCCATAACACATCGTCTTTAAAAGTCCAATGTCTTAAAGGAAGTAAAACTTGAAAAACAAAGTAAACCGAGAGTACACCTATTAATGCTTTTTTATAGGATGGAACTTTTACAATTGTTTCGGTAACCAATGGTTTTTTTGGTAAAAAACGTTTGTTGAGCGTTTCCGAAGAAAAGAAAAAGAAAGCAAAAGCAATAGACATATATGGAAAAATACCAATCTGAAACACCACACTATTAAACAAGTGAAATAAAATTGAGATAACAAAACCAAGCAATCGCGTTCGTTTCCATAGTAGTAGAGGTACTATAAGTAAATCGAATAAAATACCAACGTATGCAATGCACCAATGCACCCAATCTAGTTGTAAAAATTCACCAATTAACCAGTAATCTGCTTTGCCAGACATAAACCTTGATGCTACAGTAGTGTCTAACCAGTCTGGATACCACTTTGCAACAGAGGCGTATGTGTACACAATCCAAACTTGTAAAATTAAGATGAGTAATACCCATCTTGGCATTGTATTAGTTTTTATACTAGGGTTTTGTTTTGCATCGAGAGAGAGCCATCCATTGGCAGGTAGAAATACCATTATCCAACAAAGTAGCATCATTAGGTAATAATGATTGTTATAGGATGATTTTTGCATTAGATACACGCAAGTCCACATGAGCGCGTAGCAAAACATACTAAATCGGTATTTGTACCCCAGCATTACAAGTACACCAAAAAAGCCCATTACAGCAAAATAGATGTACATTCCATTTCCAGGCAGGGGTTGTAAAAACTCAAAACCAATAAAATTAAATGTAAACTCAGGGTCTACTAGAGTGCGTTTTACCCATCCTGTTGCTATGGCTCCAAAACCCTCTATAGCAATTAGAAACCCAAAGACAACTCTAAAAAGTACAAGCCCAGTATTATCAATGTATCTAAATAGAAATTTATCCATTGGTTTTTATATAAGCTCTTGCAAATTGCTCATCTTTTTTAATTGCTTCAATAAGTTGGTTTTCGGCACCTGTACCCTCAAACTTTATTTCGTCTCTAATGTATGCCAAAAATTTAAGTTCCAGGTGGCTATTGTACAAGTCATGGTCAAAATCTAGAAAAAAAGTTTCTATGGTTTTTTTGGTTCCCCCTACTGTTGGGTTAGTGCCAATGCTTGTAATTCCATATACCTTTTTGTCTTCAATTATTGCATATACAATATATACTCCTTTTTTTGGGATGAGCTTGTAGTTTTCTTCTACTGCTAGATTTGCTGTAGGAAAGCCCCAAGTCCTTCCTTTGGCTTTTCCTGAAACTACTTTGCCAGTAAGCATAAAAGAGTAGCCTAAATAGTTATTTGCTTTTACAATATCACCTTCTGAAAGGGCTTTTCTAATTTTTGTAGAACTTATAGTTACTTCATTAAGTTCTTGTGCCGTAATTTCTTCAACAGTAAACCCATACGTTTCACCAAACTCCTTTAGGTGTGATATGGTTGCAGTACGATTTCTACCAAAACGATGATCATACCCAATGATTATTTTTTTTGCCTTTAGCTTATTGACTAAAATATCTCTAACATACTCTAGTGCCGTAAGTCTAGAAAATTCTTTGGTAAACGGGTGCACAACTAGATGATCTAGGCCAAAGTTTTCTAGTAGTTGTTTTTTTTCTGAAAGTGTATTAATGAGTTTTAAATCTGCATCACTTTGTAAAACCATTCTAGGATGTGGAAAAAAGGTAAGTAATACTGATTCTAGATCTTCCTTTTCTTCGGAAACTAATAAACGCTTTAAGATGGCCTTATGCCCAATATGTACTCCATCAAAAGTACCAATAGTGACTACACTATTTTTTTGCGAGGTAAAGTTTGAAGCTCCTTTATGTACATTCATATTATTTACCATTAAAAGTGTTCATGGTATTGTTTATTCCAGCTAAACCAAAAGCAGGTATTACCTCTATGCTTTTATCTAGACGCTCTTGTAACTTTGCTTTTTCTTCTTCTGTCCACTCACCTAGAACATAATCTACTTGTCGTCCTTTTGAGAAGGCATCGCTTATCCCAAATCTAAAACGATTATACTTAGTAGTTTGTAATACATTTTGAATGTCTTTTAACCCGTTGTGACCACCATCACTCCCTTTTGTTTTTATACGTAAAGTGCCAAAAGGTAGGTTGAGGTCATCTGTCACAACCAAGAGGTTTTCTTGTGGTATTTTTTCTTTTTCCAACCAGTATTTTACTGCTTTGCCACTCAGGTTCATATACGTGCTTGGCTTTAATAAAATAAAAGTGCGACCTTTCTTTTTATAGGTAGTAATGTCTCCTAGCTTGACTGTTTCCCAAGTTAAAGCCTCTGTATGTGCTAAGTGGTCTACAATTTTAAAACCTATATTATGGCGGGTGTTTTCGTATTTAGGGCCAATATTACCAAGACCAACAATGAGAAATTTTTTCATATCTATTTCTCGCGAAGGCGAGAACTTATTTTGATGTACTTCAATTTTTTCTGAATTCTGTTCTTTCTTTTCTTCTTTTGAAGAAATATTAGGTTTTATTTTAAAAAGCTTCCGAAGAAAATGAAACATAAATTGATAAATCTCTTGTAAAAATAAAAAAAGCATCTCGAATCAACGAGATGCTTTTTGGATTTATTTGTTTGAATAGTGTTATTCAGTTGCAGCTTCTTCAGCTGGCGCGTCGGCACCTTCAGCAGCAGCTTCAGCTCCCTCTTCACCTTCAGCTCCTTCTTCATCTTCTTCATCTTCTTCGTCCACAATAGCAGTACGAGATGTTCTCACTTGAAGAATAGTTCTGTTTTCTTCGTGCATAATCTTATATGCATCATTCATTACAGAAGCAACAGTTCTAATATCACCAATTTTCATTTCAGTAATATCAATTTCGATAAAATCTGGTAAGTTTTCTGGAATAGCTTTTACACGTAATCTACGGTTTACAATTCGTAATACTCCACCATTTTTAACTCCTCTAGAGTTACCAACAACACGAACAGGGATTTCCATCATTACTTCTTTATCATCAAAAATTTGATAAAAGTCTGCATGTAAAATTCTGTCTGTTACTGGGTGAAATTGAATGTCTTGTAAAACTGCTTTTACTTTTGAGCCGTCACCTAACTCAACTACAACTGTATGCACGTCTGGTGTGTACACAAGTTTGTTGAAGGCCAGTTCATCTGCTGAAAAGTGAATAGGCTCATCTCCTCCGTACACTACGCAAGGAACCTTTCCAGCATTACGTAAGGCTTTGGTAGCTACCTTGCCCACGCTTTCTCTTTTAAGTCCGTTAATTGTAATTGATTTCATTTTGAAATTTTAAATTTTTATAATCGCTTAGCTTTTAAGCGGCTGCAAATGTAAAACATTTAAAACAAAGACAAAAGAAAAGAAGACTGAAAAGATGTATAAATCTTACATCAAAAACTTAGAGCTAATAGACTTATTCTCATTTACACTTAACATTACATCTGCAAAAAGTGAAGCACAACTAAGCACTCTTACTTTGTTGCTTTCTTGGCGAAGTGGAATTGAGTCTGTTACAATAAGCTCTTCTAGCTTTGAGTTTTCTATTCTTTCATAGGCATTTCCTGATAAGATAGGGTGTGTACAAATAGCACGAACACTAAGGGCGCCACGTTCCATCATAAGGTCTGCTGCTTTAGTTAAGGTTCCAGCAGTATCTACCATGTCATCTACTAGGACTACATTTTTTCCTTGTACATCACCAATTAACTCCATGTGCGATATGACATTTGCTTTTGCTCGTTGTTTGTAACAAATAACTACGTCACTTTCAAGCGCTTTAGAATATGCATAGGCTCTTTTACTTCCTCCCATATCTGGAGATGCAATAGTAAGGTTAGGCAAATTAAGCTCCTTTAAATAGGGTAGAAAAATAGTAGAAGCAAAAAGGTGGTCTACAGGTTTTTCGAAAAAACCTTGAATCTGGTCTGCGTGTAAATCCATTGTAATAATACGTGTAGCTCCAGCAGTTTCAAGCATTTTTGCAACCAGTTTTGCCGCAATAGGGACTCTAGGCTTGTCTTTACGGTCTTGCCTTGCCCACCCAAAATATGGTAATACAGCGGTAATATGTCTTGCCGAAGCTCGTTTTGCAGCATCAAGCATCAATAGCATTTCCATTAAATGGTCACTATTTGGGTGTGTAGACCCAATAATAAATACACGACTTCCACGAACCGATTCCTCAAAAGATGGCTGAAACTCTCCATCACTATATGTGGATGTAATGACGTTTCCTAGAGGAGCGCCAAACTCCTTTGCAATAGCTCGAGATAATACTTCACTTTGCTTACACGTAAAAAGTTTAGGTTCTGGAATAGGCACAGACATAGTAATGAGTTTTGGTTGATGTCACAAATGTATATCAATTGCTATTGCTACAAAAAAAATGAAATTACGATTTACTAACAATTTATTACATTTTGTTTATTTTTGTCGCCCTCTTAACGCTCAAGTGGCGGAATTGGTAGACGCGCTGGATTCAAAATCCAGTTCCTTCGGGAGTGTGGGTTCGATTCCCACCTTGAGTACAAAAAGCCTCAGATTATCTGAGGCTTTTCTTTATATTAGCTGAAACAGTTAGTGGTCTAGTGTTTAACTATCCTTTTAGTAGTTGTTTGTCTATTTCCTTTAAGAGTGAGTAAATAAACTCCCTTTGATATAGAAGAGAGGTTTATAGATTTATTATAAATACCTTCTTGTAATAATTTACCAGTTACGGAGTAAACTTGATAGCTTTCAATTAATTCTGAATTTGCTATTGAGATTTCATTTACAAAAGGGTTTGGATATACAACAACCTCATTTAATTCATTCTCGTTAACTCCTAGTGTTTCAAGGGCATATCGTGAGAAAAACACATCAAAAAATCCATTATTACCCTGAGTATCTACACCACTAAAGGGGTTAAAGTCCATATCACTACTTCTGTATGATCCATTTGTAATAATGTCACCATTGGTATTAAACCTAATTTGTGGATTAGTTTCTGCTTGAGAACCTCCAACGGTCCAATGGTTTACATATTCTCCTGCAGTATTATTGATAACATAAAATAAATCTACATTACCATTTGAAGTAGTTTCTTCTGTACCAGAACCTAAGTCAAAATCTGAAGTACCAATAAACTCACCAGCTGCATAGATTTGTCCATCTGCATCTTCAACAATTGAATAGATAGCTTCAAGATTCTCGTTACCTTCTCCTCCTGTAATATAAGCACTCTGAAAGTTTCCATTAGTATCAAAAACACTATAAAATGCATCCCAATCACCATTTGAAGTTACTTCATTTGTGCTAGCTCCAGGGTCAAAATCTACTGTTCCTGAAAACATCCCACCTAAATAAATCCCTGAAGAAAGGATACTTACAGTTTCAGCAATATCAAGTCCTGCACCTCCAAATGCGGCACCCCAGATGTAGTTTCCACCTGTATCAACTTTAGTAATAAATATATCGTCATCACCATTTGTCGAAAATATATCTGTATTAGTTCCATCTGTATCTAGATCTACTTCATTTTCGAAGCTACCTACTAAGACTAAGTTTCCGTCAGCGTCAAACTGCATATCATCTACTCTTACATGTCCATTAGCACCATCGTAGGTTTTTACCCAAATAAAATCACCATTGTTATCTAGTTTTACCAAAAAACCATCGGTTGTAGATCCTCCATCAACTGATAAGATAGTTTCTTCGTCTGATGGGTCTGGGTCAAAGTCTGCAAAAGCAAAAGAACCAGCAACATATATGTTTCCATCTGAGTCAACTTCAATTGTATGTGAATCTTCGTTAGCGCCTGCACCTGATGGATTACTTATTTGCCAAGCATTTACAAAATCACGATTACTGTCTAGTTTAATAATAAAACAATCGCGACTTGCAATAGGCGAAAGTTGTTCTAGTAAAAATTCGTTAGGCCCTGGGTCTGCATCAAAAGCATTAGGTCCTGCACCTTGAAAATAACCAGTTATAAATATATTGTCATTGGCGTCAACGGCTACATCTATAGCTGCATCATCTAATTGGCCACCAAAGCCCTGAATTCCCGTTGGAGTTCCATTTTCGTTATGAAAAGATAAAAATGCATCGGCATTACCACCTTGCCAGGTAGTACTTTCAGATCCAACTGTTAGCGTGCCAGAATATAAGCCAGCACTATAAATATTACCATTGCTATCTACAGCCGAATTTATTAAAATATCTATACTTGATGCACCAAAAGTGTTTGTTTCAAAATAATCTTGGGCTACGGCAACATTTGCCAGTAAAAGAAATATGATTGTTCTTGTAATAGTTTTCATGATTTATTTTTAAAATTTAATTTTCAATTTAAATTGAATTCTAAGCCAACACCGCGTATACTGGCTATTTCAATGTTTTTGTCTTCTTTTAAATATTTTCTCAACCTGCTAACAAACACATCCATGCTTCGTCCTGAAAAGAAGTCTGTTTTGCCCCAGACATGAGCCAAAACTTCTTCTCGTGTTATAACACTATTTTTGTTTTGAAAAAGGTAGTAGAGTAGTTTGGCTTCTCTACTAGTTAATTTTTTTGAATTTTCATTAATACTTAACTTTAGGTTTCCAAAATCGAAATTGTAGTTGCCAATAGCTATAATGTCTTTTTCTGGTATTTCTGAAAAGACGTTTTGTCGTTCGGTCCTTGATATAATATTTTTAATTCTATATACTAGTTCTTCGGCTTCAAAAGGTTTTACAACATAGTCATCTGCACCTAACTTTAACCCTTTAATTTTGTCTTCTTTTGTTTTACGAGCTGTTAGAAATAATAGAGGTACTTCTGGAGTGCTTTCTACTAATTTTTCAGCTAGAGTAAAGCCATCCATTTTTGGCATCATAACATCAATTATAAACAAATTGTATGCGCCTTTGTTTGATAAGGATAACCCTTCAAGCCCATCTTTTCCCCAAGTCACTTTAAAATTATTTAGCTCAAGGTATTGCTTTAACATAGTGCCAAAATCAAAATCATCTTCTACCAATAAGATATGTTTCTTTTTCATTGCGCCACGGGGATATTAATAGTAAAAGTTGTTCCTTTATTTTTTTTGCTTTCTACAGTAATTTGACTGTTGTGAGCTTTCACAATTTGAGCGGTATAGTATAGCCCAAGTCCAAGCCCTTTATAATTATGGGTGTCCTTCTCACCTTGAGCACGATAAAATTTCTCGAAAATGAATTTTTGGTATTTTGGCTCAATCCCAATACCGTTATCAGTAATTTTAATTAGGTGACAAACAGATTTATGGTCAATTGTGTAAGAGACCAATAGTTGCGTTCCACCATATTTTATAGCATTATTGAGTATGTTTAGTATTGCTGTGCTTATGTGAAACTTATCGGCAAGCATTAGAACTCCTGTTTTATCAATAGCACGTTCTATAGCGATTTCTTTATCTAAGCCAAGTTCATAATCATTCAACAATTCATTTAAAAATACAGAGGCGTTTATTTCTTCTTTATTCAATTTTATCTCATTATACCCCAGACTATTTTTAAGTACTTGATCTATGAGGTTTTGAAGTCTGGTATTTTGTCTTTCTATTACCTTGATGGTGTCTGTCACCATGCTAGTAGTTTTGTTGGCTAGCACTTTATTAGATAAGGTTTTAGTAGCTAAGGACAATGTTGTTAAGGGTGTTTTTAATTCATGTGTAATATTGTTTATAAAATCTGTTTTAATGGCAGCTATTCTTTTTTGCTTAAATAAATTTTGAATAGAATAAAACAATAAGCTTACAACGAACAAGAATAGAAAACTGGATAGTATAAGTAAACCGGACATTTCTCTAAACAATAGGTTATTCCAGTTTGAAATGCTCATGTATATACTTGACTTAAAATTTAATGTTTTTTCTTCTGTGTCATCTGTTTTTTCAAATGTAATCGCATCCTGCCAAGTACTATTGTTAATTAAGATAGCATCAGAATTTGAGAACCTTTCTCCAACCAACAGTATAGTGTCGTTTTTTTCTGAAATATCATAAATAAGTGACTTGCTTTGTAGTGAATCACTTAAATTAATGCTGTTCACTATTTTTTTAAATTGAATTTTATAATCTTGCGTAGTTTCAGCCAACTTAGAGTTAAAAATTTCCATAAACCCATAATTTATTGAAGTAGATTTGTCTTGCAGTTTCTTTAGCAAGCTATCTTTCGATAAATTTCCTGCTTCATAAGATTTAAGGTTATCTTTAAAATCTGTTCGATACAGCCACATAATGGAGTCTAATTCCGGTGTGTTATATACTTTGGCAATTGCATTTCTAGCATCTATTGTGTAGGTTTTTTTCTTTAATTGATATGTATTATAAATTAAGTACCCCTGTATAGCAATTAAAGCTACTAGAGTTACTACAGATAGTAAAATCAAAGATTTGATTTTGAAACGCATGGCTCAAATGTAAGTCAAGAACAATGAAAAAAAGAAAAATAAATAATACATTAACCTTACGTTAACCTAACTAGGAATGTTGAAAATCAACAAACTAGATGGTTTTTAAAATTGAGTGTCACAATTGTACATACGTTATTAATGATTTGTTTTATGTAATTGTTTACAAATGTCTTAGTAAAAATAATTTGTCTTTTTCTATCTTTACACGTCGTTCAAAACGAGGATGCTACTATGCAAGATTTTTCATTTTATTTTTCATTGGGATTAGAACATGTGCTGGACTGGAAGGCCTATGACCACGTTTTGTTTTTATTGGTTTTAGCGGCGGTATACACCTTTACTTCTTGGAAGAAATTACTGCTTATGGTCACGGTATTTACCGTTGGACATACCATTTCTTTATTGTTGGCACACTATGATGTTGTTTCCGTAAATACAGGTCTAATAGAATGTCTAATACCCATAACCATTGCGATAACAGCTATCGCTAATTTTTTCACTAAGGGAAACAAAGTATCCAGTACTTGGATAACTTTATATATAATAACTACTTTGTTTTTTGGTTTAATTCACGGTTTTGGCTTTGCTACTTACTACAAAATGATAGCTCCTGAAAACGAAGTAATTTCATTACTAGGTTTTGCTGCTGGAGTAGAGATCTCTCAGGTTATTGTTGTGTTATGTGTACTTATTTTGGCGTATTTATTTCAAGGTCTTTTTAAAGTACGACAACGAGAGTGGGTGTTGGTAGTTTCGGCAATTGTGATAGGAAGAGTGTTACCTATGCTAGCAGAAAACTGTTTACTGTAACTATTTTAACAGCACTTTATAGTATTAAATGTAACTTCCTGTTACTTTCGCTACTAACTTTGTAATTCAATATGAGTAAGAAAAAACAATTAAAGTACGACATCGCATACCTGCGTATGGCAAAAGAATGGAGTAAGTTGTCTTATTGTAAAAGAAAACAAGTTGGCGCACTTATTGTGAAAGATAAAATGATAATTAGTGATGGGTATAATGGTACTCCAACTGGTTTCGAAAATTTTTGCGAAGACGAAGAAGGATACACAAAATGGTATGTATTACACGCAGAAGCAAATGCTATTTTAAAAGTTGCCTCGTCTACACAATCCTGTAAAGGAGCTACACTATATATTACAATGTCGCCCTGCCAACAATGTAGTAAATTAATACATCAGGCTGGAATTTCTAGATTAGTATATCTGGACGGTTATAAAGATGATTCTGGTATAAAATTTTTAGAAAAAGCGGGCGTTAGCATAACACATATAAAAGATATAGACGTATAATGAAGTTCCACAAAAAGTATATTCCCTTATTACTTGGACTTGCTATTGCAGGCGGAATTTTTATTGGCTCTAAACTCAACTTTACGGATACTAACGAAAAAATATTTGCTACCAATTCCAAAAAAGATAAACTAAACAGACTTATAGATTACATAGATTACGAGTACGTTGATCAGGTAAATACAGATAGCATTGTGGACGTAACTGTAAACGGAATACTGGAAAACTTAGACCCGCACTCAGTTTACATTCCTGTGGATGATTATGAAGATAGCGCTAACGAAATGCGAGGAAATTTTGTTGGGATTGGCGTAAGCTTTTATCCCTATCGAGATTCTATTGCTGTAATTAGAGCTATTGAAGGTGGTCCAGCATCTGTTGCTGGAATAAAAGGGGGTGATAGAATTTTATACGCAGATGGAGTTAAGCTTTTTGGAGAAGGGATTGATAGAGATAGTATATCTAATTATTTAAAAGGAGAAAAAAACTCTAAGGTAGAATTAAAAGTTTATCGAAAGAACGAGGATGAAATAATTACTCTTAACGTAAGAAGAGCAGATGTCCCTCTTATAAGTATAGACGCTTCCTACATGGTTAATGATGAGGTGGGTTATATAAAAATCAATCGTTTTTCTGAAACTACATATGATGAGTTTGATGAAGCATTAGATGATTTGAGAGATCAAGGAGTAAAGAGTCTAATTGTTGACTTAAGAGGAAATCCTGGCGGATATATTGGAGTTACCGAAGAGATTGTTGATGAATTTTTAAAAGATGACAAACTAGTTTTGATTACTAGAAATAAGGCAGGGGAAGAACAAAAAACCTTCGCAACTAAAAAAGGCTCTTTTGAAGATAACAAAGTATATGTTCTCATCAACGAAAACTCTGCATCGGCAAGTGAGATTTTAGCTGGCGCACTTCAGGATAATGACAGAGGTGTTATAGTTGGTAGAAGATCTTTTGGTAAAGGGCTTGTGCAACGTGAAATGGCATTAGGAGATGGAAGCGCTGTACGACTCACAATTGCAAGGTATTACACCCCAACAGGCAGGTCTATCCAGCGTCCATATGGTAATGGAAATGGTGATTATTACAAAGATTATCAAGAACGTTACGATAATGGAGAGTTGTTGAGTGTAGATAGCATTCAAGTAGCAGATTCTCTAAAATTTGTGACCCCTAAGGGTAAAGTAGTCTATGGCGGCGGAGGCATTATTCCAGATGTTTTTGTGCCAAAAGATACAAGTGTTGAAAGCGAAACTCTTCAGTATGTTTCTAGAAGCGGATTTATGAATTACTTTATTTTCGAATACTTAGAGAATGAAGATCACAGAAAGCAATTTGATGGTATGAACTTTAAAGCGTTTTCTGAAAATTATGAAGTGCCACAAAGCCTTTCAGAAGAGTTTATAGAATATGCTCGCTTTAATGAAGCACAAATTGACCTAACTGGTAATTATGCTGAAAGACTTAAAAAAGCATTAAAGGCTAATATTGCTGAACAACTCTATGGTCCCAACGAGTTTGAGTTTATCTTAAATCAAGATGATGCCATGATTCAAAAAGTATTGGAGCTGGAGTATCCTATTGAACAAGACCAAGAGTAATTTCCATTATAATTTTAATATTTAACGGTACCCAAACGGGTGTTTTTCACATGGCTGATTGTTAGTAAATTAGTATCTTTATTATCTAACTAATTAAATACAATCATTATGAAAAAATTAGCCCTACTTGCAATCCTTTCAGTATTTGTGTTTGGATGCAAGGACAACCCCGTAAGTAAAAAAATTAAAGAGACTAAAAATGCTGTAAGTAATTCTAAAAAAGCTGTAGATGAGCTTAATACCATGCAGGAAGATATTAAAGAGTTACAACAGGAAGAACCTCTCACAAACGAAGAAATGAAATCTTGGCTCCCAGAAGAAGTACTAGGAATGAAAAGAACTGCCTATAAAGCTGGGCAGGTTTCTTATATGAAAATTGCAAATATCGAAGCTACTTACTCTAACGAGGACAAGTCACAATCTATAACTGTTAATGTAATGGATGGAGCTGGTGAGATAGGAGCTTCTGCTACAGCAGGAGCAAGAATGCTTTTGTCAATGGATATGGAGGAAGAGACCGAAACATACACCAAAAGGACAGTTAAAAAAGACAATATAAAAGCTATGGAGGAGTACCAAAAAAAGAATAATAAAACAATTATTCAGTTAATGTATGGTAAGCGCTTTTACGTTCAAGTAACTGGAAAGGGAATGAATGTTGAAGAAACTTGGGACGCAGTTGATAATCTTGACTTAGAAGATTTAGGTTAGTTTCTACCCTGTTTTTTATGAATTTTTTTTGAAACTAATAAAATAGCAAGGAGCAATATAGTACATGCCGATGCCAAAATGCTAATGGCAGCAATCATACTATCTCCTTCAAATAGAGCTTCAAAATTTAATTTGGTAACATTAAAAATAATAAGCCCAAGAGCGATAAGGATTAGTGCGTAGATTAAATTTTTCATAGTATTAATTAAATAGTTCTTGGATGTTGGATGTAAATAGCTTTACTGCAATAGCAAGTAAAATTACACCAAAAATCTTTTCGATAATTGCAATACCGTTTTTGCCTAAAAACCTCTGAAGTTTATTGGAGGTTTTTAAAACTATAAAAACGACTACTACGTTTACAATAATCGCTACAATAATGTTTTCTAGTGCAAATTCTGCACGTAATGATAAAAGTGTAGTTAAACTTCCTGGACCTGCTACAATTGGAAAAGCAATAGGGAAAACCGTAGCCATTTCTAGATTGGTTTCATTCTGTTTAAAAAGCTTAATTCCCAATACCATTTCTATGGCAATAAAAAATAGAATAAAGGCACCCGCAACAGCAAATTCGTAAACATTAATTCCAATTAGTTTAAGAATTTCTTCACCAATAAATAAGAATACCGTTAATACAATAGCTGCAATTATTGAGGCGCGACCACTTTTTATTTTCCCAGATTTTTCACGTAAAGAAATAATAATTGGAATACTTCCCACAATGTCAATAACGGCAAAAAGTACCATAGTGGCTGTAGCAATCTCTTTAAAATTAAGGTTCATAACACTTCTTTTTAAATACTATGCAAAATTAGTCTTTTTAAAGAGGGTATGGTGATTAAAAGGGATGAATTTTTCTTTAATCTATAACAAGATTCAATCTTTAATTTTGGTTTCGGTTTCGATTACAAAAAGCATAGCTTTGCAACTATGTTTCAGTTAGGAAAAACAATCGTTTCAGAAGATATAATAGAAAAAGAGTTTGTCTGTAACCTTTCTGCATGCAAAGGTGCTTGCTGTATTGAAGGTGAGGCTGGTGCTCCTGTCACTAAAGATGAGGTGACTATTTTAAAAAATATTTATTCTAAAGTAAAACCCTTTTTGCGTGAAGAAGGTATTCAAGCTATTGAGAAGCAAGGCACTCATATTACTAGCGATCTTGATGAGTTAGAAACTCCTTTGGTAAACGGTAAGGAATGTGCGTATGTTACTTTTTCAGAAAATGGAACGGCAGGCTGCGGTATTGAAGATGCCTATAATGCGGGTGAAATTGACTTTAGAAAACCTATTTCATGTCATTTATATCCTGTGCGTATTCAAGAGTATAGTGAGTTTGCTGCAGTAAACTATCATAAATGGCCTATCTGTGATGATGCTTGTAGTCTTGGAAAAGAGTTACAAGTCCCTGTATACAAATTTGTGAAAGATGCCTTGATTAGAAGGTTTGGGGAGGATTGGTATTTGGGCTTAGAAAAAGTAGCCCAGCAACATGAATAAACCTCAAAACCAGCTTGCTTGTTTTATGGCTATTTGGTTAGTTAGCGCAAACTGGTTGCTTGAGATTTATAGGTAGATTTGGGCAATACAATCTATTTTTCAAAGAGTAGTGATTCAATTTTTTTAAGACGTTCCTCTAGTGCTTCATGTTTTTGTTTTAGTATATCATTCTCTTTTTTAAGCTCTATAGTGTAGAGAAATAACTCTTCTATCTTTTCTAAATTTTTTACTGAAGTTTCACTTAAATTAATAGTCATTCCTTGCTCTTTCACTTCATTATAAGATGTTACCCCAGGTAAATGTCCATTCTCTTTTATAAATTTTTCAACTTCATCTAAAGTTTTAAAAGTGTATTCATCATTAATTTCTGAAGTATTATTATAATATTTTTCGAAAACATAATCTGGATAGGTAGTGGTATCGCTCTGGAAAGATGTTGCTTGTGCTGTTCCATTTACTACTAAGGGATTACCAGCACCTATATTTATTACTACTCTGTCTGCTCCATTTCGTAAAAATCTAAATGAATCGTTACTGTCACGATACATTAGTCCCCAATTTTCAAAGAGAGAAGATTGTGAAAACACCATACGGTCCGTGTTTGAAGTTCCAGATTCAAAAAGATACATCATAGAGCTTGGTGTTCCAGTAGTAGCTGGAAATGTAATACTTGTTTGGTCACTTGTAAAGTTAATATTGTCTCCAGCTGTAGCGACATCAAGTTGGTTTCCAGATCTTGACCAAAAAGAAGTGCTAGCTGGTAAATCTACCCAACCAACATTACCACTTCCATCTGTTTGCATTATTTGCCCGTTTGTTCCTCTAGATTGGGGTAAAATATAATTATTGGTTGTTGTTGTACCTATTGAAACATTTCCTAAGAAGTAGCCTGAAAAGCTACCAGGTTTTAAAACCACACTACTAATACCATAATGTGTTCCTCCGCCTCCGGTATTTATATTTGTCCTAAAACCGTATCTATCACCATTACCGCCAGCGATTACTGCATCAAATCCTACTTTTACTCCATTTCCAGTATTATTAAAAACATTAGAAACGCCAGTTTGTAAACCGTTTCCAGAGCCAAAAAATGTATTGAAAATCCCCACTCTGTTACCGGAACCATCATTTGTAAATCTATTGTTCACTCCTCTTTGTGTTGTAGGGGAGTCTCCAATAAACTCATTTCTAATTCCTTCTTCTTCATTTGCAGAGGTTGAGTTAAACCTGGAATAGGTACCAAAAAAACTTCCAGTTCCATTACTGCCAAGAGTATTATAAACGCCATAATGATCACCAGAGCCATCACCACTTATAATATTATAAACACCTTGGTGTTGACCATTCCCATCATTTGTAATGGTATTAACGGTACCGCTTTTTGAAATGTCATCTGTGCCATCCATTAAAACATTTACAGCTCTCAGTCCTATCGCAGAAATATCGAGTGGATAAAGTGCAGTTACTCTTCCAATCGCTACATTGCCCTGTGTGTAAATATCATCATTTATGTTGTCTGGAGCATCAGTAGTTCCTACCTCATAAAAGTCATGATCTTCACCAGCTATGCTTGATGTGTCCACCCAATTCACATTGCCACTCGCATCGGTTTGCATTATTTGCCCGTTTGTTCCTCTAGATTGGGGTAAAATATAGGTGTTTGCTGTAGTTGTTCCAATTGCTGTTCTCCCTAAAAAATATCCTGCATAACTATCAGATTTTGTGACATCACTATAAACTCCGTAATGAATTCCAGCGTTAGTTGAAGGAATATTTACATGATATCCATATTTATTTAATGAACTTTGAACCGTACCCCCAAAAACAATTGAAGATCCGTATAATGTTCCGCTTACTTGATTTCCGGCAAAACTTGGAAAAAGTGTATAGGTTCCATACTTTTCACCGGTACCCGTATTATTAAAAAAATTGTAAATACCATATTGGATGCCAGCCCCTCTACCAATGTTGTTGCGCACCCCATAGATAGGAGCTGTGTTTGTTATAGTGTTATTACCAATTACATTAAACACTCCATATTTTTCTCCCGTGCTTTGAGTTTGATAGATTTGATTTCTTGTTCCTATAGTAGTTCCAGTACCTGATATATTTACATTATTATATGTCCCATAACTTAGGTTTCCAAGAGTGTTTGTTCCTTGAAGAACATTGTAAATTCCTGAAGCCGTTCCATTATTATTTACTGTTACATAATTATCTGTTCCACCTAGAAAATAGGCATTTGTGCCAGCGACTTGATTACGAACTCCAAATACTCTAGGAAAAATACCAAGAACTGTACTTGCCCCATTAATAGTTACACGGTTTTCTATACCATATGACCCAGAAGTAGAAGCGTTATCAATAGTTCTTGATAATGAGTTATATATTGAGCTATATCCGCCAGATTCTGATGTTGTTATATTATTTATTCTAAGAGCATTTATATTACTAGAGTTTTCTGAGATAGTAATTTTTGCTAAAGGGTTTGTGGTTCCAACACCAACATTTCCTTGTGTAAAAATATTGTCATTTATATCATCTGGAGCATCAGTAGTTCCTACCTCATAAAAGTCATGATCTTCACCAGCTATGCTTGATGTGTCCACCCAATTCACATTGCCACTCGCATCGGTTTGCATAATTTGCCCGTTAGTACCTCTTGAAGCAGGCATGATATAATAATCTGGTGTTCCAGATTGAAATGGTGTTGTCCCAATTGCAACTGCACCTTTAAAAAACCCAGAGAAACTTCCAGCTTTTGAAACATCACTATAAATCCCATAGTGAGTACCTCCAGCTGCAGCATTAATGGTATTGTAACTACCAAATTTTCGTTCGGTTCCATTTCCTATTATATCATTATAGGTACCGTATATTCGACCTGAACTATTGCTTTGTAGTACATTATGTGTTCCATAACGAGCACCAGAACCCGTACCATTTAAAAAATTATACGTACCCCTTGCTGCACTAGTTGCGGTGCTAGTAACCTCATTATATGTTCCATTTCTAAAACCATTTCCGCTTCCAGCAACACGATTGTAGTTTCCATGTTTAGTGCCATTTCCGGAACCTATAATTTGTTGATAGCTGCCAAAATGAGTACCTGTACCTGTTCCAGAAACAGTATTGTATGTTCCGTAATGGTTGCCATTACCGCTATTAGTGTTGCTAATAAATTGTCCATATTGTGCGCCATTGGCGGTTCCGTTAAGCATAATATTTTGTCCTCTAATAGCATCAGTAGCTTCAATATCGAGTGGATAAAACGCCATATTTTTACCAATAGCTACATTTCCTTCAGTATAAATATCATCTGTTATATCATTAGGTGCGTTTGTAGTGCCTTCTTCAAAAAAATCTGCATCACCACCACTATCTGCACTAGTAGAAAGTTTTTCCCAAAGCGTACCATTGAAGACATAAAAACCAATTCCAGCGCCCCCAGTTACACTTGCATTGGTATTATAAATAAGTAGTCCATTAGCAGCGGTGTTTATTCCATCTAATAAGCTGTTGTTTACATTAGTGAGCGCTACTCTGGGAACTAACAGCCCTTTGTTGCTAGAATTTATATCGAGCATGGATGAGGGTTCTGGAGTTGTTGTGTTAATTCCAATTTGAGAATAACTGCTTTGGAGGGCAAAAAAGGTAAAAAAAGCACAAATAGCGTAAAGGTAGATTTGGGGTCTTTTTACGGTGTGTTTTTTTAAAGATATCATTGTGTTTTAGGTTTTGTTTCATCTCTTAGTTTTTAGAAATGCAAAAAGGTTAACAGAAGAAAAAAATTTTTCTTGTTAACCTTTTAAAAATTGGTTGTACTAAAGGGAGTATAAATACTTAAAAACTTTAAAAATGAAAATTCAAAAACACGCAATCTTATTATTTGTAGCCTTAACAACACTTTATTCTTGTGATAAAATAGACGAGTTAACCGAGTTTGATGTAGATGGAAACTTTACAACAACAATTACTGTAGCGGTAGCAGAAGACCCTAACGGAGAACCACAGGCATTTACACAATCTGGAATGATTAATATTGCCGAAAATCAGGATATTCAAGACAACTTTAATAAAATAGAAAGTGTGACAATTAACAGCTTAACATATGAAATTACTAATTTTTCTGGAGCTGAAGGGGCAATCATAACTAACGCCTCTATTAATTTTGGAGCAACCACCATTCAGGTAACAGATCTTAACGTACAACAAGCAGATGCAGATAATCAAGTTTTTTCTGTAAACAATACCCAACAGTTAAATGCTATTGCTGCAGCATTAAAAAATTCCCCAAACCTTACCGTTACAATTTCTGGAAGTGTTAATGACACGCCAGTAAATTTTAATGTGGTAGTGAAAGCAAATGTGACAGTAACTATAGATGCTGCATAATTGATTTCGTGTTTAGGTTAACCGTCATTGCAAATTGTAATGACGGTTTTTTATTTTTCTGCTTTTTCTGAAGTTTTTTTATGTTAAAGTTTGCGCTTCTTTTGGTTAAAAAGTTATGTTATCAAATTGTAAAGTGAAGCCTTGCTTAAGCACTATAAAATGTATGTTTCCGAGGCTTTTCAACTGCATTTTTTTTAATTGTTAATAATTGAAGTTTAATTTTATAAGCATCTGATTTTAAAATATTTAAAGCTTCAATTTAACAAAACAATAATAACACTTGTAAATTATACGTGTTGAAAACTTTGTTGAAAACCTAACTCCAAATTTTCAGTTTTTCGCTCAAATAATTTCCATATTTGTTAGTCCCTAGTAACGTCAAAATTTACAAATTTTAAAAAGCAAAGGACAATGAGCGCAACAGAACCCATTTTACAGGAAAACAAAAATAGATTTGTAATCTTCCCAATACAGCATCATGATATTTGGGATTGGTACAAAAAATCTGAAGCTAGTTTTTGGACAGCTGAAGAGATAGATCTACATCAAGACCTTACAGATTGGAGTTCTAAATTAACAGATGATGAGCGTTATTTTATCAAACACATTTTAGCATTCTTTGCAGCTAGTGACGGAATTGTAAACGAAAACCTAGCCGAAAATTTTGTAAACGAAGTTCAGTACAGCGAGGCAAAATTCTTTTATGGTTTCCAGATTATGATGGAGAATATCCATAGTGAAACCTACTCTTTATTAATTGATACGTATGTAAAAGACGATAAAGAAAAAGACCAGTTGTTTAATGCAATTGAAAACTTTCCAGCTATTAAGAAAAAAGCAGACTGGGCATTAAAGTGGATTGAGAGCCCAAGCTTTGCAGAGCGTCTTATTGCTTTTGCAGCTGTAGAGGGTATTTTCTTTAGTGGTGCATTCTGCTCTATTTTTTGGTTAAAGAAAAGAGGGTTAATGCCAGGGCTTACATTTTCTAACGAATTAATATCTAGAGACGAAGGAGTGCATTGTGATTTTGCAGTACACCTGCATAACCACCACTTAATAAACAAGGTGCCAAAAGAGCGTATTAGAGAAATAATTGTAGATGCGTTAAACATTGAGCGTGAGTTTATTACAGAGTCACTTCCGGTGAGTTTGATAGGAATGAACGCAAACCTAATGACACAGTACTTAGAGTTTGTTACAGATAGACTTCTTGGCGAACTAGAATGCGAGAAAGAGTACAACACTAGTAATCCATTTGACTTTATGGATATGATTTCATTACAAGGAAAGACCAATTTCTTTGAAAAGCGTGTTTCTGAATATCAAAAAGCTGGTGTGACAAACAAAGACAAGGATTCTAATAAAATTAGTTTCGACGCAGATTTTTAGAAAGGTATCCGCTTTCTCCCCAAAGGGCGGACTTTTCATTCTATAACGTTGATAATGTGAAATGTAACAATTTCGCCCTAGGAGCGTTACCCAAAATTTTAAACTAACTATTAAATAAGTAAATAAGATGAATGTAATTAAAAGAGATGGCCGCAAAGAACCCATTATGTTCGATAAGATTACGGCACGTGTTCGTAAACTATGCTACGGATTAAATGAACTAGTAGATCCTGTAAAAATATCTATGCGTGTAATTGAAGGACTATACGATGGTGTAACTACAAGTGAACTAGATAATTTAGCGGCAGAGGTAGCTGCTACAATGACTACTTCGCACCCAGACTATGCGCGTCTTGCGGCACGTATTTCTGTCTCTAACTTACATAAAAACACAAAGAAGACCTTTAGCGAAGTAATGAAGGACTTGTACGAGTATGTAAATCCTCGTACCGGAAAAAAAGCACCTTTATTAAGTGATGAGGTATATAAAGTAATCCAAGAAAATGCAGACGAATTAGATTCTACTATTATTTATAATAGAGATTTTGGGTACGATTATTTTGGGTTTAAAACATTAGAAAGATCTTATTTATTAAAGTTAAATGGTAATATAGCGGAGCGTCCGCAACATATGTTAATGCGTGTTTCGGTTGGTATTCATCTTGACGACCTAGCAGCAGTTAAAGAAACGTATGAGTTAATGTCTAAAAAGTTCTTTACGCACGCAACGCCTACTTTATTTAATAGTGGTACACCAAAACCTCAAATGTCATCTTGCTTTTTACTTACTATGAAGGATGATAGTATTGACGGTATTTACGATACATTAAAACAAACTGCAAAAATCTCTCAGTCTGCTGGAGGAATAGGATTATCTATTCATAACATTAGAGCAACAGGATCTTATATCTCTGGAACTAATGGTACCTCAAATGGTATTGTTCCTATGTTACGTGTATTTAATGATACAGCCCGTTATGTAGATCAAGGAGGAGGGAAGCGTAAAGGTTCTTTTGCCATGTATGTAGAGCCATGGCATGCAGATATCTTTGATTTCTTAGACTTAAAGAAAAACCACGGTAAAGAAGAAATGCGTGCACGTGATTTATTCTATGCTATGTGGATTCCAGATTTATTTATGAAACGTGTACAGGATGATGCAGAGTGGACTCTAATGTGTCCTAATGAATGTCCAGGACTTTTTGATTGTCATGGAGATGAGTTTGAAGCATTGTACCATAAATACGAAGCTGAAAATAAAGGAAGAAAGACTATCAAGGCGCGTGAACTTTGGGAGAAAATAATGGAATCTCAAATTGAAACGGGAACGCCTTACATGTTGTATAAAGATGCGGCAAACCGTAAGAGTAACCAGAAAAACTTAGGGACTATTCGTTCTTCAAACTTATGTACAGAGATATTAGAATATACATCACCAGATGAAGTGGCGGTATGTAACCTAGCTTCTATTGCGTTACCTATGTTTGTGAAAAATGGAGCCTTTGATCATAAGGAGTTATTTAGGGTAACAAAAAGAGTTACTAAAAACTTAAACAAAGTAATAGATAGAAACTACTATCCAGTAAAAGAGGCAGAGAACTCTAACTTCCGTCATAGGCCAATTGGGTTAGGAATTCAAGGACTGGCAGATGCATTTATTATGCTACGTTTACCATTTACTAGTGACGAAGCAAAGAAGTTAAATCAAGAGATTTTTGAGACCCTTTACTTTGCTGCTGTTACTGCTTCTATGGAAGAAGCTAAAAAAGATGGTGCCTACAAAACATACAAAGGTTCACCAATTTCTAAAGGAGAATTCCAGCATAATCTTTGGGGCATTAAAGATGAAGAATTAAGCGGTCGTTGGGATTGGGGAAAATTACGTAAGGATGTAAAAAAACATGGTGTGCGTAACTCATTATTAGTAGCACCAATGCCAACAGCATCTACGTCTCAAATTCTTGGAAATAATGAAGCGTTTGAACCGTATACTTCTAACATTTACACACGTCGTGTATTAAGTGGAGAGTTTATTGTTGTGAATAAGCACCTGCTAGAAGACTTAGTAAAACTTGGTTTATGGAACGATGATTTAAAAGAACAAATCATGCGAGCTAACGGTTCTGTACAAGATGTTGACATCCCACAGGATTTAAAAGAATTGTACAAAACAGTTTGGGAACTAAGTATGAAAGATATTATAGATATGTCTCGTCATAGAGGATACTTTATAGACCAATCGCAGTCACTTAACTTGTTTATGGAGAATGCTAATTTTGCGAAGCTTACCTCAATGCATTTTTATGCTTGGAAGAGTGGCTTAAAAACAGGAATGTACTACTTACGTACAAAGAGTGCTGTAGATGCAATTAAGTTTACACTTAAAAAAGAAGCCAAAAAAGAACCTATTGTAGTTGCAGAGAAAGCAGCAGTTGAAGCTACTGAAGTTGAAGCTACAAACGTAGAGGGAAAACCAATGTCTCCTGCAGAGTTTAGAGAGATGCTTAATAAATCTCAAAATGGAGGCCCAGATGATGATTGTTTAATGTGTGGGTCTTAATATTTTCATGTTAATGTATAAAAAAGGGCGACTATCTGGTCGCCCTTTTTTATTCTAAAATATCTGTTCCCAAATACCCATCGTCTTTATTGTAATACCAAGCTCTGTTTTTTGGCATTTTTATTTTATTGATTAGTACTTCTTCTGTCAGTAAAATATATTCTCCAGTATTTGCACCTTCGGCTTCTGGGTCTCCTTTAAAAAATTGATATACTTCCATAGCATAAGTAGCTGGGTCAAAATAAAAAAACCAAACATCGCTACCTACTTTTTGAGTATAGTTAACTTGTAAGACTAAATATTCTTTCCCTTTAAAGGTCCTTTTTGTGACAGTTTCAGAAATTATAGTGCCTTCATCTTTTAGTTTCATTGGCAAACCATATAAGTAGGTGTAGTAGTTTTTATAGAGAGCTGCTGTTTCACAAGGTGTTCTGTTTTGCTTGGGCGCATCTTTTGCAATATTTGTGTTACATACTCCTTTGTTAATAGTATAAACTGTTTTTATAGTGTCTCTAACTGCAGTCACGCTAAAGTACTCTTCAGGAATATTTATGATAATATCGCTAAGCCTATCTGAGGCAGTTGGTGTTTTCATTCGTACAGTAAATTCTGCATTAAAAGTGTTCCAAGCACCTGTTGGATCATGATATTGAATGCTTTTATCAAGGAGTTGTTTTCCTGTAAGTTCTTGTGCGGATAAATTAACACTATTTAGTAAAATTAGTAGTAAGGTAATTATGGTTTTCATTAGATAAAAGTAAGCATATATAATAAAGTTATATGGTAAAAAAAATGTTATCTAGTACTAGATAACATTTTTTTTTAGTAAGGCAAGCCGTTATTCTAAAGTACATCAGTCTTTTTAGAATTGGTATACTCACGGTAGTAATGTTCAAGCAAGCTATTGGTGTCTGTAACAATATCTTTACACTCTAAAATAATGGTAAAGTATAATGAAGTGTTTTTTCCGGTGCTTCCTGTTTCTTTAGACCTTTGTATTTGAGTGTCTATTTCATTTGAAATGAAATCTAAGAATTCTTGTTTTTTGTCAATAATATTAGGAAGGTTATCTAGTGTATTATTATCAAACTCAGTTTTAACTTCACTAAATAGTGCTAGTAACATTTCTTCTACTTGCTTTAAATCTCGTATTTGATTAAAACGGAGCCCTTTGTGCCCATTTTTAACATGCTTGTAGCTCTTAGAGCTTATTTTACTTAGAGACTGCACAATGTCTTCTAAAGAATCTTGAATGAGGAGATAAAAACGACTTGCTGCTGTAGAAGTTTCATCAACATTTTTCATATAATAAAAAACGTGATTGTTTAATTCATCAATTTCGTCACTTAATTTGTCACTTTGTTTAATAGCCTTCTTAAGCCCATTTAAGTTTTGTCTTCCAAGACTATCAATAGTGTAGCTTAAAAGTTTTGCGCCACGCTTCATAACAGTAGACACGTTTGAAGAGCTTTCTTCAATAACACCAACAATCGATGAGCTTTCTGCTTTTTTAAGTTTTAACTCTTCTTTAATCTCTGTGGCTTTCTTTTTACTTTGTATATAATTTCTAACAATAAGAACCATAGCTAATACAAATAAACCTATAAGCGCTATTTCTCTAAATTGATAAATTAAAAAGGCTAATAATGCAGCAGCAGTAAAAGCACTAATAGCTGTCATAAACCACCCACCTACAACATTGATTACCCCAGATACACGATATACTGCGCTATCACTTCCCCAGGCTTTATCTGCTAAAGAGGTTCCCATCGCTACCATAAAGGTAACATAGGTAGTAGACAAAGGTAGTTTCATCCCAGTGGCAATAGAAATTAGGACACTCGCTACCATTAAGTTTACAGCAGCTCTAACCATATCGAAGGCTGGAGCATCTGCCAATAGTACTTTTGTGCTTGTAGGTAAAGCAAAACGTTGTCTAATGCTTTCATTTAACTTTTTAGGCATAATTTTTATTAAACCATTATTGACTCCAATTACACCACGCACTAAATTTTGTGATAACAAGTTGGGTTTAAAACGTTCTTTAACTTCATCTTGTCTTGATAAATCTACAGAAGTTTTTACAACACGCCTTGCTTTTTCACTAAACCAAAGAGTTAATACCATAATTAAACCTGCTAGTAATAATAGAAGAGGTTTTGTGGGAACTTTTTCGGCTAATACTTCCATGCTAAAAGCAGAGGCATCTATGCCAGATGCTGCCCAAGCTTCGTACGAATTATAAGCAGCCATGGGGACTCCAATAAAGTTTACGAGGTCATTACCTGCAAACGCCATAGCGAGTGCAAAAGTCCCAAGAATGATAATTAGGCGGTAAATATTCAGTTTAAAAAACTTTGCAAGCAAATAAGAAAAGACTGTCCAAACTCCAGCGTTAATTGCTAAAAACGCCCATAGATTCTCACCAGCCCAAGCACTAAAATTAGGGGGTAGGATAGAAGCTCCTTTTAATCCTTTAATTATTATAAAATAGGCTATGGCAGTTGTAGCAAGTCCTCCAAAAACAGCTGCTGTCCAGGTTGCTTTTTTATGAAAGTTAAAGGTTAATAAATATCTAGATATAAATTGAACAATGGCTCCAATTGTAAAAGCGATCACCACGGAGAGTAGAATTCCAATTATAATTTCTAAGGCTTTTTCAGAGTTTATGTATTCTCCCAATTGCAGCAGACTATCATCATTGCCCATTATTTTAATGATGGAAACACAAACGGCTGCTCCTAGTAATTCAAAAACAATAGAAACAGTTGTAGATGTGGGCAGTCCAAGACTATTAAAGAAATCTAATAAAAGGATATCTGTAATCATTACTGCCATAAAAATGATCATGATTTCATCAAAAAAGAATTTCTCTGGCATAAAAATTCCTTTTCTAGCAACTTCCATCATCCCACTAGAGGAGAGTGCTCCAAAGGCAATCCCTATACTAGCTACAATCATAATAGTTCTAAAAGAAATAGCTTTTGACCCTATAGCAGAATTTAAAAAGTTTACAGCATCATTACTAACACCAACTACAAGATCTGCAATAGCTAGGATAGCAAGGGCTATCAACATAATGAGGTAAATAGAATCCATAAAGAATAATATGATTATTTAGCAAAATTGATATTATTTTTTAAACCATATGTTATGTAATTGTTATGAGTTACTTGTGTTGATAGTATAGTAATACCTTAATAGCAACTAATTCTAGAAATAAAAGGTATTAATGTAATTATCTCTAAAATGTTAAAATAACATACTTAAATTATTGTAAATCAAATTATTATAAGTTTAATGTTAATTTAATGTTACGTAAATGTTTCGTAATAGTGAATTATTTCCTATATTTGTAAAGTAATTATTAAATAGTCCCGTTATGAAAAGAATGATTTTAAGTATTGTAGTTGTATTTTTTGTTTCTGTAAGTTTTGCACAGGATGTTGCAACTCAAAATAAATATAAAGTAAAAGGAGATTTAATTGAAGCAATTTTGTACCATAGTAATGGAGAAATTGCTCAAACAGGATTTTATACAAAAGACAATAAGCTACAAGGTGAATGGTTTAGCTATGATGTAAATGGAGATAAAACTGCAGTTGCTTACTATGAAAATGGTAATAAAGTAGGTACTTGGAAGTTTTTTATAGGAGATATTATTAAAGAAGTTACCTATACAAATGCTGCCATTGCAAAAATAACTACCATGGAAATTAAGAACACACAAGT
Organism: Patiriisocius hiemis; assembly: GCF_031846325.1. Taxonomy (NCBI): domain Bacteria; kingdom Pseudomonadati; phylum Bacteroidota; class Flavobacteriia; order Flavobacteriales; family Flavobacteriaceae; genus Patiriisocius; species Patiriisocius hiemis. The sequence goes on along the minus strand of NZ_JAVRHZ010000002.1, from coordinate 163,998 downwards.
AGTATCTAATAAATAATTAGTTATAAATTTATTTTGCAAAAAAAAGCCTGTGAGAATAATTCTCACAGGCTTTTTAAATCTTATTATTGGCTTAATTCAAATACTCTTATAAACCTCTAGTCCATCCAGCTCCCCATGTAGCATAGTCTGTACCAGTACCATTTCCATCACCAGAAAGGAAGTCTGCTTCATCAAAAGTGAAAGTTGTATCATTTTTCACTTTTGTATTTACATTATTAAATGTAACATCTATTGCTTGAAGTAAATCATCAAGTACTCCTTGTCCTGTTGGATTATCTCCCATATCTCCATCAAGGTCAAAACCTTCATCAAAATCTGAAATTAAAACGTTAGTAAAAATTCCTTGTGTTCCAGCACGTAATCTTATTGCTTCATCATCTGTATCTCCAGAACCTACAATAGTTACATTAGTTACATTAGGAGCAGAGAAGTATCCACCTTCGTTAGAGAAGTCTGTATTGTATCCGTCACATTCAAAAGCTTTATCGTGAGCTCCAGCAATTTGCTCGATGTAAATATCTGTAAGATTTCCAGTATAACCTTCAGTCCAGTCTATTGAATCATCTTCAGAACCAACAACAGATAAATGACTAGCGTTTACAGTTCCTCCAAAAAATTCAAATCCATCATCAGAACCAAAATATAGTTGTACATAATCCATAACTGTTGTGTTACCAACACCATGAATTGATACACCATTTAACTCTGTGTTACCATTAATAGCACCACCAGCATATTCTACACGTACATATCTTAAAATTCCAGAATCATCTGCTGGATCATTACCTCCGTAGCTTAAACTTCCAATTTCAGTAGTAGAAGTATCTGTAGATCCAACTGCTGTAGAGTTTATTGGAGCAAATCCGCAAAGAACTAAACCTCCCCAATCTCCAGACCCAGGGTTTGATGCATTAGATGTAAATACAATAGGGTTGTTTGCATTAGCGTCTGCAATTATTTTTGCTCCTTGTGTTATAGCAATGTATGCATTAACTCCTACAGGTGCAACTCTTACAGTAGTTCCTGGTGCAATATTAAGCGTAGTTCCAGAAGACATAATTACTGGACCATTTACTAAATAGTCTTGGTCTGCAGTTAAGTTTAAATCTGAAGTGTAAACTCCACTTAATATAACTACATCATCACCACCATCATCACCACCACCATTGTTATTGATTGTAGTAACACTATTGTCTTCGATAATAATATCTGCAGTGTCGTCGCTTTCACATGAAGCGAATGCAAAGGCTATTGCGCCTATGAATAAAATAAATTTGGTTTTCATCATTTTAAAGTTTAAATAAATAATTGTTTTTATAGTTTATATTTCAATGTTAATCCTACATTAATTCCTCTTTTGTATTCACGTAGAGTAACGTCTCCAGCGTCATTAATTAGTCCAAACTCTGTTAAGAAAGGGCTACTCTGCGCACCTGTGTTTTCTCTAACTCTTGTGACATCTGGGTTTAAGATATTTTTTACACTAAGGTTAGCCTCAAAGTGATCTCCAAAACTGTTTCTCCAAACAAGGTTTACAGTAGGAACCGACTTTTCTATAATATCACCTAGCCCACCACTACCAAGAGCGGCAATTCTGTCTGAGAAATAAGATACTACAGCCGTTACTTTAGGTTTGTAATTTCCAAAGGTTGGGGTGTAATTAATATCTGCATTGGCAATAAACTCTGAAGCTCCTTGAAGCTCAGACTCGGTTCTATCACCAAATGAAGTTCCATAACTAAAACCATCTGTAGTTGATACTGTTTTTAGATCTTGATTGGTGTTAGTATATGCAAAGTTTCCACCTACAGTAAACAATGGATTTTCGTCTGCATCTAAGACAAGATTTTTTCTTAATTCAAGTTCAACCCCAAATACATCTGCTTGGTCACCTGTTCTAAAATATCTTTGTGTTCCTGTAGCATCTGTTGCTACAACTAAGTTAATAGGGTCTTTAATGGTTTTTGAAAATAAACTAAGTGCTATTAGCTCATTTCTACCCGGAAACCATTCGTACTTTAAATCTGCATTAAATATTTCTGAATAAGCAGCTCCAGTACCGTCAGCCTTTCCTAATACATCAGGGTTACCACCTATACGTTGTGTAACTTCTTCATATACAAAGTTTGCTGCTTCCTTAAATTCTGGATAAGATGCTGTTAAACTTCCTGCTAGACGTAAATTCATATCCTCGTTTAATGCATACTTAATGTTTAAACTTGGGAAAAATAAATTGTCTGTTACATCACGAAACCCTGGATCTGTTGGTACAGGATTAATAACATCGTACTCAATAAATTGAGACCAGTTTTCGATTCTTACACCTGGGACAAATAAAAAGTCTCCTGCTGTAATGCTTGCTTCAAATAAACCTGCATGGATATCTAGATTACCCTGATAGGTATTTTCATATAATTGTGGAACATTAGTTAAACCTATAATTGCATCCAGTCCTTGTGGGTTTGTAGCTACTTGTAGGTTCCATAAGCTTCCTAAATTGGTTGGGCTAAAAAAGTCGTTAAGACTAAGAGGGTCTAAAACAGGATTGGCATTTTTATCTAAAATTTCATAACCATAACGCCAGTTATTAAATCTACGTTCTTTAGTACGTCCATTATATCCAACTGTAAAGTTTATGTTTTCTGAAACTTTATAATTAACGTTTAAATAGCTATTTAATTCATCATCCTCTATACTCTGGAAATAACGCTGGTTATCAAAAACAATGTTATCGTAAAAAATAGGATTTGTTGTTGGGTCATCGTCTAGAGTGAATTGATAGTCTTCTAAAGATATACGCTTTCTGTCTGGTTGATCAGAGAATACTTTATTAAACCCAACTCCCCAATCTACTAGCCAATCTTCATTAATAGTATGGGTTCCGTTTAATTGATTTACAAAAATTATATCTTGGTCAAACTGTACGTTAGACTGGTAAAAACCTCCATCTCCGTTTCCACTAAAACCATCTCTGTTAAAACCATTTCCGCCAACACCAAAGAAGCTTGCTTCATCTTTAGAGGTGTTTGAGAACAAAGAAGAAAATTTAAGCTTGTGTCCATCTTTATGGTTGTATATAATAGAACCTAGTGCAGATGTGTTAGTACCATATCTGTATTCTTCAACTTCAGGGAAACGTAATTTTACATCATTTGTAAAATCTACCGCAGGGCCTTCTCTATATTCATATGAGTTTCCAAAGATTGCAGTTCCGAAGAAACTTAAACGTTGGTTGTCATCAATATTAAAAGAGTATCCACCTTCTATACTTCCGTTAAATGGAATTGCAGTTCCTGTCTCATCAGGATCTACTCCATGTGATAATACAATTGCAAACGGGTTATTATCATATCTGTTATAAAAGCCAAAGTAGCTGGTTCCTTCACTTCTTAAAAAATCTTCTCCAATAGCAGCACTATTAAAACCAGAATTTACAGATACAGCTAAGTAACCAGGACCTGTATACTCTTTAGAAACTATGTTTACATTACCTGCGCTAAAGTCACCAAAGTACTTACTGGTGTATGCTTTACTTACCCCTACACTTTCAATAATTTCTGAAGGGAATAAATCTAAATCAATATTCTTTCTATTTACGTTGTTTGAAGGTAAAAACAGGCCGTTAAATGTTGTATTTTGGTAACGATCACCAAGACCTCTTACATAAACCTCGCTACTTCCTTGCTGTTGAGATATACCAGAGATTTGAGCAACAGCAGACGCTGCATTATCAACTCCTTTTCTAGATAATTCTTCAGCACCAATATTTTGAGTAATTGTAGCTGCTTTTTTCTGTTCAATAAGCAAAGCTACTTCACTATTTCTTCGAGCAGTAGTTTTAATTACAACTTCGTCTAGTGCTGCTGCACTTGCACCCATAGGTACATTAATTGTTGTGACTTTATTAGCTTCTACAGTTGCAGCTAACTCTACAGTTTCATATCCTACAAAACTAAATACAATAGTATAACTACCTACCGGAACATTTTCAAGAGCGTACAAACCATCTATGTCTGAGGTTGTTCCTGTTGAAGTCCCTTTAATAATGACATTTGCAAAAGGAAGCGGTTCGTTATTAAAATCTTTATCTGTCAATTTTCCAACTATAGAACCTGTTTGGGCTGATAGTCCAATAGTGAATAAAATAAGTGCGAGTGTTATTATAGTCTTCATTAGTTGTGTTAAATTTATTGTGCAAAGAAACCTACATCATGTAAAGATGGCGTTAACTACAGGTTACTAATTTGTGATAGATATGTTACCCCTATGTTAACTACTTAACATTCAAAAACAAAAAATTAAAATGGTATCTTGCAAACACTAATTTTACTATACATGATGCAATGGGAATCGCTCTTATCGCTTAAAAGACAGGGAGATAAAAGAAAAAGATTACGCAAAGAACAAGACGACACAAGATTAGGTTTTGAGGTTGATTATGACCGTGTTATATTCTCTTCTGCATTTAGAAGTTTACAGGACAAAACACAAGTAATTCCTATGTCAAAAACTTCTTTTGTGCATACCCGTCTAACTCATAGCCTTGAGGTTTCAGTAGTAGGACGATCTCTTGGAAGAATTGTTGGTAAGTCTATTCTAGACAAACACCCTCAACTAGCAGTTGCGCATGGGTATCATTTTAATGACTTTGGAGCAATTGTAGCCGCTGCTGCCTTGGCGCACGATATTGGTAACCCTCCTTTTGGTCATAGTGGCGAAAAGGCAATTGGGGATTATTTTTTACATGGAAAAGGAAAACGATTTCAATCTATTTTTACAGAGAAAGAGTATCAAGATGTAATAGATTTTGAAGGAAATGCAAATGGATTTAAGATACTTTCTGAAAGTAAAAATGGAGTAGAGGGAGGACTACGCCTTTCTTATGCAACATTAGGTGCTTTTATGAAGTACCCTAAAGAATCACTACCTAAAAAACCGACACCACATATAGCCGATAAAAAATTTGGAGTTTTTCAATCTGAAAAAACCTTTTTTAAAGAAGTAGCAAACGAATTAGGTCTTTTACAAAGAGGAGATGATAGTAGTATTAGTTATTCAAGACACCCATTAGCTTTTTTGGTTGAAGCAGCAGATGATATTTGCTATACTATTATAGATTTTGAAGATGGAATTAATCTTGGGTTAATTGAAGAGGAAGTGGCCTTAGAGTATTTAATTAAGTTGGTAAAGGATACCATAAACATTAATAAATATAACCAACTTAGTCATGTTTCAGATAGATTAGCATATTTGCGATCTCTTGCTATAAATACTCTGGTAAAAGAATCATCTGAGTTGTTTTTGCAAAATGAAGAAGCAATATTGAAAGGGGAGTTTTCAAAAAGTTTACTTGATATATCTCAGTACAAAGCACAGATAGAAGATATTATAAAGGTAAGTGTGGAGAAAGTGTATAAAAGTAAAGAGGTAATAGAAAAGGAAATTTCTGGCTATCAAATATTAAGCTCCTTGTTAGATGCCTATACACAAGCAGCAGAAAGTTATTGCAATGGAACCATTAAGCATTACGAAAAATTATTGCTTTCTCAGGCTTCAATCCCACTAGATGCTTTAAAACCTTTATATTATAATATACTATCGTGCTGTAATTATATTTCCTGTATGACGGATGGAAACTCGTTACAGATTTTTCAGAAAATTAAGGTTAAATAGCTTGTTAATCAATTAACTACTATGTTTTCTTGATAGTCTAATTGAATTGTAATACATTTATGATCTACGCTATTTTGCATTAACCATAGGCTAATTTGCCGTATCAAAAAATTTTCGAATGAAAAAATTTTACTTATTACTTGCGCTATCATGTATTACAATGACTCAAGCCCAAGACTTTTCAAGCATAATTAATAATTATTTATCCAATAATCGTTCTCAATTAGGATTACAAGCCGAAGATGTTAGCGATATAGTTATAAAATCAAATGCCTTTTCTAATAGTATGCAATTGGAAAATGTATATGTTAACCAGAGACACCAAGGAGTTGAAGTTTTTAATGCTATTGCATCATTTGGTATTAAAAATGGGCAAGTTGTGTATTCTCAAGTAGATTTTGAAGAAAATTTATCACAAAGAATTTCAATACTTCAACCTTCAGTTACAAAAGAAAATGCAATTACCTTGGCCGCTTCTTCTTTAGGGTTACAGAGCCCAAGTGCTATCTCTATTGTTGAACAAGTATCCCAATTTGAGACAGTTTTTTCTAATGGAGGGATTTCTCTAGAAAATATTCCTGTAAAACTAGTATATCAAAATATAGATGGAGTTCTCGTTTTAGCTTGGGATTTAAACATTTATCTTACAGATAGGAGTCATTGGTATAGTGTAAGAATAAATGCTAAAACAGGAGAATTACTGGATATTCATGACTGGGTTTCTAATTGTTCATTTGGAGAGCAGCCTCATTCTGGGCATAGTGAGTATAGTATTTTAAGGTCAAATGAAGCACCAATAAATCAGTTAGAATTAAACAATGCAGGAACTTCTTCTTATAGAGTTTTTCCTATACCATTTGAAAATCCAAATGATACACCAAGTCAATTAGTATCTAATCCAGAGAATTTGGTTGCATCTCCATTTGGTTGGCATGATACTAATGGAGTAGCTGGAGCAGAATTTACAAGAACAAAAGGTAATAATGTGGATGCTCATGATGATACAGATGGTAACAATAATGTTGTTTTTGGACCAGATGGAGGGCCAACACTTACTTTTGACTTCCCTTATGGGCTTCCTCAGCAACCAATAGATTACTTAGACGCGGCGACAACAAATTTATTTTACTGGAACAACATTGTGCATGATGTTGCGTACCAATATGGTTTTGATGAACCTAGTGGAAACTTTCAGCAAAACAATTATGGAAATGGAGGTTTTCAAGGAGATTTTGTTTTTGCCCAATCCCAAGATGGAGGTGGTCTTAATAATGCTAACTTTGGGACTCCTCCAGATGGACAAAATGGTGTAATGCAAATGTTTTTATGGAATGCCCCTGGAACTGTTTTAGGAACCTTAATGACAGTAAATGGAGGACCTTTTGATGGGCAATATTTAGCTTTTGATTCTAATTATGGAGGCGCCCAATTACCTATTACGCCAATTACTGGAGATCTTGTAGTAATGGAGGATGATGACTCCGGTGCTTCTACAGACCCAAATGATGGCTGTGACACAATAACCAATGCTGCAGCACTGAATGGAAATATTGCAATAGTAAGAAGAGGAGAGTGCAACTTTACAGATAAAGTTGCCTCGGCAGAAGCTGCTGGAGCAATAGCTGTAGTTGTTGTAAACAACGTTGGTACAGATCCTATACCTATGGGAGGTACAGGTACGGGAATTGGTATTCCTGCAATAATGATTTATCAAGAAGATGGAGATCCAATGATAGCTGCATTACTTGGAGGAGGTACAACAATAAATGCTACGCTACAAGATGATGGTTCTGGAGATGACCCTTTTCAAAGAGACGGTGATTTGGATAATGTAATTATTGCTCATGAATATGGTCACGGGATATCAAATAGACTTACAGGAGGACCACAAGCAGCAGGGTGTTTACAAAATGCAGAGCAAATGGGAGAAGGTTGGAGCGATTATGTTGGACTTGTGCTTACTATGAAAACTGGAGATCAAGGAGAAGACATTAGATCTGTAGGTACATATGCATTGGGACAAGGACTTTTAGGTTCTGGTTTTGGAGATAGAGTTGCACCTTACAGCACCGACTTTGCAATAAATGATGCAACATATGCAGATACTAACTCTGGTACAGTTTCACAGCCCCACGGAATTGGTTCAGTTTGGGCAACTATGTTGTGGGATTTAACATGGGCTTTTGTAGATCAATATGGTTTTGATTCAGATATTTATAATGGAACAGGAGGTAATAACATTGCTTTCCAATTGGTAATGGATGGAATGAAACTACAAAACTGTAGTCCTGGTTTTGTAAGTGGTAGAGATGCAATATTAGAAGCTGATGAGCTTACAAATGGAGGAGTTAATCGTTGTTTAATTTGGGAAGCGTTTGCAGCTAGAGGATTAGGTGCTGGAGCCTCTCAAGGAAGTAGTAACAACAGATTTGATCAAGTAGAAAATTTTGATGTTCCAACCGGGCCTAATTGTACCTTAGGAACAGAAGATAAAACCTCTTTTGAAAACAATTTTATAATCTATCCTAACCCATCAAACGGGAATATTAGTATTAAGTCTATTGTAAATGTTGGTGATGTGACCATTTCAATATTTGATATTAACGGAAGACAAGTATTTACTCAAGAAGCAGATTTACAAGATGTAACAAATATCAATGCATCAGGATTGGATGCGGGTGTTTATGTAGTGAGAATTTTTGGAGGAAATTATTCACATACGAATAAAATAATTATTAGATAATTAATAATTATTAGTTTTTATTCTAGAGGAGGTTTTTTTAAGCCTCCTCTTTTAGTTTACAACTTATTTAATATTGCTTCTTTAATTTTTTCTGAAGAAAGTCCTTCACTATCTTTTAATTGAGAAGTAGTTGCATGTTCAGGGAAGTGATTTGAAATACCCAAAAGAGTTATATCATTTTTGTACTTATGTAGTGAAGCAAATTCTAATACTGCACTTCCAAATCCACCCGAAATAACACCATCTTCAACGGTTATTAAGGTATTGTATTCTTTAAAAACAGCATGAAGTAAGCTTTTGTCAAGAGGCGAAACAAATCGCATATCGTAATGACCAACTTTTTCTTTTCTTGAAGTATCAATCAAATTAATAGCCTGAGAAACTTCAGTAGCCATTGTTCCAATGGATAAAATAGCTACTTCACTTCCCTTTTTAATAGTTTCTCCTTTTCCTATTTCTATCTTTTTAAAAGAACGCTGCCAATCAAGGATATTTCCTCGTCCTCTAGGATACCTAATTGCAATAGGCTGCTGCAATCCAAGTTGAGCGGTGTAAAGTAGATTACGTAATTCTATTTCATTTCTTGGAGCCACTAGAGTTAAATTTGGAATACACCGTAGGTATGCCATATCAAAAATACCGTGATGTGTTGCTCCATCTTGTCCAACTAGTCCAGCCCTATCAAGACAAAAAATTACAGGTAATTTTTGTAAACAAACATCATGTATTACTTGATCATATGCTCGCTGTAAAAATGTTGAATAGATATTACAAAATACAACATAATCTTGTGTTGCCATTCCGGCAGAAAGTGTGACTGCGTGTTGCTCTGCAATACCTACATCAAAAGCTCTTTCTGGAAACTCTTTCATCATATACTTTAAAGAACTCCCCGTTGGCATTGCAGGGGTTATACCTACTATTTTTTTATTGCTTTTTGCTAGCTCGACTAGCGTATACCCAAAAACATCTTGAAATTTAGGAGGTAAGTGAGAGGTGTCTTTTTGTGTTATTTCTCCAGTTTTTGCATCAAATTTCCCTGGAGCATGATACGTCACTTGATTTTGTTCTGCTTGTTGTAGTCCTTTTCCTTTTTTGGTAATTACATGAAGTAATTTAGGTCCTTTGATTTTTTTTAGCTTCTCTAAGTTTTCAGTAATGATGGGTAGGTCATGACCGTCAATAGGGCCAAAATAAGAAAAGTTTAAGGCTTCAAAAATATTATCGGTATCTGGTGTTTTGTCAAGATTTACTTTGGTTAAGTATTCTTTTAATGCACCAACACTTGGGTCAATACCAATGGCATTGTCGTTAAGAATAATGAGTAAGTTTGTATTAGTAACTCCTGCATGATTAAGAGCTTCAAAAGCCATTCCGCTAGCAATAGAAGCATCACCAACAACAGCAATATGTTGTTTTGTTAGATCTCCAGATAATTGGGAAGCGATAGCCATCCCAAGTGTAGCAGAAATAGCGGTACTACTATGCCCTGTGCCAAAAGCATCATAGTTGCTTTCTTCAATTTTAGGAAAACCACTAATTCCACCTAATTGTCTATTGGTATGAAAAGCTGCTTTACGCCCTGTTAAGATTTTGTGTCCATAAGCTTGGTGTCCTACGTCCCACACTAAAATATCTTCTGGGGTATTGAAAATATAGTGTAAGGCAATGGTTAACTCCACAACGCCAAGACTAGCACCAAGGTGCCCTTCCTTAACCGCTACAATATTAATTATAAACTCGCGTAACTCTTTTGCAACTTCTGGAAGTTGCTCTCTTGGGATTTTTCTTAAATCCTCAGGGAATTGTATGCTTTCTAGGAGTTTTTTTGACACTAAGCAAAGATACAGTTATTGTAGTTTCTTTATTTGTGAATTTGTATTTTTAGTTTTTTGAAATTTATTCATGATAAAACCTTTTGACGACAGTTATTTTATGAAACGTGCTTTGCAGGAAGCGGAACTCGCTTTTGATACTAACGAAGTCCCTGTTGGAGCCGTAATTGTAGCCAATAATACTGTAATTGCCAGAGCACATAACTTAACAGAAACACTTAATGACGTAACCGCTCATGCAGAAATGCAAGCGATTACTGCTGCAGCTAACTACCTTGGAGGTAAATATTTAAAAGGGTGTACACTATATGTTACATTAGAACCTTGCCAAATGTGTGCTGGAGCTTTATTTTGGAGTCAGATAGATAAAATAGTGTATGCAACTCGAGATACCCAAAGGGGGTGTATTAATCTTAACACAAAATTGCACCCAAAAACAAAAATGGTAGGAGGTATTTTAGAAGAAGAGGCAGCAGCACTATTAAAACGATTTTTTATTGAGAAAAGGAACTTAAACTAAAAAATCCAGCTTTAAAGCTGGATTTTTTTAATCAATTCTGGTAAACATATATCTTAATCATGGATTACTCGCACTTGTGCGGCAACCATTCCTTTTCTTCCTTCTTCTTCGACATATTCTACTTTGTCTCCTTCATTAAGGGCTTCGCCATTAAGTCCGGTAACATGTACAAAAATGTCCTTTCCAGTTTCATCATTAGTGATAAAACCGAAACCTTTTGATTCGTTAAAAAATTTTACTGTTCCCTCCATTTAAATAAAAAATAATATTAATAATAGCCGTAAAGGTAGCATAAATATAAAACCAACAAATACTTATTTGCTAATAATTTTCAAAAAACATGTTGATTTACAGTTTTTTATCCTTGCTGTAGTCTCTCATTTTTTCTATGTTTTCTTTTGTGAGCATGTAGTCTTTTACATTTTTACCTTTCCAACGATGGTAAATAAATAATGGCATCCAAACAAGAAATAACCCAGCAACCGAAAGACCAATTAATAAATCTCCCGTACTTGTATTATCTGGTTTAATGTAAAACCCAATGCAACATGTAATAAGAATACTAAAGAATAAAATGATTAAAAACCGCCTCATTTTAAGCTTGAATATCTAATTTTATATTTAACTCTTTAAGTTGCTCATCATCAATAAATGCAGGTGCGTCTATCATTACATCTCTACCAGCATTGTTCTTTGGGAATGCAATGAAGTCACGTATAGTTTCTTGACCTCCTAAAATAGCAACTAACCTGTCTAGTCCAAAAGCAATTCCACCATGCGGTGGTGCCCCATATTCAAAAGCATCCATTAAAAAGCCAAATTGAGCCTTTGCTTCTTCTTCGCTAAACCCTAAATGCTTTAGCATAACACCCTGCGTATTTTTATCATGTATTCTTATAGAACCACCACCTATTTCGTTACCATTTAAAACTAAATCATAGGCATTTGCTTTTACAGCGCCAGGATTTGTGTCAAGCAATTCTAGTTGGCCTGGTTTAGGTGAGGTAAAAGGATGATGCATGGCATGATAATGCCCAGTTTCTTCATCTAGTTCTAAAAGTGGGAAATCAACTACCCAAAGTGGAGCAAATTCACCAGGTTTTCTTAATCCTAAACGCTCTGCAAGTTCCATTCTTAATGCGCTAAGTTGTGCTCGTACTTTATTAGTGTCACCAGATAGGATACATATTAAATCTCCTTTATTAGCTCCGGTTGCTTCTGCCCACTTTGCTAAATCTTCTTGATCGTAAAATTTATCCACAGAAGATTTAAAACTTCCGTCATCGTTGCATCTACAATAAACCATGCCTAAAGCACCTACTTGTGGACGTCTTACCCAATCTATTAGCTTGTCAATTTCTTTTCTAGTGTAGGAGTTTCCTCCAGGTACAGCTATACCAACAACTAGCTCTGCATTATTAAATACATTAAACTCTTTGTGTTGTGTAAGGTTGTTTAATTCTGCAAACTTCATCCCAAAACGGATATCAGGTTTGTCATTTCCATAGGTAGCCATAGCATCATCATACGTCATTCTTGGGAAATCACCTATTTCAACACCATTAACTTCTTTTAGTAAATATCTTGTAAGTCCTTCAAAAGTATTTAAAATATCCTCTTGTTCTACAAATGCCATTTCACAGTCAATTTGTGTAAACTCAGGCTGTCTATCTGCTCTAAGGTCTTCGTCTCTAAAACACTTTACAATCTGAAAATACTTATCCATGCCACCAACCATTAATAGTTGCTTAAAGGTTTGTGGGGATTGTGGTAAGGCATAAAACTGCCCCTCATTCATTCTACTAGGAACAACAAAATCCCTTGCACCTTCTGGTGTAGATTTAATAAGGTAGGGAGTTTCTATTTCTACAAAATCTTTATTAGACAGGTAGTTTCTTACAGCTATAGTAACCTTATGTCTAAAAACTAGGTTTTCTCTAACAGATTTTCTACGTATATCTAAGTATCGATACTTCATACGCAAGTCCTCACCGCCATCAGTTTCATTTTCAATTGTAAAAGGAGGTGTTAATGCTTCATTAAGTATAGTTAGATTATTTACCAATATTTCTATGTCTCCTGTAGGAATATTTGGATTTTTAGATTCTCGTTCAATAACCTTCCCAGTAATTTGTATTACAAACTCTCTTCCAAGAGTAGATGCTAGTTTCATCATTTCAGATGGAGTACGCTCTTCATCAAAAATAAGTTGGGTAATACCATAACGATCTCTAAGATCTACCCAAACCATAAAGCCTTTATTCCTTATCTTATGTACCCACCCTGAAAGTGTTACTTCCTCATTAATATTTTTAGCATTTAACTCGCCATTAGTATGAGATCTATACATTGTTTTTTTTCTAGAAAATTTAGGCTGCAAATTTAATAAGATAAAGACGAAATGTAACTATGTTATAAAAATATTGTTTTGATTTTCAGCTACTAGGATTTTTGGATGTGTAATTCTCATTTTTTATCGTGGAATTTTGAAAAATCTTTAGTAATTTCACAGAATTAACAAAAATTTAATAATTATGAAACAAAACAACTTGATGAACAGGAACTTACTGTTCTTATTACTATTGTTGCCTTGCTTTGTATTTGCACAAAATACAATAACAGGGACAGTTACAACAGATAAAGGAGACACCGTCCCTTTTGCTAACGTAATTGAAAAAGGCACATCCAATGGTACAACAACAGACATTGATGGAAAATTTAGTATTGATGTGGAAAATTTACCAGCTACCTTAGTATTTTCTTCTTTAGGATATACTACTGTAGAACAAGAAGTAACTTCTGCTGGAGCTATTTCCATAACAATGGGAGAATCTGCAGAAGCCTTAGAAGAGGTGGTTGTTACTGGACTTGCAACTTCTGTTAAGAGAACTAATGCAGCAAATGCTGTGTCAACTGTCTCAGCTGAAGAACTTGTAGGTACAACTGGACAATCAACAGTTGATGGTGCTTTATATGGAAAAGTTGTAGGTGTAAACATAACATCTTCTTCTGGTGCGCCAGGTGGAGGTTTTGCATTGCGTCTGCGTGGTATTTCATCTATTAATGGTAATAACCAACCTTTAATAATTGTAGACGGAGTATACATTAATAACGTAGAGATCCCTTCAGGATTACGTTTTGCTTCTGGAGCTAACTCTGGAAATGAAGAGAACGCGGGTAACCGTCTTGCAGATTTAGACCCTAATGATATTGAAAATATTGAGATATTAAAAGGATCTTCTGCAGCTGCCATTTACGGACAGCGTGGTAATGCCGGTGTAATTATTATTACAACTAAAAGAGGTAAGGGTGGTAAAACACGTATTAATTTTAGACAAGATGTCGGGATTAATAAAATACAGAATGCATTAGGGTTACGTCCTTGGACTGCCGCTTCTGTTTTAGAAACCTTTGGACAAGATGCAGTTGACCAATTTAATGCAACTATTGCTGCGAATGGTGAATTGTATGACTATGAAGATATTATTTATGGTGAAACTGGTTTTATAACTGAAACTGCACTAAGTGCAACAGGAGGAAACGCAAAAACTAAGTTTTATTTAGGTGGATCTTACAGAGATGAAGAAGGTATTATTAAAAATACTGGTTTTGATCGTTTTTCAATTAGAGCAAATATAGATCATAAAATATCTAATGTTTTTGATATTTCTTCAACTACAAATTATGTAAGAAGTAATTCTCAAAGAAGTTTTACTGGTAATGAAAATGAAGGAGGATTAAGTTATGGATATACCTTAGCTTTTACAAGACCATGGGTAAACCTATTCCCTGATGCACAAGGAAACTACCCTAATAACCCTAACTTTTCTGGTAACCCACTTTTTGTTAGAGATAATGCAATTAACGATGACTCTAATGATAGAGTTATACAAGGTTTAACAGTTAATACTAAAATTTATACAGATGATATAAACCGAATTCGTTTCTCAAATAGAGCAGGTGTAGATTACCTGTCTAACGAAACATTTGTTTATGTTCCTGAAACACACCAAGCACAACAAGGACTTGGAGCTGCTGCAGGATTTGTAGCACAGGGTAAAAACAGTTTTACACAGTTTAACACACAATCTGCTTTAGTATGGGATCACGATGCCATGGAAGGAGATTTAGCTTTCACTACTCAAATTGGTACTGCTTACTTATTTCAAGACTCAAACTTAATTAATGCGAGAGGAACTGGATTAGCGGCAGGACAAACAAGTGTTGACCAGTCTGCAAATCAAACTACAGATCAATTTAGAAGTGAAGAGAAAGAATTTGGTGTTTTTGGACAAGTTGAAGCAAACTATAAGGACCAAATTATAGGTACTTTAGGATATCGTTTTGACAAGTCAACTCGTAATGGAGACCCTAATGAGTTTTATGGTTTTCCAAAGGCATCTGTAGCTGTAAACCTTGCAAACATGGATTTTTGGAGTGTTGAGGCTATTAACCAGATGAAGCTTAGAGCTGCTTATGGAGAAACTGGTAACCCTGCTCGTTTTGGAGCAACATTTACAAGCTTAGGAGCTAGTAATATTGGAGGTGTTATTGGGCAATCTGTTGTTGGAGTAAAAGGAGATGCGGATGTTGAGCCTGAGACAGCTTCAGAATTTGAAGTTGGTTTAGATTTAGGTCTTTTCCAAAACAGAGTTTCTTTTGAAGCAACATATTACAAGAAAAACATTAGAGACCTAATACTAACTAGACAATTACCTCCATCTTCAGGATTTACGCAAGAAACTACTAACCTTGCAGACCTTGAAAACAATGGTATTGAATTAGCAGTACGTGCAGATGTTTTAGATACAGATGCAATAAAGTGGAATACTGGAGTCCAGTTTTACTTAAATAGATCAGAAATCACAAGGTTAGATGTTCCTGCTTTTGCACAACCAGGTGCAGGATTTGGTACAGGTCTAGGAACAATCTATATTGAAGAAGGACAACCAGTAACACAATTAGTTGGAAGTATTGATGGTGTTTTAACTCAAGTTGGAGATACTGAGCCAGATTTTCAAATGGCTTTTAATAACAACTTAACTTTATTCAATAACGTTGATATTTCTTTCTTATTCCAATTAAAATCTGGAGGTGAAAACTTAAACTTATCTAAATTCTTAACAGATTTAGGTCAAACAACTCCAGACTTAGAAACACAAGCAGGTCAAGATCGTTTAGATACACCAGCAAATGCAGCTCGTTTTGTTGAGCCAGCGGGTTATCTAAGATTAAGAGAAGCAGCAATATATTACAGATTACCTTCTAATACGGTTAAAGGTTTATTTGGAGAAGTTGTAGAAGGTGTTAAGCTTGGTTTCTCTGGTAGAAACTTATTTACAATAACAGATTATTCAAGTTATGACCCAGAAGTTTCAGTAAATGGTGGAGCTGGACTCTCTAGTGGAATTGAGGTTACTCCATTCCCTAGTAATAGACAAGTATACTTTCACTTAAATGTAAACTTTTAATTAAAAATGATTATGAAAAATATATATAAAACAATAGCTACAATTAGTATGGCCGTGTTGGGTCTACTAGCTGTGTCATCTTGTTCTTTTGATGAAGTAATTGACCCAAATGGACCTAGTGTTGATGGGGTTTTAGCTAATGCTTCTAAAGGACAATTAAATGAACTAGTGGTTGGTGTAGAGTCAACCCTAAGAAACGGAATTGCAATTGAAACAACTGCTAGCGGTACTATGGCTAGAGAACTTTATTTGTTTGATGCAGATCCTCGTAATACAGGTGATTTATTGGGTAAAAATGGAATTCCATTAGACAATAACTCATTTTACAGTACATCACAATGGTCTGGTAGTTACAGATGTATTAAAAATGCTAACCTTCTAATTGAAGGAGCATCAAATACAGATGCCATTACCTCTGTAGAACAAAACGGATACCTTGGTTTTGCGAAAACTGTTATAGCGTATGAGTTAATACAAATGGTAAAATCATACAATCAAGCAAGAACAGATACTACAGATCCTGAAAACATTGGGCCACTTGAGAATGGTGAGGCAGTTTTAGCTTTTGCTAGAGGCTTACTAGATGAAGCTAACGGAAATTTAAATAATGCAGGTGGTTCTTTCGAGTTTGGTTTAAGCTCAGGTTTTGACGGGTTTGATACTCCATCAACATTTGCACAATTTAATAGAGCGGTAGCTGCTATGGCTGCAGTTTATTCAGGAGATGGTGGTGCTGCAAGAACTGCGCTTAATGCATCTTTCTTTAATTTAAACGGAGATTTATCTGTAGGTCCAAAGCATATTTTTGGCCTTGGTGGTGGTGATCAATCTAATGGATTATTTAAAGTTCCAGGAGAGAATGGTGACCAAATTATCGTTCATGATAGCTGGGTAAATGATGCAGAAGCTGGTGACACTCGTGTTACTACTAAAACAGCTGTAAGACCAAACCCTCAAAGTCAAGACGACCTTAATGGTACAAATGAGACTGCGTTATATGAGTCTAATACTTCTCCTATTGATATTATGCGTAATGAGGAGTTAATTCTTATTTATGCAGAGGCGAGTATTCAAGCAGGTGAATTAGGTGATGCTCAAACAGCATTAGATATAATTAGAAACTCTGCTGGACTTCCTAACAAAGATTATGGAGGAGCTCCAACAGCTGCTCAATTAACTTCTGAAATGTTAACTCAAAGAAGGTATTCTTTATGGGCTGAAAACCATAGGATGTATGACTTAAGAAGGTATAACCTTTCTAACACGCTTCCTATAGATAGGGATGGAGATCAAATATATAATACGCTTCCAGTTCCTTTAGCAGAAACAAACTAAAATAGTTTCTTTATTTATAAAAACCCCCATTCATAATTTTGAATGGGGGTTTATTTTTACATTAATAGTAACTACTATTCTGCTGCTTCTGTATTTATTTCTGTATAAGTGAGTTCTTCAGTTTTTGAAAACTTACTACTTAACCAGAGTTTAAACTTTGTTATTAAGTAGAATAATATAGGAACCACAATTAATGTTAAAAATGTAGCAATAAAGAGGCCATAAATTACTGTCCAGGCCAGAGGTCCCCAGAATATTACGTTGTCTCCTCCTATATATATATTAGGGTCAAATTCACTAAACAAAGTAAAGAAGTTAATATTAAATCCAGTTGCTAATGGTATTAAACCAAGTATGGTAGTAATAGCTGTTAACAAAACTGGACGTAAACGAGCTTTACCTCCTCTTATAATAGCATTTAATAAATCTTGATTGTCTAATGCTTCATCATCATCTAGGTCTTTTTCAACTCTTTTCCTGTCTATTAATAACTGAGTGTAATCTAATAATACAACTCCATTGTTTACTACAATACCTGCGAGTGAAATTATCCCCATCATTGTCATCATAATTACAAAAGCACTACCAGTAATCACAATACCTCCAAAAACACCAATCAAACTCAAGAAAATTGCCATCATAATTATGGCTGGTTTAGAAACTGAATTAAACTGGAATATTAAAATAAAAAATATTAATCCAAGTCCTGTAAAGAAAGCACCCATTAAGAAAGCCATTTGCTTATTTTGCTCTTCTATTTGACCAGTATAATCAATAGCAACGGTGTCCGGTTTTTCGGTAAAAGATTGCATTTCTTTTTGTATTTCTGAAACGATAGCTCCTGCATCTGTAAAACCAGGTGCCAAAGCAGAATACAATGTGACTACACGCTCTACATCTTTATGTTTAATAGCACTAAACCCAGATGTGTTATTTTGTTTAGCAACAGCAGAAACTGGAATTTCTTTAATTTGACCTGATGCCATATCCCTAAATGTTATTTTCTGGTTGAAAATAGCACTTGTATTATACCTGTTTTCCTCATTAAAACGAACATAGATATCATAATCTTCTCCGTCTTCCTTATAGATTCCAGCTTTTGCTCCAAAGATAGAATTTCGTAATTGTTGTCCCACTTGCCCAGCAGTAACACCTAATTCTCCAGCTTTCTCTCTATCTACTTCAACACGCATTGAAGGTTTAGACTTATTTACATCTATTTTCAATTCATCAATTCCTTGAATATTTTTAGTATTGATGAAATCACGCATTTTTTCAGCAGTAGAAATTAGCTCAGTATAGTCGTCTCCTTTTAATTCAATGTTTACAGGATACCCGGCTGGTGGGCCTACGGCATCTTTTTCAACAGAAATGGCAACTCCAGGATATATGTCTTGTAATGATTCTTGAACCTCTTTTAATAATTCATTACTATCTGCCCCTTCTCTGTACTTATATTCGCGCATGGTTGCAGTAATCTTTCCTCTATGTGGCATCTCAGCCGCACTACCACCATCTGTTTGAGGGTTTCCAGCACCTTCACCAACTTGTGATACAGCACTTTCAACTAAAAAATTATAATCTCCGTTTTTGTAAGCATCTTGATTCACTATGGTGTAAACCCGTTCTTCAATGTCTTTTGTAATAGCATTTGTTTTTTTAATATCGGTACCTTCAGGATATTCTATATATACTATTATTTGGTTGGGGGTGTTATCTGGGAAGAATTCAACTTTAGTTCTTTGACTACCCACAGATGCGCCAAACCCTATAAAAGCTACAATTAATAATGCGAAAGTTCCAAGTGCTATAAAAACAGGTTTTCTTCCTGATAGTGCTTTGCGTAAGACTGCTTCATAAAAGCGCTCCCATCTAGGTAAAACTTTATTTTGAAAACCATTTGCTAGTGGTCTAAGTACTAACCTATATACCCAAAGCATGATAGCAGTAAATAACATTACGGTTCCTAATCCTCTAAATTCTCCACCAAATATGGTAATTAGTAGTCCAATGCCTCCAACAATAGCAGTTATTGAAATGATTCTTTTTAAAGTCATTTCTTTGTCTTCGGTAGTCATAAATTGTGATACTAAAACCGAATTAAAGAAAATAGCCACAAATAAGGATGAACCTAAAACAACCGAAAGAGTTACAGGGAAATAAATCATAAACTGTCCCATAACTCCTGGCCATAAGCCTAGTGGTACAAAGGCTGCTACTGTAGTTACTGTAGATATTATAATAGGAAAAGCAATTTCACCAATTCCTTTTTTTGCAGCTTCAATGCGGCTCATGCCTTCTTCTTCCATTAACCTATATACATTTTCAACAACCACAATACCATTGTCTACAAGCATACCAAGTCCCATGATAAGACCAAACAATATCATAGTGTTCATAGTATACCCCAATGCGCTCAAAATCATAAGCGACATAAACATGGACATAGGGATTGCAAAACCTACAAATAAGGCATTTTTGAACCCTAAGAAGAACATAAGGACAGTAACTACGAGTATAATACCAAAAATGATATTGTTTACTAAATCGTCAACTTGTCCAATGGTTTTTTCAGATTGGTCATTGGCTATGGTAACTTGTAAATCTGGTGGAAATACATTTTCAACTGCATCATCAACCATCACTTTAATTTTCTCGGCAGCTGCAACCATGTTTTCACCTGCTCGTTTTTTTACGTCAAGCATTACTACAGGAGCGCCAAACTCTCTAGCATAGGTTGTTTTGTCTTCATCTTTAAAATAAACCTCTGCAATATCTTTAAGGTAGATTGCATTATTGTTTTCAGACTTAACTACAAAGTTTTCTAACTCTTCTGGAGTGTCTATTTCTCCTATTATCCTTATAGTACGACGTTGTCCACTTGAAATTAAATTTCCGGCAGACATAGTCATATTTTCATTACTAATAGTATTAATTATGTCATTAAAGCTTACTTGAGCAGCCATCATTTTATAGATATCAACCGCTACTTCAACTTCTTTTTCTTGGGCACCTCTTATGTCAACTTGTTTTATTTCAAGTAAGTTTTCAATCTCATCCTCAAGGTATTCTCCGTATTCTTTAAGTTTATCTACAGGATAGTTTCCAGAAATATTAATATTAAGAATAGGAATCTCCTCACTCATACTTAAGTCAAACACATTGGGTTCTACCTTAGCACCATTAAAAGTAGGCCAGTCCTCACTTGCTGTCTCACTATCTACTTCGTCCTTAACTTTTTGTTTTGCTGCTTCAACACTAATATTTTCATCAAACTCTATAACAACAATAGAATAGTCCTCTTGTGATGTTGATGTTATTTCTACTACATTACTTACCGTTTTTAGTTTATCTTCAATAGGGTCTGTAATAAGTTTTTCTATATCTTCTGCTGTGTTTCCTGGATAGACAGAGCTTATGTAAATTTTTGTCTCTTTAATTTCTGGGAAATTTTCACGCGGCATACTAAAATATGCAGAGCCTCCTAAAAAAAGAATCAAGACAATTAAAACATACATTGTTGTTTTATTGTTTATAGCCCAAGAAGATAAACCAAACTCTTTATCTACGTTTTTACTATTTTTCTTTTTAGTCATTTTTAACTTAAGTTTAGTTTATTGTTGTTCTTGGTTTTCAATATTTAAAATCTTTACCTTTTGCCCGTCTCTTACACTACGAGCACCTTCATCAATAATTTCATCTCCATCATTAATTCCAGACAACACTTCTATGTAATCTCCTTGTGTTTTACCAGTTTCAATAATTACTCTTTTTGCATTAGCTTTAGCATCTTCTTTTTCTGAAATGGTATAGACATACTGTTCTCCTTCTGCGTTTTCAGAAATAATACTTAAAGGGATTAAGATAGCCTCCTCATTTGTATAATCATTAATTTTGAGTTTTGCAGTTAGATTGGGCTTTACAGTTTTATCTTTATTGGGTAGCGAAACTTCAATTTTAAATGTTCTATTAGCAGGGTTTATATAATCTCCCGCTTGTCTAATTTTTCCATTTATAGTTTTACCTAATATAGGCAGGTTGATTTCAACATCTTTACCTTTAGTGACATTTGTAAGGTATCTTTCTGGGACATCTGTTTCTACATACATATCACTTAAGTTTACAATTCTAAATAACATAGATTGTCCTGGTGCCACTACACTTCCTTGTTCACTTATTACATCGTCTATAACTCCTGAGAAAGGTGCTTTTACTAGTGTTTTAGCAATTTGTTGGTTTAATTGTGAAACAGCTTTTTGCTGTGCTTCATAATTAGACTTTGCTTGTAGATATTGAATTTCACTTCCTATTTTTTGATTCCAAAGGCGTTCTTGTCTTTCAAAAGTAGTTTTTGCTAAGTCTGCTTGTATTTGTAATTGAGCCGCTTGTTGGCTTAATCCTCCGTCATCTATCTTAGCTAGTGTTTGTCCTTTACTTACTCTTTGCCCTTCAGTAACATACACTCTAGTAAGTACGCCAGAATATTCTGGGTAGATTACTAAGTTTTGTTTTGTAGTTACATTTCCCTGTAACTCTAAATAGTGCATAAAGGTGTCTTTTTTAGCTTGAAAAGTTGTTATTAGAGGGACTTTCTCTAGCGGATTTAATTTTTTAATTTCTGCTTGAAGTTCCTTTATTTGATTTGCTAATTCCTGTTGTTTTGCATCCAGCTCTGTTTTTTTCTCTCTTAGTTGCTCCAAGTTTCCAGAGGCTATAACATCTGCTACAGTTTGTTCTTTGTTTCCGCAAGAAGCAATAAGTAGCGCAGTAAAAGTTAATAGAATTATATTTTTCATTTCTTAAGTTTTCTTTTAATTAGTTGGTAAAGTGTTTAATATTGTTTCAATTTCTGCTTTAGATGTAATTACATTAAGCATACTATTAAAGTATTGTTGCTGTGCTGTGTAAAGTTGTGTTTGTGCTTGTCTTAAATCAAAACTAGTACTAAGACCTTCTGTAAACTTTACTTGGTTTTTATTTTCAATTCGCTTTGCTAATGCTAAATTCTTTTTAGAATTTTCATAGTTTTCAATAGCAAATTGATAATTACTTTTTGCTGTATTTAGTTCTAAATTTACATTTTGAATTGTTTCTTCGAGAGAAGTTTTAGACTGATCTAGTGCAATTTTTGCTTGTTGAGTTTTTGCATTTCGCATACCACTACTAAAAATTGGAACATTTAAACTAAGGCCAACTATAGAAGATTGAAACCAAGGTGTTTCGCTATCTAAAAATACAAAGTCATTATCATTAGCCTGAGTTGCATAGTTTATAAACCCAGTTAATCTAGGGAGCGCTTTACTTTTTTCTAATTTAAGTTCAAGTTCTCTTTGCTCTGTTAAGTTGTAGGCAATTTTATAATCTACATTTTCTTCAATATCTAAGGTGTTGTCTAACATTGCTAATTGAATGTTTTGCTGCGCCAAATCGTCTAGGTCTTCGGTTAAAGTTACTTCTGTATCAACTTGAATCCCTAATGCAATGTTGAACATTTGTTTTGCAATTACTCTAGAACGTTTAGCATTGCTTAGTTGTGTTTCAATATCTAGTAAAGTGATTTCAAGTTGTTCAACACTTTCTTCTTCAGTTAGGCCATTTTCAAAAATCTTTCTAGTTTCAAAAAGATTTTCTTCTAAGGCTTTTTTGTTTTTTTCAAAAATTGAGACTAATTCTTCGGCTAACAATACACTTCCGTAAGCATTAATAACTCCCTTTCTAACTTCTAAGTTTGTTTTTTCTGAAGCATTTTCAGAAAAATCTAAGAAAGCTTTTGCTGCTTGCAACCCCACAAGATAGCTGCCGTCAAAAATTAACTGGTTAAGAGTGGCAGTTGCCGAAGCAGTTTGCGCACCTCCAAATGTTGCAGTTGTAAAGGTGCCAGGCTGTCCTCCGCTAAGCTCTGCCGGGATAAAAATTACTGGCTGTTTTAACTGGTTTTGATAATCTACTACAGCACTTATTTGTGGTAGCCCTGTTGCAGTAGTTTCCCATTTTTGTTTAATAGCCTTTGCGATATCTCGTCTAGCATTTATGGCCGTGTAGTTACTATCTATGGCAAATGTGATGGCTTCTTGAAGTGTAAAATTATACTGTTTCTCTTCTTGTGCAAAGCCAATACTTGTACTAATTAATAATACGATGAGTATGAGTTTTTTTGTCATTAGGTTGTCTGTTGAGTTACTTTTTGATTGATGAATTTGTTTAGGGTTTTAAGTCCTTCTTTGGTAACAATTCCTCGAAGGTGATATTCTAAATACTCTTCAAAGAGAGATGTTTTTGGAAAATTTTCTATTGGAAATAAGGTATGATCTTTAATTCCGTTAACACCAATAAAATAGATTCTTGAAATAAACTCTACATCTATATTATCTCTATACAGTCCTTGTTTTACTCCTTTTTGAAGGTTCTTTAAAGTACATTCGTGCATTTTTTTAAAATGCTTTTGCTTGAGCATACTATATACTTCTGGATAGTATTTTTGAAGCTGATATTGTGGTGATGATTTTTCATCTTTAAGGTTCACCATAACCAACTTTTTTATCTTGTAAAGTTCTTTAATAGGGTTTTGTTCAGTCTTACATATTTCATCTATACCACAGGAAATTGATTCAAAAACATATGATGTGGTTTCTTTTATAAGATCTGTTTTGTTGCTAAAATGAGTATAAATAGTTTTTTTTGAAATACCCATTTCTGTAGCAATATCGTCCATTGTAACACTTTTAAAGCCAAGTGTTATAAACAATTCTGCTGCTTTTTGTATTATTTTTTCTTTCATATCATTGCTCATAGTAATGAACATTCTTTTTTTAAATTCTGTGCAAAAGTAGTATAGGAAACTTTAAAAACAATAAAAGTTTCCTAAGTTTTACAATTATTTAACATTTCGTTAATTAGCAGTTCATTCTTATTAAGAAACCCAAAGCAAATAGTATTTTTGTAAAAATTTAACTTCATGCTTGGATTAGAAAAATACAGCGAGTTATTACAAGAAAACTTAGCTCAAGTTATTACGGTTAAGGAGCCTATACAGCTCTACGAACCTATTTCTTATATAGTTTCATTAGGAGGGAAGCGTCTAAGACCTATCTTAACTTTAATGGCATGCGATTTCTTTGGGGGTGACCCAAAAAAAGCTACAAACGCAGCAATGGCTGTGGAACTATTTCATAATTTTTCTTTAATCCATGACGATATTATGGATGATGCTCCCCTGCGAAGAGGAGAACAAACTGTACATGAAAAATGGGATGTTAATACAGGTATTTTATCTGGTGATGCGATGCTTATTTTGGCATATCAATTATTTGAGGAGTATGAACCAGAATTGTTTAGGCAATTAGCAAAGTTGTTTAGTAAAACAGCGATTGAGGTTTGTGAGGGACAACAATATGATGTAGATTTTGAAACGAGAGATGATGTTACTATCCCGGAGTATTTAAAAATGATTGATTACAAAACTGCAGTACTCATTGGGGCAGCTATGCAAATGGGAGCTATTGTTGCAAATGCTTCACAAAGTTGTAAAGAATACATATACCAATTTGGAAGAAATCTAGGTATAGCGTTTCAGTTACAGGACGATTATTTGGATGCTTTTGGAGATCCTAAAACTTTTGGTAAACAAGTAGGAGGTGATATTATTACTAATAAAAAAACCTATTTATATTTAACAGCTTTGGAGAAAGGAACCTCTCAAGATAAAGAAACATTAGAGCAGTTATATAGTATTACTCCTAAAAATTCTGAAGATAAAATTGAAACAATTAAAGAACTATTTGTTTCAACAGGTTCTGCTAAAGACACTCTAAATGCTATTAAAGACTACACTAAAACAGCCTTTGATTTACTTGAGAAAATTAAAATTTCAGAAGAGAAAAAAGAACAACTTCGTGATTTTGGAAACTGGTTAATGAAGCGGAAGGTTTAGTTAAAAGAACACCCTCACAAAAGGTACCCATGCATTAGCATAAATACTTCGATCCTCATTATATAAAACATCGTAGCGAATACCTACAGTAAAATTGCCATCAGTATATCCTGCACCTAAAAATAAAGCAGTATTCCAGAAATTGTCATCTTCAAACCCAGTAGTGGCTTCAAAATTTCTATTAAAGTTAAGTTGCTCTAATTCTCCAGAAAGCTGTATCTCTGGGATTACATTAAACAAGCTAATTAAGCTTCCTCCTAAAATAGTTGTGTTTGCAAAATCGCGTTGACTATTGTAGGTTCCAGATAGCCCTACGCCTAAAGCAAATTGATTATTAAATTGGTAAATGGTACTTGGCGCTAGCGTCCCACTAAAAAAACCATTGCCAAAACTTAATCCTACTCCACCACCAAAACGCACACGGTCCCAAAATTGATAGCTAGTATCTTTGTTTTGAGTAGCATCAACTTGTCCTTGACATACATAACAAAAAACTACAAAAAAGATGAGAAGTTGTATTTGTTTTAATTTCATTACCTAAAGGTAGGTATTTTTTAAATATTGAGTATAGACTAGCTCCTTTTCAAAAAGCTATGTAAAATAAATATATCCCCATCAATGTAGTTATTAGATTTGTTGTATTTTTGTACTGTTTTACGATACTAAAAACACAGGTATTCCAAAGATGGATAAATATTCTTTTCTCAATGCGATACATCCAGAACACATCGCACAATTATACGATACGTATTTAAAATTTCCAGATAGTGTAGAACCCAGTTGGAGAGCTTTTTTTCAGGGGTTTGATTTTGGAATAGAAAACGGTTCTCTAGAAGAATTGGGTATAGAATATGGAGGTGGCGAATTACCAGAAGAAGTTCTTAAAGAGTTTCAAGTAATTAAGTTGATTGACGGTTATAGAAATCGCGGGCACCTTTTTACAAAAACAAACCCAGTACGGGAACGAAGAAAGTATTCACCTACGTTAGACATTGAAAACTTTGGACTATCCCAAGAAGACTTAGGAAAGAAGTTTAAGGCAGCCGAAATCCTCGGTATAAAAGAGACTACACTAGAAGATATTATTAATCACCTTCAAAGCATTTATTGTGATTCTATAGGAGTAGAATACATGTACATCCGTAAGCCAGAAGAAATACAATGGATTCAGGATAAGCTTAATGTAAATGATAATCAGCCTAAATTTTCTTCAGAAAAGAAAAAACATATTCTTAAGAAACTAAACGAAGCAGTTTCTTTTGAAACATTTTTACATACAAAATATGTAGGTCAAAAGCGCTTCTCATTAGAAGGAGGTGAGAGTCTAATTCCTGGAGTAGATGCACTTATTGAAGCTGCTGCAGATAAAGGAGTTGAAGATTTTGTAATGGGGATGGCGCATAGAGGCCGCCTAAGTACATTGACCAATATTTTTGGTAAAAGTGCAAAAGATATCTTTAGCGAATTTGATGGTAAAGATTACGATCAAGACTACTTTGACGGAGATGTAAAATACCATTTGGGTTGGACTTCAAAAAGAAAAACTGATTCAGGTAAAGAAATTAACTTAAATATTGCACCCAACCCTTCTCACCTAGAAACTGTAGGAGCAGTTGTAGAAGGAATAGCGAGGGCAAAGCAAGATAGACATCATAAAGACGATAGTAAAAAAGTCTTACCTATAATAGTACATGGAGATGCTGCAATTGCAGGCCAAGGTCTTGTGTATGAAGTAGTGCAAATGGCACAACTAGATGGTTATAAAACAGGAGGAACAATTCATATTGTTGTAAACAACCAAGTTGGTTTTACAACCAATTATCTTGATGGTCGTTCCTCTACCTATTGTACAGATGTAGCAAAAGTTACTTTATCACCTGTTTTACACGTAAATGCAGATGATGTTGAGGCAGTAGTTCATGCTATGATATTTGCATTAGATTTTAGAATGCAGTTTGGTCGTGATGTATTTATAGACCTATTGGGATACAGAAAGTATGGACATAATGAAGGAGATGAGCCTCGTTTTACACAACCTAAATTGTATAAAGCAATATCAAAGCACCAAAACCCAAGAGATATCTATGCTGAAAAACTCTTTGCTGAAGGTGTTATTGAGAAAGGGCATACCAAAAAGCTAGAGCAAGAATATAAAGATAAACTAGAAGAAAACTTAGAAGATTCTAGAAAAGAAGATAAAACAGTTATTACTGCCATAATGAAAGATGAGTGGGAGGGGTTTCAGTATGCAGAGGAAGATAAAATGATCCAGGATGTAGATACAACTGTTCCTTTAAAAAACTTAACTGAAATAGCCAAGGTAATTACAAAACTTCCAGAAGATAAAAAGTTCCTACGCAAAATTTCTCGTTTAATTGAAGCGCGTCACAAAATGTATTTTGAGGACAATCAATTAGATTGGGCAATGGCCGAATTATTAGCCTATGGAACCTTACTTAAGGAAGGCTACGATGTTAGAATGACCGGGCAAGATGTAGAAAGAGGAACGTTCTCTCATAGGCATGCTGTTGTAAAAGTAGAAGAAAGTGAAGAAGAAATAGTATTGCTTAATGAATTAAAAGGAGAACAAGGTGATTTTTATATCTACAACTCATTACTATCAGAATATGGAGTAGTTGGTTTTGATTATGGATACGCAATGGCTAGTCCAAAAACCTTGACTATCTGGGAAGCACAGTTTGGAGACTTTAGTAATGGTGCTCAAATAATGATAGATCAATATATTTCGGCATCAGAAGATAAATGGAAGCTTCAAAACGGACTTGTTATGTTACTACCGCATGGTTATGAAGGGCAAGGAGCAGAGCATTCCTCAGCAAGAATGGAGCGTTACCTTCAACTATGCGCTAAGGACAACATGTTTGTTGCAGATTGTACAACACCTGCTAACATGTATCATTTATTAAGGCGCCAGATGAAAGTAGATTACCGTAAGCCACTTATTGTTTTTACTCCTAAGAGTTTATTACGTCATCCAAAAGTACTTTCAACAAAAGAAGAGTTTGCTAAAGGAAGCTTTAAAATGTTAATTGATGATGAAAATGCAGATCCTAAAAAAATTAAAACACTAGTTTTCTTAACAGGTAAGTTTTACTATGACTTATTAGAAGAACAAGAAAAACTAGAGAGAGATGATGTTGCTTTGGTAAGAATAGAACAACTATTTCCATTACCAATTAAACAAATTGAGGCAATAATAAAGAAATATAAAAACGCTAAAGACATTGTTTGGGCACAAGAAGAACCAAGAAATATGGGTGCTTATTCGCACATGTTAATGCATTACGAACCCTCAAGAAAATGGAGGGTGTGTAGTAGAAAAATGTACTCTGCTCCAGCTGCAGGAAGTAGTGTTCGTTCTAAAGCAAGACATACAAGAGTAATTGAAAGTGTTTTTAAATCAGAATAAATAAAATAATATCCTAACTAGGAAAAGTATAAAACTATGGCATTAGAAATGAAAGTCCCTTCACCGGGAGAGTCCATAACCGAAGTTGAAATAGCACAATGGCTTGTTGAAGATGGCGATTGGGTAGAAAAAGACCAAGCAATTGCTGAAGTTGATAGCGACAAAGCAACACTAGAATTACCTGCCGAAGCGAGTGGGATTATAACACTTAAAGCAGAAGAGGGAGACGCTGTTGCAGTAGGAGAGGTTGTTTGCTTAATTGATACAGATGCAGAAAAACCAGAAGGTGATGACGATACTACTGAGACATACAAAAACCCAGGTGATGAAAAAGGAGAAACTAATGCAGCACCTGACTTAGATAAAAAAGCAGCTGAAGCTAAAAAAGATAACAAGAAAAAAGAGCCAGCTCCTGAGAAAACATATGCATCAGGAACACCTTCGCCAGCTGCCAAAAAAATATTAGACGAAAAAGGTATTGATGCTACAAGTGTAAAAGGAAGTGGTCGTGATGGTCGTATTACTAAAAGTGATGCGCAAGAGGCCACTCCATCTATGGGTACTCCAGGTAATGGAAGTAGAGGAACAGAGCGTAAAAAATTATCAATGCTACGTCGTAAAGTAGCAGAACGTCTAGTCTCTGCAAAAAATGAAACAGCAATGTTAACCACTTTTAATGAAGTGGATATGAGTCCTATTTTTGAGCTTCGTAAAAAATACAAAGAAACCTTTAAAGAAAAACATGGAGTTAGTTTAGGGTTTATGTCTTTCTTTACGCTAGCTGTAGTTAGAGCTTTAGAGCTTTACCCAGATGTAAACTCTATGATAGATGGAGATTACCAGATAAAACATGATTTTATGGATATTTCAATTGCAGTTTCTGGACCAAAAGGTCTTATGGTGCCTGTAATTAGAAATGCAGAAAATCTAACTTTTAGAGGTGTTGAAAGTGAAGTAAAAAGATTGGCTTTACGAGCGAGAGATGGTAAAATTACAGTTGATGAAATGACAGGGGGAACTTTCACAATATCTAACGGAGGTGTTTTTGGTAGTATGTTGTCTACTCCTATAATTAACCCACCTCAATCAGGAATTTTAGGAATGCATAATATAGTAGAGCGACCTATTGTAAGAGATGGAGCAATTGCCATTGCACCTGTAATGTTTGTAGCATTATCTTATGATCACAGAATTATTGATGGTCGTGAATCTGTTGGATTTTTAGTAGCTGTAAAAGAAGCTCTTGAAAGCCCAATAGACTTATTAATGGATAACGACATTGAAAAGGCATTAGAGCTTTAAGATTAACTTTTATAAATAAAAAAACCCTGAGTAAATTACTCAGGGTTTTTTGTTAGTTAGCTAAATTGAAATATAAATGTTAGTTAGAAATAAAGTAATTAATCAAATTTAATCCAAGTATGATAAGTACTGAAACAAATAAGAAAATGTATAATGTTCTTTTACGTAATATATCAGGCTTTTCTCCCATTGCCCTTTTCTTTTAGGATATTCTAGTTAGATTGTTTATGTAAAGATGTGATTTTTGATTGTATACTGAAATACGTATAAACACGTAATTTAAAGAAAACCAAAATACTAGAGCAATTGGCTGTGATTTTCCTTTGCGTAGATTAAGAGACTATTTGTTTTAGGTTCAAGCTTTAGTTTTGTGATAATATTACTTCTATGCTTTTCAACAGTTCGATAGGAAATAAATAATAAAGAAGCTATTTCCTTATTGGTTTTATCCTTAGCAATTAACTTTAAGATTTTCTTTTCAGAAGGAGTAAGGCAATCAAGAGAACTTTCTTTAATTTCATTATCTCCTAATGATCCTTTTATCTTCGGACTAAAAAAAGACTCGTTATTAATAACTTTTTCTAAGCAGAGCTCAATCTCTTCAAGTGCAAACTCCTTTAGTATATATCCAAAGATGTTTAATTCTTTGGCTTCTAAGTAAAGCTCTCTTTCTTTATGTAGTGTGATTAAAATTATTTTAGTTTCAAGACTTTTACTTTTACATTTTTTAGCAATTTCGAGGCCAGACATGTAAGGCATTTGTATATCTAGAATAGCTATATCTGGCTCTTCTTTTACTATAAGGTTGTATGCTTCTCTGCCATTAGAGGCTCCTCCAATAATATTAAACCCTTTCTCTTGTAAAAAGTCATTTAATCCTTTTAAGAGTAGTGGATGATCGTCTGCTATGATTAGAGTATGTTCTTTCAAGTTATCGGGAATTGAAATTCTAGTGTTGTACCTGTATTTTTTCTTGAGAATACACGCATTTGTCCATCTAATACTTTAGTTCTTTCTAGTAGTGTCTTTAATCCCAGCGACTTAATATCTTGATATTTTTCCGAAAAATCAAACCCTACTCCATTATCTTTTACTGAAATAATAATATTTTTTGAAAACTTCTTTACTGAAACTTTACTGGCTTCAGCTTTTGCGTGCTTAATTATGTTGTTAAGAGACTCTTGTACAATACGATAGATATTAACCTCTTGCTCTGGTGTAAACAAATTATCAATATTTTCAATTTCTGAAGAAATAAAAATAGTTGTGTTTTCATCTATTTTTGTAAGTGTATGTTCTATGGCCCGTGTAATTCCCATTTCTTGTAATTGGAAGGGATGTAGGTCTCTAGAAATGTTACGTACTTCATCTATGGCATCATCTACCATTTTTTTTGTTTCTTCGTCTTTAAGGGGCACAATTTTATTTTTAATTAAAAGTAGCTGTTGCCCTAAGCTATCATGTAAATCTTTTGATATTCTTTTACGCTCTTCTTCTTGAGATACAATTAATTTTTGACTAAAACGCTCCTGTCTTATTTTATTCAATTTGAGCTCTTTTTGATTTCTAAACAATAAGAAAACCCCAAATAGTAAAAGAACTCCAACACTAACAAGCGCTATGAGTTTTTTAAAAGATTCATTGTCCTTTTCTAGTAACCGTATATTAGCTGTTGTTTCTAAAAGCTCTTTTTCCTTTTTTTCTGTTTCGTATAAGGTTTGATAGTATGCAAGAGCATTTGCTGTACCTCTGTTATATATCGAATCTTTAAGTTTAATATAACTTTCTTTATGAGAAAGACTTTTTTTGTAGTTTCCTACTTTTTCATGGATGTTTGACAACAATAGATGAGACTCCATAATTCCATCTTCAAGACCAATATTTGAAGTGTTTTCAAGTTTTTTATTTGCAAATTCTAGCGCCTCTCTATTGTTGTTTAATGAGGTTAAATACTTTGCTTTAGCTCCATTATAAGCAGATAAGGCAAAGTAATCATTGCTAACTTTTGGAATTATTGTGTCAATTTTAGATAAATATTCTCCAGATTTTTCAGTAATTCCTTTTTCTGCATAATACCCAGCATACTTAGAGTTTATTAAAACCTTATTTTGTAAATAATTGGTTATTGTTTTATGTGTTTCCAATGCTTGGTTTGCTTTGTCTAGGTAAAACAACATCTTCTTATAATTACCAGTCTTTTCATAATCAAAGGCTTGGTTGTAATATTCAGAAACAAGATATTGTTGGTTTTTGAAGCCTTTTAAAGTTTCAAAAAGTTTTTGTCTTTCTTCATAAGCTTTTTCATAAAAACCATTCATGCTAAACATTACCACTATCCCTTGTTTGGCATAAAACATATATTCTTGATCATTTAGGGCTTCAAATATTTTATATGCTTTATTGTAGCTTTCACCTGCTGGAACAAATTTGCCCATATTAGAATATACTTGCCCACTAAATAAATGAGCATCTGCAATGTAAACAGAGTCTTTTGCTCCAAAGTTTTCTATAGCAGTTGTGTAGTCTTCAACTGCTTGTTTTTGGTCTAATTTATAATTTGCGCCTCCTCTTTTTAAATATAAACCACCTAGTAAAAAACTATCTGTAATCTTGTATTTATGTGCTAGAACACCATCTATTATTTTAATAGATTTAATAGGGTCGTTCTTATAAACGGTAAGAGGAAATTGTAAGTTCATAGCTTTTTTTGCAGCTAGATCAATACTATCAAGTTCTTTAGCCAACTCAATATACATAATACTATATCTAACAAAAGTGTCAGTATCTACCCTAAAGCTTTTTGAAAGGACAGAGTCTATAACAACTAATTTGTCTAAAGAACTCTTTTGTGTAGAAACTAGTTCTTTGTAGTAGTCAATATCTTTATTTTGTGCAAGTGTGCACAGGCAATTTAAGCCAATTAGAAAAAAAAGAATAAACTTTTTCAAAAAGAATGTAGGTTTGTTGGTAAACACCTAAAGTTAGTGTTTTTTTTTAATTATAGCCTACTGTTCTTATAGGGAAATATAGAAACAGTTTCTTCCGTAGTCAATGACTGCTCTGTATTTTTTTAAAAAGTCTGCACCAATAATACCATGTACAGGGGCTTCTTCTACTTGCTCAAGGGCTAGGTTTACGTGTGAAAGATCAAATAGTATAAAGTCCATTTTTAAAGACTTAATTAATGGAATTTTAAAACTATTATTTTCGGTACTTTGCGTTTCCATACCCGTAGCTCCAGCCCCAGCAGCTTTGATGTCACTTGCTTGAGAGGCTAGATTAAAATGCAACATATAATCTAGACCAATACAGCTTGTTGATGCTCCTGTATCTAAAATAAACTCCCCATTTACCCCATTTACCTTTGCAATAAATTTATAATGACCTGTCGCCAATTTTTTTAAAGGAATCCTTTTAAACTGTTTATCTTCTAAGAAACTTCTAAGTTGCATTTCATTTTTTGTCAAATATAGCTAACAAAAGAGGTAACTTTGTAACTATGTTAACAGATACTCACACACATCTCTACAGCGACGCATTTAATGACGATAGAGATGCAATGATGCAACGAGCCTTTAATGAGGGAGTACAACGCTTTTTTGTTCCTGCTATAGATAGTGAAACTACACAAGCGATGTATGAATTAGAAACTAAATATCCAGAAAACATATTTCTTATGATGGGTTTGCATCCAACATCGGTAAAAGAAAATTATAAAGAAGAATTAGCACATGTTGAGTCTCAATTTAAACAAAGAGAATTTTATGCAGTAGGGGAAATAGGAATTGATTT
The DNA here is from genome assembly GCF_031846325.1 of Patiriisocius hiemis. NCBI lineage: Bacteria > Pseudomonadati > Bacteroidota > Flavobacteriia > Flavobacteriales > Flavobacteriaceae > Patiriisocius > Patiriisocius hiemis. The sequence goes on along the minus strand of NZ_JAVRHZ010000002.1, from coordinate 129,946 downwards.
ATATTGGGATAAAAGTACATTAGCAATCCAGCAAGAGGCGTTTAAGCACCAAATACAACTAGCAAAAAAGTATAAATTACCTATTGTAATACATTGTAGAGAGGCTTTTGATGAAATTTTTGAAGTATTAGAAACTGAAAAGAGTGATGATTTATATGGTATCTTTCATTGTTTTACTGGAACTTTAGAACAAGCAGAGCGAGCAATTTCATTTAATATGAAATTGGGAATAGGAGGTGTGGTGACTTTTAAAAATGGAAAAATTGATACATTTTTACATAAAATAGACCCAAAGCATATTGTTTTGGAAACAGATGCGCCTTATCTATCACCTGTACCATACAGAGGAAAACGAAACGAGAGTAGTTACATTTCTTTAATTAACAAAAAAGTTGCGGCTATTTATGGTGTTTCCGAAGAAGAAATGGCGGCAATAACTACTCAAAACTCAAAAGAAGTATTTAAAGTATGACACAAAAAGCAAACATTCTCCTTATATATACGGGTGGTACTATAGGTATGATTAAAGATTTTGAGACAGGAGCTTTAAAGAGTTTCAACTTTGATGATTTATTGCAACATATACCAGAGCTTAAATTATTAGACTGTGATATTGATACGGTGAGCTTTAAAAACCCTATTGATAGTTCAAATATGAATCCTAGTTACTGGAAAGATCTAGCAAGTATCATTGAGGAAAATTACAATGCCTTTAATGGCTTTGTGGTATTACATGGTAGTGATACCATGTCCTACACATCTTCTGCTATAAGTTTTATGTTTGAAAACTTATCAAAGCCAATCATTTTTACAGGATCACAATTACCTATTGGAGACTTACGTACAGATGCTAAGGAAAACTTGATTACTTCAATCCAATTAGCTGCTTTAACCGAAAAAGGAAAACCCGTTATTAATGAAGTTGGACTTTATTTTGAATACAAATTGTACCGAGCAAATAGAACAACTAAGATAAACGCCGAGCATTTTGAAGCCTTCGATTCATTAAACTACCCAGCATTAGCTGAAAGTGGAGTTCACCTCTCTATAAATTATGATGCGTTATATAAACCTAACCGAAAGAAAAAACTAAAAGTTAATTACAATCTAGAGTCAAATATTATGCTTATTAAAATGTTTCCGGGTATCACTAAGGAGACTATAGAGCATCTTTTTGCAAATCCTACTGTAAAGGGGATTGTGCTTGAAACCTATGGAAGCGGTAATTTAACTACCGAAGATTGGTTTATAGAGGCCCTTAAGCAAGTGCTAAAAAAAGGAATTGTAGTTGTAAACGTGACCCAATGTTCTGGAGGTGCTGTAAGTATGGGGTTGTACGAAACAAGTGTTGCTTTAAAAAAGCTTAAGGTTGTCTCGGGAAAAGACTGTACAACAGAAGCAGCGTTAGCTAAGTTAATGTATTTGCTAGGTCAAAAAATCACTCCAACAAGCTTTAAAACAATTTTTGAAACATCGCTTCGTGGAGAGATGAGTTAAAATTGAAACAACCATATCATATTACCTTTAATTTTTTGATATTTGCTTTCTTTTTTTGAATGAAAAACTAGAGAGGTGGCCGAGTGGTCGAAGGCGCACGCCTGGAAAGTGTGTATACGCCAAAAGCGTATCGAGGGTTCGAATCCCTTCCTCTCTGCTTAGAGCGAAAACTAAACACATTTTTTGTGTTTGGTTTTCTGTTTTAGAGTACATCAACAACCGGAGGTTTTTGTAAGTTCTTTAAAATAGAAAGTCACAATAGCCTAAGCGATTGTGAGGTTTTCATTGTATGATGCAGATATTTCGGGATCAACGAGCGCAGCGATTTACCCCTTATAATTAATAAAGACTACATACTTATTGTTGCATTTTTCTAATAGAATCTTATAAAGTTGCGAGAAAATCTTCGGTAAAAAGCTTCTAGCTTTAAATTTTTGTTATTTTTTCGTCTTTGTTAATAGAAAGAAGTTAGATTTTGTTTTAATTCGCAATGGATTTGTCTATTTTGCAAAAAAATACAGATTATAACCTATTCAATAATAACTAATAAGGTAGTAACACCTATTATTTGTTGTAGATTAACTAAATATTTTTATATCTTTAAACCTTTAACTAAAAACAAACTTTAAGTCGATAGCAATGAAAAAATTATTTTCTATTATGGCGATTGCCGCACTTGTATTTGCGGGAACTCTAAACGCAAATGCAGTAACACAAACTACTATTCCTGCAAGTACTAACGCAGCAGTAACAGCGGTTACTCTTATTCAAGATGATGCAGAAGCTCCTGCAGAAGAATCTCTAGGATTCCATCAAACTCTTAAAAAATATTTTATTGAAGGTACACCACTTTTTATGGGTATTGTACTTTTATGTTTAATTCTAGGATTAGCAATTGCTATTGAAAGAATTATCTTCTTAAACTTATCTACAACAAACACTCAAAAATTAGCAGAGAATGTTGAAGATGCACTTAATAGTGGTGGTGTAGAAGCTGCTAAGGAAGTTTGTAGAAATACAAAAGGTCCTGTAGCATCTATTTATTACCAAGGACTTGACCGTGCAGAAGAGAGTATTGAAGCTGCAGAAAAGTCTGTAGTTGCTTACGGTGGAGTGCAAATGGGACAATTAGAAAAAAACGTTTCTTGGGTATCTTTATTTATCGCACTAGCACCAATGCTTGGTTTCATGGGTACGGTAATAGGTATGATTCTTGCATTTGATAGAATTGAAGCAGCCGGTGATATGAATCCTTCACTTGTAGCAGGTGGTATTAAAGTAGCACTTTTAACAACAGTATTTGGTCTTATTGTAGCGATTATACTTCAAATTTTCTATAACTACATTATCGCTAAGATTGATAGTATTGTAAACAATATGGAAGATGCATCAATTACTTTAATTGATATGTTAGTAGACTACAAAAACAAAAAATAATATAATAAAGACCAATTATAATGGGATTACACAAAGTATTTAAAATTATAGCACTCATCTTGGGTATCGTAGGAGTAGCTTTTTTTGTAAACCTTTTGGTTACAGGAAATGATACTATTACTGAAACTGGAGAGGGAGTAGACGGATTTATGTACCTCACTTATGCAATTTTAGCACTTATAGTCTTTGTTGTACTATTATTTGTACTAAAAGGCATATTTGCAGGTAATATTAAAAAGACACTATTTGTACTATTAGGATTTGTAGCAATTATCGCTATATCTTATGGTCTAGCAAGTGGAGTTGAAACACCTCTTAAAGACGGTGGAATGCTTTCGGCTAGTGGCTCTAAATGGGTAGGTACAGGATTATATGCATTTTATATAATGGCATTGTTAGCGATTGCAGCAATGGTATGGACAGGAGTTTCAAAATTAATAAATAGATAATGGCTAGAAGATCAGCACCCGAAGTAAATGCGGGATCTATGGCAGATATTGCCTTCTTACTTTTAATATTTTTCTTAGTAACAACTACTATTGAAAAAGATAAAGGTATTGCAAGACAATTGCCTCCTATTGAAGATGTGGTGGATCCTCCAATATTAAAGCAGAAAAATTTATTTATTGTATCAGTAAATAAAGATGACCAATTACTGGTTGAAGATGAATTAATGCAACTTAAAGACCTTAGGCAAGCAGCTATCGACTTTTTAGATAATGGTGGTGTTGCTTCAGAGTGTTCTTACTGTAAAGGGCGACGCGACCCTGCATCATCAGATAACCCAGATAAGGCTGTAATATCTGTTCAAAATGACAGGTTAACTTCTTATAAAATGTATATCAATGTTCAAAATGAATTAGTTGCTGCATACAATTTCTTACGAAATAGAGAATCACAACGTTTATTTGGATGGAAGTATACTGAGAAGAAAGCAGACATTGCCGAAGGAAAAATAAAAGGAGCTCAAGCTGAAGCAATAGAAGAAAAGCTTGAAGAAATACAGCTTATGTTTCCTTTAAAACTTTCAGAAGCAGAACCTAAACAAGCAGGACAATAAATAATTAGATATGTCAAAATTTAAAAAGAAAAAAGGCGGAGAATTACCTCCAGTAAATACAGCATCATTACCAGATATTGTATTTATGTTACTGTTTTTCTTCATGGTGGTAACGGTTCTTAGGGATAATAATTTATTAGTTAAAAACCAATTACCTAAGGCAGACCAAGTTGAAAAATTAAAGAAAGACCGATCTATTTATATTTATGCTGGTAAACCAAGCTCAAGATACCAAGATGCTTATGGTAGTGAAGGTAAAATACAGATTGGAGATAAGTTTACAGACATAAAAAGTATTCCTTTTGCTCTTAATGAGTTAAGAGGAAAGCTAAGACCAGAATTGCAAGATAAAGTAATGGTAGCTTTAAAAGTAGATGAAGAAACCAATACAGGTCTTGTAACAGATATAAAACAAGTGCTAAGGGAAGAAAATATGCTTAAAATAATCTATATTACCACTCCAGGTAATGAGTTAGAGCAATAAAATTTCAATCTTAGTTATAAATACAATGCCTTGAACAAAATGTTCAAGGCATTTTTTTGTTTTATAGTTATAAATACAATTATCTTTAACTATGCAATTGTATCAAAAAGTACTTTTAGGATTTTTTTTCTGCTTTCCTTTTGCAGCCTCTTATTCCCAAGAAGACTCTAAAATAGCAGTAGATTCTCTTTACAGAGAAGACCAGTTTTATATTGGTATTAATTATAACCTTTTGGCTAATACTCCTAAAGATGTTTCCTTACGTGGATTCTCTGGAGGCCTACAGTTAGGGTATTTACGAGATATGCCAATTAATAAACGTAGAAATGTTGCTATTGCTGTAGGTGCTGGACTTACTGTAGACACCTATGGTCAAAATTTATTTATAGGTGAAGACGAAAACGAGCAATCAATTTTTACAGTATTAATGGAAGATGATGTTTCTTTTGACCGAAATAGACTAAGTGTTTATGTAGCAGAAATCCCCTTTGAGTTTAGATGGCGAACCTCTACTCCAGAGAGTTATAAGTTTTGGAGAATACATGCAGGATTTAGAGTTGGATATGCTTTTTTCTATAAATCAAAATTTAAGCAAACTGGCAATGAAGTAAACCAAACCAATATTGAAGAGTTTGACCCTTTAAGATTAACAACCACACTAGCTTTTGGGTACAACACTTTTAACTTTTTTGCCTCTTATAGTATAAACCCCTTTTTTGATAATGCTACAACTACAGAAGGAGAGGCTATAGACATACGAACAATTAAATTGGGACTTATCTTTTATATATTATAACCAATAATTATATAAAACTAACTGCGGAATTGCTCCAACAAAAAAACCTATTACAAGCTCAATCACCGTATGTGATTTTGTATGTAATCTAGAAGAAGCAACCCAACCATTGCCTAGCAATAAAAGACCAAGCCATAGCAACAAATTTATTTTAAAGTGAACACTTAGGCCTAATATAAAAAGGGTAACTCCAGCAATTGCCATTTGATGTAAGCTAACTTTAAAGTTTAAAAAGACCAATAAAAGGGAGGTGATTGTGGTAAATAGTATACCAATAAAAAAGTAGTATAGTTCACCACTATCATAAGGGTCGTAGACAAACTTTATAATTAATAGCAATAGGGCACATTGTATAAATAGCGGTAATTTTCTTTCTGAAACTTCTTTTAAATGAATAGAAGATACGAGTCTAAGATTTTTCAGTAAAAAGAAAATAAGTAAAGGGATAAATACAGTTAGTATAATTATTGCTGCAATTTTTGCTTGAATAATCTCTGGTTGTAAAAATCGAGGGGAGATTAAGTAATAAATACTAACACCTAATAAGGGCATTAATAGTGGATGAAAAAGATACGCTCCAAAACGTAAAAAATAGTTCATTATATTTCTTTTCTAAGTCTAGCAACAGGGAGATCCAATTGCTCTCTATACTTAGCAACAGTCCTTCTAGCAATAGGGTAGCCTTTCTCTTTTAATATTTTTGCTAGTTTATCATCTGTGAGCGGTTTTCTCTTATCTTCTTCTGAAATAGTTATCTCAAGGATTTTTTTAATCTCTCTTGTTGAAACTTCTTCTCCTTGATCATTAGTCATAGACTCGCTAAAAAACTCTTTTATGAGTTTTGTTCCATAAGGAGTATCCACATATTTACTATTTGCAACTCGAGAAACAGTAGATACGTCCATATCTATTTTATCTGCAATATCTTTTAGAATCATGGGCTTGAGTTTTCGTTCGTCACCCGTTAAAAAATACTCTTTTTGATGATGCATAATAGAATTCATAGTAACAAAAAGTGTTTGTTGCCGTTGCTTAATAGCGTCTATAAACCACTTGGCAGCGTCTAGCTTTTGTTTAATAAACATAACTGCATCTTTCTGGGATTTAGACTTGTCTTTTGCATCCTTATACCCTTTAAGCATATTGGTATACTCCCTAGATACATGTAACTCTGGAGCATTACGTCCGTTTAGTGTTAAGTCTAATTCTCCATCTACAATTTTAATTGCAAAATCTGGAACTACATGCTCTACCATTTTTGTGTTTCCAGAATAACTTCCGCCAGGTTTTGGATTGAGTCCTTCAATTTCGTGTATAGCTTCTCTTAGATCGTCTTCAGTTATATTAAATTTCTGAATGAGCTTCTTGTAATGCTTTTTCGAAAAATGATCAAAAGCATCTTCAATAATCGATATGGCTAACGCAACGGAATTTGTATTTGTTTTTCGGTATAACTGCAATAATAAACACTCCTCAAGATTACGAGCACCTACACCGGCAGGGTCTAAGTCTTGTACTTTATTAAGAATATCTTCTATTTTTTCTTCAGTTGTAAAAACGTTTTGAGTAAATGCTAGGTCATCTACAATATCTTGAATGTCACGTCTAATGTAGCCACTCTCATCTACACTACCCACAAGAAATTTTGCGATTACTTCTTCCTCTTCATCAAAGCGATAGGTGCTTAGCTGTTGCAATAAAAACTGATTGAAAGAAGTCCCTGAGGCATATGGTGTTTGTTTTTCTTCATCATCTGCACTATAGTTATTTGCAGATAATTTGTAGCTTGGTGTTTCGTCGTCACTTAAATAATCATCTACATTAATTTCGGCTTCAATAACTTCGGTGCCATCATCCTCATAAGTATCATCAAAATCGTCGCTTAAATCATCATATTCGTCTTTTTCGTCTTTACCACCTTCAAGTGCCGGATTTTCATTCATTTCCTGTGCAATGCGTTGCTCAAATGCTTGCGTAGGTAATTGTATCAACTTCATCAACTGAATTTGTTGCGGTGATAACTTTTGTGATAATTTAAAATTTAATTGTTGTTTGAGCATTATATTATATCTACTGTTAAAAATAAAAAAAACCAGCTAGATATAGAGATATAGTAGCTGGTTTTAATATACTATTATGATATTATTTTTTAAAATTCTGCATTACCTGGAGTTCTTGGGTATGGTATTACATCTCTAATATTGCCCATTCCAGTTACAAATTGTACTAATCTTTCAAAACCAAGTCCAAAACCACTATGGACAGCTGTACCAAACTTGCGTAAGTCTAAATACCAGTAAAGCTCATCTTGAGGAATACCCATAACTTCCATTTTTTGTTTTAAAACATCATAGCGTTCTTCCCGCTGAGAGCCTCCAACAATTTCTCCAATACCTGGAAATAATACGTCCATAGCACGTACGGTTTTGCCATCGTCGTTAAGTCGCATATAGAATGACTTTATAGACGCTGGATAATCAAATAAAATTACAGGGCATTTAAAATGTTTTTCTACAAGAAAACGTTCGTGTTCACTTTGTAAATCTGCACCCCATTCTTCAATTAAGTACTTAAACTTTTTCTTTTTGTTGGGTTTAGAGCGCTTTAAAATTTCAATTGCCTCTGTATAGCTTACACGTTTAAAGTTATTTTCTAGAACAAAATTTAGTTTTTCTCGTAATGCCATTTCACTCCGTTCAGCTTGTGGCTTAGTCTTTTCTTCTTGAAGTAACCTGTTTTCAAGAAATTCTAAATCGTCAGCGCAATTTTCTAATGCATATTTTATAACATACTTTATAAAATCTTCGGCTAAATCCATATTACCATCAAGATCACAGAAAGCTACTTCAGGTTCTATCATCCAGAATTCTGCTAGGTGTCGTGAGGTATTAGAATTTTCGGCTCTAAAAGTAGGGCCGAAAGTATATACTTTCCCTAAGCCCATTGCGTAGGTTTCTGCCTCTAGTTGTCCGCTTACGGTAAGGTTGGTTTCTTTTTCAAAAAAGTCCTGCTTAAAATCTACAGTTCCGTCTTCTTTCAAAGGAGGGTTTTTTGAATCTAGAGAGCTTACTCTGAACATTTCACCAGCACCTTCTGCATCACTACCTGTGATAATGGGGGAGTGCATATAGTAAAACCCATTTACCTGAAAATATTCATGAATAGCAAATGCTAATTTAGATCGTAAACGCATTACTGCGCCAAAGGTATTAGTACGAACTCTAAGGTGTGCTTGCTCTCTTAGCTTTTCAAGAGTATGTCTTTTTGGAGAAAGAATGGTTAATTTTACTTCTTCAGGGTCTGCTTCTCCTAACACAGCCAATTTATTTACTTGTACTTCTACAGCCTGCCCAGCTCCTTGACTTTCAACTAAAAGCCCTGTAACTTCTATAGCTGCTCCAGTAGTTACCTTTTTTAGCACTTCTTCTTCAAAATTTTCAAAATCTACCACACATTGTAAGTTATGTAGGGTAGAACCATCGTTAAGTGCAATAAAACGATTACTTCTAAAAGAACGTACCCAACCTCTTACTGTTATTTCATGTAAAGTAGGTTCGGTTTGTAATATTTTTATAATTTCTGTGTGCTTCATAGCCTATTTTTTCTCGGAAAGCAAAGATATTTCTTTAATTGAGAATAGTAAATTCTGAAAGTAAAAAATTACTCTTCTTCCTCATCAGGAATAATTTTTAATGATGGTTTTCTAAAGGTTTCTTTATTGGCAATACTCTTTTCTAGAGAAAGCAATAGAGAAGGTAATAGTAGTAAGTTAGCCAGCATAGCAAAAAGCAGGGTGGCTGAAACCAAAGCACCTAAAGCTACTGTGCCTCCAAAGTTAGAAATAGTAAATACCGAAAACCCAAAAAACAACACAATACTAGTGTAAAACATACTAACGCCAGTCTCTTTTAATGCCGCATACACAGATTTTTTAATGCGCCAATTATTAGCAATAAGTTCTTGCCTGTATTTTGCTAAGAAGTGAATGGTGTCATCTACCGAAATTCCAAAGGCAATACTAAATACTAAAATTGTAGAGGGTTTTATGGGTACACCAAGAAAGCCCATAAGTCCTGCTGTGACTAGTAATGGTAATAAATTAGGAATTAACGAGACCAGAATCATTCTCACACTTCTAAACATCCATGCCATAAATAGTGCAATTAATAAAACGGCGAGCGATAGTGAAATAACAAGATTAGTTACTAGGTACTTTGTTCCTTTTTGGAAGACAAGAGCTTTTCCTGTAAGCGATACATTGTAACGTTCTTCTGGGAATATCTTTGCTATTTCGGCTAGTAAATCTTCTTCAATTCTGTCGTAACGCTCTGTTTTCGTATCTTTCATAAAGGTTGTGACTCGAGCGTATTGCCCTGTAGAATCAACATAGCTAGAAAGTAGATTGGTGTTATTGGCACTACTCTTTGCATACGAAAGTATAAAAGTGCGTTCTTGGCTATTAGGAAGCTGGTAATATTCTGGATTATTATTGTAATAAGCTTGCTTAGAATATTTAACCAACTCTACCACAGACAATGGTTTTGAAAACTCTGGAATTTCTTCAAGGTAGTTTTGTAGTTCTTCCATACGTTTTAAGGTAGCCAATTTCATAACTCCTTTTTCCCGTTTTGTGTCTATTAAAATCTCTAGAGGCATAATACCTTCGTACTCCTCTTCAAAAAAACGAATATCCTTAAAAAATTCTGCCTTTTTAGGCATGTCTTCAATAATACTTCCTGAAAGTTTAATGTTGTAAATACCAATAATACTCAAGCAAAGTAATACAACAGAAGTTATGTAAATGGCAATTTTATACCCCTTTACCATTCGTTCCATCCAATTTACAAATGTCCCAACCCAACGTTTGTTAAGGTGTTTAAGATGTTTGTATTTTGGGACTGCCATATAGCTATAAACAATAGGTATAATAAACAGGCTCAATAGAAAAATGGCAATAATATTAATAGATGCTACTATACCAAACTCCTTTAATAACTGGCTATTAGTCAAAATAAAGGTGGCAAATCCAGATGCCGTAGTAACATTTGTCATTAAGGTAGCGTTCCCTACTTTTGTGATTACACGTTGTAGCGATTTTGCTTGATTACCATGATTTTTTATTTCTTGTTGGTACTTGTTAATCAGGAAAATACAGTTGGGAATTCCAATAACGATAATTAATGGAGGTATTAATGCAGTAAGAACTGTAATCTCATAATGGAGCAATCCTAAAATTCCAAACGCCCACATTACTCCAATAATAACAGTAATCATTGAAATAAATGTGGCTCTAAAAGACCTAAAAAAGAAAAAGAATATTAATGAAGTTACCAGTAGTGCAGCACCAATAAAAAGCCCAATCTCGTCTATAATATTTTGAGAATTTAAGGTACGTATATAAGGCATTCCAGAAGTATGTACTTTAATACCTGTGTCTGTCTCAAAACTCTCAATTAACGGAATTAACTCTTGTACTATAAAATCTTTTCGGGCGGCTGTATTTACAATATCTTTTTCCAAATAAATAGCGGTGCGCACACCCTCTTTGTTTGGGCTATAGACTAAACCATTGTAAAACGGAAGTTTTTCAAAAAGCTCGTATTGTATTTTTTGAAGTTTTTCTGAAGTAAAAACAGAATCCTTTATAAATGGGACCATTGCAAAAGCAGTACTGTCTTTTAACTTCTCAAGTTTTTGAAGGTTTCCAACAGATAAAGTTAAGGCAACTGCTTTTTTTGAATTTATTTCTTCAGAAAGTTGTGCCCAAGCATTAAAATTTCTACTAGTAAAGAGGCTAGAGTCTTTAACTCCAATTAAAATGAGATTCCCTTCTTCTCCAAATTTTGAAAGAAACTCATTATAAGCTGAATTTACCTCATGGTCATCTGGGAGTAAGTTGGCCTCAGTATACGTAAACCGCATATTTTTCCATTGCATTGCCAATAGAACTGTTATGGCAGCAATAAAAATAATAATTAGTGTTCTGTTTCTTAGAATGAAACGAGCTACAGCACTCCAAAATCCTATGCTAAAGAGTTTGTTCAAATTAAGGGGTTTGTTTCAGCGTGCAAAGGTAGTATTTCCTATTGATGCTACTAAAAATTTACTATAGATTTTAACTGAAAATTAGACTTTTAAATAAAAAGTAAACTTAAAAGAGATATTATCTTCAAAATCGGGTTTATGATAAAAGCCATAGCGGTAAGCAAAACTTAAGCCAAAACCTAAAAATAACTTATTTAACTCTAGCCCTGCTTCATTATATACCTGCTCCAAAGTATTAAACCCAGTTCCCAAATGGACTTCTCTATTGTCTAGAGATCCAATTGCGTGTTTACTTATAAGAACCAATTCTGGCTGAAATTTTTCAGAAAAATAAAACCTACGTAAGCTATGTTTTACTTGTAGTGTTGCTAGTTTATCTGAAAAAAACTCACCAAAATACATAGTTTCAAAGCTACGCCGTCCTGCGACAGAAAAACGTTGCAAAATTTCATCTTTTGTTGGAGCATTAGGATACGCATGAAATAAATGTGTGAGAGGAACATCGCCTATGGCATAATCTCCTTCTAATAAAATATTTGTTGATGATAAATTTGTCCTCTTGATATAGTAGTCTAGCTTTAATCCAAATTTTGTATAATCAAAATCACTACCTAAAACGCCTTTAATTCCTTGTGTGATTTGGGCACTTATTTTTGGGAATCCATCAAAATATTCTACGCGGCCATCTTCAGTTGTAAAAAAATTGGTTTTTGGACTAATTCTTACTGAAGCTGTTGCTTCTGTTAATTGATATTTCCTAAACTCTGTTTCATTATTTAGAAATCTATAGCCAATTATTTGTTTTATACTAGAGTGAGAAAGTCTTGCTTCGGCTAAAAATTTAGGAGTAAATTCATGCTGAATGTTATTTTGTATTGTTTTGTACTTATAAAACTGTGTAATGTTTACAAGGCGAGGTTCAAAAACAGAATAGACTCTGTCATCTGTAAGAAACTTAAACGCACCTATTTCCCTAATATCATCTGTATAATATAGATTATACCAAGTTTTACTTTCTTTTTCAAGTCGAAGACTGCCGCCAATACTAAACTTAAAATCTCTGTCCTTAAATCCTCTGGCAATATAACCTCCTATTTTAAACCTATCTGAAAGTAAATCATTGGTAACTCCTCCAATACCTAATCTAATGCCTTCGTAGTTGTTGTATTTAACAAAGTACCTTAGGTCAATATCAAAAAAACCTAAAGGATAGAAACCAGTTTTAAACGGGCTTTCTTTTTTTTCTGCTCTACTAGCTGTAGTGTCTTTTTCAATCTTTATAGCCGGCTCTTGAGCATTTAAAATGTATCCAGTAAAAAGGAAGAAAAGGATACTTAGTTTGCGCATTGTTTGAATTGAGAGAGGTTTGATGTAAAGATATAAATAAAGCGGCATAAGAGCCGCTTTATTGTACTAGGTTTAAGATTTGATTATTAAACTGTCATAATCTCTTTTTCTTTGTTGGCTAGAATCTCGTCTATTTTTGTAACAAATGTATCTGTCATAGTTTGCACATCAATTTCAAGGTTTTTCTTCATATCATCACTTACATCTAGCTCTTTAATATCGCTATTAGCACTTTTTCGGTCATTACGCACCCCAATTTTAGCTTCTTCTGCTTCTGCTTTAGCTTGTTTAGCAAGTTCTCTTCTTCGTTCTTCAGTAAGAGGAGGTACATTAATAATTACACTTTCTCCATTATTCATTGGGTTAAAACCTAAATTGGCTTGGTGAATTCCTTTTTCAATATCAGGTATCAATCCTTTTTCCCAAGGTTGTATAGAAATAGTCATCCCATCTGGAGTGCTTACATTGGCAACTTGTGTTAACGGGGTAGGTGTACCATAATATTCTACCATGACACTACCCACCATAGTTGTAGATGCTTTTCCTGCTCTAATGTTAATTAACTTTTTTTCTAAGTGCTTTACAGCAGCAGTCATTGCCTCTTTAGTGCTATCTAATATAAATTTAATTTCTTCTTCCATATCTATTGTAACGCCTTAAGCGTGAAAATTTTAATTATTTATAACTCAGAATGCCAGTTTCAAAAACTAGACCAATCTCAAAAATAATAAATTACAAATTAACTTTTGTACCTATGTTTTCTCCAGAGACTACTTTAACAAGATTTCCTCTAGTATTCATGTCAAATACTATAATAGGTAACTCGTTTTCTTGACTTAATGTAAAAGCTGTAGTGTCCATTACTTTAAGTCCTTTGCGCAACACATCATCAAAAGAGATAAAATCAAATTTTGTGGCGTTTGTATCTTTTTCAGGGTCACTAGAATAGATGCCATCTACACGAGTACCTTTTAAAATTACATCAGCATTTATCTCAATAGCCCTTAATACTGCTGCAGAGTCTGTTGTGAAGTAGGGGTTACCTGTTCCACCGCCAAAAATTACAACGCGTCCTTTCTCTAGATGTCTAATTGCTTTGCGACGTATAAAAGGCTCTGCGACTTCATTAATTTTTACTGCACTTTGCAATCTTGTAGGGATTTCTTCATCTTCTAATGCACTTTGTAATGCAAGGCCATTAATTACTGTGGCAAGCATTCCCATGTGATCTCCTTGTACACGATCCATCCCTCTACTTGCTCCTGCAACTCCTCTAAAAATATTACCACCCCCAATTACAATGGCTACTTGCACGCCTTTATCTGTAATTTGTTTAATCTCTTTTGCATATTCTGAAAGCCTATCGGGGTCAATCCCATATTGACGATTCCCCATTAGTGCTTCTCCAGAAAGTTTGAGTAATATTCTTTTATATTGCATAGAAGTGAGTGATTTTGCTTAGCAAAAATAACTATTTTTTTATTGCTGAATTAAATTTTATTATTCATTACCAAAGTAATTAGATATCAAATCGTACAATTAGTTTATAAACAATTAGTAAATTTATATCAGCCAAATTTTCAAATCATTTTTAAATGAAAAAAATACTCTACTCATTTATTTTTTTAGCTTTTTTAGGATGTAAAGAACGAGGATTAGACACAAAATTAATTGCTTCGAAGTATTATAAAGGGGTGGTGAAAATTTTATTAATGGATCCCGATTTAGAAAAAATTAAACCTGGATCAGGTTATATGGGAAGAGGCTCTGGATTTATTGTAACTAATGATGGATATGTTTTTACAAATAAGCATGTTATAGAAATGTGTGTAAAAGGGTACATAGAGTATGAATACTTGACAAATAATACCACAAAGACTGCAATTGATGTTTATTCTGAAGAGCTAATTCAAAACCCTAGTTTAGTAAAAGCAAAATATACAGGTTATACTGTTCCCGTTGTTCAAGTTTTCTACGGACCCGGAGAAAATGATTACAAATTATATCTCGCAGAAGTTGTTGCAACAGGTTCGGGAGAATATGATGGAGCATTACTTAAAATAGTTAATGACCTTGATGGCAAAAAAGTTTCAAAGAAGTTTACTCCTGTTCCTATTGGTAATTCTGATAATATAACACAAGGAGAGAATCTTTGTGTTTATGGGTACCCGGCTCAATTTTCTGGGACTGCTAGTTTAATGCTTAAAGATTTAAGCACTCTTAGCCTTGGAATTATGAGTGGTTACGACTATGTGTTTAATCAAGATTATGGTTACATTAAAACAGATGCAGAGATACACCCTGGTAATAGTGGAGGACCCGTGTTTAGTGAAGATAATAAGGTGGTTGGTATCGCTACAGCAAAAGGACCTACTACAGGTATTGGATTAATTGGAGGGTTAAACGGGATGTATTATATCTCAGCAATAGATAATAAAGCCCACACAGCACTTGTAGAAAGAGGACTTACTCTTCCTAAAAGATCAAGTTCTATAAATGCAATAAAAGGAGAAAGACAACCAATTAAAACTGTTGCACAAATAAATAATGACATTGCTATTAGAGTTGAAAATGAAAATGCAGCGAAAAGAGCTGCATTAGCAAAAAATTATACTGGCTCAAATTTGTTTTTTTCCTTAATTTCTAGCTCGCCAAATGGAACTCTTCCTCCAAAAGAAAAAAGATATACTAATTTCACATTAGGCAATGGAGCCCAGAGAGGTAAAATAAGGGTTTTCTTAAATAATAGTCCTAACCCGCTAAAAACAGAATCTATTTTGGTTTTAATTGATAAACTATCAACTTATGATGGAAAGTACTACAAGTATAAAGACTTAACTCTCTCTGTCAACCCAAGATTTGCCTCTACATATTTTGATTTTAACTTTTATGATGCTGCAACTTATAGAGTGAGTATTTATAGTGGAGAAAAGGTTTTTATAAAATCAAATACACTAAAAATGAGTCCCAAAAAACTTTAATATCATATAAGCAGAAGTTATAGCATAAAAAAATCCGTTCTCAATTATAATTGAAAACGGATTAAATTATTTATATAAAGCCATTGCAAATTGCAGGATGGCTCTGTTTATTATAAGCTTGAATTAAGCTAAAGAAACTCTCTTAAAGCCTACAACCTCTACATTTTTACTCGCTACATAATCTGCAACAGTTTGCTTATCGTCCATAATATAGTTTTGGTCTAATAAACATTGCTCTTGATCTAATGTAGTATTATCGCTAATAAAACGCTCTAGTTTTCCAGGTACAATTCTATCTAGAATTTGCTCTGGCTTTCCTTCAGCTAATAATTCAGCTTTAATATCAGCTTCAGCTTTTGCTAAAACCTCATCTGTTAATTGTGCTCTAGAAATATAGCTAGGAACATTTTTTAATGTTTTTCCTAAACGACCTAATTCTATATTATCTTTTTCTATAGCAGCGATACGAGCTTCAGTTTCACTAGCAACATAATCAGCATCAAAATCCTTGTATGATAATGTTGTAGCACCCATAGACGCAACCTGCATAGAAACATTTTTAGCAATCTCTGCAGCATTATCAACTGCTTTTGATAAACCAGTTAATGCTCCAATTTTATTACCGTGGATATAAGAACCTACAAAAGGAGCTTCTATTACTTCAAAACCTCCAATTTCAATTTTCTCACCAATAACACCAGTTTGCTCTATTAATTTTTCGGCAACAGTTAAGTTTCCAAGAGAAACCTCAAGAAGTTCTTCTTTAGAGTTTGTATTGATTGCAGCATCTGCAATCTCTTGTGCCATTGCCTTATAAGAGTCATTCTTGGCAACGAAGTCTGTTTCACAGTTAAGAGAAACTAATATTCCTCTTGTGTTATCGTCACTTATTTTTGCAACAACAGCTCCTTCACTAGAATCTCTGTCTGCTCTTTTTTCTGCAATTTTTTGTCCTTTCTTTCTAAGGATTTCAATTGCTTTATCCATGTTACCTTCGGCTTCAACAAGGGCTTTTTTACAGTCCATCATTCCAGCTCCAGTTTTTTTACGTAATTCGTTTACCTCTGCGGCAGTTACTTTTACCATGATATATGTTTAGTATTTTAAAAAAGTCGTCCAAATTTACTCTTGAGAAAAAACCTGAACGACTTATAGGTATTATAAAATTGTTATTTATTCTTCTTCTTTAGTTAGTCCTGCTTTCTCCATTGTTTCAGACTTAGAAGCTACAACAGGTTTTTTTACTTCTTCTATAGCTTTTTCGTCACTAACACTAGTGTTTGCAGCTTCAGATACCTTTGTTTCTTCAGCAACATCGCTAGAAGCTTCTACGGCAGCTCTTTTACGAGGTGCTTTCTTAGCTTCTTTTGGCTCGCTAGCTCCTGCTTTTTCTGTAGTCGCTTTTTCTTTACCGGCTTTTCTCTCAGCCAGCCCTTCAATTACAGCTTCAGAAACTGAAGACATAATTTTTTCGATAGACTTAGATGCATCATCATTAGATGGGATTACATATTCTACCTCTCTTGGGTCACTATTAGTATCTACCATCGCAAAAATTGGAATGTTCAATTTTTGAGCTTCGGCAACTGCAATATGCTCACGTGTAGTATCTACAATGAATAAAGCGCCTGGAAGACGACTCATATCACTAATAGAACCTAAGTTTTTCTCAAGCTTAGCGCGAAGACGATTTACTTGTAAACGCTCTTTCTTTGAAAGTGTGTTAAATGTTCCGTCTTGCTTCATTCTATCAATAGAGGCCATTTTTTTAACGGCTTTTCTAATAGTTACAAAGTTAGTAAGCATACCACCTGGCCATCTTTCTGTGATGTAAGGCATGTTTGCATTACTTGCTTTTTCTGAAACGATATCTTTTGCTTGCTTCTTAGTAGCTACAAAAAGAATTTTACGTCCACTAGCAGCAATCTTTTTTAAAGCTTCGTTAGCTTCATCAAGTTTTGCAGCAGTTTTGTATAAGTTGATAATGTGGATTCCGTTACGCTCCATGTAGATGTAAGGCGCCATGTTAGGATTCCATTTTCTTGTAAGGTGTCCAAAGTGTACACCTGCATCTAGAAGTTCTTTAACTTCTACGCTTGTTTTGTTTGCCATTTTGTTTTTAGTTTACGTTCTGTGTGTTTAGATGTCAACCTTCTCGTAAAGAGCTTGGTTTAGATACTAAACTAATTGTCCCGCCCGGCAGAACGGGACTAACAGCTTATTAATAATTGTAATTGTATGAACTTGTAATTCGAGTAATTTTTAACAACACCCGAAACAGATACCCAACCAAGTTGAGTATATTAACGCTTAGAGAATTGAAATTTCTTACGTGCTTTCTTCTGTCCAAATTTCTTACGTTCTACCATTCTTGGGTCTCTTGTAAGTAATCCTTCTGGCTTTAAGATAGCTCTGTTCTCTTCGTTTAATTCGCATAATACTCTAGACAATCCAAGTCTTATAGCTTCAGCTTGTCCAGTTACTCCACCACCATGTACATTTATAGAAATGTCAAAAGATTTTTCGTTTTCTGTTAATGCTAATGGTTGTTTTACTTTATACTGTAATGTTGGTGTAGTAAAGTAGTTATTTAATTCACGCTTGTTAATCGTGATGTTTCCTTTTCCTTCAGAAACATATACACGTGCAACAGCTGTTTTTCTTCTTCCAATTTTGTGTATAGTCTCCATTACTTGATTTCGTTAAGGTTAATGCTTCTAGGTTTTTGTGCTTCTTGTCCGTGGTCTGCTCCCGCATATACTTTCAAGTTTCTAAAAAGAGTTGAACCTAATTTGTTTTTAGGTAACATACCTTTTACTGCCTTTTCCACCACGCGTGCTGGATTTTTTTCTTTTAATTCTGAAGCTGTCAAACTACGTTGACCACCTGGATAACCTGTGTGACGAATGTATGATTTTTCGTTCCACTTGTTTCCACTTAATTGGACGTTTTCTGCGTTTATGATAATCACGTTGTCACCACAATCTACGTGTGGTGTAAAACTTGGTTTGTGTTTACCACGAAGTAACTTTGCTACTTCACTCGCAAGACGACCCAATGTTTGCCCGTCCGCATCTACTAATAACCACTCTTTTGTAACGGTAGCTTTATTAGCAGATACTGTTTTGTAACTCAATGTATCCATTTCGTTTTTTGTCTAATTGTTAATACTTATTTTATTGCCCTATTTTAGGGTCTGCAAAAGTACTATTATTTATTTGAAAAACAAGCAGGTGTAGATTTATTTTAAGCCTTTACTGTTATTTTAATTTTACTACCAAATCTCCTTTCATAACCATGGTGCCTGGTTGCAGAGCGATAGACGACACAGTACCTGGTTTAGTAGCTGTTACGGTACTTTCCATTTTCATCGCTTCGATTACAAAGAGTGGGTCATTCTTCTTAATATTTTGCCCTTTTTTAACTAATACTTTGTAGAGTGAACCTTGTAGCGGAGCACCAAACTGGTTTTCATCTTCTGGGTCTACTTTTACATGGGCTACTTTTTCTACTTTTATAGACTTATCTTTAATTTCTACAAAGCGGTTTTCTCCATTTACAGAGAAAAATACAATTCTATACCCATCCTCATTAGGAATTCCTACCGAAAGTAGTTTTACAGTAATTGTTTTTCCAGGTTGTAACTCTATCATAATCTCTTCTCGTAGCTTCATTCCATAAAAGAAGTTGGCAGTAGGAAGTATAGATACATTACCGTATAACTTATATTTTTTATGTGCTTCTTCAAAGACACGTGGGTACAAGCTATAACTTAAAAAGTCTTCAAACTCAATAGGGCGCGTAAATCCTTTTTGATACTTTTTCTTGAAACTTTTAAATTCTGTATCAAAATCTATGGGCTCCAAATGCGCATTGGGTCTTTCAGTATAAGGTTCTGCATTCTTAAGGATTACTTTTTGTAATTTTTTTGGAAATCCACCAAGTGGTTGCCCTAAGTCTCCTTTAAAGAAATTAATCACAGATTCTGGGAAGGAAATAGTTTCTCCTTTATCAAGAATATCTTCTGGAGTTAAATCATTAGTAACCATAAAAATAGCCATGTCTCCTACAACTTTAGAACTTGGCGTAACTTTTACTAGGTTACCAAAAAGCATATTAACTTCTTCGTACATTTTTTTAACTAAGTCAAACTTATCTCCAAGCCCTAGTGCTTCGGCTTGTGGTCTAAGGTTTGAATATTGTCCGCCAGGAATTTCATGGCTATACACTTCTGCAGTTCCTGCTTTTAATCCGCTTTCAAAAGGGTAGTAGTATTCTCTAATGTCTTCCCAGTAGTTTGAAAACTCATTTAATTTTTTACTATCAAAGTCATGCATACGCTCTTGATAACGCATCATTTCTACAACACTATTAAAGTTAGGTTGTGAGGTAAGACCAGAGAGCCCTCCAAGGGCTACATCCACAACATCTACTCCGGCTTCTATAGCTTTTAAATACGTTGCAGACTGTATGGAGGATGTGTCATGCGTGTGTAAATGCAAAGGAATCTTTAAAGTATCTTTTAAAGCGCCTACAAGCTGGGTGGCAGCATACGGTTTTAATAGTCCCGCCATATCTTTTATAGCAATCATGTGTGCTCCTGCGTTTTCCAAATCTTTAGCAAGTTGGGTATAATAGCCTAGGGTATATTTTGTTTCATTTGGGTTTAAAATATCTCCTGTATAACTAATAGCAGCTTGTGCAATTCCTCCTGTTTTTTCTCTTACATACTTAATACTAGGCTCCATGGCTTTTACCCAGTTTAGGGAATCAAAAATCCTAAAAACATCAATTCCATTTTCCCAAGACGTTTCTACAAACTTTTCAATCAAGTTATCTGGGTATGCTTTATAGCCCACTCCGTTAGAGCCTCGAAGTAACATCTGGAATAAAATATTTGGCATTAATTTACGGAGCTCTCTTAATCGTGTCCAAGGACTCTCGTTTAAAAAACGCATACAAACATCAAAAGTGGCGCCTCCCCACATTTCAATACTAAAAATATTGGGATGATTTTTAGCATAACTTTCAGCTATTGCAAGCATATCGTAACTCCGCATTCTAGTTGCTAATAAAGACTGGTGTGCATCTCTTATAGTGGTGTCTGTATATTGAATCTTTTTTTCTGAAGAAAGCCATTTGCAAAATGCTTCAGGACCTAATTCAGTAAGTAAATCTTTTGTTCCTTTTGGGAATGCTTCCGAAGGTGAAAAAGTTGGAATTTTTGGTGTTCTAAATATTTTGGTATCGTCTTTATATTTTACATCTGGATTTCCGTTGACAATTACTTCACCTAAATAATTTGTAATTTTTGTTGTTCGATCTTGCGGAAGTTTTATGTCAAATAGTGAAGGCGTTTCAGCTATAAAATTTACTGAAGCTTTACCTTCTTTAAACGTTTCGTGTTGTATAACGTTTTGTAAAAAATGGATATTAGTTTTAACACCACGTATTCTAAATTCTTTTAAAGCACGTGTCATTTTACGAACAGCACCATCTAAGGTTCTTCCATGAGCCGAGACTTTTACGAGCATAGAATCGAAAAAGGGACTCACGCTATAACTCTGGTAAATACTACCAGCATCTAGACGAATTCCCATCCCAGAGGCACTTCGGTAGGTAGTAATGGTGCCATAATCTGGTGTAAAGTTATTAGCGGGATCTTCGGTTGTTAAGCGACATTGCAATGCAAAACCATAGGTTCTAAGAGAGTCTTGGTCGTATATTTTAATTTGTTTATCACTTAGTTTATACCCACCAGCAACAAAAATTTGCGTTTTTATCAAATCGATTCCTGTTACCATTTCAGTAACTGTGTGTTCTACTTGAATTCTTGGGTTTACTTCAATAAAATATACATTATCATCTTTATCTACTAGAAACTCTACAGTCCCAACATTGTTATATGAAACCTCTTCTGCTATCGCAATCGCATATTGGTATAATTGGGTTCTTACATTTTCTGAAACATTAAAAGAAGGTGCAACTTCTACCACTTTTTGGTGCCTTCGTTGTACCGAACAGTCGCGTTCATAAAGGTGTCTTATACTTCCGTGATTGTCTGCCACAATTTGAACCTCTAGATGCTTTGGATTTTCTACATATTTTTCTAAAAACATGGTGTCATCCCCAAAGGCATTTCCAGCTTCACTTTTAGCACTATTAAAAGTATTTGTTAAATCTTCTTTGGTTCTTATAATTCGCATGCCGCGACCACCACCACCAGATGCAGCTTTAAGCATAACTGGGTATCCAATATTTGAAGCTTCTTCAATGGCTGTTTCTACGTTGGTGAGTTCTTTTGTATTGCTTTCAATAATGGGAACATTACATTTTTTAGCAATATTTTTTGCCATTATTTTATCCCCTAATGCGTCCATTACTTTTGGGTCTGGCCCAATAAAGATGATATCATTTTCCGCACATTTGCGAGCAAATTTGGAATTTTCTGAAAGAAAACCATAACCAGGGTGAATGGCATCAACATTTTTAGATTTTGCTAAAGCAATAATAGCATCTCCATCTAGATAAGGCTTTAATGGCTCGTCTTTGTTTCCAATTTGGTATGCCTCGTCTGCTTTATATCTATGTTGAGAGTACCTGTCTTCATAAGAATAAATAGCAACTGTTCTCAAGTTGATTTCTGTACAAGCTCTAAAAACTCGTATGGCTATTTCACTTCTATTGGCAACAAGTACCTTTTTAATTTGCATAACAGGGTATTTGAATGATTAAAACCCTAAAGATACCAAAAATACTATGCATGCATAGTATTTTTGGTATTAAATTTTTATGAAATTATATATGGGTTTTCGTTTTTGTAGTTTCTAACAATAAAGTCTAGTGCAGCTTCTAAAATCTCACCCATATTTTTAGATTTTTTGAAATTGATATCATTTGTTAACACAAATAAGTCTTTTTGGAGTTGCTTTATTTTTGAAGAAGTAGATATGGTATCATTTTTCATGCAAAACAGTAAAGACTGTAAGCGCTCTTTTTCACTATTAGCTCGCTTTGCTAACAAAGAGCGTTCTTCTTTTTTGTACTGTTCTATAGACTCCTCTTGCAGTACTGAAAGTGTTAGTTTCACCAATTCATTATTTTCTTTTAAAAACTGGGGTTTATAAACTTTACTGTTTCCTTCAAAACTTTGTTGGTCAAAATCTATTGCTCGAATTCTATATTGAATTCTATCGAAATCGTTGGTTAACACCATTACATAATTGTAAGCTCGCATGTCTCCAAGAAGCCTAACGAAACAGCGTTCATTAAACTTTACAAACTCTTTTGCAATTTCTCTTTTATCTCTTTCTGAGCAAAATTGAAGATGATTTTCAATAAAATCATCCCCAGGTATTCCAGAGATGTGTTCTTCAATTAAAGAGTTTTCATGTACAAGAAAATTAATATGGTTAGGAGAAAGTAAATGCTCTAGCTCTAGTCCATAAATTCTAGAAGCATCAGCTTTTTTGATGTATAAAAATATATAATTATCGTTTAATATATTTCTAACTTTTACTCTAAAAGGTTTTGTGTTTCCAAAGGTGCAAAAGTCTATACTATCTATAGATAGATAAGGTAAAAGGCTATCGCTACCATCACTATGTAAGATGGAGTACATTCTTTTTAAACTGAATTCTATTTCCTCTCGTTCACTTTCAGAATAGTACACGCTTATCCATAGCGTATCATTTCCTTGAGCGTCGTAAATTACCACAGAACCTTGAAACCGCAATAAATCATCATAGTAAATAGGAATCTTAATAGTTCTTCCATGCTCTGTTAGATACTCAAGTAATTTTTCTGATATATCAAAAGCTGGCTTTTTTTTTGAAATAAGTTTTCGCATAGATTTTGGTAAATATGTATAAAGATAGTGTTATTAAAGTACCTTATTGAGATCACTCAAAAAGTTAAAATTATCTTAAACATAATACAAAACCGTCACAAGCTCACCTTCTATATGTCTATATTTATATAGACATCAATCAATCTAACCTAATCAATTATGAAATTTTTAAAAATCGCTGCGATAGCAATTTTCTGTTTTTGCTGTAGCATTTCTTTTTCTCAAACCGATACTACACCAGATAATCAAGTTACCGAATACCCTAAACGAAGCTACACAACTACTTCAGTAGCTAACTTAGAACCTATTAAAATTGACGGAGTGTTAGATGAAGCTACTTGGGATGCCGTAGAATGGACTACAGATTATACTCAGTTTGAACCCGATAATGGTGCAGCTCCTACAGAGCAGACCAAAATGAAAATTGTGTATGACGACAAAAACCTCTATGTAGCTTTTAAATGTTATCAAGCTGACCCAAGTACTATTGAAAAAAGGATGGGGCGTCGTGATGACTTCCCAGGTGATTGGGTTGAGATTAATATAGACAGTTATGGAGATGAACGTACTGGCTTTTCGTTTACGGCTTCTGCATCTGGAGTAAAAGGGGATGAGTTTATTTCAAATAACGGTAATTTTGATGGGAGTTGGAATCCTATTTGGTATCTAGATACTAAAATTGATGATGATGGTTGGACTGCAGAAATGCGTATTCCTCTAAGTCAGTTGCGCTTTGGAAAAGATGACGAGCAAGTATGGGGAATACAATCAACCAGGCGTTATTTTAGAAATGAAGAACGTTCTACTTGGCAGCAATTGCCAGCTAACCCTCCTGGTTGGGTAAGTTCTTTTGGAGAATTACGTGGTATCAAAGGCTTGAAACCTCAAAAACAACTCGAAATACAGCCGTATACTGTAGGAAAATTGGATACCTATGAAAAAGAGCCTGGTAATCCTTTTAGGGATGGTAGTGATACAAAGTTAACAGGGGGGTTAGATGCTAAAATTGGTGTGACCAATGATTTAACTTTAGACTTAACAATTAATCCAGATTTTGGGCAGGTAGATGCAGATCCGGGAGCCGTTGCACTTGATGGTTTTGAAATTTTTTTCCAAGAACGAAGGCCTTTCTTTGTAGAAAACAAGAGTGTTTTTGATTTTAATGTAGGGGGAGGAGCAGACAACTTATTTTTCTCCAGACGTATAGGAAGAAGTCCACAGGGGTCTGCTTTTGGTGCAACAACTGTATTTGTAGATCAACCTATAAATAGTACTATTTTGGGGGCGGCCAAGTTTAGCGGAAAAACTCAAAATGGATGGACACTTGGAGTTTTAGAAAGTGTAACTGCAAAGGAGTTTGCAGATGTAATTAACCAAGATGGTAGTGAAAGCGAAACTGTGGTAGAACCGCTTACTAATTACTTTGTTGGACGAGTTCAAAAAGATTTTAATGATAACAATAGCTATGTAGGAGGCATCTTTACAGCTACGCATAGAAATATGGAAGACAATCTTCAGTTTTTACATTCGCATGCTTACTCTGGAGGGTTAGATTTTTTACATAATTGGAAAGACAGAAAATACTATGTAACCGGAAAATTTAATTACAGTCATGTTCGTGGTAGTAAAGAAGCCATAGAAGAAACACAACGTTCTATAAGACATTTATTTGCAAGACCAGATGCAAGCCACTTAGAAGTTGACCCTAACAGAACTTCATTAACAGGTACTGGAGGTAGTTTTGAAATTGGAAAAGGGGGTGGTGGAAACTGGAGATATGGAACTGGTGGAAACTGGAAATCACCAGAATTTGAAATAAATGATATTGGGTTTCTTAGGCAGGCAGACGATATTCGTCAATATACCTTTGTGACGAGAAACTTTAATACTTCTACTTCGTGGTATCGTCGTGCTAACCTAAGAGGTAATTTGTCAACTGCCTTCGATTTTGAAGGTAATTATAATCGTATTCAATATGAAATAGGAGGTTTTGTAAACTATAAAAATAATTGGTGGAGTGATTTTGGGGCAGCCCATAAACCTAGAATATTTACAAATACAGCCTTACAAGGTGGTCCAAGGTGGCGATTTAATGAAGAAAACTTTTGGTTCTTTTTTAGTGGTACAGATCAGCGAAAAAAGTTGAGTTTTAGAGCAGGACATGTAAACTCGCAAGCTAAACAAGATAATTTCGCATTTTACAATTATGAGTTTGGAGTACGCTACCAGCCATTAAATACTTTAAGTTTAAACCTAGATTTAGAGTATTCAGAAAACCCAAATAAAACACAATATGTAACTACAAGAAATTTTAATGGAGACCCTCGATATATTACAGCTGCTATAGATCAAGAAACGTTAAGCGCAACACTACGTGTAAATTATAATATTAATCCAAATTTGACAATACAGTATTACGGACAACCTTTTATTTTTAAAGCTAAGTATTCAGACTTCAATTTTGTTAATAATCCTATTGCAGAAGATATAAATGAGCGGGTTACTTTGTTTAACAATGACCAAATAACTTTTGAAGAAGGAGGCTATCTTATTGATGAAGATGCCGATGGTGCAACAGATTACAGTTTTGGAGATCCTAATTTTGCATTTGTGCAGTTTCGTTCTAATCTAGTAATGCGTTGGGAGTATATTCCTGGTTCTGAAATTTTCTTAGTATGGTCTCAAGGGATTACAGGAGTTGGAGATCCTGATAATAGTTTTGGGACTATTATAGACAATCAACTTCTTAGACAGCGACCACAAAACACCTTTTTGATTAAGGCTACCTATCGTTTTGTTTTATAGTGTTATTTGAAAACTACTATTAAATGTTTTAGCGTTGAGGCTCCCGCTTTATTATGAATTTAATGCGCCTCTAGCCAATTTTCTCCTACCCCTATTTCTACATCTAAGGGAACGCTCATTTTGTAAGCGTTTTCCATTTCGGTTTTAATGAGGGTTTTAAGATTTTCTAGTTCTGGTTTATAGGCATCAAAAACTAATTCGTCATGTACTTGCAATAGCATTTTGCTAGTGTAGTTTTCGGCTTGCAGTTTTTTATGGATGTTTATCATTGCCAACTTGATAATATCTGCGGCGCTACCTTGTATGGGAGCATTTACTGCATTACGTTCTGCTGCGCCTCGCACTACTGCATTACGAGAATTAATATCTTTTAAATACCTGCGACGCCCCATTACTGTCTCTACATACCCATTATCTCGAGCAAAGTCAACTTGCTCACTCATGTAGTTACGTAACTTAGGATAGGTTTTATAATACGTATCAATTAACTCTTTAGACTCACTTCTAGACAAATCGGTTTGATTACTTAACCCAAATGCAGATACACCATAAATAATCCCAAAGTTTACTGTTTTTGCATTACTACGTTGCTCGCGAGTTACTTCTTCAAGAGGGACATTAAAAACCTTTGCAGCTGTGGAGGCATGAATGTCTTCCCCATCTTGGAATGCTTTTATCATTGTTTCTTCCTCACTTAATGCTGCAATAATGCGCAGCTCTATCTGGCTATAATCTGCTGCGAGTAATACATAATTTTCATCTCTTGGCACAAACGCCTTACGTACTTCCCGACCTCTTTCGGTACGGATAGGGATGTTTTGTAAGTTAGGATTATTACTACTTAATCGTCCTGTAGCAGCTACTGTTTGCATATAGTCTGTGTGTACACGTTGAGTTGCTTCCTCCACCTGTGTTGGTAATGCGTCTACGTAGGTGCTTTTTAATTTACTAAGACCTCTAAACTCCAATACATCTGCAATAATTTTATGGTCTTTGGCAAGGTAACTTAGCACATCTTCGGCAGTAGAAAATTGACCTGTTTTTGTCTTTTTAGGCTTATCTACTAACTTTAGTTTTCCAAATAGAATTTCTCCCAATTGCTTAGGAGAAGCAATGTTAAATTCCTCACCTGCTTCTTTATAAATATTAGCTTCGAGTTGTTTTATCTCTGTATCTAATTCTGAAGATAATTTCTGAAGAAATGCTTTATTGAGATTAATACCCTCTAATTCCATATCTGCTAGAACACGAAGTAAAGGCACTTCTATATCATCAAATAGTTTCTGAGTATTAGCAGCTCCTAATTCTTCTTGAAAATGTTGCTTTAACTGAAGCGTAATATCTGCGTCCTCAACAGCATACTCGGTTTGTTTCTCAATAGGGACTTCTCGCATAGAAAGCTGGTTCTTCCCTTTTTTACCAATGAGTTCAGTAATAGAAACGGGAGTATAGTTAAGGTAGGTTTCTGCAAGAACATCCATGTTGTGACGCATATCCGGATTAATTAGGTAATGTGCTAACATGGTATCAAAAATTTTCCCTTTTACAGAAACATTGTATTTAGCCAATACCTTTATATCATATTTTAAATTCTGGCCAATTTTCTCAATAGTTTCAGATTCAAAGAATGGGCGAAGTAATTCAATTAGTTCTTGCGCTTCCTGCTTGTCTTCTGGAAAAGGTAAATAAAATCCTTTTCCTGCTTCCCATGAAAATGCAATACCTACTAATTCTGCAGTTAATGGGTTTAGACCTGTCGTTTCTGTATCAAAACAAACAGATGTTTGTTTCATTAAATTACCAATAAATAACTTGGTGCCCATACCTGATTGTACAGTTTGGTAAAAATGCTCCGTATCGTTAATTGTTTTTCTTGAGCTGAAAACTTGTGACTCCTCTGTAGCTTCTCCGTCACCTCCAAATAATGAAAATTGTCCTTGTCCAGCAGTATTGGTTTTAGATTTTATAGTGTTAGCAGATTTCTTTTCTTCTAAACCTTTTTTTGAAGTTGTTGTTTCACCTTTAGTACTCTCTGAAGCAAATGTCTTTAAAAAGTTATCCTTTAGTCTTCTAAACTCTAATTCTTCAAAAATTTCAGTCACTTTAGAAACATCAGGCTCTGACATTTCAAAATCTTCGGCATTAAAAGTTACTGGTACATCAAGCATAATAGTAGCTAGTTGCTTGGAAAGTAAACCAAGTTCTTTATTTGCTTCAACTTTTTCTTTCATTTTGCCTTTTAGCTGGTCTGTATTCTCTAGTAGTCCTTCCATAGAGCCAAATTGTGCCAAAAACTTCTTGGCGGTTTTTTCACCAACTCCAGGTAATCCAGGAATATTGTCACTACTATCTCCCATCATTCCAAGAAAGTCAATTACTTGTAGTGGCTCTTTTACTTCAAATTTTTTCTGTACTTCGGGAATTCCCCAAGTTTCGTAACCACCTCCAAAAATGGGACGATACATAAAGATGTTTTCGGTCACTAATTGTGCAAAATCTTTATCTGGAGTTACCATATAAGTTTTATAGCCTTCTTTTTCAGCTTGTCTAGAAAGTGTACCTATTACATCATCTGCTTCATACCCCTCTTTTACCATGATTGGGATGTGCATTGCCTCTAGGATGTTACAAATATGTGGGGTGGCAGTTCTTATGCCCTCTGGCGTTTCATCTCTATTGGCTTTGTATTCTTCGTACATTTCTACCCTATCCACACTTCCACCTTTATCAAAGCAAACGGCAAGATGGTCTGGGCGCTCTCTTTTAATAACATCTAGAAGCGAATTCATAAACCCCATAATTGCTGAGGTATCTTCTCCTTTTGAATTAATTCGCGGGTTTTTTATAAAAGCGTAGTAGCCACGAAAAATAAGTGCATAGGCATCTACAAGAAAAAGTCTTTTTTGGTCTGGCATGTTGGATAAATTGAATAGTTTATAAAACTACAAAACTTATATCTCCAACCGAAATATATTGTATTACAATTCCTGTTTTTTTATAATAGAAATATGTTAAGAAAACTAGTATGAGTTGTAAAATATATTTGAGACTATCTAAGACGTTCTATTTCAAAGGATGTTTCTTGAACACTTGAGCTAATTGATATTGTTGATGGATTGTAGAACCTGATTTCTATAAAATCACCAGCACTTAACTGTAATATTTGATCTATTGATCTTATAAAATTTGAAGTCCCTGTATGAGTATAACGATTATATCTAACTCTTGAGCCATTTATGTAAATTGCTATTCCAAAGAGGTTGGTTCCGCTTGGCACACTAAATGTTCGACATATGGCATTTACCCTATAATAACCATCTACAGGCACAACAAATCGATCATTTGTTGTGTTGAAGTCTGAATTTATGTCAAAGTCAACGGTGTCAAAATTAATTTTTGTCCATCCAGCTCCAGACATTGCTTGATAACTATTCATTACTATTCTAGCCAATGAAAAATTGGAAATGGAAGTTGTGTTTTCAAAACTAACTTGTCCATTCCCATCAGTAGTTAATATTTGTCCAGCAGTACCATCTGTGGTAGGCAATGCATAGCCACTTCCTGTTGGGTTTCCAATTTGAAATTCGCTATTGGTTCTTAAAATGTTGTTGTCAAACTCACCATATATAAGAGCATTATTTTCATCTGCATTGCTATTTTCAATATAAAGTCTATTACCCTGTGTTTCATTTCTACCAGAACTTTCACCAATAAAAATACCTGAATTACCTGCATAGCTAGAATTTGGACCTGCAGAAAATCCAATGGCAATATTATTTGAACTATTTGAACTGTTTGCAAATGCACCATACCCAATAGCAATATTCTCACTTCCTGTTGCATTGCTACCTAAAGATGCACTACCAATGGCAATATTTCTATCACCACTAACATTACTATATAAAGTTTCAAAACCTATGCAAAGATTACTGTTTCCATCAACATTAGAATATAGTGATCGATAGCCAAGGGCTGTATTTGCAATACCGTTAATGTTGTTGTATAATGATTCAATACCTAAGCCAAAATTTGAATTATTTGAATCGTCATTTTCTCCTGCACCAGCCCCCAAAAAAATTGATGAGTAATCACTTTTCCCATCAATAAGGTCGTCTATTTTTTCTACGTCACTTTTTCCAAAAACAACCCAGTTTGTTGTATTATTATCCCAATAATAAAACCCTTTTGTAGGTGTTCCATTACCTGTGATAAAGACCAACATTCCATTTTGATTGGCGTTTACGCCTGATGGAAACTCATCTAATCTAGGGATGAGCAATCCATCTTTTTCAGAAGGTGTAGCTCCCGCAGATATATCCAATTGTGCATTGGGGCTTAGATTGCCAATACCTACTTGCGCAAAGCCTGTAAAGCTAAAAAAGAGGGGAAGTATATAAACTAAAAAACGTTTCATTACTATTATTTGTTTTACTACAAAAGAAGGTAGCCAGGACCATACTTTTATAAGATTTAAAAATAGTAAGAGCGTTTTAGTAAAAAATCACCTATTTGGGTGATATTTAATAGCTTAAAAGTTTTCTTGTTTTTACAATTGCTTCAGAACGCGAATGAACGTCGAGTTTTTCATATATATTTTTAATATGAGTTTTAATGGTATTAATACTTACAAAATGGTCATCTGCAATTTGATTACTTGTTTTTCCTTGATATATATCTTTTAATACATCAAACTCCTTCATCGTGAGTTTGTTAGGTATAGATTTGTTAATTAATTCTATTTGAAGCGAGTCTGTTTTATTAAATTTATAAAAGTTGGAAACTGCAATTTCTATTGCAGCAAACAAGTCGGCTTCTTCAAACGGTTTTACAATGTACCCCATAGGAAGCGTATGTTTTACTTTATCAAGAATTTCTTTGTTAGAGTAGGATGTTAGGTATAAAAAAGGAATTTCATATTCGCTGTTTATAGTCTCTGCTATAAGAATACCATCTAAATTATCGCCTAAATTTATGTCTATTAAAACAATATCTGGGGTTAGGCTTTTTAAGAAACTTAGAGCGTCAATTTTATTGTAAGCGAGCCCAACTACGTTGTAGTTTACATTGGTAAGTGCCTCCTTAATATCTTCTGCAATAATGGGGTCGTCTTCTACAACAAGAATATTAATTACACTCATTACTATACTGTTTTTAAGTTAGGAATTATTACTGCTATTTCTGTTCCTTTTTTTGAAGAGGTGATTTTTAGATTGGCTTTTAATTTGTCACTAAATGCTTTTATTAGTCTAAATCCTGTACTTGAGATTTGATTTACAGAAAAGTTTTCTGGTAATCCTTTACCATTATCAGCTATAGAAAGGATTAGTGAGTTATTATTAGATGTTAGAGAAACATCAATTCTTCCAGTAGGTTGATCTGTAAATGCATATTTTAAAGCATTGCTAATTAACTCATTTATAATTAAACCTAATGGAATTATAGTATCTACATCTACTTTTATTGAATCTACATTAACTTTAACTTCAATTAATTTATCCTCGGTTTTATAATTTTGAACTAGGTTATTTGCTAACTTATTTACATAATCACTTGTCTCAATACCAATAATTTGTGTGTCTTGATATAAGTTTTGATGAATAAGTGCCATAGCTTTTACTCTGTCTCTCCCTACTTGCATGGCTTGCGAAGCTTTAGGGTCTTTTAATTGACGTTGTTGTAAGCTTAATAAAGAAGAAATAACCTGTAAATTGTTTTTTACACGATGATGAATCTCTTTAAGTAGCGTATTTTTTTCTTCAACAGTACTTTCTAAAAGATTTTTTTGTTTTCCAAGTAGCTGATTCTTTTTCCGGTTTTTAATATAAAATAATGTGACAAGCGTAAGTAGGATGGCTAAGAAGATTACAATAATTATAAATAAAGTTTCATTTGCTTTTTTTCTTTCTAATTCACGCTCTTTTTTCTCAGTTTGATATTTAGTTTCTATATCATATACTGTTTGGTCACGTTGTTTTTCTTTTATTTCAACAAAAGCAGCTTGGTATTTTTTATGGTAATCTATTGCTGTTTTATAATCTTCAAAGGCATAAAAATATTTAGAAAGGGCGTCGTACAAATTGCTTTTAGCTCGTAATGCCGTAATGTTTTCAGCTTCAATAATTGCACGCCTTATTTTAGGCTGCATACCTGTAGAGTCTCGCAATGCCGCTTTAGCTTCAATTAGATACATTAAGTTTTTTTCAGAATCTAAATTATCAGGAGTAACCTTTACAGATTTCTCTAAGTAAGGAATTGCTTTTTTATATTGTTTTTGACGAATAAATAAGTTTCCTAAATTGGCATAAATATTATAATCTAGTTCACGCCTTTTATCTAAACGTAAGCTTTCAAGCATAAACACTTTTGCTTTTTCATAGTTTTGAAGAGACGAATGTATAGACCCCAGATTTATTAGACATTTCTTTTGAAGAACAGAATCCTTATCCTTTTTAGCTCTATTGTAAGCTATGTTGTAATATTCAAGGGCTTTGTTATAATTATCTGAGGTATGAAACATTACACCAAGTGAATGGTAAATAGAAGATGCGTATGCAAGGTTATTAGTTTCGCAAATCCGAATACCTTCAAAATAATACCCACTAGCTAAATCGTAATTTCCAGTAACAATCTCATGGTATAGCCCTTTACTTTCAAGTGCCATTGCTATACCAAAGGGATACTTATTTTTTTTGGAAAGCTGTAAGGCTTTTTCAGCATAAATAAGCGCGCTGTCGTTTTCATTTAAGGTATATTCCCAAGCGTTATCTATATGGGTTTGAATGGTTTTTTTATAAACTGATGTAGCGTTTTGTTCAACTTGTGAAAAGTGAAAAAAGCCATGGAGTGTAGCGAGAAAAATAAGCGGTGAAAAAAAACAATATAATTTCAATACATGTTTTTTGAAAACTACAAGATACTATTTTTTAAAAACCCCAACAAGAATAGTAAAACGAAGAAAAGATATCAATTAAGTCTAACGCATTTAAAATCAAAACGTATTTTTGAGTTTTAAAAACAATAAAAATGAATAAATTCTCAATTGCCATTCATGGAGGAGCTGGAACCCTTGTAAAAGGCTTAATGACGCCAGAATTAGAATCACAATACAAGGCAAAACTCGAAGAAGCACTTGAAAGTGGGTATAAAGTTTTAGAAGCTAATGGAAGTGCGCTAGATGCTGTGGAGGTTAGCGTTACAATACTAGAAAACTCTCCGCTCTTTAATGCTGGAAAAGGGAGCGTTTTTTCTAATGCCGGGACCCACGAAATGGATGCAGCAATTATGGAAGGTAAAAACCTTGAGGCAGGAGCTATTTCTTTAATAACAGGTATAAAAAACCCTATTACTCTAGCTAGAGATGTAATGGAAAAAAGTGATCATGTGTTTCTGGCAGGAGAAGGTGCTATGCAATTTGCAGAGAGTTTGCATTATAGTTTAGAGGAGCCCTCTTATTTTTACGATGAGGTGCGTTATAAACAATGGCAAGGAATTAAAGATAGTGACAAGTTTCAGTTAGACCATAGTGTGAAAAAAGATGGCAAGTTTGGTACTGTAGGTGCAGTTGCCTTAGGTATGGATGGTACTATTGGTGCGGCGACTTCTACAGGTGGAATGACTAATAAAAAATGGGGCCGTGTAGGGGATAGTCCAATGATTGGCGCTGGAACGTATGCAAACAATAAAACCTGTGCCGTAAGTTGTACCGGAAGTGGTGAATTCTTTATACGTGGAGTTGTAGCCTATGACGTTTCATGCTTAATGGAATATAAAGGTATGTCTCTAGAAGAAGCTGCTAATGAGGTAATACATAACCGTGTAAAAGCGATTAATGGAGATGGCGGGTTAATCGCGGTAGATGCGCAAGGAAATATTGCACTCCCTTTTAATACTGAAGGGATGTATCGAGGGTATAAAAAATGGAATGGAGAAAAAGATGTGTTGATTTATAAGTAAACTTGTAATTAAGGCGAAAGTTGTAACTTATTACTTCTTATGTTTATTAGGTTCAATAGAATTAAAATAGTCGTAGCTTTCGTTTAATAAATCCAAAATTAGAGTTTCATTAGTTAGCATGGCTTCAGTAATTAAAATATACCCTTTCATTACAGCTCCATAGGATTTATAAATAGTAGTGTCAAACTTTTTAAAATAGGTTTCTTGGACCTCTTTTGAGAATCTAATTCCTAACTCAGCATTTTTATTTAATAATGAAAACATATACCCGTTTGTGGATGTATAGGGCATTGTTTTCCCAAGACGATCAAATCTGGCACATTTAGTTACAAAGCTATCGTAAAGTTTAAGCCTTTCTTCCCACATCTTGATTAGTTTAGATAAAAGAGGCCTCTACAGGGAGCACTTTAACCTTCTTTTTCTTGATATTAAAGCGATCACCATTAGCAAGAACATGTGTTTTTAAATTTGTTAAGGACATCGGGGTGCCAACATCTAATATTTTTTCGTTATTGTGCTTTAATTTCCTAGGGTCAAAAAGAATAACCATCCCAGAGCCAATTACCTCAAAAGTTTTAGCATTTTTAATAAGAAGTCCAGTATCCTCAGCAAGACCAACACCTACTAGGGTTGGGAATTTAGCTACGGCTTCTGCTAGTCTTCCAAAGCGACCACGACGTATAAAGTGAGAGTCAATTATTAATTCTTTAATAAACCCCATCCCTGTACTCATACCAACTGCACCTTTTATAAATGATTCTGTAGCACTTCCGCCAGTAATCATTTCTTGTGACATACACATAGCACCAGCACTAGTACCTGCTATTACAAAGTCCTCATTTTTATATTTATCAAGAAGAATTTTATGAATAGTTGTTTCTCCAATTTTTCGTGTAATCTTAGATTGATTTCCGCCAGAGAACATAACACAATCTGCATTTTTCACGAGTGTAATATTTTCAGGCAACTCAGAATCCTCACGCTTTCTAATATCAAGAACAGTTACATTGGTACAGCCTAATTTTCCAAAGGCATCAAGGTAGTTCTGTCCTACTTCTTCCGGAATACTTGATGCGGTAGGTACTACTACAATGTTTGCGTCAATTCCACCAGCTTCTTTCACTACATGAAATAAGATTCCCTCACTAATAAACTCTAGTGTGTGTTGCTCATGTTTCTCCGTCCCTTTGTCTTCATTTCCACCTATGGGAATTAATGTTCCTTTTACTTTCATTAAATAGCTTTTGTTGCCTGCAAAAATAGGGTTTTGTTAGTAAAAAAATCTATATATTTATAAACTTTCAGTTATTAATATAATAAACTAACCCTATATGAAAATTCGCGAAATAAATGCTATGCGAGGTCCTAACTATTGGTCTGTACGTCGTCATAAATTAATAGTAATGGTGCTTGACTTAGAAAAAATGGAAGACTTTCCAAGCGATAAAGTACCTGGGTTTAGCGATCGTCTTAAAAAGATGTTTCCTTCTATGTATTCTCATAGATGTAGTGTTGGTGAACCAGGCGGTTTTTTTCAGCGTGTAGATGATGGTACTTGGATGGGGCATATTATAGAGCACATTGCCCTAGAGATACAAACCCTTGCTGGTATGGATACTGGCTTTGGAAGAACTCGTGATTATGGAGAAAGAGGTGTGTATAATGTAGTATTCTCCTATATGGAAGAAAATGTAGGACGTTATGCAGCTGAAGCTTCTGTTAAAATTTGCGAAGCTTTAATTGCAGGTGAAGAATATGACCTAGAACCAGATATCCAGCGTATGCGTGAGCTCCGAGAAAAAGCAAGATTAGGTCCTAGTACAGGTTCTATTGTTGAAGAAGCTGAAAGCAGAGGCATTCCTTGGATTAGACTTAATCAATATTCGCTTGTGCAATTAGGGTATGGAGCCAACCAAAAAAGAATTCAAGCAACTGTAACTAGCGAGACGTCATCTATTGGAGTTGAATTAGCATGTGATAAAGAAGATACTAAATACCTGTTGGAACAGGCTGAGGTTGAGGTTCCTAGAGGAGATATTATTTCTAGAGAGCGAAGCCTTGAAGACGCTTGTCGTTATGTTAGTTACCCTTTAGTCATCAAGCCTATAGACGGGAATCACGGAAGAGGAATCACAGTTGATATTCAAAATTATGAAGATGCACTTGTTGCTTTCCATGCTGCAAAAGAGGTAAGTAGAAGAGTAATTGTAGAAAAATATATTACAGGAGAAGACCATAGACTATTAGTTATTAATAACGTGCTTGTTGCTGCAGCAAAACGGACACCTGCTCATGTTATTGGTGACGGAAAATCAACCGTAGAAGAGTTAGTTGACGAAGTAAATAAAGATCCTCGTCGTGGGTATGGACATGAAAATGTGTTAACTCAAATAACTATTAATGACCTAACAAAAACAATACTTAAAGACGCTGGTTATACAGTAGATTCTGTTATTCCAGAAGGAGAGATGTTAATACTAAAAGATACAGCCAACTTAAGTACTGGAGGTACAGCTGAAGATATAACAGATATTGTACACCCTGCTAATGTTTCTATGGCAGAACGTATAAGTAAAATTATAGACCTTGATATTTGTGGGATTGATATTATGACAACAGATATTACTAAGCCTCTTTCTGAAACTGGAGGCGCGGTACTTGAGGTTAATGCTGGACCAGGATTTAGAATGCACTTAGCACCCACAACAGGATTACCTAGAAATGTTGCCGCTCCAGTTGTAGACAAATTATTTCCGCAACAAGGTGATACTGGTAGAATCCCTATTGTTGCTATCACAGGAACAAATGGAAAAACAACTACAAGCCGTCTTATTGCACATATGGCAAAAATGAAGGGATATAGAGTGGGCTATACCACAAGTGATGGTGTGTATATCCAAAACAGATTGTTAATGACGGGAGACTGCACTGGGCCTGCTAGTGCGGAGTTTGTATTAAAAGACCCTACAGTAAACTTTGCTGTTTTAGAATGTGCTAGAGGGGGTCTGCTTAGAGCTGGGCTTGGTTTTGGAAATTGTGATGTTGCTGTTGTAACTAATGTAGCTGCAGATCATTTAGGTTTAAAAGGGATTCATACCATAGAGCAATTAGCAAGAGTAAAAGGGGTGATACCAGAAACAGTATTACCAGACGGACATGCAATTTTAAATGCAGATGATGATCTTGTGTATGATATGCGTAGAAATATAGATTGCAATCTTGCCTTATTCTCAATGGATGAAAATAACCCTAGAGTACAAGCACTACAGCGTAAAGGAGGAATAACTGCTGTTTATGAAAATGGGTATGTAACCCTATGCAGAGGTGCTTGGAAAATGCGAATTATGAAAGCCGAAGATATCCCGTTAACCTATGGAGGTAAGGCCAAATTTATGATTCAGAATGTATTGGCTGCTGTCATTGCCGCCAATGTTAGAGGTATTAGTATTGAAGATATGAAGGCAGCTTTAGAAACGTTTATTCCATCAGCTTCACAAACTCCTGGACGTCTTAACTTATTTAAATTTAAAAACTTTAAAATCTTACTAGATTATGCTCACAACCCAGCGGGGATGAGAGCATTAAAAGATTTTTCAGATGAGCTTGACGCCAGCCATAAGGTTTGTATCATTGCAGGAATTGGAGATAGGAGAGAAGAAGATAATAATATGATAGGAAGTATTGCTGCTGAAATGAGTGACGAAATCATTATCAGACAAGACAAACGTTTACGAGGTAAAACAGAAGAAGAACTCATTAAGATGCTAGATGATGGTATTAAAATGAAAAATCCAAAAATGAAAACCACGATTATTCCTTCAGAAAAAGAAGCAATAACATTTGCTGTTAATAATGCAAAAAAGGATTCGCTTATTATTTTGTGTAGTGATGTGGTGCCAGATGCCTTAGATTTAGTACAAAAATTTAAAGCACAAGAAGCTGCGGGTGAGAAGGTTTTTTCTCAATAGTTTATAAAATTTAAAAGACCGCTTTTAGAAGAGCGGTCTTTTATTTACATCTATTTGGATTAGTTAGATGCGCCAGTCAAAATCCATTTTATTTTTCTGCTGTTACTTTTGTTTCTTTTGGGTTTATTTTATTCCCGTTTTCTAATGCCAAGAGACGTGCCTCTAGACTTTCATATTTTGCTAATTGTTTTTTTAATTGTTCGTTTTCTTCAGAAAGCGTTTGCAATTCTTTTTTAAGTTCTTTTATTGCTTCAACAAAAAGAGGGTCGTAATCACCATAAGCAGTTTGATAAAAACCAAGATTGTCCTTAGTTACTTTTTCTGGAAAAACTTTCATCAGCTCTTGAGCAATGAATCCGTATTGTAATCCTTTTGGTCGGTTGGAACCTGTTTTGTCATCATTCCACTCATAGGTAACTCCCCGCATCTTTTCAATTTTATCAAGCGCAGTTTCTCCTTTTATAGAAACAATATTTTTCTTTAGCCTTCTGTCACTATTAGCTAACCATGAACCCGCTGTGGTTTTGGATGCATCGCCTTGTACTTCTAAAGTATTGGTTACTGGATTTCGCATAACACCCATTTTACCATCACTATCAAGCCGTATTACATTAGCTCCAGCTTCACTTGAAAAAATATTAAATGTTCCGCCATTTGCTGCATTATCTGAGCGTGCAAAAAGCACCCAATTGTTTGTGGTTTCAACAGCATTGTCAAAAGTAATGCGCGTTCCTGTATTTGCATTTTGAGCTGTCAACATAATATGTGGAGAAGAGGAGCCTGTACTATTATGTATAATATCAAGACGTCCATCTGGGTTTGGGTTATTAATACCTATAGACTCAGACACATAGTTTTTGCCTAAAAAGTAGCCGGCCCACCCACTAGTAGTCGAAACTTGGTTATACGTACCATAGTGTGTGCCTCCTGCTGTAGCCGCAATTTCATTGTAGGTTCCATATCTAAATCCTGTTCCTGTTGTATTAACTTGGTTATAACTTCCATAATGCGAAACAGCTGAAGGTGTCGATGAACCATTTATTATAGTACGAGTTCCGTAACGTAAATTACTCCCGCCAGTTCCTTCAATAAGATTGTTTACACCAATACTTGCACCCCCGCCACTATTAGAAACATAGTTATCCACGCCGAAGTGTAATCCTGCAAAACTTCCTACTTTGTTGGTTTTTATACTCGTTGCCTTGGTGCCAGCATCGATACTCAATCTACCAGTACCCGATGTATTTTGTCCGATGACTACATCTTCTGTTGTTCCATCTGTAGGATATAGAAATGTACCACCATCTGTCCATTCTGAAGTTACCGGATCTACCCAACTAACATTACCTGTGCCATCGGTTTGCATAGTCTGTCCATTGGTTCCACGTGATGCAGGTAAAATATATGTGTTAGCTGTTGTAGTTCCAATGGCCAAATTTCCTAAAAAGTAACCTGCAAAACTGTTAGATTTTAGTGCACTTGAATATACACCATAATGAGTACCACCGGCAGTAGAATTAATAATATTATATGTACCATACTTGGTGCCGCTTCCTGTACCACTTAAAAGGTTTCTAGCACCATAGTGATCCCCTCCGCCAGTTGCTGAAAAAACATTATACATTCCATAGATATCTCCTGTAACAGAAGCGTATGAATAATTGTGTAACCCTTTGTAAGTTCCACTCCCATTCCCTATCATTAGATTGTAAATAGCGGTGTTGTCTCCAGCTTGAGAAGAGCCGAATGTGTTATACAAAATAATTTTGTTATCGTTTCCTGAGTTACTAACTGAGTTATATTGAAGATAATCGGTAGTTCCATCAGAGGCTTCGTTGTGAGAAATATTAAAGTCTCCAAAAGTTGTAGTAGTGTTTATTGATACAGAGCCGTTAGTATAAATATTATCTGAAATCGATGTTGAGGAGGCACCGGCTGTAGTTAGCCAATCAAAATCCCCAGAGTTGAGTGTGTTAGGATCTGTCCATGTAGCATTCCCATTTGCATCTGAAGCAAGAACATATCCATTAGCTTCATTACCATCCACAAACTGCATTGTTCCAACTACGTCTAAGGTAGCTGAAGGGCTTATGTTATTAATTCCAAGATATTTTTGATGCGTAATACGCATTGCTTCTTCCATTGGATTTGTATTTACAGGTCCAGGGTGTATATAAAAAGCTAAACCCACATTATCTTCATCTATGCCTGTTTGCATCGAGGCAATAGCAGCTCTCCTAGAATTGTCTCTTGCTGGGTGTGCTCCACCAAAAGCTATAGAGCCTCCAACTTCATTTAAACCTGAAGTTTCACTTCCTCTAATAAAAATGGCATCTTGTCCTGTGACACCAATATTTGTATTAAAATTATTCAATGTACCAATATGTAATGTTGTTCCAGGCGTATTTGTCCCTATTCCAATTCTATTCCTGCTACCATCAACAAAAAACATATTTTGATTAGTGCCGCTTTCAACCCTAAAATCACTTTCAGTACTGTCTTCGTTAAAAGCAATTTCTTCATTTGCGTGCTGGATGTCGATATAATTCCTACCACCTGCATCAAACTGAACTCGATCTGGGGTAAAGCTCATAAAAGTATTCGTATCGCCATCATGAAAAATATTTGAGGCAGCGGAGATATTTCCTTCTACACGAAGTCCTCCAGCTCCTTGAATGTCAACGGCGCCATTGTCTGCAGTAATTGCTCTTCCAGTCCCAGCACCACCAAAGTCGTAAGCATCGTCTAGTGTTCCTCCTCCAGTTGCATCTTGAAAAGTTACATTACCACCTCCATCAGTTGTCAACACCTGGCCATTGGTACCATCGGTATTTGTTATGGTGTAGGCATCATTAATATTCATTCTACCGTCCTTGTAGATAATTAGTGCATTGCTAGGGGTTGCACCAACTCCGTTCCCTAATACAAATAACCTATCGGCTGCATCAAAAGCGGTTGTAGAATTTGCTGTATAGGATGTATTATAAAAACCAAAAACGGTTTCTCCATAAGAGTAGGAGGTAACTCCTTCTCCTTTTGCAAAACTATGCACACCATATGAATTTACTCCACTTCCAATTGCCCAAGAATAATCATCCCGAGCATTTGCAACATTTCCAAATACTACTGCATGATTAGAGTTATTAGTGTACGAGTTTAGACCAAATGCAAATGAATTATCTCCACTTGCAGCACTATTGTTTCCTGCTACAAAAGAATAATCTCCAGTTGCTTCACTATCGTACCCTAACGAAATTGAACCAAAACCAGAGGCTAAACTTCTCCTGTTTACAGCAAATGAATAGTCACCAATGTTTGCATCGTCCCAACGTGCATCTTCAGAGTATCCTGCTCTAAAGGCTGCTTTTCTGGGGTTAAAAAACATACGAGTTCCTGTGCCGGTTATTTCTGTGTCAATTGCATCACCGCTTCCAAAAGTTCCTGTAACTAAAAAACCATCTTCTCCATCAACTCTTAAAGCACCCGTGTCGGCAATAATATTTTTACCAGCTCCTGCACCTCCAAAATCGTAAGCTTCATCTAGAGTACCCCCTCCTGTAGCGTCTTGAAATGTAACATTTCCACTTCCATCTGTGGTCATTACTTGTCCAGCAGTACCATCTGCTGCTGGCATAAGATACCTATTAAGAACACCATCTGTACCTAGCGACATTCTACCAATAAAAAAGCCAGCATAACTATTTGCTTTTCTTACATCTGAATAAACCCCATAGTGAGTACCTCCTGCGGTGCTTCCAATATTATTAAATGAGCCGTACTTTGCTCCCGTTCCTAAACCGTTAATAATATTTCTAACACCGTAACGCACTCCATTTCCTCCAGCACTCAAATCATTTTCAACACCCGTTAACGTACCAGTTACAGACCAAGCTCCAGGTGCTTCAGTTCTTACGCCAGTTACAAAGCTATCTCCTCCTTCAAATCTATTTAATACTCCTAGTTTTGATCCTTGAGGCGCACTAAGGTCAAATTCGTTTACAATAGCCGTCTTAGGACCACTTCCAGTAGCAACCATTCTATTTTCAATACCATACAACGTGTTATCTGTTGTTCCTCCAATAACATTATGAAACCCTGCATGACGTAGTGCATCTGTAATTGAACCTTGATTATAAATACCATAACTAATTACAGTATCGTCATTTCCACTCATTATATTTCTAATACCACTATTAGTTGTTGCTAGATCACTATTTACATAAAAACGTGATGTTTCAGTAGTATTATTGAGTCCAATTTTTACATTACCAAGGGTGTAAATGTTATCATTAATAGAGGTAGGACTTGTTGAAGTTCCGTTTATATTCCAGTCTGCATCACTTCCACCCGCACCACTAACAGGAACCCAAGCCGATCCAACATTGTCCCAATAGTAAAAACCTTTTGTAGGTGTGCCATTGCCTGTAATAAATACAAGCATTCCATCTTGGTTGGTTCCTACACCTGTTGGGTATTCATCTAATCGAGGGATTAAAATACCATCCTTTTCTGAAGGGGTATTTCCTGCAACAATATCTAATTGAGCTTGTGGGGTAATTGTATTAATTCCTACTTGGGAGTAGGATAGAACACTTGTTAGACTAAAAAGTGTAATTAGTAAACGTATTTTCATAACTATGGTATATTTAGGTGTAAACCACAGCTAAGTAGGGATTGGTAAAGGGCAAAAAAGTTTAATTTGGTGATTTCAAAAATATAGTAGCGAAAAAGAAAAAACCTCTATGATTTCATAGAGGGATATAAAATATGGGTATTCTGTTATGAATTCTTTTAAATAAAGAAAAGTCACCACATGTGATGACTTTTCGCCCCAAATTTGATTGACCCCAAAGAGGAATCAACCTACTTATGTAGTACGAAATTACAAAATATTATTGGACTTCTTTATCCTTTTAAGCAAAAATCAATGAAATCATAGAGTGTAAAACGTTATGCTAAGCTTTTGATTTTCTGTTTTTTATAACCAAAAAATAAGATATAGCCATAACAAGCTATGATTAATATAAATGCAATTTTAAAGCCTACATTGTCTGCTAGTAAACCATATAATGGAGGAATAATAGCACCTCCAACAATAGCCATACATAGTAAACCAGAAGCTTGTGGTTTTAAATCACCAAGTCCTTCTAATGTTAAAGTAAAAATAGTAGGAAACATTATGGAATTAAATAATCCAACTGCAAGAATAGCAAACATAGATAGTACTCCAATACTACTCACAGATACAATTATCATTAGTATTGCAAGCGAAGCGAAAATACTCAACACTTTGGCTGGCTTTATAAGTTGTGTAAGATAGGACCCTACAAACCTTCCAACCATAGCTCCAGTCCAATATAAAAAAACAAAAGCACCTACAATAGCTTTTGCATCTACGT
This sequence comes from Patiriisocius hiemis, assembly GCF_031846325.1. Classification (NCBI taxonomy): domain Bacteria; kingdom Pseudomonadati; phylum Bacteroidota; class Flavobacteriia; order Flavobacteriales; family Flavobacteriaceae; genus Patiriisocius; species Patiriisocius hiemis. Next base: position 86,325 of record NZ_JAVRHZ010000002.1, on the reverse strand, counting down.
TAGATATGTCTTTACTTATTATATAAGAGGCGAAACTGTTTAAAATACCATTCTCCGAAATAATTTCAGCTAAGTTCATATCCATAAAGTAAAGTACCAAAAAACTGCCAATTGCTACTTCAGAACCTACATATAGAAAAATCCCTAAAACACCCATTAGAACATACTTATTTGAAAGTAGTTTTATATACCCATCTTTTGGACTTTTTTCTAGAATTTTGGGAAGCTTGATGGCTATAAACACTAGAGCAAGAACTGCAATACTTGCAGCTAGAATTAAAAAAGGACCAGAGACTGCTGAAGCTTCGTTAATGTAGTATTCGTTTTGAGCTTCTTCTGAGAGTTTACTAATCGCCTCACTAGACATAATAGTATCACTTAATAAAAAAGATGCACCAATTATGGGAGCAATAGCAGTACCTAAAGAGTTAAATGCTTGCGATAGGTTTAATCTACTTGAGGCTCCATCTTCACTTCCTAGTACAGCTACATAGGGATTAGCTGCCACTTGTAAAATGGTAATACCTGCTGCCAATATAAAATAGCCTAAAAGAAATAATGTAAATATACGTTCTGATGCGGCTGGAGAAAATAATACACAGCCTATTGCCATTACAGCTAAGCCTAATACAATTCCTTTTTGGTACCCAATTTTTGAAAGTAACCACCCAGCAGGCACAGAAAAAATAAAAAAAGCACCAAAAAAAGCAAACTGCACTAATACTGCTTGAAAGTTTGAAAGTTCAAAAACATCTTTTAATCTTGGAATAAGACTATCTACAAGTACTGTAATAAAACCCCAAAGAAAAAAAAGAACAGTAACAATAATAAAGGCAGAACGATAGTTTTTAGATGAGCTCATGTGGTAATTGGTTATTTTTTATTGTAAAATTCTGAGGCAGTATTAGTGTTTTTATCATTTACATACTTAGTCACCCAAAAACCTTCATGAATAGAATAGGAACCAGTTTCTCCTTTTTTATTTACGGCAATGTATCCAATCTGGAAATCCTCATAATTAGGATTTTTTTTAATGATTCTACCTATTGCTTCTTCACAGGCTTTTTGAGGAGACATCCCATTTCGCATTAATTCTACAATTAAAAAACTCCCTACTGTTTTTAAGACAGCTTCCCCAAGTCCAGTTGCTGTAGCACCTCCAACTTCATTGTCAATAAATAAACCAGAACCTATAATAGGTGAATCTCCAATACGTCCTGCCATTTTATAAGCTAAACCACTTGTAGTGCAAGCTCCAGAGATATCGCCATTTTTATCTATGGCAAGCATCCCAATAGTGTCATGGTTTTCAATATTGATAATAGGTTTGTAAAGAGATGTTTTTTTCCATTCTTCCCAAGCCTTTTTTGAAGCCTCTGTTAATAGGTTTGTTTTCTCAAAACCTTGAGAAACTGCAAATTCTTCAGCACCAACTTCAGCTAATAATACATGTGGAGTATCTTCCATAACTTTTCTTGCCACACTAACGGGGTGCATAATGTTTTGCATACAAACCACAGCACCATAATCTCCATCTTTGTTCATAATGCACGCATCTAATGTTACTCTTCCATCTCTATCTGGTAGACCGCCATAACCTACACTTTGGTTTTTTGGGTCTGCTTCTTCTACTCTACATCCTTGCTCTACAGCATCTAAAGCAGATTTTCCCTGTTGAAGTGCTTCCCAAGCTTTTGCAGTTGCATTATTTACATTCCAAGTTGCAATTACTAAGGGTTTTACAATAGTGTTAGATGTTACTTCTTCTGAAGCTAAAGTGCTAGTTGCTTCTTTATTTTCCTTACATCCAATAACTGAAGCTCCTGCTACAACGCCTAAACTACTTAATGATGCATTTTGTATAAATTTTCTACGTTTCATTTACTGTTGTTATTTTACTTCAATTTCATCAACAAAAATCCAAGCTTTTCCATTGTAAGGGTGTCCTAAATGCCATGAAGGTAAGTCACCTAAATTTTTTGCTACAATTTTCACATAGCGAGCGCTATACCCTCTCATGCTAAAGGTAACATTTTTAATTTCGGTGTTTTCGTTAGGTGTTTTACTGTCAATAGTTTGTTTTGGTAGCTCCTTGTAGAAGTTGTTTGGGTTGTCTGATACATAACAAGAAACTTCAGTAGGATAAAAAATCCAACTACGTTGGTCTTGTAAAAAGTTAACAGTAATATCCTCTATAGGTTTTACTTTTCCAAGGTCTACTATAGCAACTACATCTGTGTCTTGATACCCTTGCCAAGCACCTGTTCTAAAGTCTCTAGCTCCTCTTATACCATCAATAAGGGCGTTTTTGCCTCCTCCATTATATTGGTTGGCATATTCACTTTCTAATGTAATACTAAGGTTTGGGTCAATTTTATAAAACTGAGTTTTAATACTACTACTTTTAACCCCATCTTTTTCTGCATACACACTAAGTAAAGTGGCTTCAGAAATTGTAAATGGTTCTTTGTATTCTATATACTCTTCGGTATTTAAGCGATAGTAAATATGTGCTTCTTTATCAATATTACTAAGTGCTATGGTTGTTTCATTTTTGAAAGCCACATCGCCTTCAGAAATATAAGGAACAGGAGTTATTAAGTGTTCTGTAATTTTTGAAGTAGGTACTTCTTCATCTTTTGTTCCCCAACTTGAAGGGGTTGAGGTCATTTCATAAACTAGTGTTCCACCCTCCATAATTTCCTTATGGTACAGGTAGCTTCTATTAAGTTGGTTTCCATTTAATGTGACAGATGCTACGTATTTATTTTCTTCTGAATTATTATTAGCAACAACAGTAAATTGCTTTCCAGATTCTAAATTAATTGTGGCCTTATCAAAAAGTGGTGCTCCCATAATGTATTGATTGCTTCCTGGTGTTACGGGATAAAAGCCTACGGAACTAAAAATATACCAAGCGCTCATTTGTCCACAGTCTTCATTTCCGCTAATTCCATCTGGCTCGTTAGTATAAAGTGTGGTGAGTATTTCTCTTACTTTTTCTTGTGTTTTACTTGGCTTATTTACAAAGTTATATAAGTATGCCATGTGGTGACTGGGTTCATTTCCGTGTGCGTATTGACCAATAAGTCCTGTAATATCTTTTTGGTCTCTTCCAGAAGTTTCAGTCTTTGCACTAAATAATTCATCAAGATGTGCCGTAAACTTTTGTTTCCCTCCCATGAGTTCAATATGACCATTTACATCTTGTGGAGTATATAAACTGTATTGCCAAGCATTGGCTTCTGTATAATTAAAGTTTACTTCAAAAGGGTCAAAAGGTGCAAACCACGTATTTCGAAAACGTCCTCTCATAAATCTACTTTTTGGGTCGTAACTATTTTTGTAAAACTGTGCACGTTGAGTGTATAGCTTATAGTCTTCAGGCATATTAAGCGCTTTTGCCATTTGTGCTATAGTCCAATCATCGTAGGCATATTCTAAGGTTTTTGATACACTTTCGCTTTCTTCTTCCACAGGAATAAAACCAAAAGATTTATAGCTTTCTAATCCTAGTTTATCTCGTGTTGCAGAGTGTTTCATTGCTGCAAAAGCTTTTTTTGCATCAAAGCCATCAATTCCTTTAAGGTAGGCATCTGCAATTACGGGAACGGCATGATACCCAATCATGCAACCTGTGTAGTTAGCCGATAAATCCCAGATAGGCATAATGCCTCCTTCATCATATTTTGCTAAAAATGTATTTATAAAGTCGATAGTGCGTTCTTGCTCAATAATAGTGTAGAGTGGGTGGGCAGCGCGATAGGTGTCCCAAAGTGAAAATACCGTGTAGTAGTCAAAATCTGTGGTTTTATGAATTTCTAAATCCATCCCCCTGTAACGTCCATCTACATCTTGATAAAGATTAGGGGCTAGCATGGTATGATAAAGCGATGTGTAAAAGTTAGTTTTATCATCTTCGTTAGTACCTTCAACAACAATTTTTTCAAGTTGTTTTTCCCAAGTATCATTGGCTTCTTGTTTTATCTCCTCAAAGGATTTTTCCTTAAGTTCTTGTATTCTGTTTTGTTTAGCTCCTTCAACATCTACTGCCGAAATTCCTATAGAAATATAAACAGGTTCATTATTTGGGTTTATAAATTGTAGTGATATCCTTCTTGCCCCGGGCAGACCTGTAGCTGGAGGAGATTGCAAAACATCAATAAATGGATGTGATGTTTTAATATTGAAAAACAAACGCTGGTCTTTGGCCCAGGCATCTGAAAAACGATAACCAGAAATCTCAGTATTAGATATTTTTTCAATTTTAGCGTCTAATACCTTATCACGATGTACTAAGTCTAAAATAGTGTATTGATTTTCAGAAGAAGGAAATTGATATTTGTGCATTCCTGCTCTAGCGGTCACGGTTAGTTCTACATTTATATTGGTTGAATCTAATTGCACTTTGTAATACCCTGGTAAGGCTTCTTCATTATTATGAGAAAAATGAGCGCGATATCCTTCTTTACCATCTGCGCCATTGTTAAAAACTAGTTTGTTAGTAGGCATTAGTAATATGTCACCGTAATCGCTAACTCCTGTGCCACTTAAATGAGTATGAGAAAAACCATAAATGTACGAGTCTGTATAATGATAACCACTACAACCATCCCAGCCGTCGAGTCGAGTATCTGGACTTAATTGCATCATCCCAAAAGGCATTGTAGCTCCAGGGTAGGTATGCCCATGGCCACCGGTACCTATAAATGGGTTTACATAACTTGTTAAGGATTTTGATTTTGTGGCTGGAGCCTCTTTTGTTGAAGTGTTGCAACTAAAAAGCAAGATAAAAAGAATAAGAAGAGGTAAGCTGTGTTTCATTAGATAGAATTATAACCGAAAGGTACAAAAAGCGTTAAAAATAAGTGAATTTCAAATAAGAGGTTTTAAAGTGTAGTATCTTTAGAATTTCATCAAAAGTTTTTGGATACCACATGCGCTGGATTATTTTTATTGTTATCTATATTCTTGTAGATATTTACGCCTTTCAAGCTTTACGAACAGTATCAAAAAATAGCTTGATATATGGGTTATACGTTGTAAGTTCTATTGCTGTATTGGCACTTTTTATTTACGCTCTTTCTTCAGGAGAGTCTAGAACAAATCCAAAACTGATGTATATTTTTGGTTTTTTTCTAGCTTTTTTCATTCCAAAACTGTTCTTAACTATTTTTATGTTTGGGGAAGATGTTGTCCGGCTCTTTGTAGGAATATTTTCCAAAATAGGTGGGGGTAATGAATCTTTTTATATGCCTTCAAGAAGAAAATTTGTAAGCACCCTAGCTTTAGGAATAGCAGCTATTCCCTTTTCTTCTTTGCTTTACGGAATGTTTAAAGGAAAATACAACTACAAAGTATTAAAGTACGCCTTAGAATTTGATGATTTACCAGAGGCTTTTGATGGGTTTACGCTAACTCAAATTAGTGACATCCATAGTGGTAGTTTTGATAATAAAAACAAGGTAGAATATGCTGTTAATTTAATTAATGAACAAAAGAGTGACATTATTCTTTTTACAGGAGATTTGGTTAATAATCTTGCAAGTGAAATGGATGACTGGAAAGCCATTTTTGGAACCCTTACAGCTAAAGATGGAGTATATTCTGTTTTAGGAAATCATGATTACGGGGACTATGTACGTTGGAATACTGAGGATGATAAAAGTGTAAACCTTGCAAAATTAAAAGGTATACAACGTGAAATGGGCTGGGATTTATTACTTAATGAAAATAGAACACTTGAGAGAAAAGGGGAGGCTATAAAATTAATAGGAGTAGAAAACTGGGGCGAAGGAGGTTTTAAAAAAGCGGGCGATTTAGATAAAGCATGTGAAGAAGTAACTACCGAAGACTTTAAAATTCTACTTAGTCACGACCCATCTCATTGGAAGGCACAAGTAAAGGAAGATGATAGAAACTTTCAGCTTACATTAAGTGGTCACACTCATGGAATGCAGTTTGGTATAGAAATCCCAGGCTGGTTTAAGTGGAGCCCCGTAAAGTATAGATATGAAAACTGGGCTGGAATTTATGAAGAGCTAGGGAGATACATTAATGTAAATAGAGGATTTGGGTATTTAGGCTACCCGGGAAGAGTGGGGATATGGCCAGAAATAACAGTAATTAAACTTAAAAAAAGAGTAAATTCTGCTTAATTAAGCGGAAATACTATATTTGTAGTACTATTTTTCCTATAATCTAATTAGGCTTATGTCAAAATTTGGAGAATTAATTGAAAACAGTATTCCTGTTTTGCTAGACTTTTATGCAGAATGGGACGAAGCCTGTAAAGGGATGCACCCTGTTTTAAGAGATGTAGCAGCTGCTATGGGTGATAAGGCAAAAGTTATTAAAATTGATGTTGAAAAAAATCAAGAACTTGCCGAAGCTCTTAGAGTAAAAGGGCTACCAACCCTTATGATTTATAAAAATGGCGAAATGAAATGGCGCCAAAGTGGAGAGCAAGATGCCAATACACTTATTGGTTTAATTAAGGAATACGTTTAGTTACTTCTTGCTTACCGAAATTTTCTCTAATACTTTGGGTAATACATACCGAAGGTTTTTTTCTGCTTTTAAACTATCATGAAAGATAATAATACGTCCATTTTTTAAACCCGATAATGTATTTTCTAAACACTTTTCTTTTGAAATTGAAGTGTCAAAATCGCCACTAAGTGTGCTCCACATTAAAATTTTATAGCCCTCTAAAAGTATTAATTTTGCTTGTTTAAAAGAAAGCTTTCCGTAAGGTGGGCGAAAGAGTTTAGTGTAGTTTTTTGAGGTGTGTTTCTGTATTTCAGTTTCACATTTCACTACATTTTCTAGATACTTGTCTGTATCTGTTTTCCAACCATTAAGGTGATTATACGTGTGATTACCTATTTGATGACCTTCTACAATAATACGTTTAAAAATTTCTGGATGTTTGGCAATATTTTCTCCAATGCAAAAAAAAGTAGCTTTTACATTATGTTTTTTAAGCTCATCTAATACCCAAGGCGTTACTTCTGGTATAGGTCCGTCATCAAAAGTAAGATGTGGCTTTTCTGTGTTTGAAAACGCCCAAATTCTTTTAGGATATATCCATTTAAAAAATTTGGGCGTTTTAACAAAATACCATTTCACGGTATTAATTTATTGGGTTTTCCTCAAGTAGCTCTGCAGCTTCAGGGTCTAGCATTATGTCTAATATGGAGTCCTCAGCTTCTTTAGTTTTGTCTATATCTATTCCTTCTTCTGGAGTATAGAAATGACGGAATAACTTTAGATAATTATTAAAGGTTGAAGCTTCAGGTCTAGCATACTCCTCCTTATCCATAATGATTAAGATATCAATTAGACCGCGATATCGTTCCATATCACTAATAATTTCATCCGCAATAGGATATTGGTTTCTTATCTTCATGCCGCTATAGTACTCAAGTTTTTCTTGATATACTTTTGCAACTTCTTGATAAATTTCTCTTGCCCTTTCGGGATTGCCAACTTCATAGTATCCTAAAACATATGGCTCTAACAAAGAGTAGTATGTAAAGTACTTAACGGGCATTTTCTCCATAGCGAGGTCTAAGATTTCTTCTGCCTTTTCAAGCTTTCCTTCATTAATTAACGTTTCAGCAAGACGAGCAAGATTACTTCGGTACGTAATAGAATTTCTACGTGTTTCTACATCATGATAAATGTCTGGGCTACCACTATTACCCCATTCCCAAGACTTTACAATATCGTACATCTTTTCACTATCTATTCTTCCCATATCAAAAGGATTTCTTGGGTCAACAGGTGTTTTAATTGGAACCAACTTATAGACCACACCATCAAGTTGTAAATAGTCTTTCATCCAGATATAATCATCATCTCCAAAAGCACCACCGCTAAAGTATATAGGACGCTCCCAATTGTTATTAGCTATAACATCTAGCATTAACAATCTGTTTTTATAGAGCACATCACCTTTAAGCGTAATATCTATGTAAGGAACTATTTTATCTGCATCTTCAGGTTTTACTATTCCATTTTTAAGAACAGCTTCTTTATCTACTGGAATCCTAATAACTTTTGAAGGAAATGTGTTTGCAAACTGCCCGCTTTGTAATTCTACCTTAGTTTTAGGGCTATCATCTGCTACAAAGTCCATCCAGGTATTTATGTCTAACGTGTCTCTTTTAGTTTCCTGATAAAACAAGAAGTCTCGAGTACCATATTTGTATTTATCATGTGTTAATTGTGATGGTATAGGATCACTTGTATATGCTTTTTTCTTCATGTCGTCTATATACCAATCTGTTTGAAATAAGCTGGTATTAACAATCCGCACATCTTGTCTGTATTCTTCTATATTTTGAAGATACCATAACATAAAGGTATCATTATCTCCAATGGTGAAAATAATTGCGTTCTCATCAACAGAGTCGAGGTACATTTTACCCATTGTTCTAGCAGTATATCTGTTAGAGCGGTCATGGTCATCCCAGTTTTGTGAAGCTAATAAAACGGGAGCGGCAAGCATGGTTACCCCAAGCACAATAGGTAGCACAAGCTTTGGTTTTAAATAATCTTTAAGCATATCATACAAAGCATAGACCCCAAAACCTATCCACATCGCAAATACGTAAAACGAACCAACTAAGGCATAGTCACGTTCTCTGGGCTCAAAAGGCCGTTCGTTGAGGTACACTTTTAGGGCTAATCCTGTGAACAAGAAAAAGACGAGTAATACCCAAAAGTTTTTAGGGTTTTCTTTAAAATGAAAAACTAATCCTAATATCCCAATAATGAGCGGTAAAAAGTAGTAGGTGTTTCTTGCTTTGTTATACTCTATATCACTTGGAAGGTTATCTTGAGAGCCTAATCTCATTGAATCAATAAAGTCGATACCGCTTATCCAATTTCCATGCAAATCTGTGTATTGCCCTTGTACATCATCTTGCCGTCCGGCAAAATTCCACATAAAATATCGCCAATACATATATCCAAACTGAAACTCAAACATAAAGGATAGATTATCCCAAAGCGAGGGTTTTTCTACATCTAGGAATGGGCCAAAGTCCCTTAAAAAACTATCGTAATTCTCGCCATCTACAAGACCTTCGTTATATGCTTGTTTAAACCTATTGACTTCTTCAACAAGTCGGGGCTCATTTCGATATTCGCGTTTTATTGAAAAATCTAAGCCTCCAGCAAATTCTATATAATTTTTATTGTTCTCTAAGCTCCACATCCTTGGTAATATTGCCTTGTGGGCATCATCTGTATTCTGGCTTGCATTTTTGTAATCGTTTACAATTACATACTTGCCAGCTTCTTCGTCTTTTTCATATTTAGGCTTGTCGTCTTTATAAGGGTTGTCTGGGTCTAAACCTGCATAGGTTTCAGTAAAAAGAGGGCCATAAAACAAGTGCGTTTCTGGATATTGTTCTCTGTTGTAGTATGCTAGTAATTCTCTAGCATTATTAGGATTATTTTCATTAATAACTACACCTGCATTAGCTCGAATAGGTAGCATTAACCAACTAGAAAACCCAATAAAAATAAACAAGATGCACAGTAATAGCGTATTAACTTGCGTATAGTTTTTTTGTCTTGTGTAGCGTAATCCAAAATAGAAGAGTGCTATAAAAAGTAAACCAGCAATTATAGACCCCGAATTAAAAGGAAGTCCTATACTATTTACAAAAAATAACTCCGAAGCACTAAAAAACTTCATTGTCATTGGTAATAATAGCTTGAATATAAAAAGTAGAATAGCAACGACTACCACATTGGCAATAATGAAATTTTTAAGGGTAACTTTTTTATAGTTTTTAAAGAAGTATAGAAAACCTATTGCAGGGATGGTGAGTAATCCCATAAAGTGAATACCAAAAGAGAGTCCTATAATAAAACAGATAAGAATAAGCCATTTGTTTCCTCTTGGTTCATTCATAGCTTGCTCCCAACGTAAACCACAATAAAATAACGCTGACATTATAAAAGCGGCAGCGGCATATACTTCGGCCTCTACAGCACTATACCAAAAACTATCAGTAAATGTAAAAGCTAGTGCTCCAATTGCTGCGCTGCCTATAATAGCGATGCTATTGTAGGTGTTTAACTCATTGTTTTTACCTACTATTTTTCTAAGTAAAATAGAGATAGACCAAAACATAAATAGAATAGTAAAGGCACTCGCAAAAACAGACATTAAGTTAATAGTCAATGCAATATTGGAGGGCTCCATAGCAAAGATAGAGAAAAATGCTCCGAGCAATTGGTACAATGGTGCCCCTGGTGGGTGCCCCACTTCTAGATTACTCGCTGTGGTGATATATTCTCCAGCATCCCAAAAACTTGCTGTAGGTTCTACCGTTAACCAGTAGGTGAGTAGTGCGATTGCAAAAACAGACCATCCTACGATGGTATTCCATTTACTAAAATTAAAATTGGGCATACTTTCTTGTTTTACTTGTGGCGAATTTACTAATATTCTCTCTAAGAGTGTTGCTAAAAAAATGCTAACGTGCCTATTTAGCGTTATATTTTATTAAAATGGGGGTGGAAATTGGGACTAGCACTTTTATACAGATGTTTTAGTACTTTTTTTCTAAAAAAATATTTGCTGAAAACAAAGATTGTAGTAAATTTGCATCCGCAATTACATTGTCCCATGGTGTAATGGTAACACTCCGGTTTTTGGTACCGTCATTCTAGGTTCGAGTCCTAGTGGGACAACAAAACTCCAGCTATTTAGCTGGAGTTTTTTGTTTCACTTGACTGTGGGTGATAGAAGTTCTGAAAATTATAGTTTTAATTTTACAATTTTCAGAACTTCTATCGTAAAAGCATCTAAGAATACTACTAGGTGGGCATTTTTTGTTTTACTTAATTATGGTATAATAACTTTCAAAATAGCTACCATAATCGAAACAATTGCACTTCTATTTGTCTAGACTTTATAGTATTAATCTTTATATTTAGCAAGTCTCTATAAAAAATTAAAAGCATTGTATAATAAAGTAACTAAGGTATCTTTACAGGATAACGTTAACAAAAAACACATGTTATCCTACCTTATTTACGGGATAACGCTACTAAATAGAACGATATAACAAGTTGGCGGTAATATTTATATCATTCGCTAATTCAAAATATCTATTCACGCATTAATACTATTTAGAATTGAGAAACCTGAATATATTGCTCAAAATAAATAGTCGAATATGTATTTAAAATCAACTTTATTATTTACCATCTTTCTCTTAATATTTTGTTCCTGTAGTGTCAAGAGCTATAGAGAAAAGAATAAACACTATTTTGATATTTCAAATGAGCTTAATTTTATAGAAAGCAATATCAAAAATTCAAACGATAATAATTTCAAAATCGAAATTTTCTTTGGTCATAGAAATTTAATTTTAGCAACATCGGACATAAAGGTTTATAAAGATTCAGTTAATATAAAAACTAACACTAAAGATTTTTATGAAAAAAAACATATTTATGCTGACACTTCCTTTGTAGTATCTAAGGAAAAGTTCCTTCGAGAAATTTTATATCAAAAAAATAATGCAAGTAAAATGATAATCTTAGCAGGAAATTATCAAAGTTTTAGAATTTCGAAAGGTGAAAAGGTAATTGAATACCCAACAACTCGAATAGCTGGATATATGATAGATTTTTTAGAAAAAGGAAAAGTTAATTACAAATAATACTACCGCCAACAATGCATATATTTTATGTCTCTTTCCTGCTAATCCTGAATCTCCCCAATTAATCGTAAATTGCCCTAACGGATAAATCCGTCTGCGCGGCGCCATTACGCTAGCTGATTCTCACGCTGCTCCGCAGCTGCGGGCCCGCCTTCGGCGGCCAGCTTGCCGAATCAGCCGCAGTCACGCCACAAAACATATACAAGACCGTTAGCTGTAATTATTAAAAAATCGTGAAACCATTAGATGATTTACTGCCCTTAGAAAGAGATCCATACTTAATTAAAGTCCAAAATCATTTTTCTGATTTATTGAATCAAGTTATTTATTATGGAACCAATATTGTCGAACTTGATACCAAAGTCAAGAGAGAAGGAAAAGACAATAATGTTCCAACATTATTTTTAAGGAATATTCTCGAAATTTCGGATTCCATTTCGATTCTAATACGTAATTCATCAATTGAACCATCAAAGATATTGCTAAGATCTCTGATTGAAAACTCACTTTCACTAGCTTACATGCTAGAAAAAAATGAAAAACAAAGAGCCTTATCTTAAATGGTTTATATCACAAATGAACAAATCAAACATTATTCAAAATTTATGAATGATGAACCCAGTTCAAATCAATTCAAAATTCAATTAGAGAAAGATAACTTAAAAACTGATTTTGGAAAATACTTTGATCATCCCAATTTTGAACGCGTTATTAAAAGCAAAAAAAGCCTTTTAGGTCAGAAAGAATTTATAAAAGTTCAAGAGGAGTATTTAAGAACTAAAAGAAAAAATAAAGGCAGAGTAAAATCTTGGTATTCTTTATATAACGGACCAAACAACATCTTTGAACTAGCCGAGTATTTAAAGAAAACGATTAGATATGAATTCTACTATAGAAAGTATTCGCAAACAGTTCATGCTCAAGACTTATTTAAAGGAATGGCCCATGTTGAAGATAATTCTGCACAAATTATTCAAATAAGAAATTTCAAGGATACACAACCTGTTGCCCAAACTGCAATTTCTCTTTTACTTGAAGTGCTAACTAGTTTTGTAGACAAAAGAATTCCTAATGAGAAAAAAGGTTTTAGTGAATGGTATTTGACAATAAGAGAAGATTTTATTGAATTGAATGATAAGCAGTTTATTAATTATAAAGAGTAATAACTACAGCTAACACTGCATATATTTTATGGCTCGTTTCCGGATAAATCTAAATCTCCCCAATTAATCGTAAATTGGTCCAACGGATAAAACCGTCGGCGCGGCGCCATTGCGCTAGCTGATTCTCACGCTGCTCCGCAGCTGCGGGCCCGCCTTCGGCGGCCAGCCTGCCGAATCAGCCGCAGTCCCGCCACAAAACATATACAAGACCGTTAGCCACAAGCTAAACAAACATCCTGCAAATGAATGAACTTTTGTTTTCATACGGAACACTTCAACTTGAAAAGGTGCAACTCGAATCATTTGGGCGAGAACTGAAAGGAACAAAGGAATTACTTACAGGCTACAAATTGGAACAGCTTCAAATAACCGACAAGACTGTTCTTGAAAAAAGCGAACAGGAGTTTCATCCAATTGCTGTTCCAAGCAAAGACCCAAACGACAAAGTAAAAGGAACACTTTTCAAAATTTCCACAGAAGAACTAAAGCAAGCAGATTTGTACGAAGTAGCTGATTACAAAAGGGTAAAAGCAACATTTCAATCGGGAAAACAAGGTTGGATCTATGTAAAATCTTGAATTTAATTTGTATAGTTAGGAATCCTTACTATATTTGCAGGGCAATAATGCAATAACAGTTTAAATTCATTCAGAAAATGAGCAAATCAATTTTTTATCACGCAGGTTGTCCAGTATGTGTAAGTGCAGAACAGGACATCGTAAACTTAATCGGAGCAGACAATGTGGAAGTGGTTCACATTGGCGAAAACAGGTCGCGAATTACAGAAGCTGAAAACGCAGGCGTAAAATCTGTACCAGCTTTGGTAACACCAAATGGAAATACCTTGCACATCAACTTTGGTGCATCAATGGACGATGTAAAAAGTTAATATTTTTTACCAAAATAGTTAGGATTCCTAAATATTTATTGGAATCCTAACTTTTAAAATCTATAATTATGAAATCAATAGTATTATTACTTTCAGCAACAATGCTTTTCAGCACAACAAAGTCGTGTGCACAGGAAAGTGAATATAAAAACGATGACTTTGCCATAAAAGAAGTTCGTGTGACCAATAAATCTGATTCGGGAATAACCGTTTGGGAAATTGATGTTAACGGAACAGCAGGAAAAACTACACCAACAAAGGTAGGCCAATTAGATGGTGCGCCAGTTTTGGGTTATGTGTTCCCAACCAGTCTAAAACCGACCGATGTAGGCTTTGGTCAGACCGATGGCATTGTTGCCCTTGCCCTAACCTCGCATCCCGATTTTGACGACACACCACTTTGGGATGAAAACAACGACAAGATTTTTGACAATGACGGACTTGTATGGCATCCACATTGGGTGGTCTTGACCAAAGACGAAAGGGTCGCAGGTGGACTTTCGGTAAAACAATTCAAAAAAGCGGACAAAACGGTCGTATTACCACCAACAAACCCAGGAATGCCGATGTATATGGACTCACCAGGATTTCCTGTAACCACGATGGGAAATACTATAAAGGTCATCGTTCCGAATTACAGAATGAATAATCAATCAAATTTCAATTACGATGGTGTTACGGCGTTTATGCGAGTGAACACGAGCAAAGAGAATATGCCAATGTTGGGCGTTTATGAAGTGTATAGCGTTGCAAGTGGCGATTTATCATTGCCTTACACCGTAAAAAAACAATAGAATGAAAGTTTCAGTTTGGGATACCTACATTCAGCGAGAAGATGGAAAAGTGATGCATTTTGATATTCTCGTGCCAAGTGAAGTTACTGACGAAGAAATTATTTTTGGTTTCGGAAAGAAATATCTAAAAACAAAACCCTTTACCGCAAATCATCTAAAGGCAAAAGAATGTAGGTTCTGCCACATAGAACAAGCTACCGAACAGATAATTACATCTATTGAAAATGTTGGCTTTCACATCATTGAAATGGAAAATTGCGATTAATTTAATTAGGATTGCTAACTTTGTCCCGTTCAATAAACGGGACTTTTTTATGGATAACAGCTTATTTAACCCAAAACAACAGGAAATAGATACTTCGAGCAAAATCGTTGCAGGATTGGAACGGATTTCAGAAGTTTTTAAAGTATTGTTGTGGGAAAAAGCCAAATTGGTAGGTTTAAGCCCAATCCAAATTCAGATACTAATTTTCATAGCATTCCACAAACAGGAATTGTGCAATGTGAGCCATTTGGCAAAAGAATTCAATGTAACTAAGCCAACTATTAGCGATGCGGTTAGGGTTTTGGACAAGAAAGGAATGGTTTTAAAAGACTTTTCATCTTCGGACAGTCGTAGCTACTCACTACAGTTGAGCGAATTGGGGAAAAAATTGGTAACAGAAACAAATGATTTTGCTAAACCTCTAAAAAAACAGATAGACAAGTTCAACGAAAACGAATTGGAAAGCCTATTCGGCACAATTAGCGAACTTATTTACAAATTAAACAGTAGCGGAATATTAACCGTGCAACGGACTTGTTATGGTTGTACGTTTTACAAAAAAAATAACGGAACGGATTTCTGTAACCTACTTAAAAAGGAATTAAAGACGACTGAAATTCGGTTAGATTGCCCAGAATATGAAGAAAAACCAGTGGCTAACAACGCATAACGGCTTATGGCTAGTCTTAGTGCTAGCTTGAAATTAAATCCAACAAAAAAACATACCTTTATCTATCGGAACGTATTAGTAAAGCGGCTTTGCCGTAACTTCTGATTCTCACGCAGCTCCGCTGCTGCTTGCTTGCCTTTGGCAACCAGCTTCCGAATCTGAAGCCGCAAAACCGCCACAAACGTTATACAAAACCGTTAGGTATAATTTAAGAAAACTGAAAACTACATAGTGATTAATGCATACGAATACTTTAAAAATCATCCGAAATTCAACAAGCTTGTTGGAAATGATTTCTTGTTCGTAGAATATAAATGTCCTCTCAATATTGAAGAGTATCAATTGTGGATTGAAAATCATTTAATTACTTATGTCATTAGCGGAAAAAAGGATTGGATTACTTCAAAAAAAACACACAAACTTATTGCTGGTGACACTCTATTTGTTAGAAAAGGTGTTTATACTACAAAGCAATATTTAGAAAGTGAGTATTGTGTAATGCTATTTTTCATTAATGACAATTTCATTAAAAGGTTTATTTCAGAGAATCCAACATTTAAAAGAGAATTCAATAATAAGAAAGAGTATAATCAAATTTTCGACATTACTACTAATGATGTATTTAAAACACTAATTGAAAGTATATTCCAATATTTAAACCAAGAAGTGGAAATGCCTAAAGAATTAGTGGAAATTAAATTTAAAGAATTACTCTTCAATATCGTACTTAATTCAAACAATAAAGAACTGCTGTTATTCTTCAATTCAATAATGCAAAACAGTAAAACAACTATTGAAAATATAATGACAGAAAATTTTCAATACGATTTAAAAATAGCTGATTTCGCAAAACTTTGTGGAAAAAGTCTATCTTCTTTCAAGCGTGAATTTAAAAATAAATTTAATACAACACCAAGTAGGTGGTTAATCAACAAAAGGCTAGACCACTCTAAAACACTACTATTAGGTACAAATTTAACGGTAAGTGAGGTAGGTTATGAATGTGGTTTTAAAAATAATTCCCATTTTATACAAGCTTTTAAAAAGGTCGCAAAAGTAACGCCCAATAGTTATAGAATACTCAAAAAAGAAGCGTAACTATATTTATTGAACCTTTAAGAACATTATTTGGGCTTTTAAGAAATCCTGATTGGCAATATAAATACAACCTTTACATCATTAGTAAATTAAAAAAATGATGTGATGCCAAATCAAGAATTTTCAACCAAGAATACAACATCGTATAAAGTCACTTCCATTGTTCACCAAAGACATTTAGTTCTTAATGAAAAATATTTAAAAGATTCCACATCTGCCTGGATTACTGATTCTGCAGAGGTTATTGGAATAAACTTACACGACCCATTTAGAACATCAGTTTCCATAAATGATAAAATGAAGATTCCTTTTAAAATTGGAGTTCATAAAGCAGTTGGAGGCGACCACGATTTTCCAAATCCTGGAGATTTACTTTGTGCTTCGCTAGCATCTTGTTTTGAAAGCACTATCAGGCTGATTTCTAATAAATTGAGAATAGAACTTATTGAAACAAAAATAAACGCAACGGCTCAAGTTGATGTAAGAGGAACTTTAATGATTGATAAATCTGTTCCAGTTGAGTTTCAATCTATGCATATTGATGCATTAATTATTTCTAAAAACACCAATGAAAAGCTGTTACATAAACTAATAGAAGGAGCAAAACGTAGCTGTATTGTCTATCAAACTATAAAAAAAGGCATTCCAATTACTTTAAATACAGTCGTTAAAATCAAAAACTAAAAACAATAAATTATGAAAAAATCAATCATCTTATTATATGGAATTGTAGCATATTTTGTCTTTCTAATTGCTTTTCTATATGCCATTGGATTTGTAGGTAATATTATTGTCCCAAAATCAATAGACTCTGGTACAGAAACTACAATGTATTCTTCCATATTTATCAATGTAATTTTATTAAGTGTTTTTGCTTTACAACATAGTATAATGGCGAGACCAAAATTCAAAGTATGGTTTAATTCTATTTTTAGTCAAGCTATGGAACGTAGCACTTACATTCTGCTATCTAGTTTAGCTCTAATTTTAATCTATTGGCAATGGCAACCAATAACAACTATAGTTTGGAAAACCGAAAACACAATTCTTTCTAGTATTATAACTGGAATATTTTTTCTAGGTTGGCTTATTGTTCTACTTTCTACATTTATGATTAATCATTTTGAGCTTTTTGGATTATCCCAAATTTTCGATAATCTAAAAAACAAACAAACTGCTAACCCAAAATTTCAAACCAACTATTTATATAAAATTGTTAGACATCCCATAATGCTAGGTTTTATAATCGCCTTTTGGGCAACACCTACTATGACAGTTGGGCATTTACTATTTTCATTAGTAACCACTATTTACATTTTTATAGCTGTAAAATATTTGGAGGAGAAAGACCTTCGTAAATTTATTGGAGAAAAATATGAAACGTACCAAAAAGAAGTGCCAATGATTATTCCTTTCACTAAAAACAAGCGGTAGATGTAGAAAAAACTATGCCTAACAATGTATATAATTCATTGAACCTGTATTCCTAATCGGAATTCATAGTGCAATTTACTATCTTTCGGTTAGAGCGGAAAATCATAGCTAATTTTCTATATACAAACACTCGGTAATATTTTTATTTTACTTCTAATTAAACAGATTGTAGCTACTTACAGCTTCGGCTATCTCGTAGCCCAAACGCAGTCCTTCGTCACTATCAACTTGGACATGGACACCTAGCGGTACTCTTGAATATGCATTTTCTTCGGCCATTTCAGAAAAAGCGCTGTAACTCCTTGAAAGCCCTCTAAATTCACTTCTAGTTTCGTGTGTTCTGTCTGTGAAATTAATAGTATCCCCACCAAAATGATCAATAAAAACTCCTGCGGCTGCTCCAGCAAAAGTAGCGTGCCCTGATGGGTAGCTTGGGAATGCTGGATTTGGCGAAGAAATAAATCTTGCAAGATTAGTTGTGAAATCCTCGTTTATGTATTCAATAATATAAGTGCTTGGGCGCTGTGTATTGTAAGTATATTTATCTGCCCATGCTGAAACTGCAGCATCATTTATTGCAAATCCTAACTTTAGTAAAAGCTCTAAAGTTTGTTCGTAATCTAATTCTTCTTGTAAAATTAGTTGGTTCGCTATAGAAAATTGTCTGCCTGGAGGACTCATCATTAAGCCTTCTACATCATCTGACCAAAATTCTGCAATCCATAAATCTTCATTGTCCTCTAACCTTGCGGTAGTACAAATTACGTTTACTTCATCCATTTTTGTATAATACCTACTAGATGTTTCTGTACTATATTCAGCATCTGGAGCAATACTGGAAGTTTCATTAGATCCAATAACAAAAGTTCTCACGCTTTCCCAATAAGGAAACCAAGCACTTTCGCCTTCCCCTGCAATCCATAAGCCATCTCCAACGGGAGGTACATAAGATGCTGGGTTTGGGTCTATTATTTGAGTTTCAGCTTCAGAGTCTGTCTGGCTATAGGCAATAACGGTTTCTGCAACATAGGTTCCCCAGTTAATAGAGTTGTCTATTTCAGATTGTGATAATCCTGTGGAGAGCTCAATTTTGTTTTCTTCATATAGTGTGCTTATTTCAGCAATTGCATTTTGAGTTACACTAAACATAAAGTGTTCTGCAACTTTTGCATATGTAGCGTTCAAGGCTAAGTTTAAGTCTACATTGTCTTCTCTTCTATTAAAATCGATATTAAAGTCTTGAAGCCTATTTGAATTAGAGGTGTAGCCATTCATGTCTACTACAGCTGTCTCATACCCTGCTAAATGAATGTAAGCTAGAGCGCGTGCAATTGTGTTAGGTCTCATGTTCTCTGTATACCTATCGATAGCTAGCCATTGAGAGTTCCATTGAGTGATTAATTCTGTTGTTTGGCTAATTAGTTGTATTTCATCATCTGATTTAAGGTCGTCATTAGAACACGACTGTAAAATGGCAGATAAGACTACTAATACCACAAAGATTTTGATTGCTTTTGTCTTCATAGTTATTGGTTGAGTTAGTTGTTTACATTTTTTTAGACTCTATATTGTTCCAATAGTTTAGCTTGCTCATTAATCGCTTCTTTAAATTCTTTTTTCATAGAAGAAACAAGCTTTTCTAAAGAAACAGTATCTTGTATAGCAGAAACGCCTTGCCCAGCAGACCAGAGTGTCTTCCAAGCTTTTGCTTCGCTGTCTAATTCTTTTCCGAAATCTACTTTAGCTTTACGCTCCCATTGCTCTTTAGTAATACCCATAGATTCTAGGCTTTTGCGCATAAAATTAGCAGGCACACCAGAGATAGCAGCGGTATAAACAATGTCGTCTGCACTAGAGTCAATTATCATTTGTTTGTATTCTTCACTTGCCTTACTTTCATGGGTGTTAATAAAACGAGTACCCATATAGGCAAAGTCGGCTCCCATTTGTGTGGCTGCTGCCACATCACGTCCAGTACTTAAACATCCAGAAAGTAAAATTGTACCATCAAAGATAGATTTTATTTCATTTATAAAGGGGACTGGGTGCAATACGCCAGCATGTCCTCCAGCTCCATTACAAACCAATATAAGACCATCTACTCCAGCTTCAATAGCTTTTTCGGCATGTCTTCGTTTAACAACATCATGAAAAATAACACCTCCATAACTATGTACAGCTTGTACTACTTGTTGTACGGCTCCAAGCGAAGTAATAATTAACGGAACTTGATGTTTTACACAAATTTTTAAATCAGCCTCCACACGAGGGTTGGTATGATGTACAATTATATTTACTCCAAAAGGAGCTGCTTTTTTACCTGTTTCTTTTTCCCAAGCAGCAAGTTCTTGTTTTATCTGGATAACCCATTCTTCAAAACCTTCGGTTGTACGTTGGTTAAGAGCTGGAAACGTTCCAACTATACCAGCTTTGCAGCTTGCTATTACTAATTCGGGTCCAGAAATTAAAAACATGGGTGCGGCAACTACGGGAAGTGAAATGCCTTGAGAAGCTAATTTTTTCAAAATATATTTTTGTTTAAAGTTGAGTTACTATGCGCGCATAGTAGTTGCGAAGATACAAATTATACCTTTTTATAATTAAAAATTAAAAATGCGTGTCCAAATGTGTTTTAAATGATGAATGTAAATATCGCTTAGGATTATCGTGGGCTATTTTATAAAACAATTCTTCTCCTATATATGAGCGTAAATTTTGATGCAGAGATTTTTCGGTTGTTTTTTGAGCAACTACATAATAATCTGTTCCATATAGAATTTTGTGTGAAACCTTTGAGTCATGCAATAAAAACTTTAGCATAGGGAATAAGTCTTCATTAAATAAAATAAAACTTACATCTGCATAGACATTTTCATACTTAATCATTAAGTCATAAATAACCGAAAGCCAACTTGCATTCCACCAAATGGTACGCTTACTCTTATGATTTAATGTGTTTTTCACTCTATTATAATGCTCCACAGAAGCGTGGCTTATATTTTTATTATAGTTATTCCAGCCATCTACTTCGTATTTATACCATTCTTTACTGCCGCCAAAATGCGCCAAACAAATTTTAAGTTTACTTAAATCACATTCGTACCCTAAATAAGAAGAAAGTAGCTCTTTGTCTAACAAGCAATGATAGTTAAGTGGGTGTGTAAAATTGGTTGTCCATTGATAGTTACCTGTCTGTGGTAAAGGAATAGGTTGTGGGTTTTTGGTTCCTTTTTTATTATACTTTAAAATAGGATGCTCATTCCATTTGTCTTCTTTTTTGCCACGATAGAAAACAGTCCCTTCAATACAATGTGTCATAATAGGGATTTGATGTTCTTGCGCAAAAAGGTAACTTTTAATTAAATCTTTGTCAAAAGGATAGTAGCCTAAAGCGGGGTATAGCTTTATACCAGAAAAAATCCCTTTGCTTATTTCAGACTTTACGCGGTATTGAAAGTTTTCGAAGCCATTTTTGTTTGTGGTTTCTTTAATCCTTCTTGGATCAATAAATATAAAAGGAAGTAAATCTGGATTTGTTTTTGTAACTTTTTTAAGTCCTTCAAGTTGTTGTAAGTAAGGTGTTTGTGCTTTTCCAGCTTCCATATAGTCCATATCCATAGAAAGGACTACAAACTTTGTATTCTGAGCATAGGTTTTTTCTAACAAATCATAAATTCTACCTTGGGTTTTATACTGAAGGGAATACCGACCAAGCGTCATAAAACGGTCTCTAATTTGTTTAAATTCTTTACTGAATAAAAACTCAACCCGTAAGATATTTGTTATTACGTTAAAACACCATTTTAAGACAAGTGCTACAATTGCATATACCCAATATAAAACGATTGTCCATTTGCAAAACCGAAGAATTCCAAATTTAATTTTTTTAAGGCTATGCCTAAATTTTTTATACTTATAACTTCCTCTGCTTGTAAGAGTAGAGTAATACCATTTTACCAACTTTATGGTTAAAACCTTTGCTAAAAAACTAGGAACAAACGTTCTAGCAAACTCATTAGGCACATGGTCTATAGTAAATATATGTGTGTGGCAGTTATATATAGTTTTATCTTGTAATGCCATTTCTTATTTAATAATAGGTACACTTTCTTGTAATAAGCGCCAGGTGTATCCTTTGTCTGATGTTTTATCCAAGTCAAAAACAGAGTAAAACCTAAGCATATTGTTAGGGTTATTTGGGTCTACTTCAATAGGTGTTGATACTTCATTAATATTGTCTTCATGAATAGCAAAACCATTGACTACTAAAACCCATTTACCGTTTTTAAACTGATACAAAAAGTACTTGTTGAAGATGGGATCTTTTAGCTTTGCTGTTACTAACAATAAGTCGCTCTCAAATTCTGGAAACCGAAGTGTTTCTATAGTTGCTCCATACGTTTCTTTAATAAGAATAGGTGGTGTGTAGTTGTTTTCAAAATGTATGGATGTGATTCCTTTATTTTTGTTTATTTTTTTTACAAAAGCGTAAAAAGAGGTTTCTTTATTAATATAGTTTCCAATTACAGCGCCGGGAGGTAATGTAGTTTCTTCAGAAATAATTACATCATTCGTGTTAGAGTTGGTTTCTGTAACTTCAGTATCCGCGCTATTAATAATATCTTTTGAAGTATTTGTTGTTTTTGAACCACATTTCAAAAAGAAAAATAGTATAAACCCTAATAAAAAAAGTCTCATTATATTTTAAAAGTAATTACGGGCATATTGGCGTGATTAACTAAATCTTCACTAATACTTCCGTTAAAAAAGTGCGCCAACCCTTTTCTACCGTGCGTACTCATGCCTATTAATTGCATTTTATTGTTTTTGGCAAAGTTGAGTATTCCTTTTTCAACACTTAGGTCGTTATAGATATGAAGCTCAGCGCTATTAGTTTTTGTTTTGTTTAAAAACTGATGCATAAGTTTGTTGGCGTCTTCAGAAGTTTTAAAGCCACTAGGCGTATTTACATGAAGTAAATTAAGAGTGGCGCCAATGGCTTCAGCAAAATCTCTAGCTTTTTTGAAACTTGGAATATTTTCATCTGAAAAATCTGAAGCATATACAAAATCATTCACCTCAAAATTTGGATGCTCGTTTTTAATCACCAAAACAGGTATGGAAGCTGTTCTTACAACTTTTTCTGCATTACTACCTATAAACATTTGCTTAA
This sequence comes from Patiriisocius hiemis, assembly GCF_031846325.1. Lineage (NCBI taxonomy): Bacteria > Pseudomonadati > Bacteroidota > Flavobacteriia > Flavobacteriales > Flavobacteriaceae > Patiriisocius > Patiriisocius hiemis. The sequence goes on along the minus strand of NZ_JAVRHZ010000002.1, from coordinate 63,146 downwards.
ACCCGCTTGCGCCATGAGAACCCATAACGATAAGGTTTATGTCTTTTTCTTTAACAGTTTGATTTATGTCTTCGTAGATTTCACTATGGCCTACAGCAGTTTTAACAGCAACTTCTGCTAAGTAGGGTTTCTTTAATATTTCTTCAAACTTTTCCTCTGCAAGTTTTACAAATGCGAGGGACTCTGGCATAGGCCCTCTTTTTGCAGTTTCATTAATGTGTGTAGGTAGATTAAGGGAATGTTCAAGATAAATTTCACTACTATTTCTCTTGGCAATTTGAGCAGCAACTTTTAATGCGTTTTCTGCTTGAGGGGAAAAATCTGTTGGTACTAAAATGCGATCCATAAGTGTTTGGTTTGATTAAAATAAAGTAGCATTAAGGTACGAAAAATAAATCGCTGTGCAACAGTTTTTTTTATCCTAAAAAATGTGATATATTTGCACCGAATTTAAGACGCACAAAGGGAGGGGACGAAAAGTCCCCTCTTTTTATAGCCAAAAAGTAATGCAGGAAAAGGTAGAAAATTTGCTTTCTAAAGCGCTAAAAGAACACCCATCACTTTTTTTGATTGATTTAAGTATTACTGAAACCAATCAAATTAGAGTAACCATAGATGGAGATAAAGGTGTTAAAGTAGAAGATTGCATAGCAATTAGTAGAGCTATTGAGCATAACCTAGATAGAGAGGAGCAAGACTTTTCTTTAGAGGTTATGTCTGCTGGGGTTTCAGAGCCTTTAGTGCTTTCTAGACAATACAAAAAAAATGTAGGGAGAAAGCTTAAAGTAAAGACTGAAGCAGGTAAAACTGTAGAAGGAGAGTTGACCAATGTAGATGAAGAGGCGGTTACCCTTAAATGGAAAACAAGAGAACCCAAACCTGTAGGTAAAGGAAAAGTAACAGTACAAAAAGAAGCTGTTTTACCTTATAAAGAGATTGTAGAAGCAAAAGTTATGGTAACATTTAATTAGAAGAATGACATGGAAAATTTAGCGTTAATCGATTCTTTTTCAGAATTTAAAGACGATAAGCAAATTGACAGAGTAACGCTTATGGCGATACTGGAAGAAGTTTTTAGAAGTGCCCTAAAGAAAAAATATGGTAGTGATGATAACTTTGATATAATTGTAAACCCAGACAAGGGAGATTTAGAGATTTGGAGAAATCGTGTTGTTGTTGCAGATGGCGAGGTAGAGGAACCTAACGAAGAAATCTCATTATCAGAAGCCCGTAAAATAGAAGATGACTTTGAGGTTGGAGAAGATGTTTCTGAAGAAGTAAAGTTAATAGATTTAGGACGTCGTTCTATTTTAGCGTTACGCCAAAATCTAATTTCAAAAATACATGAACACGATAATACTATAATTTATAAGCAGTTTAAGGATATGGAAGGTGATATTTACACCGCAGAGGTGCATCACATTCGCCATAGAGCTGTCATATTATTAGATGATGAAGGGAACGAAATTATTTTACCAAAAGACAAGCAAATTCCTTCAGATTTTTTCAGAAAAGGAGATAACGTAAGAGGAGTTATTGAGTCGGTTGAGCTTAAAGGAAACAAGCCAACAATTATTATGTCTCGTGCTAATCCATTGTTCTTAGAAAAACTATTTGAGCAAGAAATTCCTGAAGTTTTTGATGGACTAATAAATGTAAAAAAAGTAGTTCGTATTCCTGGAGAAAAAGCAAAAGTAGCGGTTGATTCTTATGATGATCGTATTGATCCTGTTGGAGCATGTGTTGGGATGAAAGGGTCTAGAATTCATGGGATTGTTCGTGAACTAGGTAACGAGAATATTGACGTAATAAACTATACTAATAATTTACAGTTGTTTATTACAAGAGCATTAAGCCCAGCAAGAGTAACTTCAATAAAAATAAATGAAGAGACAAAACGTGCAGAGGTTATTTTAAAGCCAGAAGAAGTGTCTAAAGCAATTGGTCGTGGAGGTCATAACATTAGACTAGCAGGGCAACTTACTGGATATGAAATTGATGTATTAAGAGAAGGAGCAGAAGAAGATGTTGAATTAAGAGAATTCTCTGATGAAATAGAAGAATGGATTATTGACGAATTCAAAAAAATAGGACTAGACACCGCAAAAAGTGTTTTAGAACATGATATTAGCGACTTGGTAAAACGAACAGACCTCGAAGAGGAAACAGTTGTTGAGGTTGTTAATATCCTTAAAGAAGAATTTGAAGAGTAGTTAGTATAATAGCTACCTTTAACATATATTACAATAAAGAAAATAGAGAAGCATTTTATGGCTGAAGCAAAAAAAATGAGGCTTAACAAAGTATTGCGTGAGTTTAATATCTCGCTGGATCGTGCCGTGGAATTTTTAAGTTCCAAAGGTTTCGAGATAGAAGCGCGCCCTACTACCAAAATTTCTAACGAAGAGTACCAAGTACTTTTTGACGAATTTCAAACCGATAAGTCTAAAAAAATTGAGTCCAAAGAAGTTGGGGAAGAAAAACGTAAGGAAAAAGAAGAACTTCGTTTGGAGCGTGAGCGTGAGCTAGAAGAAAAACAGCAACGTGAAGCAAACAAAGTAGTTAAAGCTGAAGCCAAACTAGACGGTCCAAAACAGGTTGGTAAAATAGATCTTGACGCTAAAAAGCCTTCTAAAGAAACTAAGGAAGAAACTAAGGAAGAAACTTCTAAAGAAGAAAAAGAAGTAGAGAAGGAAGAACCGGTAGCTAAAAAAGAAGCTCCTAAGAAAGAAGTAAAGAAAGAGGCTAAGGCTGCAAAACCAAAAAAGAAAGCTGAAGAGCCTAAAGAAGAACCTAAAAAAGAAGAAAAGCCAGTTGCTAAAGCTTCTCCAAAAGAAAGCTCAGAGGAGCCTAAAGAAGAAACTAAGGCAGAAAGTGATATTGTTGAAACCAATTATAAAAAACTAGATGGCCCTAATTTTACAGGTAAAAAAATTGATTTAACTCAGTTTAAAAAACCTGAAAAGAAGAAAACAGAAAAGAAAGACACTAAGAAACCTGAACGTAAAAGTAGAAGACGCCGTATAAGTAAAGGTCCTGTAAAAGGAAATGCTGGCGGAAACAATTACAGAGGTCAAAACAAAGGAAGAGGGCGCTCAAATGTTCCTAAGGAAGAGCCTAGTGAAGAAGAAGTACAAAAGCAAGTACGTGAAACTCTAGAGAAACTGCAAGGTAAATCTAGTAAAGGTAAAGGAGCAAAATATCGTAGAGAGAAACGAGATAGTCACCGTCAAAAAACAGAGGATGAACTTGCACAACAGGAAGCAGCTAGTAAGCTACTTAAAGTTACAGAGTTTGTTACTGTAAGTGAGGTTGCAACTATGATGAATGTTCCCGTGACCGATATTATTTCGGCATGTATGTCGCTAGGAATGATGGTTACGATGAACCAACGTCTTGATGCTGAAACACTCTCGATTGTTGCAGATGAGTTTGGATATGAAGTAGAGTTTGTAACAGCAGACATTGAAGAGTCTATACAAGTAGAAGAAGATAACCCAGAAGACTTAGAGGCAAGAGCACCTATCGTAACTGTTATGGGGCACGTAGATCATGGTAAAACATCTTTACTGGATCATATTCGTGAAGAGAATGTAATTGCTGGAGAATCGGGAGGAATCACACAGCACATTGGCGCCTATGGTGTAGAGTTAGAAAATGGTCAAAAAATTGCCTTCTTAGATACACCTGGTCACGAAGCCTTTACGGCGATGCGTGCTAGAGGAGCACAAGTAACAGACTTAGCAATTATTGTAGTGGCTGCAGATGATGATATTATGCCACAAACAAAAGAAGCAATCTCGCATGCTCAAGCTGCAGGAGTACCTATTGTTTTTGCAATTAATAAAATAGATAAGCCTACAGCAAATCCAGACAAAATTAAAGAAGGTTTAGCAAGTATGAATCTTCTTGTTGAGGACTGGGGAGGTAAAATCCAATCGCATGATATCTCTGCAAAGACAGGACAAGGAGTAAATGAGTTACTTGAAAAAGTATTACTTGAAGCAGAATTATTAGAGCTTAAAGCTAATCCAGATAAGTTAGCGACAGGTACTGTTGTAGAAGCTTTCTTAGACAAAGGTCGTGGGTATGTTTCCACAATATTAGTACAAGGAGGAACTTTAAAGATTGGGGATTATGTATTAGCTGGTCAGCATAGTGGTAAAGTAAAAGCAATGCACGATGAGCGAGGAAAGAAAATTAAAAAAGCTGGCCCTTCAACTCCTGTTTCTATTTTAGGATTGGATGGGGCACCACAAGCAGGAGATAAGTTTAATGTGTTTAACGATGAGCGTGAAGCAAAAGATATTGCAAGTCGCCGTACACAATTACAACGTGAACAATCTGTAAGAACACAACGACATATTACCCTTGATGAAATTGGACGACGTATTGCACTTGGAGAATTTAAAGAATTAAACATTATTCTTAAAGGAGACGTGGATGGATCTGTTGAGGCATTAACAGATAGTTTCCAAAAACTTTCTACTGAAGAAATTCAAGTAAATATAATTCACAAAGCAGTTGGACCTATTACAGAAAGTGATGTGTTATTGGCTTCAGCTTCAGATGCAGTTATTATTGGATTTAACGTACGCCCAATGGGGAATGCTCGTCAAATAGCAGATAAAGAAGAAATTGACATCAGAACATACTCAATTATCTATGATGCAATTAACGACCTTAAAGATGCAATGGAAGGAATGTTGTCTCCTGAAATGAAAGAAGAGGTAACAGGTACTGCAGAAATTAGAGAAACTTTTAAAATCTCTAAAATTGGAACTATTGCAGGTTGTATGGTGATGAGTGGTAAGATCTTTAGAAACTCTGGAATCCGTCTTATACGAGAGGGAGTCGTAGTATTTACAGGAGAGTTAGAATCGCTTAAACGATTTAAAGATGATGTAAAAGAAGTCTCTAAAGGATATGATTGTGGTATACAAATTAAAAACTATAATGATATACAAGAAGGTGATATTATTGAAGCCTTCCAAGAAGTAGCTGTTAAGAAAAAACTGAAATAAGGTTTTAGTTTTTCAATAAAAGAAAGCAGTAAAAAGCCTTCAATTTATATAAATTGAAGGCTTTTTTATTTATAATATTTTCGTCAATTCGAATGGTTTAAATTTCCATTTTGAACTGTATTGAGAATAAATCTATACTGAAATTTTAATCTAGCTAGAATTACTTATTGGGCTTTAAAATAAATGCAGAAGAAAAATTATCCTGTATTTCTACAAGTGCTCTATCTGCTTCAAGTCGTGTTGCAAAACTACCAACCCAAACCTTGTAATTAGGCGTTTCATATTCTATAGAAGCAGGCCAAGCACCGTAAATGCCTCTGTATTTTCTTATTACGCTATTGGCTTTATTTAACTCACCATAATACAATTGGATTGTGTATCCATCAGTCAATTTATTATCCTTCTCTAAAGATTTTTTGAGTGTTAATAGTTTTGGGATTTTTGAATCCTGATTTATTGTAACACTTCCTTCTTGTGCATCAGCAGTATGAGTTGTGACTAATAGTAAAAAACTGATTATTAGTAAATTAAAAACGTTTCTAAACTTCATAAAAATAGCTTTGTGTTGCAAATGTAAATGATAATAACTTTTAAACAGGTAAATTTATTATTTAGAACTAATATAAATTAGCGATTAACACTTTATTAGCATTTCTAAAATCGATTGTATGCCGTACTTTTGTGCTGTTATTTGAGGCATGTGTTTTTTGCTGTTTTTATATAGCATTTTGTAACTAATTACATGCCAAAACTATGGACAATAATTAACCATTAGTATGAAAAAGGTAATTTACCGAAATCTATCCACAAAGCTGCCATATCTATTATTGGCATTAGTACTCACTTTTTCAACTACCTCTTTTGCGCAGGACGCAACAGAAACACCAGCCGAAGAAACTGCACCAGCAACTAGTAATGGTGGAGATGCTGCTGTTGGAGAGAAACTTTTTAAAGCAAACTGTGCTGCTTGTCATAAGCTATATAAGAGAGCTACTGGTCCTGCTTTATTTGGTGTAGGCGACAAATATGAAAAAGAATGGCTTTATAAATGGATAAAAAATAGTTCAGAGCTTATAGCTAGTGGAGATGCACGTGCAAATGCCATTTTTGAAGAATATAATAAGTCTGTTATGCAGGCTTTCCCTGCGTTGACTAATGAGGATATAGATAATATAATTGCATATACCTATACCGCTAAGCCTGAACCTGCAGTAGCAACTGTTGATGGTGAGGGCGGAACTGATGGTGGTTCAGGTGTTTCGAGCAATATTATTCTTGGAGGTCTTGCGGTAATCTTTGCTTTACTTGTAATTATGTTGTTCTTAGTAAATGGAACACTTAAAAAGATTGCTGCTGCTAATGGTGTTGAGTATGCTCCTAAAGAGAAAAGAACGCCTATCTGGAAGGCTTTTGTGGAAAATCAATTTATGGTATTCGTGACAGCAATTTTCTTATTACTTGCTTCAGGATATTTCATGTATGGGTATTTTATGCAAGTGGGTGTAGACCAAGGGTATGCTCCAGTACAGCCTATTCATTATTCGCATAGAATTCACGCTGGCTTAAATCAAATAGACTGTAAGTACTGTCACTCTTCAGCAAGAAAGAGTAAGCATTCAGGTATTCCTTCTCTTAATGTTTGTATGAACTGTCACAAAAACATTGCGGAGGTTTCTGAAGATACCTACGCAGAAGGACAAAACGAATACGGTGTAGATTACAATAAAGAAATTAAAAAGTTATATGAGGCAGTTGGTTGGGATGAAACAACACAATCTTACACAGGAGAAGAAAAACCTGTAAAGTGGGTGCGTATTCATAACTTACCTGACTTTGCATACTTTAATCATTCACAACACGTAACTGTTGCAGGGGTTGAATGTCAGAAATGTCACGGTCCTGTAGAAGAAATGGAGATTATGTATCAGTATTCTCCGCTTACAATGGGATGGTGTATAAACTGTCACAGAGAGACTAATGTAAATTTACAAGGAAACGATTACTACAAGAAAATCCATGATGAGCTTTCTAAGAAATATGGAGTGGATCAATTAACAGCTGCTCAAATGGGTGGACTGGAATGTGGTAAATGTCACTATTAATAATTAGATTTTTCTTCTTCAGTTTTTCTGAAGAACAATAAATAAAAGATAACAAGTACTATATACTATGGCATCAAACAAGAAATACTGGAAAAGTGTTGAAGAGCTAAACGAAAACAGCTCTATTGTTGAGACGCTACAACAAAATGAGTTTGTAGAACCCATCCCAACAGATGAATTTTTGGGCGATAAAGAAACGTTAGAGGCGTCTTCTACAACACGTCGTGATTTCTTAAAATATGTTGGTTTTACAACTGCAGCAGCTGCGGCAGCTGCCTGTGAAGGGCCGGTAATCAAATCGATTCCTTACGTTGTTGCACCAGATGAGATTGTTCCAGGAGTAGCTAATTATTATGCTTCAACGATAGCAGATGGTTTTGATTTTGCTAATGTACTTGTAAAAACTAGAGAAGGGCGTCCTATTAAAATAGAACGCAACGATTTATCAAAAACTGGAGGAGTAAATGCTCGTGTGCATGCCTCTGTACTTTCGTTATACGATAATAATAGATTAAAAGCGCCATTAGTAGATGGTGCTGAAGTTACTTGGGAAGAGTTTGATACTAAAGTAGCTCAAAAAATGAATGAGATGACTGGAAAGGATATTGTGTTATTAACACAAACCTTTGCGAGTCCTTCTACTTCAAAACTTATTAAAGAATTTACTGCTAAGTATCCAAATGTTCGTCATGTGGTTTACGATACAGTATCTTCTTCTGAAGCCTTAGAGGCCTTTCAATCTACATACGGAGTTCGCGGATTAGCAGATTACGATTTTTCAAAAGCTGAAGTAATTGTATCTGTTGGTGCAGATTTCTTAGGAGATTGGCAAGGTGGTGGTTATGAAGGTGGTTATGCCAAAGGAAGAGTTCCTAAAAAAGGTAAAATGTCTCGTCATGTTCAGTTTGAGGCAAATATGACATTAAGTGGTGCAAATGCAGATAAGCGTGTGCCAGTAACACCAAGTCAACAACTTCAAATTGTAAAAGCGTTAACCGGAAATGGAAGTACTTCGGGTCTTTCAGAAAAAGTAGCCGAGGCTGTAAATAATGCAAAGGCGCAACTTAGAAATGCAGGTGCTAACGGAGTACTTGTAACGGGTTGCCCAGATGTTTCCGTTCAAAAAATGGTGCTAGCTTACAATCAAGGAGTTGCAAGTAAGGCCATGGATGCTGCAAAACCTAGAATGACACGCCAAGGAAATGCTGCACAAGTTGCAAGTGTAATGAACGGTATTCTTTCTGGTACCGTAAAAGGTATTATTACTGTTGGTGTTGACCCAGTTTATTCATTCCCTGCAAAGGGTCTTAAAGAAGCTTACAAGAATCTTGAAATGTCAATGGCATTTTCAATGAAGAAAGATGCTACGGCAAGTGTTTCTCAATTAGTTGCCGCAACCCCACATTACCTAGAATCTTGGGGTGATGCTCAAATCAAGAAAGGTACATTTAGTTTAATGCAACCTACAATCCGTCCATTATTTAATACAAGACAATTTCAAGATAGCTTGCTGCAATGGACAGGAAATTCAAAAAAATATTACGATTACATTAAAGAAACTTGGAGTACAGTTTTAGGAGGTGCTTCATGGAATAAAACATTAGAAGCTGGAGTTTTTGAAAGTACTGCAGATGTCTCTGTAGAAGAAGTAACCGCTTCTGGAGAAGATAGTATGGAAAGCATGACATCTAATGGTGCTTTTGCTGCTACTTCGCAAAATGGAGGATTAGAACTTACCTTATATACCAAGACTGGTTTAGGAGATGGGCAACAAGCTAATAACCCTTGGCTACAAGAATTGCCAGATCCTATTACAAGAACTACTTGGGATAACTATCTTACAATCTCTAAGGCAGATGCAGAAGCATATGGTTTAGAAAACTATAACGTTGCTAATGGTGCTTTAAATGGTAGTAAGGTACACGTTAAGATGGGAGATGTTACTATTGAGAATGTTCCTGTTTTAATTCAGCCAGGGCAAGCAAAAGGTTCGGTTGGTTTAGCATTAGGATATGGTAAAACTGCTGCGATTCAAGAACAAATGCAAACAGGTGTTAATGCATATGCGTTGTATCAAAACTTTTCTTCGGTACAAAATGTAAGCATTGAAAAAGCTTCTGGTGCAGATCATGAGTTTGCTTGTATTCAATTACAAAACACAATGATGGGTCGTGATATTATTCGCGAAACAACATTAGAAATATTTAATACAAAAGATGTTGAGCATTGGAACCCAATGCCAATGGTATCTAAAGATCATCAAGAAATTCCTGTAACTTCAGAAGATGCAGATTTATGGGAACCTTTTGACCGTTCTGTAGGACATCACTTTAACTTATCTATAGATTTAAATGCTTGTACTGGATGTGGTGCATGTGTAATTGCATGTAACGCTGAAAATAATGTGCCTGTTGTAGGTAAGCAAGAGATGCGTAAGAGTAGAAATATGCATTGGTTACGTATTGATAGATACTATTCATCTGAAGACTCTTTTGATAGTGACCTTGCTAAAAAAGAAGGTTTCTCTGGATTAACTGGAGATAATGGTTCATTAGGAGGTTTTGGAGAATTAGAAGATCCTGCAGCAAATCCGCAGGTGGCGTTCCAGCCAGTAATGTGTCAGCATTGTAATCATGCTCCTTGTGAAACTGTTTGTCCAGTTGCGGCAACATCACATGGACGTCAAGGTCAGAACCACATGGCGTATAACCGTTGTGTAGGTACACGTTATTGTGCAAATAACTGTCCTTATAAAGTAAGACGTTTTAACTGGTTCTTGTATAATGAGAATGATGAGTTTGACTACCATATGAACAATGACCTTGGTAGAATGGTACTTAACCCAGATGTTGTAGTACGTTCTCGTGGAGTTATGGAAAAGTGTTCTATGTGTATCCAGATGACTCAGAAAACTATTCTTGATGCTAAGAGAGACGGGAGAGCCGTAAAACCAAACGAATTTAAAACAGCGTGTTCTGCTGCTTGTGATAGTGGAGCATTAGTTTTTGGAGATATAAACGATCACGATAGTGATATATATACTTCAAAGAATGATAATAGAATGTATCACTTACTTGAAGCGGTAGGTACAGAACCAAATGTATTCTACAAGACCAAAGTGAGAAATACTAAAGAAGTTTAAACTAACTAAGAAATAGTAAATAAAGATATGGCGTCGCATTACGAAGCACCTATTAGAAGACCCTTAGTTTTAGGAGATAAAAACTACCACGATGTAACTGTGGATGTTGCTGCTCCTGTAGAAGGAAAAGCTAATAAATCATGGTGGATTGTTTTTTCAATTTCACTTATTGCCTTTTTATGGGGATTGGGTTGTATAATTTATACTATCTCAACAGGTATTGGTACTTGGGGACTTAATCCAACTGTAGGTTGGGCTTGGGATATTACCAACTTTGTATGGTGGGTAGGTATTGGTCACGCAGGAACATTAATTTCGGCTGTACTACTACTTTTCCGTCAAAAATGGAGAATGGCAATTAACCGCTCTGCAGAGGCGATGACTATCTTCTCTGTAATACAAGCAGGTTTATTTCCAATTATTCACATGGGTCGTCCTTGGTTAGCATATTGGGTATTACCTATTCCTAATCAATTTGGTTCTTTATGGGTAAACTTTAATTCACCATTACTTTGGGATGTATTTGCAATTTCTACTTATTTATCTGTTTCTTTAGTATTCTGGTGGACAGGTTTATTACCAGATTTTGCAATGATTCGTGATAGAGCAATTACACCATTTACAAAAAGAGTATATAGTATATTATCATTTGGATGGAGTGGGCGTGCAAAAGATTGGCAACGTTTTGAAGAAGTTTCTCTGGTATTAGCTGGATTGGCAACACCTCTTGTACTATCTGTACATACTATTGTATCTTTTGACTTTGCTACTTCTGTTATACCAGGATGGCACACCACAATTTTCCCTCCATACTTCGTTGCTGGGGCGATTTTCTCTGGTTTTGCCATGGTAAACACCTTATTAATAATTATGCGTAAGGTTTCTAATCTAGAAGCTTATATCACAATACAGCATATTGAATTAATGAACATTGTAATTATGATTACAGGTTCTATAGTTGGTGTGGCATATATTACTGAGCTATTTATTGCTTGGTATTCTGGTGTTGAGTACGAACAATATGCATTTTTAAATAGAGCAACAGGACCTTATTGGTGGGCTTATTGGGCAATGATGACATGTAATGTATTCTCTCCACAATTTATGTGGTTCCCAAAATTGAGAAGAAGTATTATGTTCTCTTTCTTTATCTCTATAGTTGTAAATATAGGAATGTGGTTTGAGCGTTTTGTGATTATAGTAACTTCACTACACCGTGACTACTTGCCATCTTCTTGGACAATGTTCTCTCCAACTTTTGTAGATATTGGAATCTTTATTGGAACAATTGGATTCTTCTTTGTGTTGTTCTTACTTTATGCTAGAACATTCCCTGTAATTGCACAGGCAGAGGTAAAGTCTATCTTGAAGTCCTCTGGAAGTAAATACAAAAAATTGAGAGCAGAAAAAGGTGATGATGCAAAGCATTATGATGAAGTTGCAAAAACTGGAAGTGCTCCTAAAGTTGAGGCTTCAGAAGAAGAGACTAAAGAAAATTTAAATCAGCTTCTTAGTACTATGGGTACGTTTGATGCTGCTACACAACAAGCAGATGATTTAAAGAAAATTAGTGGGGTGGGTCCTGTGATGGAACAAAAACTAAATCAATTAGGTATTTACACTTTTGATCAAGTAAGTAAAATGACCGATAAAGAATACGATTTACTGGACAGTATCATTAATGAATTCCCAGGAAGAGCAAAACGTGATGACTGGGCTGGACAGGCATCTAAACTTAAAAATAACTAAGAATATGGCTTCGAAAGTGGTTCACGCTATATACAACGATGATGATATCTTAATGCAGGCTGTAAAGCAGGTAAAAGATGAGCGTTATCATATTGAAGAGGTGTATACTCCTTTTCCTGTACACGGGCTAGATAAAGTAATGGGCTTAGCACCTACTCGTATAGCAATTTGTTCATTCATGTATGGATTGGTTGGGCTTACTGTTGCAATCACTATGATGAATTTTATAATGATTGAAGACTGGCCGCAAAACATTGGTGGTAAACCAAGTTTTAGCTACATAGAAAATATGCCAGCTTTTGTACCTATCATGTTTGAGCTCACAGTATTTTTTGCAGCACACTTAATGGTAATTACCTTCTATATGAGAAGTAAATTATGGCCATTCAAGAAAGCAGAAAACCCAGATGTTCGTACTACAGATGACCATTTCTTAATGGCTATAGACGCAGGAAGTCATGATGTGGAAAAACTAAGTAAGTTTTTATACGATACAGGAGCCTTGGAAATTAGTTTAATTGATAAAGAAGACGACCATTAATATGAGAAAACTATTAAATATAGGCGTTTGTTTACTAGCTGTATTGGCTTTGGTTTCTTGTCAAAATGATAATAGACCTAATTACCAATATATGCCAAATATGTATGAACCAATTGGGTATGAAACCTATGGTGAATATGAAGTGTTTCCTGGAAACCAAGAAGCATTACTTCCTGTAGAAGGAACCATACCAAGAGGATGGCAACCATACGATTATGAAAATACAACGGCAGGATTAGAACTTGCAAGAGCAGAATTAAAAAATCCTCTACCAGTAACTGAAGAGAATCTTGCAGAAGGAGCTGCCCTATATACAATATATTGTGCGGTTTGTCATGGAGATAAAGGAGATGGTCAAGGAATATTAATGAAGCGTGAAAAATTCTTAGGGATACCAAGTTATGCAGACCCAGGAAGAAATATTACCGAAGGTAGTATTTATCACGTGCAGATGTATGGTCTTAATTCGATGGGATCTTATGCATCTCAAACCAATGAAGAAGAACGCTGGCAAATTACACAACACGTAATGAACCTAAAAGCAACACTAAAAGGAGAGCCGTTATTGGAGCCAGTTGCTGGAAGTGATTCATTAGCTGGAGAAAATGCTATAGTTGAAACAATGCTTGATGATATTCATGAAGGAGACCAAAATCAAGATGAAGAAGAGGATAACAACGAAGAAGACCAAGAATAAACAATATTAAAAGAGAATAGCTAAGATATGTATACGCTACCTAGTAAATTAAGACTTTTTTCAATCATATTTATTGTGATTGGTGCATTACTATTCGGAATGGGTTACATGAGTACTCCTTCTACTACTGCAGAAGTTAAAGAAATGATGGCGGCTCACCATGATGATGGTCATGGAGGTGAAACGCATGATTCATCTCATGATACCAAATCAACAGATCAACATGAAGAAACTGCAACTAGTCATGGTGAAGGAAGTCACGATAGTGAAGAAGCACATTTAGAGCATACATTACATCAAATGCAAAACAGACCTTGGTCTGCATTATACATTGCATCGTTCTTTTTCTTTATGATTGCACTTGGAACTTTAGCCTTTTATGCAATACAGCATGCTGCACAAGCAGGTTGGTCTCCTGTGCTCTTTAGAGTTATGGAAGGGATAACAGCCTATTTACCATGGGCATCGGCAATTATAATCATATTACTATTACTTTCAGTATTTCATGTAAATCATATATTCCACTGGATGGATCCAGAATTAATAGATCCAAATAGTGATCATTACGATAAACTTATTGATGGTAAAAAAGGATGGTTAAACTCTACTGGATTCCTTATCAGAGCTGTAATTTACTTATTAGGGTTTAACTTATACCGTCATTTTTCAAGAAAATGGCAACAAAATCATGACAATGCAGAAGATAACCGTTGGTTTAAAAGAAACTTTAAACTTTCAGCTGGATTCTTAGTATTCTTTATATATACAGAGTCTATGATGTCGTGGGATTGGATTATGAGCTTTGATCCACATTGGTTCTCAACTCTTTTTGGATGGTATGTATTTGCAGGGATGATGGTATGCGCAGTAACAGTTATTGCAATGGTTACAATTGTATTAAAGGCGCAAGGGTATCTTGAGTATGTTAACGACAGCCATATTCATGACTTAGCTAAGTTCATGTTTGGGTTCAGTATTTTCTGGACATATTTATGGTTCTCACAATTTATGTTGATATGGTATTCTAATATCCCAGAAGAGGTAACATACTTTGTAACTAGAATTGAAGATTACAACTTACCATTTTTCGGTATGCTAGCAATGAACTTTATATTCCCAGTATTATTGTTAATGAATAGTGACTACAAACGTGTTAATTGGTTTGTAATTTTAACTGGAATTGTAATATTAGCTGGGCACTATATAGACGTGTTTAACATGGTAATGCCTGGAACTGTTGGTAAGTCTTGGTTTATAGGACTTCCAGAAATAGGATCATTACTTTTCTTCTTTGGATTATTTGTATTAATTGTGTTTACAGCATTAACAAAAGCACCATTACTAGCGAAGCGCAATCCATTTATTAAGGAGAGTAAGCATTTTCATTATTAATTAATTTGAATAGAGACAGATAACGATGACCGCATTTTTAATTGTATTAGTAATTATTCTTTTTGTAGTTGCAGTTTGGCAATTGAATAAAATTTTTCAGATGTCAAAACCTGCTGAAACTGATACTTCAGAAGTTGCTAATGATACCGATAATAATATTAATGGTTGGTTAATGCTAATGCTAGCATTCTTTACCTACGGATTAATTATAGTTTGTTTTATTAAATGGGGCGATGTATTGCTTCCAGAAGCTGCTTCAGAACATGGTTCTGGTATAGACAGTTTAATGCTTATTACTTGGATAGTTATTTTTATTGTAGGTATCATAACACTTTGGTTGTTAAGTTATTTTGCATTCAAATACAGAGGAGAAAAAGGAAAGAGAGCTACTTTTTATGCTGACAATGATAAGCTAGAATTTATTTGGACTATTATTCCAGTAATTGTATTAGCAGGATTAATTATCTACGGTCTTTTCACTTGGACAGATATTATGAATGTTGATATGGAAGACGACCCAATGGTGGTTGAATTATACGCCTATCAATTTGATTGGAGAGCAAGATATAGTGGAGATGATAATACCTTAGGTGAAGCCAACGTCCGTCTTATCGAAGGCGTTAATCAACTAGGAGTTGATGCAGCAGATCCTAATGCTCAAGATGACATTGTAGTAAATGAATTGCATTTACCTGTAGGAAGAAAAATTATCTTTAAAATGCGTTCTCAAGATGTGTTGCACTCTGCCTATATGCCACATTTTAGAGCACAAATGAATTGTGTTCCAGGAATGATTACCCAATTCTCTTTTACGCCTATTACTACTACTGAAGAGATGCGTAATAATCAAGATATTATAGACAAAGTAGCTAAGATTAACGAATTACGTAGAGAGAAAAGCATAGATTTAGTAAAAGAAGGAGATGAAGCATTAGAACCTTACGAGTTTGACTATATGCTTTTATGTAATAAAATTTGTGGTGCTAGTCACTACAATATGCAGATGAAGATTATTGTTGAAACACAAGAAGAGTACGACAAGTGGATTGCTGAACAACCAACCATTGCCGAACAACTTAAAAAATAATAAAAAGCTAAGAAAAGAGATATGTCAGCACACGCACACGAACACGCAGTAGATCATCATGATGATCACGGACATCATCATAAAGAAACTTTTATAACTAAATATATATTTAGTCAAGATCATAAAATGATTTCCAAGCAATACCTTATTACAGGATTGTTTATGGGTATCATTGGTATTGCAATGTCACTTTTATTTAGATTGCAATTAGCTTGGCCTGATAAAGAGTTTACTATTTATGAAGTATTACTTGGTAAATGGGGTGAAGGTGGTGTTATGGATCCTAATGTATACTTAGCATTAGTTACTATCCATGGTACTATTATGGTATTCTTTGTATTAACTGCTGGTTTAAGTGGTACATTTAGTAACCTATTAATTCCATTACAAATTGGAGCAAGAGATATGGCATCTGGATTCCTTAACATGGTTTCTTACTGGTTGTTTTTTATCTCTAGTGTGATTATGGTATTGTCGCTTTTTGTTGAAGCAGGACCTGCTTCAGCTGGTTGGACTATTTACCCTCCATTAAGTGCCTTGCCACAAGCCATTCCCGGCTCAGGAGCAGGGATGACATTATGGTTAGTTTCTATGGCAATCTTTATTGCATCCTCATTATTAGGATCGCTTAACTATATTGTTACAGTAATTAACTTAAGAACAAAAGGAATGTCTATGACGCGTCTTCCATTAACGATTTGGGCGTTCTTTGTAACAGCAATTATTGGTGTTGTTTCTTTTCCAGTATTATTATCTGCTGCTTTAATGCTAATAATGGATAGAAGTTTTGGAACTTCTTTCTTCCTGTCAGATATTTACATTGCAGGAGAAGTATTACACAATCAAGGAGGTTCACCAGTATTATTTGAACACCTATTCTGGTTCCTTGGACACCCTGAAGTATATATTGTAATCTTACCTGCGATGGGTATGGTTTCAGAAATTATGGCAGTAAACTCAAGGAAGCCTATCTTTGGTTATCGTGCTATGGTAGCTTCTATACTTGCAATTGCATTTTTATCTACCATTGTATGGGGTCACCATATGTTTATTTCTGGAATGAATCCATTCTTAGGTTCTGTATTTACATTTACAACCCTATTAATTGCAATTCCATCTGCGGTAAAATCATTTAACTGGATAACCACACTCTGGAAAGGTAACTTGCAGATGAATACAGGTATGCTATTCTCTATTGGATTTGTTTCTACCTTTATTACAGGCGGATTAACAGGAATTATTTTAGGAGATAGTGCTTTAGATATTAACGTACATGATACGTATTTTGTAGTAGCTCACTTCCACCTGGTAATGGGTATCTCTGCATTATATGGTTTATTTGCTGGAGTATATCATTGGTTCCCAAAAATGTTCCAAGGGAGAATGTTAAACAAAAATCTTGGATACGTCCATTTCTGGGTAACTATTATAGGTGCTTACGGAGTATTCTTCCCAATGCACTTTATTGGAATGGCTGGATTACCAAGACGTTATTATACCAATACAGCATTCCCATACTTTGATGATTTAGCAGATGTAAATGTAGTAATCTCAATATTTGCATTTATTACAGCAGCAGCACAACTAGTGTTCTTGTATAACTTTATACATTCTATTTTCCACGGAAAGAAAGGGCCAAAAAACCCTTGGAATGCTACTACTTTAGAATGGACTGCAGAAGTAAAACATATTCATGGTAACTGGGATGGACCTATTCCTCATGTATATCGTTGGTCTTATGATTATAGTAAATTAAATAAAGACGAAAGTGATTACGTGATTCCGGGTCAAGACTTTGTTCCACAACATATTCCATTACAGGACAATGAAGAAGAATTAAATCACTAAGAAATTTAGAAACCCTTTCAAATCGAAAGGGTTTTTTTATATTTGATACTACCGAAGATTATTTCTTAAGATTTCAGAAAACTAATTTCAATTCCTGCTTTTGCAGGAAGTAATATGAACGAAAATTTAGACCCTTCCGAAGAACACTTAACTCCTCAAGATATTGAAATTGAGAAAAAATTACGACCTCTCACTTTTGATGATTTTACAGGGCAGGATCAAGCATTAGAAAATCTTCAAGTTTTTGTACAAGCTGCAAACTTAAGAGGAGAAGCCTTAGATCATACGTTGTTTCATGGGCCTCCGGGATTAGGAAAAACAACATTAGCTCATATTCTTGCCAACGAACTTTCAGTAGGCATTAAAGTAACCTCTGGACCAGTATTAGATAAACCAGGAGATTTAGCTGGATTACTAACCAATCTTGAAGAAAGAGATGTACTATTTATTGATGAAATACATAGGTTAAGCCCCATTGTAGAAGAGTATTTGTACTCTGCAATGGAAGATTATAAGATTGATATTATGATAGAATCTGGGCCAAATGCTCGTACTGTCCAAATTAATCTTGCACCTTTTACACTAGTAGGAGCTACTACTCGTTCTGGTTTATTAACAGCTCCTATGCGAGCTCGTTTTGGAATTGCTTCAAGGCTTCAATATTATACTACCCAGTTACTTACAACTATCGTTCAGCGTAGTGCTTCTATTTTAGATGTTCCTATTACTATGGAGGCAGCTATAGAAATAGCTGGTAGGAGTAGAGGGACACCTCGAATCGCTAATGCACTATTAAGACGTGTTAGAGACTTTGCTCAAATTAAAGGAGACGGCACAATTGATATTGAAATATCCAAGTTTGCATTAAAAGCGTTACATGTAGACGCTCATGGCTTAGATGAAATGGATAATAAGATACTAACTACTATTATTGAAAAATTTAAAGGAGGTCCAGTTGGGATTACAACCCTTGCTACTGCAGTATCTGAAAGTGCCGAAACCATAGAAGAAGTCTACGAACCTTTTTTGATTCAACAAGGATTTATTATGCGTACGCCTAGAGGACGTGAAGTAACCGAAGCTGCATATAAGCATCTTGGCAAATTAAAAGGACCAACACAAGGTGGGTTGTTTTAAACCTTAGGCTTATTATTTAACTCTATTATTAGTTTGATAAGTGAATAAATCAAAAAACACTCAGCTCATTAAAACCGAAGCTAACCGCTTGGGTTTTTTGTCTTGTGGTATTAGTAAAGCAGATTTTCTTGAAGAAGAAGCTCCTAGGCTAGAAAAATGGCTCAATAAAAATATGCATGGAGAGATGAGCTACATGGAAAATCATTTTGACAAACGCCTAGACCCCACAAAACTAGTTGAAGGATCAAAGAGTGTGGTTTCTTTATTACTTAACTACTTCCCTACAGAAGAACAAAGAAATGACAGCTACAAAATCTCCAAATATGCCTATGGTACAGACTACCACTTTGTTATTAAAGACAAATTAAAAAACTTACTCAATTATATACAAGAAGAGATTGGTAATGTTCATGGTCGTGCTTTTGTAGATTCTGCGCCCGTTTTAGACAAAGCTTGGGCTGCAAAGAGTGGGTTAGGATGGATGGGTAAACACAGCAACTTGTTAACTAAGCAAGTAGGTTCTTTTTACTTTATAGCAGAACTTATTATCGATCTCGAATTAGAATACGATACTCCTGTCACAGACCATTGTGGTGCTTGTACCGCCTGTATAGATGCTTGTCCAACACAAGCCATTGTAGAGCCCTATGTCGTAGATGGTAGCAAATGTATTAGTTACTTCACAATAGAGTTAAAAGATGCAATACCTACTCAAGTAAAAGGACAGTTTGACGACTGGATGTTTGGTTGTGATGTGTGTCAAGATGTATGTCCGTGGAATCGTTTTAGCACATCGCATAAGGAGCCTTTGTTTAATCCTAATCCCAAGCTATTAGAAATGTCCAAAAAAGATTGGGAAGAAATAACCGAAGAAGTGTTTGCAGAAATTTTTAAGAAAAGTGCTGTAAAACGAACTAAATTTTCTGGGCTAACAAGAAACATTAAGTTTTTAAAATAGAAAATTAAAAAGCTGTGCTCTCTCTTTTAATCAGTTGTACAGGGAGCTCTACTTTTTTATACTTTACTTCAATATTTTCTTTTTTATTCTTTATTTCTTTGTAAAGAAGTTTAAATGCTTTTTTACCCATTTTATAACCCGGTTGATCAATTGTAGTTAACGAAGGAGATATTACAGATGACATAAACCAATTACTAAATCCAACTATGGCAATATCTTTTGGTACTATGACACCTCTTTTGTTAAATTCAGAAATTGCTCCTACTGCAACTAAATCTGTATTTATAAATAGACCATCAACGTTACTATGCTCTTCTATTAATTGCTTAGCAAAATTTTTTCCCTCATCAAAACTCATGTCGTTACATACATATACAAGTGATGAGTCATATATTAAATTATTATCCTCCAAAGCCTTTTTATAGCCTAAAAATCTATCTATTGAATTTTGAGGTAATAGTGGACCTCTAAAATGAGCAATTCTTTTACATCCAATGTCAATTAAATGTTGTGTGGCTAAATATGCAGCTTTACGATCATTAATGATAACCTTTGAACAATTAACAAGTTTTGCAATTTTGTCAAACATTACAATAGGCTTATTTTGGTCAAGCACCTCGTTAAGATGCTCATAACGTACCGTTGAATTTGCAAGTGATATAAGTATTCCATCAACTTGTTTCCTCAGTAACAAATCAATTTGTTTTTTTTCAAGTTCAAAAGATTCATTAGACTGGAGAATGATTACCATATACCCATTTTTTTCTGCTTGTGAAATAATTCCTTTAATAACACTAGAAAAAAAATGGTGAACAACTTCAGGAATTATTAATCCTATAGTTTTAGATTCTCTAGTTCTAAGGTTTACGGCAAAAGAATTAGGCTTGTAGTTTAATGTTTTTGCAGTCTCTTTTACAAGTCTTTTTGTTTTTTTACTTACGTCTGGATAGTCCTTTAGAGCTTTTGAAACAGTAGTGATAGATATGTTTAAAATCTCTGCTATTTGCCTGAGTGTGACTGGTTTCATATAGAATAAACCTTTTAAATGTTAAAATTTAAATCTACGAAAACGTTTTCGATTAAATCGAAAACGTTTTCGTTAAAAAAAACATAATTTTTTTTTGATTCTCAATGTAAATTGTCAAAAATTAACCAGAATAATAATCATATTCTAAAAATAAGACCAACATGAATTTATTTAAAAGAAATGTTAGCATTTTATTTTTGATGCTATTTTTAGTTACTGCTAGTGGATTTGCACAATCTACAATTTCAGGGAAAATTAATGATGAGAGTGGGATTCCACTTTCTGGAGTTAATGTAGTTTTAGACGGCACTACCTATGGAGCTGTTTCAGACTTTGATGGGAACTATCAAATTCAAAATGTACCAGATGGAACATATGCGTTATCTGCAACATTTATAGGTTTCTCAAACTTTTCTCAAAGTGTAACAGTTAGTGGACAAGATGTTACAGTAAATTTTTCAATGTCTGAAGATGCAGAGTCTTTAGATCAAATACTATTAACGGGTGTTGCTAATCCAAGGTCAAAAATTGAGTCTAGTGTGTCTGTTACTACTATAAAGCCAGAGAATATTGAAAAATCTGCACCCAGAACTACTGCAGAAATTTTTAGAACAATACCAGGTATAAGATCTGAGTCTTCTGGTGGAGAAGGGAATTCAAATATTGCAGTTAGAGGTGTGCCAGTATCTTCTGGAGGTTCAAAATATGTGCAACTTCAAGAGGATGGACTGCCTGTACTATTATTTGGTGATATAGCTTTTGCTACAGCAGATATTTTTACTAGATATGATTCTAATATTGCTAGAATTGAAGCAATTCGTGGTGGATCTGCCTCTACATTATCATCAAACTCTCCTGGCGCAATAATAAATTTAATAAGTAAAACAGGAAAAAAAGAAGGTGGCTCTTTGGGAACATCTTTTGGAGTTGATTATAATACATTTAGAACAGATTTTGAATATGGTGCTCCAATAGGTGATGGATTTTATTTTCATATGGGTGGTTTTTTTAGAGTTGGAGAAGGCATAAGAGATGCTGGTTATACTGCTAATAAAGGAGGACAGTTTAAATTTAATTTAACTAAAGAGTTTGATAAGGGATATGTTAGGCTTTATGGAAAATACCTAAATGATAAGGCTATTGCTTACCTACCAAACCCAATACAAGTAACAGGAACAAATGATGATCCTGATTTTGAAGACCTTCCTAATTTTGATGCTAATTCGCAAACATTACACACACCTTTCTTATCTCAAAGTGTTGGGTTAGGTGAAAGTGGGGAGTTAAGAAGATCTAACGTGGCAGATGGAATGAACCCTGTTTCAACTTCAGTAGGAGTAGAGTTTATGTTTGAGCCATCTGAAGGTTGGAAAATTAAAAACAATGGGAGATTCTCCTTCAATAAAGGAGGTTTTAATTCTCCTTTCCCAGCATCAGTTGTAACAGCAAATGATTTCTTAGCAGGTGATTTTGCTACAGATAATGGATATTCATCTCTTACTTATGCAAATGATGGTTCTCCTGTTCCAGGAAGTGCAATTTTAGCTCCAACTGTACTTTTTGACACAGAGCTAAATAACTTTAACAACTTTATGAATGACCTTAGGCTGTCTAAATCGTTTGATAATATTGATGTTACTCTAGGATTTTTTAAATCTTACCAAAACGTATCTATGTCTTGGTTATGGAATTCTTACTTATTAGAAGCTTCTGGAGATAAGGCTCGTTTAATTAATGGTTTTGATGCTGCAGGAAATCCATTGTCTGTTAATGGTTTAATAGGGTATGGAGCAGCGTTATTTGGAAACTGTTGTCAAAGAGGATATGATACAAATTACAATGTATCTGCACCTTATGCAGATGTGTCTATTGATGCTACAGAGAATTTAAACTTTAATGCTAGTATTCGTTTTGACAACGGAAAAGTAGATGGGTCTTTTGCTGGACCTGTTACTTCATCTACAGATATAAACAACGATGGTGTTATTTCTTATCCAGAGCAAACGGCTCAAGCTATAGACCGCGCTAATCCAACAACTGTAGATTATGATTATGATTATGTTTCGTATTCTTTAGGTGCAAATTACAAATTACAAGATAATGAAGCAGTCTTTGCAAGATACAGTAGAGGCGCCTCTGCAAAAGCAGACCGTATCCTTTTTGCAGGATTAAACTACCTAGATGGAGATCAAATTAATGCATTAGATTTCATTAATCAAGCAGAACTGGGTTATAAAAGAGGTTTTGATAGAGGAGCTCTTTATGCAACTTTATTTTATGCTAAGACTATAGAAGAAGGAGGTTTTGAGGCAACAACTCAAAGTATAATTGAAAATGATTATAAGTCTTTTGGTGTCGAATTAGAAGGTACTTATACTATAAACGACTTAAACTTAAGAGGAGGTATTACTTATACTAAAGCTGAAATAGATAGTGGTGATAATGAAGGGAATACCCCTAGAAGGCAGCCAGATTTTATTTACAACTTTATACCTACTTATGTTTTTGGAAATAGCAAGCAACATAGTGTTGGGTTAAGCTTTATTGGTCAATCTAAAGCATTCGCTCAAGATTCTAATATGTTAGTTTTACCTGGATTTGTAATTGTAAATAGCTTTGTTAGTGTTGAAGTAACAAATAATTTATCTGCAAATTTATCTGCAAATAATGTATTTGATTCTTTAGGTATTACAGAGTCTGAAGAAGGAAGCATTGTTGAAGGACAAACAAACTTTTTAAGAGTTAGACCCGTACCAGGTCGTTCAATCTCATTAGGGTTGAATTATAAATTTTAATATATCTTAGAATCATATTAATATAGAATTTTTTATTAGATTGTTTTGTTAGTTATAAAGAGTCAATAGTTAATTTTATTATTGGCTCTTTTTATTTTTCGCTTATGCACCATACTAGACTAGTATAACATTAGACTTTAAAATGATGAAAAAACCAAAGTTAAGTTTTTGGCAAATACTGAATATGAATGTTGGATTTTTTGGAATTCAATATAGTTTTGGGTTGCAACAAAGCGCAGTTACACCAATCTATGATTTTTTAGGAGCTACACCAGACGCAATTCCTATATTACATTTGGCAGGGCCAGTAACAGGCTTACTAGTACAACCTGTTATTGGAGCTATGAGTGATAAAACATGGAGTCCAAGGTTTGGTAGACGTAAGCCCTATTTTTTAGTAGGTGCAATTTTATGCAGTTTAGCTTTGCTCATGTTTCCATTTAGCAGTTCTTTATGGATGGCAGCAGGTTTACTTTGGATTCTTGATGTAGGTAATAATACTGCTATGGAGCCTTACAGAGCTGTAATTGCAGATAAGTTAGATGGTGAACAACAACCATTAGGTTTTCAAATGCAAAGCTTTTTTACTGGTTTAGGGCAGGTATTGGCAAATTTATCAATATTTATTTTTCCATTAATATTTATAGGAACTACAGGCTCTTTGCCAAGATGGATTTACGCTTCTTTTTTCTTAGGAGCTGCTTTTTCTATTGGAACGGTTTTGTGGAGTAATAGTAAAACAAAAGAAATACCACCAACACCAGAAGAGTTAGCAAAACTTAAAAGCGAAAAGCGAAGTGTTTTGGGCCCGCTAATTGAAATATTTTCGGCAATAAAAGACATGCCTAGAGTTATGTGGCAATTAGCATTAGTTTATTTATTTCAATGGTACGCTTTGTTTTGCTATTGGCAAAACTCCTCAAAAAGTGTGGCGCTTTCTGTTTGGAATGCAACACCATTAAGTAATCCAGAGGCATATAGCGAAGCGGTTGGTTGGACAGGCCTAGTAAATGGCTGGTACAATGTAGTTACTTTTTTAGTAGCCTTTGCATTGGTTGGTTTTGCAAAAAAATATAGCCCTAAAAAAGTACACGCGTTTTGTTTGATAATTGCAGCAATAGGGTTTTTAGCCTTTCCGCATATAGAAAATAAGAATTTGTTGTTCTTTGCTATTTCTGGATTTGGAATTGGTTGGGCAAGTATGATGGGTATTCCTTATTTAATGGTTGTTTCAGATATTCCTAAAGAACGCTATGGTGTATATATGGGAATAATTAATATGATGATTGTTATACCAATGATAATTCAAACATTATCTTTTGGTTTTATTTTAAAGCATTTTTTAAATAATGACCCAAGAAATGCTATAACATTTGCAGGGGTATTATTAATTATTGCCACAATTTGTACCCTTTTAATTAAGACTAGTAAAAAAACAACTTCATAAGTATTCTATGAGTGATATTTCCTATGTAAAAGCAAAAAATTTGCTTTTAGAAGCTAGTTCTCCTAAAGGTTTTTTGGCAAGTGCTAATGAAGTTTCTAACTATAAAAGAATATGGGCTAGAGATGGTGTTATAACTGGACTTGCTGCTTTACTTGATGGGGATAAAAAATTAATTGAAACTTTTAAAAAGACCTTAATTTCCTTAGCTGAAAATCAACATGATTTAGGTCATATACCATCTAACGTTCATTTCAAAGAAAATAAAACAGAGATAAGTTTTGGTGGTCTTGCCGGAAGAGTAGATACAGTTTCTTGGTTTATTATTGGTGTTTGTAATTACGCTAAACTTCAAAATGACACTTCTTTTATTGAACAATTTAAACCTAATATTGAAAAATGTTTCAGGTTGTTAGATTGTTGGGAGTTTAATAACAACCATCTGTTATATGTTCCTAAATCTGGAAATTGGGCAGATGAGTATATCACAGAAGGGCATATACTGTATGATCAAATATTGAGGCTTTGGGCATTAAGATGCTATGTTGCCTTTTATCCAGAAAAACAATATATAGAGAAAATAGAAATCATTTCAAATAAAATTTTGGACAATTATAAGTCTGGAAATATAAAAGAGTCGTATCACCCTAAAGCATACAAGGATCTTAAAAATTCAAAATACTTTGCTGCATCAATTAACCCCTCTGGATATCAAAATATGTTTGATGCTTTTGGCAACTCTTTGGCTTTACTTTTAGATATTGATAAGTCTTCTTTCAGAAAAAAGATTTTAAAGTACACAGAGAATTTAAGAAAAAGTTTGCCTCTACAATTACTTCCCGCCTTTTGGGAACCAATAGATACAGAGAGTATAGATTGGGAACAACTTAAAAATAATTGTAAATATGAGTTTAGAAACATGCCCTTTCAATTTCATAATGGAGGAACTTGGCAAATGGTTAATAGTTTTTATGGGATTGCTTTAATAGATTATGATATGGATATAGCTGTAGATGTATTAAAGTACATTAAAAAGCTCAACAGAATTGAAAATTATGGTTTTTACGAGAACTTTGATACTAAACTTCAAATCCCTAACGGTGTTAAAAAATGCACTTGGAGTGCAGCTGGAGAAATACTACTTGAACAATATATAAACGGAAAAAAACTTTTGTTGTAATGACTTTTTCGAAATCAATAGACATACTATGTGTAGGAGAAGTGCTAATAGATTTTATAGGACACCAGCAGGATGTATTTATAAATCAAACTAGAGATTACCATAGATATTTAGGAGGTTCTCCTGCAAATGTGGTTATGAACTCTGCAAGGCTTGGATTAAAATCAAAATTGGTTGCCGCAGTAGGCAAAGATGGTTTTGGAGAATACGTTTTTGAAAGGTTAGATGAGTTAGGAGTAGATACGTCAAGTATCTGTAAATGTGAACAACCAACTAGCATTATATTTGTTTCAAGGTCTTCTCAAACTCCAGAATTTTTACCTTATAGAACCTCAGACTTTTTAATAAATGAAGAACAAATAACTTCAGAAACCCTAAGAAGCTCATCAATTTTTCATACTACTTGCTTCGCGTTGAGTAAAAAACCAGCACAGAAAACAATTCTTAAAAAAGCAGAAGAAGCATATAATGCAAGCTGTAAATTAAGCATTGATGTTAATTTTTCTGAAAAAATATGGAATGATAGAGATGAGGCAATTACTGTCTTGAAAGAATATTGTTCGTATAACCCACTAGTTAAAATAAGTGATGATGATTCTGAGAGGCTTTTTGGAAATAACTTCAGTAAGAATGAACTTTTTTCTTTTTTCCATGAAAATGGAGTAGATATCGTTTGTCTAACCTTAGGTAAAAAGGGCGTTGAGTTGTCTCAAAAAGGCAAGCCAGTAATAAAAATGTCTGCAATAAAAATAAAAAAAGTTATGGATACTACTGGTGCTGGTGATGCTTTTTGGTCTGGCTTTCTATTTTCATATTTAAAGAAGAAGTCTCTAGAAGAATGCCTAAGTATTGCATTAAAATTAGCGTCGCTAAAACTTCAAAACGTAGGTAGACTTCCCAATAATATTAATATAATCTCTCAGCTTATAGAATAATTTTTGTCTCTACATACTGTCAAGGTTAAAAATAGTATGTTTTCTTACTACCTTTGTTTTTCTTGAAAAAAGACTTTTATGAGTAAACAAAGACGCAGAAGAGAAGCCCTTTTATATCATGCTAAACCTAAACCAGGTAAGGTAGAGGTAGTGCCTACAAAAAAGTATGCTACCCAAAGAGACCTTTCGTTGGCATACTCTCCTGGAGTGGCAGAGCCTTGTCTTGAGATTGATAAAGACGTAAATAACGTATATAGATATACTAATAAAGGAAATCTTGTTGCGGTAATATCTAATGGTACTGCGGTCCTTGGTTTAGGAAATATAGGTCCAGAAGCTTCTAAGCCTGTAATGGAAGGAAAGGGTTTATTGTTCAAAATATTTGCAGATATAGATGTGTTTGATATTGAAGTAAATACTGAAGATATTGACGCATTTGTAAATACTGTAAAAAATATTGCACCCACTTTTGGAGGAATAAATTTAGAAGATATTAAAGCTCCTGAAGCTTTTGAGATAGAACGAAGATTAAAGGAAGAGTTAGATATCCCAGTAATGCATGATGACCAGCATGGGACTGCAATTATATCTTCGGCAGCATTACTAAATGCACTTGAAATTGCAAACAAAAAAATTGAAGAAGTCCGTTTTGTAGTTTCTGGAGCAGGTTCTGCAGCAATATCTTGTACTAATTTATATATAGCCCTTGGAGCAAAACTAGAAAATATAGTTATGTTTGATAGTGAAGGTTTGCTTTCTGAAGATAGAGATAATCTTGCGCCTTCTCAAGAAAAATTTAGAAGCACTAAAAACTACAAATCTCTTGCTGAAGCTATGAAAGGAGCAGATGTCTTTCTGGGTCTTTCAGTAGGAAACATAGTAACACAAGAAATGGTTATTTCTATGGCTAGCAATCCTATTGTTTTTGCCATGGCAAATCCAGAGCCAGAAATTGATTATAACCTTGCGTGTGCTAGTAGAGATGATATTATAATGGCTACTGGCCGAAGTGATCATCCCAATCAAGTAAATAATGTACTTGGATTCCCATTTATTTTTAGAGGAGCTTTAGATGTTAGAGCAACAAAAATTAATGAAGCAATGAAGATGGCTGCTGTAAAAGCGCTAGCTAACCTTGCTAAGGAGCCAGTTCCGGAACAGGTTAATATTGCCTATGGCGAAACACGACTTAATTTTGGAAAAGACTACATAATACCAAAACCTTTTGACCCTAGATTAATTGGTACAGTTCCACCAGCTGTTGCTAAAGCTGCAATGGATAGTGGTGTTGCAACAGAGCCTATTTTAGATTGGGATAAATATGAAGATGAGCTTTTTGAAAGAATGGGAAGTGATAACAAGATTATTAGACTTCTTCTTAACAGAGCAAAAACAAACCCTAAACGAATAGTTTTTACAGAAGCAGATCATTTAGATGTATTAAAAGCAGCTCAAATTGTTCATGATGAAGGCATTGGAATTCCTGTTTTGTTGGGTAGAAAAGATATCATTTCAGAGCTTATGGAGGAGATAGACTTTGATGCTCCTATAGAAATAATAGACCCAAAAAGTAGAGATAAGAATAACAAACTAGAAGTGTATGCCGAAAAGTTTTGGCAGAAAAGGAGGCGAAGCGGTGTGACCTTGTATGATGCCCAAAACCTAATGCGTTTTAGAAATTACTATGCGTCTATGATGCTTAATGAAGGAGATGTAGATTGCATGATTTCTGGCTATTCTAGAGCATACCCTACTGTGGTGCGTCCAGTGCTTGAAACAGTAGGAAGGTTTGATGGAGTAAGTAAAGTTGCCACGACCAACTTAATGTTAACAAAACGAGGGCCACTATTTATTTCAGATACTTCTATAAATATTGACCCAACAGCGAAGGAGCTTGCTAAAATTGCACAAATGACTAACTACACCATGAAAATGTTTGGTCTTACTCCTGTTATCGCAATGATTTCATATGCTAATTTTGGTTCGTCAAAAGATGAGCATGCAACCAAGGTAAGAGAAGCGGTTAAACTGCTTCATAAAAGTAATCCAGATATGATTTTGGATGGGGAATTACAAACAGATTTTGCTTTAAACCCAGAAATGCTTCGAAAGAATTTTCCGTTTTCAAAATTGGCCGGTAAACGAGTAAATGCTTTAATTTTTCCAAATTTGGATTCTGCCAATAGTAATTACAAGCTTTTAAAAGAGCTAAATAATGTAGAATCTATTGGGCCTATTATGTTGGGTATGAAAAAACCTGTACATATTCTTCAACTTGGCGCTAGTGTAGAAGAAATTGTTAACATGGCAGCAGTATCTGTGGTAGATGCGCAACAAAAGGATAAGAGAGAAAAAGAACTCGCTTCTAAAACTAACTAATAAGTTTACATTATAAGTAACTAGCAAATTAAGAGTGTTCTAATTTTAATAAATAGGAGTTTAGCATAAAAAATAATGCAAATACCAACTGTAAAGCGTGAACTTTTTTAATTGAATAATCCCTTTTTATTTGGCTGGCAGATGAAAATAATTATACTATATTTGAAGCTTTAACCTATTGTTAACAAATGATTACCCATATACAGGGCAGACTCGTTGAAAAATCCCCCACAGATGTAGTTATAGACTGTAATGGTATAGGCTATTTTGTAAATATTTCATTTCATACATTTTCGCAACTCCCCGATGAAGAAAATGTGAAAGTGTTTACACATTTACTGGTTCGTGAGGATTCTCATACATTGTATGGATTTTCAACACATTTAGAAAGGGAAATTTTTAGATTATTAATTTCAGTTTCTGGGGTAGGTGCAAATACGGCGAGAACAATGTTGTCGTCACTTTCACCAGATCAAGTTAAAGAAGCGATAGCTTCCAATGACATTGGAGTGATACAATCGGTTAAAGGAATAGGTCTTAAAACAGCACAACGTGTTGTCTTAGATCTTAAAGATAAAGTTTTAAAAGTGTACGGTTTGGATGATGTTTCTACTGTATCAAGCAATACGAACAAAAATGAAGCGTTATCTGCTTTGGAGACATTAGGTTTTGCTCGTAAACAAGCAGAAAAAGTGTGTGATAAGATTATAAAAGAGGATCCACAGGCTTCAGTAGAAACGATAATAAAACAAGCTTTAAAAAATTTGTAAACATTGGGCGCAAAAAATTACGATTTAAACAATAGCTTTAGTAAGCTTTTTATAGTATTTATTTTCATTTTTGGGAGCTTGGCAATGGTTCAAGCACAGGACTCTACCAGTACAGGGGTCACTATGGGACGATTAGATCTCCCAAACCCACCTAGTATTCAAGATTTGTATACCTATGATCCTATCACCGATAGGTATATCTATACCAAGACTTTAGGTGGTTTTTCAATCTCATACCCTCTTATCTTAACTCCTAAAGAGTACCAAGATTTACTGCTTAAAGAGCAAATGCGTTCTTATTTTAAAGACAAAATTGATGCTGCAGATGGAAGAAAAGAAGGCGCTGAAGAACTACAAAAGAACTTATTACCTACATTTTATGTAAACTCTAACTTTTTTGAAACTATATTTGGGGGTAACACTATAGAGGTTATACCACAAGGTAGCGTGGAAATGGATTTAGGGCTACTTTATACTAAACAAGATAACCCAGCATTTTCACCAAGAAATAGAAGTAACCTTTCTTTTGATTTTGACCAGCGTATTAGTCTTAGTCTATTAGGAAAAGTTGGAGAACGACTTCAGATTAATGCAAATTACGATACGCAATCTACATTCGATTTTCAAAATCAAATAAAACTAGAATATACACCTACCGAAGACGATATTATTCAGAAAATAGAAGTAGGTAATGTAAATATGCCATTAAATAGTACGCTTATTCAAGGAGCACAAAGTCTATTTGGTGTAAAAACACAACTTCAGTTTGGAAAAACAACCATAACTGGAGTATTTTCTGAGCAACAATCAGAAACACGTTCAGTAACTGCAGAAGGTGGGGCAACTATAACAGATTTCCAGTTATTTGCTTCAGAGTATGACGAGAATCGTCACTTTTTCTTATCACATTACTTTAGAGATAACTACGATAGATTTTTAGCACAATACCCATTTAATCGTTCTAATATTCAAATTACAAGAACTGAAGTTTGGATTACCAATCGTACAAACCAAACAAATAATGTTAGAAATGTAGTTGCTTTACAAGATATAGGAGAATCTGACCCCGAAAATATTGGATTAAATATTACGCCAGGAGGTTTTATTAATGCATCAAGAACTGCTTTTCCAGATAATAGTAATAACGACTTTAATCCTTTTGGTATTGATGGGCCACAACAGTCGCTTCTTACTCCTGCAATTAGAGATGTAGCAACAGTTGGTCAAGGATTTAGTGGTACGCCGGTTAATGAGGGCCTTGATTATGTGACTTTAGAAAATGCAAGACGATTAAATACGAGTGAGTATCAATTAGATTCTCAACTAGGATATATTTCACTAAATCAGCGTTTAAATAATGATGAGGTTCTTGCCGTAGCTTTCCAGTTTACTGTAAATGGAGAAGTATATCAAGTAGGTGAATTTTCTAATGATGGAGTAAATGCATCTGGTGGTGAAATACCTAATCAAGAAAACCCGGAAGAACCTATTGAAGGTATTTCTCAAAGTCTTGTTGTAAAACTCTTAAAAAGTAATATTACTACAGTTCAAGAACCAGTTTGGGATTTAATGATGAAAAACATTTATGCATTAGGTGCTTTTCAATTAGAGCAGGAAGATTTTAGATTAGACATTCAATACACAAATCCTTCCCCAATTAATTATATTGAACCAGCAACAGGTACAGTAGAATTTCCTGCAGTACCCCTACCAGAGGATGTAGAAAACACTATTTTACTAAATGTCTTTAATCTAGATAGGTTAAACTTTAATGGTGATCCGCAATTTGGTGGCGATGGATTTTTTGATTTCTTGCCAGGCCTTACTGTTGATACACAAAACGGACAAATTATATTTACAAGTGTAGAACCTTTTGGTGAGTTTTTATTTGAAAAACTTTCTAATAATCCTGGAAGTGAAAATTATGAAATCCCTTCTACTTACAATGCTAACCAGAACAAGTATGTATATAGAACCTTATATACAACAACAAAAATACAAGCAGAACAAGAGGATAGTGATAAAAACCTATTCCAGTTAAAGGGTAGTTATAAATCTACAGGAGCAGATGGAATTCCTATTGGAGCCTTTAATATTCCTCAAGGATCAGTAACTGTAACTGCTGGAGGAAGAGTACTTGTAGAAGGTGTTGATTATACTGTTAACTACCAATTAGGTAGAGTGCAAATTCTAGATCCTGCGTTATTAAACTCGAATACACCAATTAACATAACAACAGAGAATAATACATTATTTGGACAGCAAACAAAACGTTTTACAGGTTTAAATATCGAGCATAAGTTTAGTGACAAATTTCAAATTGGAGCAACGTACCTTAATTTGAACGAGAGACCGTTAACACAAAAATCTAACTTTAACGCAGAGCCAATTAACAATACTATTTTTGGCGTAAATGCAAACTTTTCTACGGAAGTGCCTTTCTTAACTAGATTAGTAAATAAGCTTCCTAATATTGATACAGATGTAGAATCTAATGTTTCTCTAAGAGGAGAGTTTGCCTATCTGCAACCAGGGGCTCCTAAAGTGTCTGATTTTGGCGGAAAAACAACCTCTTATGTTGACGATTTTGAAGCTTCTCAAACCGAAATTGATGTAAAATCACCTTTAAGTTGGTTTTTAGGTGCAACCCCAGTAGGGCTCGGTTCTCAAACAAATAACGATTTAACCTATAACTATAATCGTGCAAAATTAGCTTGGTATACCATTGATCCAATTTTTTATAGCACACAAAGACCAGACGGGATAGATGACCAAGATTTATCTTCGCCATTTACTCGTAGAGTATTTATTGATGAAATCTTCCCAGACAGAGATATTATTCAAGGGCAAACGCAAGCATTATTTACGTTAGACTTAGCATTCTACCCAGGAATTCGTGGAGAATATAATTACAACCCTCAAGCCCTAGGTGATGGAGACCCCAATACACTTCCTAACCCAGAAGATAGGTTTGGTGCAATTACAAGACAATTAACTACCACAGATTTCGAAAGAGCCAATGTTGAGTTTATTCAATTTTGGGTTATGGATCCCTTTATATACGATGAAAACGCAAACAACCCAGGTGGTACTTTAACATTCAATTTGGGTAATATTTCTGAAGATATTCTAAGAGATGGTAGAAAACAATATGAAAACGGACTTCCTGCAGATGGTTCAACAGACAATACACTTCCAACCGTTTGGGGTAAAATTCCAACTAATCAATCATTAGTATACACTTTTGATACTGAAGGGCAAGAGCGTATTAATCAAGATATTGGACTTGATGGTTTGAGTGATGTTGACGAGCAGTCTAAACAAGAGTATCCACAACAGTTTAGAAACCTTCCAGATCCTGCAAATGATAACTATCAATATTTCTTACAATCTGAAGGTAATATCTTAGAGCGTTATTTAACTTATAACGGTACACAAGGAAACTCTCCTGTTGAAGTAACAGATACCAATAGAGGTTCAACTCCACAACCTGACGTAGAGGACATTAACCGTGATAATACAATGAACACGGTAGATAGCTACTTTGAGTACAATATTGATATTGCACCAAACATGCATCTTAACAATGAGTATGTAACAGACTTTAGAGAACTTGATGTTACATTACAAAATAATGAAACAATTCCAGTTAGGTGGGTACAATTTAAAGTTCCTATTAGTCAACCAGATGACGCTGTTGGAGGAATAGGTGATTTACGTTCTGTTCGTTTTATGCGTATGTATATGTCTGGTTTTTCTCAAAACACTAATCTTCGTTTTGGAACATTAGACCTTGTTCGTGGTGACTACAGAAGATTTACTCAAACATTGCAGCCTAATGACGACCCAGATGATGACATCACTACTTTTGAGTCTGAATCTGTAAATATTATTGAAAATGAAAATAGAGATCCAATACCATATGTGCTGCCTCCAGGAGTAATTAGAGAAGAGCTTAATAATAACAATAATGTTATTCGTCAAAATGAACAATCATTAGCGTTACGAGTTACCAATTTAGAAGCTGGTGATGGACGTTCTGTATATAAGAATTTTAATGTAGATATGCGTCAATATAAAAACATTGAAATGTTTTTACATGCAGAATCATTACAAAATCAAACAGCACTTTCTGATGGTGAACTTATTGCATTTATGAGATTAGGTAATGACTTGGATCAAAATTATTATGAGATTCAAATACCATTAAATCCAACTGCTTTTTCAGAAACAACTCCAGAAGCTATTTGGCCAATTGAAAATAGAATAAACTTGCCTTTAAGTTTATTACAAGAAGTAAAAACTAGAGTTTTAGGAGGAGAATCTGGAGACATATCAACAGTAGATGGTGTAGAGTTTTTCCAGCAGGCTAGTGTTGGTGATGCTTCAGGTCCAGAAAATGATATGCTTCTTGGGATAAAAGGAAATCCAAGTTTTGGTAACGTGCGTATTATTATGTTAGGTCTTAAAAACAGAGAGGGAAATACAAATGATATCTCTGGAGAAGTTTGGTTTAATGAATTACGTCTTTCAGAATTGAAAAACCAAGGAGGGTATGCAGCTATTGCAAGTATGGATGCAAATGTAGCAGATTTTATGAACGTGAGCGCTTCTGGGGGTATAAGCACTATAGGTTTTGGTAGTATTGAACAAGGACCAAATGAGAGAAGTAGAGAAGATTCTCAAATTTACGATGTACTTACTAATGTAAATTTAGGACAACTATTACCTAAAAAGTGGGGTGTGCAATTACCATTTAGTTATGGTATTGGGGAGGAATTAATTACACCACAATTTGATCCAGAATTCCAAGATATTGAGCTAGAAACTAGATTAGATAATGAAGCCGATGAAGCCGAGAAAGATAGAATAAGAGAGCAAGCAGAGGATTATACCAAAAGACAAAGCGTTAATTTTATTGGAGTTAGAAAAGAACGTACGGGTGACAAAAAACCAATGCCTTGGGATATTGAAAACCTTACAGTCTCTTATTCATATAATCAAGTAGATCATCGTGACTTTGAAATAGAAGAATCATTGGATCAAAGTGTAAATGTAGGAGCGACCTATAATTACAATTTTGTACAAAAACCTTTTGAGCCATTTAAGAAAAATGATTCTATTTTTAGAAGTAAGTACTGGCAGTTCTTAAAAGATTTTAACATCAATTACTTACCAACTAATATTTCGGTAACCTCAAATATTGTAAGGCAGTATAATGAGCAAAAGTTTAGAGAAGTTAACTTTGAGGAGGGTAATATCCCAGCACCTTTATTATTTCAAAGAAATTTCTTATTTGATTGGCAATACACACTAAATTATAATCTAACTAAATCGTTACGTTTTAACTTTAGCTCTTCAAATAATAGGATTGTTACAAATTATCTAACAGAACGATTTAATGATGACGGGAGTGTAGATTTTATTTCAGATGACACGGTAGGAATTTGGGATGGTTTCTTTGATATTGGAGATCCAAATCAACATTTTCAATCATTACAATTAAATTATGATTTACCGTTTAGTAAATTTCCATTCTTAAAGTTTATACGAGCTACTTATTCTTATACAGGTGACTTCCAATGGCAAGACGGTAGTGATCAATTTAATAACTTACCTATCACACTTAGTGATGGAACTACTGATGTATTTGACTTAGGTAATTCTGTTCAGAACGCTAATACTCATAGAATTAATGGTAATCTCGACATGAATGCTTTTTATAAGTATGTTGGTCTTACCAAAATTAAAAAGAGTAATAGAAATAATGCTGGAGGAAGAAATGGAAATAATGAAAACAGTAAAGCTGGCGGGAATAGCAATAACCCCAAAGGAGAACGTGGAGGTAAACTAGGCGGCGGTGACGGAAATAAAGGAAGCGAAACAGAACAGGAATCTGGTGGTAAGGCAGGAAGCTCATCTTTATCTACAAGAGCAGGTGGAAGAAATGGCAATGAAAACAATAGTGGTGGTAGCGGAGGCGGTACTGGCCTAAGCGGTGGTGCAAAAGCTGCAAACTTTGGTATTGGGTTATTAACCTCTATCAAGAAAATTCAGTTTAATTATCAAGAAAATAACGGTATATTCTTACCAGGATATACCCCAGAAGTTGGTTTTGCAGGTACACTTGAACCTACATTTGGTTTTACATTAGGTAGTCAAAGAGAAATACGTGAACTGGCTGCACGAAAAGGATGGTTAACCCTATATCCAGAATTTAATGAGCAATATACTGAGACGGAAAATAGGCAACTTGATGTACAGGTTAATATGGAGCCAATTTCAGATTTAAAAATTGATTTAAACGCAAGTAGAATTTATGCTGAAAATTATGCCGAAAATTACATAGTAGAAGATGGTCTATATAGATCACTAGCGCCAAATACATTTGGTAATTTTAATATTTCTACTGTTTTAATTAGAACGGCCTTTAGCACAAGTGATGAAGAAAGTTCTGCTGCTTTTGATGATTTTAGAAACAATCGTCTTGAGGTTGCAAATAGACTAGCCGAAGATTTCTATGGAAACTCTAACTTTGAAAGAGATGAGAATGGATTTCCTGTTGGTTTTGGTAGAACAAGTCAAGATGTATTATTGCCAGCCTTTTTGGCTGCATACAAAGGAAGCAATGTCTCTAATGAGAAAAACGGATTCTTACGTGACATACCATTACCAAATTGGGATATTAAATATACAGGATTAATGAAACTTCCATGGTTTAAAAAGACTTTTAAGAGGTTCTCTTTACAACATGGGTACAGAGCAAATTATTCTGTTAACCAGTTTCAAAACAACTTAGATTTTGATCCTAATAATCCTGAGGAAGTAAATCAAGAAGGAAACTTTAAGCCAGAAACATTATTGACAAACGTTAACTTAACAGAGCAGTTTTCTCCGTTATTACGTATTGATTTTGAAATGCAAAACTCATTAAAAATTTTAGCAGAGTTGCGTAAGGATAGAGCACTTTCTTTAAGCTTTGCAAATAATCTTCTTACTGAAATTAAAGGCGATGAAATTATTATAGGCCTAGGATATAGAATTAAAGACCTTAAAATTGGGACAAATTTTGGAGGTAAAAAGAAGATACTTACAAGTGACTTAAACTTTAAGTTAGACCTATCTAGAAGGGATAATAAAACAATAATTAGATACCTTGATATTGAGAACAATCAAACAACGGCGGGTCAAACCATCTACGGGATTAATTTTGTAATGGACTATGCCTTAAGTAAAAACTTAACAGCCTTATTCTATTACGACCATACATTCTCAGATTATGCGATATCTACAGCGTTCCCACAGACAACTATAAGAAGTGGATTTACGTTACGTTATAACTTCGGAAATTAAAAACACTATAACACTTAATTTATTATGAATATTCCATCAAACCTAAAATATACAAAAGACCATGAATGGGTTGCAATCGACGGAGATGTAGCAACAGTTGGTATCACAGATTTTGCACAAGGAGAGCTTGGTGATATTGTATATGTAGAAGTTGAAACTTTAGACGAAACTTTAG
The DNA here is from genome assembly GCF_031846325.1 of Patiriisocius hiemis. Classification (NCBI taxonomy): domain Bacteria; kingdom Pseudomonadati; phylum Bacteroidota; class Flavobacteriia; order Flavobacteriales; family Flavobacteriaceae; genus Patiriisocius; species Patiriisocius hiemis. Next base: position 25,411 of record NZ_JAVRHZ010000002.1, on the reverse strand, counting down.
ATAAAGATGAAGTTTTTGGCACAGTTGAAGCTGTAAAAACAGTTTCAGATTTGTTTTTACCCCTTAGCGGTGAGATTATAGAATTTAACGATAGTCTTGAATCTGAGCCAGAAAAAGTAAACTCTGACCCCTATGGAGAAGGCTGGATGATAAAGATTAAAATGTCTAATCAAGATGAAATTTCGGAGTTATTAGATGATGCTGGATATAAAGAGCTTGTTGGCGCCTAAAAGACTCCTCATAACTGCCATTGCATATACTATTGTAATTACAGTTGCATTCTTATTACCTTCAATAGAAGAAAAGCCTATTGATATAAAAAATTTTGATAAAGCATTACATGTATTAATATATGTAATGCTTGTTTTTTTATGGTTACTTTTTTTCAGAAATAAACTTAATCTCAAAACTTGGTGCTATATATTAGGAACAATATTTTTATATGGCATAATTATTGAAGCTTTGCAAAGTAGTATTACAACTTCTAGACAGGCTGATGTGTTTGATGTACTAGCAAATAGTTTTGGTATGTTAATAGGAGTAATACTCTTTTTTACGATTTCTAAAAAGATTTCCTGAGATTGTATAAATTTTCTTTTTATTAAGTAAGAAAATATATATTTTAGCAACACTTTAAATATTCTATTATGGAAAACAAAAAAAACCCAAAAGCAGATTTAAGACATAGACTGTTGATTTTCTTTCAACTAGGTATGGCTTTCATGCTATTAGTAGCTTGGCAAGGTATTGAGTACAAAAGTTATGACAAAAGTGACCTTGACGCAGGGATGCTTGATGTAGGTGATGAGCTGGAAGAAGAAGTTCCAGTAACACAACAATTAACACCACCACCACCTCCACCACCACCACCACCAGCTCCAGAAGTTATTGAGGTTGTAGAAGATGAAGAAGAAGTTGAAGAAACCATTATAGAATCTACAGAGACAAATGCTGAAGAAGAAATTGTTGAGGTAGAAGAAATTGAAGAAGTAGAAGAAGAAGTAATTGCAGATGTACCTTTCGCGGTAATTGAAAACGTTCCAATCTATCCTGGTTGTGAAAAGGAGAGCGGAAACAATGCAAAGAAAAAATGTATGTCTGAGAAAATTCAAAAGTTTGTACAAAGAAAATTTGATACAGACCTAGCAAGTGACTTAGGACTAGAAGGAAGACAGCGTATTTCAGTTCAGTTTAAAATTGATAAAAACGGAAACGTTGTTGGTGTAAGAGCTCGTGCTCCACACCCTAGACTAGAAAAAGAAGCTGTAGATGTTGTAAAAGCATTGCCTAAAATGCAGCCTGGTAAGCAACGTGGTAAGCCAGTTGGTGTACTGTATGCGTTACCAATCCTATTCCAAGTAGAAAACTAATGTAGAGTTAGTATATAAAGTATAGTAAAAAGACCTCCTAAATTTAGGAGGTCTTTTTTTTGGCATAACACTTGCAACTGTTTTTATACTATTAATCGTTTAAATTTTTTTATTATGAAATCACTAGACCACAACGCCAACCAAAAAAAGCCGTTTGTATCTAAGAGATTAGATAAAAAGAACATTAATATAAAATGGAACTCAGTACGTTATTTTCAAGTAGGTATTATTGTTAGTTTATTGCTTGTTTTTGGAGTAGTAAACATGTCTTTTAAGATTAAAGAAACAATAATTAATGTAGAAGAACCTATTTTTTTAGAACCAGAGATTACTATGGGTCCTGTTACTTTAGAACAACCCAAGGTTAAGATTGTAGCTCCCAAAAAGAAGGTTGTTAAAAAACAACCTACTCCTCAAAAAAAAATCACAGATGTGGTAAAAGTAGATGATAATACGGCTACAATTGATGATACACCAGTTGAGCCTACAGATACACCTACAAATAATCCAGTTGTTGATGATGCACCTCCAACTACTACAAAACCAGTAGAGCCTTCAGGTCCTGCAAACATAATTGGAGTAGAACAAGTTCCTATTTTTCCTGGATGTGAATCGCAGCCTACAAGAGAAGAAAAAATACAATGTATGTCTTCAAAAATAGGGAGCTTTGTAAGTAAAAAGTTTGATACAGATAATTTTGATTACTTAGAAAGTGGTAAAACACATAAAATTTATGTAAAATTTACTATTGGAGATAATGGTGCTGTTAAAGATATAGAAACTCGAGCGCAATATAGAGGACTAGAAAAAGAAGCAGAACGAGTAATTAATAAGCTCCCTCTAATGGAGCCCGGAAGACAAGGAAGTAAAACGGTAGATGTAGTATATATGATACCTATTGCTTTTAAACTTTAAAAGAAGAAATTTATAAACCTGCTTTTAGAAAAGCAGGTTTTCTTTTTTACATAAATCATTATAAAAACAGTATCTTTCAACTTTAAATCGTATTGTTGAAATGAAGTTACTTACCTCAGTTTTATTCTTAGTTTCATTTGTGTTTATTAATGCCCAAACCAATACTAACTCCTTTGAGAAATACCCTGTTTTTCCTGAATGTGAAACAAAAGAAATTAATGAATTAGAAAATTGTTTCAATAAAACATTACAAGAATTTATTTATAAAAACTTTAATACCCCAGAAATAGTTTCAGAAGAAAATTATAATGGAAATGTTTCAGTTTTCTTTGAAGTTGATAAAGAAGGAGTTTTTAATATTCTTTATGTTGATGGTGTTTATACTGAGCTAAAAGATGAAGCAAGACGTGTTTTTGAACAATTACCAACAATAACACCAGCAACCTATAATGGAAATCCAGCTTATGTGCAATTTACATTTACTATTGCTATTCCTTTGCAAGAGCCAGTAAATAATACTGTTAAAGAGGGCGTAAGTAAAAACAATATTACTACTAGAGAAGAAATAACATCTTTAAAGCAAGAATATGATGAAATAACTAATCTTGCTTATGAAAATGAGGAGTACACAAGTGTTATAAATATTCCGCTTTCACATCATAATTATAGTTTGTTTGATCCCGCATTAAATAGGGTTGGTCAAAATAATCATACCGCTCAAAAACCATTTATTTATAGTGAAGTAAATAAATACTACAACTTTGAAGCAGAAAATGCAAAGCTTTTAAAAAACAAAGAATCATGGTTTGGAAGAAAGTTCTGGGACGAGCACATGGTAACAATTAAGGGTGAAGACTACTGGATTACGTTAGACCCTGGAGTTGATTTACAAGTGGGTAAAGATTTTGATCAAGAAATAGACACTTATAATAATACAAGGCTAGTATACGCACAAGGGGGTTTAGGTAAAAACTTCAATTTTTTTGCTGTTGTAAGAGAAAGTCAAGGAAGGTTTGCAGATTACTTTAACCGGTTTGCTGAAGCAAGAAAACCAGATGGAGGGAATCCAGCTATTATTCCTGGACAGGGAATTGCTAAGGATTTTAGAACAGACTCATATGATTACCCCATTGCCGAAGGACATATTTCATACTCTCCATCAAAATGGATTAACATTCAATTAGGGCATGGTAAAAATTTTATTGGTGATGGGTACCGCTCACTTTTACTAAGTGATAATGCAAGTCCATATCCATTCTTCAAACTCAATACAACGTTCTGGAAATTAAAGTATACAAATACATGGATGTCTTTAAGAGATGTAAGACCAGAGGTTACAGCAGACGGATCTTTCAGAACAAAATATGTTGCTAGTCATTATTTGAGTTATAATGTGACCAAACGTTTAAATCTAGGATTCTTTGAGTCTGTTATTTGGCAAAATGATAATGATAGAGGTTTTGATTTTAATTATCTAAACCCTGTAATATTTTACAGAGCGATAGAGTTTTCAACAGGGTCTAGAGGAGGAAATGCGTTAATAGGGTTAAGTGCAAAATATAAATTTACAGATAGAGTAAATGCCTATGCGCAATTAATGATTGATGAATTCTCATCTGGTGATATTTTTGGAGGAGAAGGGAGTTTTAAAAATAAAATAGCACATCAAATAGGAGTTAAATATTATGATGCATTTGGAGTACAAGGCCTATTTTTACAGGGTGAGTATAATAGAGTACGCCCTTATACTTATTCTCATAATACTATAGTCTTAAATTATGGTCATAACAATCAATCTTTGGCCCACACGCTTGGAGCAAACTTTTACGAGTTTGTAGGTGTTGCTAGATACCAAAATGGAAGGATTTTTGGAGATGCTAAGGTGGTTTATGCTAAAAGAGGTTTTGAGTTTAATACTACAGAAGATTCTTTTTACTATGGTAGCAGTATTTATGGGACAGAGGATAACAGGATATCAGATTTAGGAAATGAAATTACGCAGGGAAACACTACAGACTTTTTTCATACAGAAATACTAGGAGGTTATTTATTAAACCCAGCAACAAATTTAAAAGTATATGGTAGTGTGATTTTTAGAAATTTTTCTCCTAATGAAAATACCCAAGATGTATTTAAGAACAATACAACTTGGGTAAATTTTGGAATTAGAACAGATTTATTTAATTGGTATTATGATTTTTAAGAGCTAGAAGCCCTAGCTTATTTTTTTTCTTCTTTTTGCTGTTCTTTTCTCTTCTTCTGAAATTCTTTTTCTACTTCTTTATACATTGTTCTTCGCAGTTTTTCACCATTAATATAGCCATCTCCAAATCCTCGGCTATCATAAGAAGCAGTTATTTCTTCCATATTAGCTACTTCTTCTTCGGTTTTACCTTGTAAATAAGAATTCTCGACTCTTTTCATAAAACCTGTCAGCATTATAATAGTGTTTCTTAAATCATTGGCGTTTCCTACAGGGCCATGACCAGGAATGATTTTTGTTGAATTATCACACATCATATAAATTTCTTCTAATGCCTCTATAACTCCCCATACACTTCCTCCGCTAGACAAATCAATATAAGGGTATTTTTTATTGAAAAACACATCTCCAGTATGTATTACGTTAGTAGAAGGAATATATACTACAACATCACCATTGGTATGTGCCTCTGATACATGAAAAGCGTATATCTCTTCTTTTCCTAAATAGATTTTAAGATCTTCATCAAAGGTAATTTGAGGCATTTTTTCAACGGGCATCAAATTAGTTCTGGCTTTCTTTCTTTCAAGATCACTCATTTTTTCTAAGTCATTAGTATCTGTCCCTCTTAAGTTTTTGTGTCCAATGATAGTTGCGCCACTTTGCTTAAAATTTTCATTTCCTCCTGTGTGGTCACCATGGTGGTGTGTGTTTATTAAAAATTTTATTGGGTTAGGACTTAGAATTTGTATTTTTTCAAGGATAGAATTGGAGATTTCTGCAAACTGGCTGTCTATTAAAAGTATTTCATTCTCTCCTAAATGCATACCTATGTTCCCGCCTTTCCCTTCTAGATAGTAGGTGTTTTTGTTTACTGGTCTAAGCTTAATATTTATTTCTTTTTCTTTTTTGGTTTTATCTTGAGATAAGCCAAAAAATGGAACTAAAAGCATCCCTATAATTAGTAATGATAATCGCATAATATGTGTTTTAATTTTAAAGTTCGAAAAATACTAAATATTACTACATTATTAAACAATAAACTCAAATATATATTGTGATAAAACTATAGTGTACAGTATCTTTGCAATCCTAAATAAGAGAAATCTAAAGTAGGTTTTTTTAAAACTATAAGTTGAAAACAGTAGAAACAAAAAAAATAAATAAAGGTTTTCTTCGTAATTTTTTAGAAATTACAAAGTTTAGGCTTTCAATAAGTGTTGTCTTTTCTTCTGTAGCTGGATATTTATTAGGTGTTAATGAAGCCATAAGCTTTAATATTACAGTTTTCCTTCTCTTATGTTTTGGTGGTTACTGTATGGTAGGAGCTTCTAATATCTTCAATCAAATTATTGAAAAAGATTTAGATGCTTTAATGGACAGAACAAAAAACAGGCCACTTCCAGCAGGTGCTATAAGTAATAATCTTGCCCTTTTTTATGGAATAATACTAACTAGTCTTGGTCTTATTTCATTGTACATTATAAACCCTCAAACGGCTATGTTTGGGGCAATTTCAATTATACTATATGTAGCTGCATATACACCTCTCAAAACAAAAACACCTTTGTCTGTATTTGTAGGTGCTTTTCCGGGTGCAATACCCTTTATGTTAGGATGGGTTGCTGCAACTAACGATTTTGGAATAGAGCCAGGAACTTTGTTTATGATTCAGTTTTTTTGGCAATTCCCTCACTTTTGGGCAATAGGGTGGTTTCTTTTTGAAGATTATAAGAAAGGAGGCTTCTTTATGTTACCCAACGGAAAAAAAAATAAGGGGACCGCTATACAGGCAGTTTTGTACTCTGTTTGGACTGTATTAGCTTCTTTAATTCCCGCATTTGGCTTTACTGGAGCGCTATACCTATCTCCTGTTGCTGCTATATTAATTGGAGGTCTGGGAATTTGGTTTATAACATTTGCAGTAAAACTGTATAAAAATCAAACAGATAAAGCAGCAAAACAGCTAATGTTAGTAAGTGTAAGTTATATTACTTTACTGCAAATTATTTATGTTCTAGATAAATTTATACGATGATGGATTCACAAAATAATGAAGAAATAAAAAAGCAAGAAGAACAAGCGCTTTTTGAAGAAAATCAATCTAGAAGAGCTAAAAAAATGATGCTTTGGTTTGGTATTATTAGCTTGTCAATGAGTTTTGCTGGACTAACTAGTGCCTATGTTGTAAGTAGCGAACGTAAAGATTGGTTAACAGATTTTCAAATACCTCAAGCGTTTTACATTAGCCTTGTTGCAATTTTATTAAGTAGTGTGACAGTACATTTTGCTAAAAAAGCAATCCTAAATGGAAACAACAAAAACGGGATGGCTTTATTAGTATCCACTTTTATTTTAGGAGTAGGTTTTGTTGTATTACAATTTATTGGCTTTAGTCAAATTATAGAAAACGGATACTACTTTACAGGAAGTGAGAGTTCAATAACAACCTCTTTTATTTACTTGGTTGTTCTTATGCACTTAGCTCATATTCTGGTTGGATTAATTTGTTTATTAGTTGTGATTTATAATCATGCTAAAGGAAAATATATTAACGGTAAAATACTAGGAGTGGAATTAGCTGCAACATTTTGGCATTTTGTAGATATCTTATGGATATACCTCTTCTTGTTTTTTTATTTTGTAAGGTAAATTATTGTTTTCTAGTGAGTTCTATAAACAACATATAGCACTAATTATTAAGGATTAGTATAAATTAATAAATCATGTTTCGTGAGATAAAAATTATACCTATTTTTGTGCTTTATTTAACACCAAATAATTTCTATGGAAGCAACTGTTGCTAAAACAGGTACCGAAGGAAAAACCTGGGGTGGAGGTAACCAACCACTTAGAGCCAGTTATGGTAAAATGATGATGTGGTTTTTCATCGTTTCTGATGCTTTAACTTTTTCAGGTTTTATTGCCGCTTACGGATTTTCAAGATTTAAGTTTATTGATGCTTGGCCAATAGCCGATGAAGTGTTTACCCACGTTCCTTTCTTACATGGAGTACCTGCTCCAATGTACTACGTGGCATTTATGACACTTGTGCTTATTTTCTCATCTGTAACAATGGTACTTGCTGTTGATGCAGGTCACAAAATGCAGAAACAAAAAGTAATTTGGTATATGTTTTTTACCATTATTGGTGGAGCAATATTTGTTGGTTCTCAAGCATGGGAGTGGGCAACTTTTATCAAAGGGGATTATGGAGCAGTAGAGACAAAAGGAGGAAAAATACTTCAGTTCTTAGACAACAATGGAGAGCGAGTTGCAATTTCAGAATTTGCAGTTGAAATTCCTTCAACGAGAGAAATGCATAAAGAAGGAGATGGTATTTGGTATGATGCAGACGGAACACAAACCACTTATAATTTTGAAGAAGTTAAAGCTGGTTTCTTAGCTAATGATGATTTATTGATACGTACTCAATATTTAGATGAAAACGGTGAGCCTACTGTTTTATCTAGAGAAGAATCCATAGCTAAAATTGAAAAAGATGGGAAGCTCGTTGTTGAAGGTGCAAACCTTAAACATAACGAATACGGAACACCGCTATTTGCAGACTTCTTTTTCTTTATAACTGGATTTCACGGTTTTCACGTATTCTCAGGAGTAGTTATAAACATCATTATATTTTTTAATGTAATTATTGGAACATACGAGCGTAGAGGAAGCTATGAAATGGTTGAAAAAGTAGGACTTTATTGGCACTTTGTCGATTTGGTTTGGGTATTTGTATTTACATTTTTCTATCTCGTTTAATTGTATTGAAAGTTTAAGAAATGGCACACGAACATAAATTAGAAATCTTTAGAGGCGCTTGGAAATTTAAAAGTAATATATCCAAAATATGGGGTGTATTCTTTTTCCTTTGCTTTGTAACTGCAATAGAAGTAGTCTTAGGTATTATAAAACCAGAAGTGTTAACAGAGAATCGCTTTCTCGCGATGAAGTTACTTAATTGGATATTTATTATTCTTACACTTGTAAAAGCATATTATATAACTTGGGACTTCATGCACATGCGTGATGAGACCAAAGGCTTAAGAAGAATGGTAGTATGGACAGCAGTATTTTTAATATGCTACTTAATCTTAATCTTACTTATAGAAGGAGATTACATTTTTGATGTGTATAAAGCAAATTACGTAAAGTTTGATTTTTAAAAACAATCTGCAAATAATTAATTTAAAACCACGCTTTATGCGTGGTTTTCTGTTTTTAAAAAGTAGTTAATTAGGTTGTGATAACACCTTTTAGGCAGTATTTTTGTAAAATAAAATGTGTAACACGATGCAGGTAAAAAAGTATTTAGTTTTAGGAGTTCTTTTCATTTTACCATTGTCTATGTATATGTTTTTTGCTTCTGGGAAAGATAACTTTGGTCGCTTACCATTACTTACCGAAAATGTAAATGATGTTTCTAATTTCTTAGATATAACAGGAAAACCTGTAACACTTCAAGATAAAATTACTGTATTAGGGTTCTTTGGTAAAAACCCTATAGATCAAAAGGCTAGTGCTTTTAATTTGGCGCACAAAATTTATAAAAAAAATAGAGAGTTTCAAGATTTTCAATTTTTGTTTTTAGTCGAAAATGGAACTCAGAACCAAGTAATCAAGCTAAAAGAACAAATTGGAGAAATTGCAGATCCAGAGCAATGGATATTTGCGTTTGGAACTTCAGAAAATATTGATGAAGTATTTAACTCTCTTAAAACTAATTATTCACTTAACTCAAGCTTTGCCACATCACAAGTTTTTATAATTGATAAAGAGTTAAATTTAAGAGGTAGAAAACAGGATGAAGACGTAGGTGTCTTGTTTGGTTTTGACGCTTCAGATTATTCAGAGATTAATAATAAAATGGGGGATGATGTAAAGATTATCTTAGCAGAGTATAGGCTAGCTCTTAAAAAATATAAAGCAGATAGAGAAATATAAAATGAAGTACTCTAAATATTCATACGTAGGTTTAGGCGCAGTAATTGTTGTTTTTGCTATTATCTTTTTACCAAGAATTGTAAATAGAATTACAAATGAAGAAATTGTAGATGGTGATAGGCATAACCTTGAACGTAAATCGCTAGAGAAAGAACTAGCTACTATAGCTAATAAAACTGTCCCTAAGTTTGAGTTTGTAAATCAAAATGGTGATACTATTACTAATGACTTCTATAAAGGAAAAGTCTATGTAGTAGACTTCTTTTTTACCACCTGCCCAAGTATTTGCCCCATAATGACAACTAATATGCTAGATGTACAAGAGGCGTATAAGGAAGAAGAAAGTTTTGGGATTGCATCCTTTAGTATTGACCCTACATATGACACTCCAAGAATACTAAAACAATATGCAGATGGTTATGGAGCTACACACCCCAACTGGAATTTCTTAACAGGAGATAAAGCTAAAATACACAGCCTTGCCAATGCAGGCTTTAATATTTATGCTGTAGAAAACCCTGAAATAGATGGCGGTTTTGAGCATCAAGGCTACTTTGCTTTAATTGATAAAGAAGGAAAAATACGATCTAGAGTAGATAGTAATGGAAACCCCATTATTTATTATGATGGTCTTGAAAAAGAAGGTATAAAAATGTTAATTGAGGACATAAAAAAATTATTATAATGAGCGCAAGCACTACATCAAAAAAATACAATATTTGGATTTGGATACTTTCCATTGTTATTCCGGTTGCTGTTGCAGTTTTATTTACTATTAGAATTCCTAATGTAGAACGTTTGGGTTTTTTGCCTCCTATTTATGCTACAATTAACGGGCTTACTGCAATCCTATTAATTATTTCTGTAATTCAAATTAAAAAAGGGAATAGAAGAGCACATGAGCTTTTAATGAAAACATGTATTGTATTGTCAGTACTGTTTCTCCTCATGTATGTTGCTTATCACATGACATCAGACTCAACCTCATACGGAGGAGAAGGCTTTATAAAGTATATTTATTTCTTCATTTTAATATCACACATTTTACTTTCTATAACAGTAATCCCTTTTGTGTTAATTACCTATGTGAGGGCCATTACATCTAATTTTGAAGCCCATAAAAAAATTGCTCGCATCACTTTTCCAATATGGTTGTACGTGGCTGTAACGGGCGTTATTGTATATATCATGATATCTCCTTATTACTAATGAAATATAAATTATTAATAACTCTGTTGTTTTTAATCGCAGTACTTCCTGCTGAAGCACAATGTGCTATGTGTAGAGCTGTGTTAGAAAGTGAAGAAAGTGGTCAAGCTGCCAAAGGAATTAATAATGGTATTATGTATTTAATGATTTTTCCATATTTACTTATTGGAGGAATAGGTTTCGCAATCTATAGAAGTAGACAAAAAGCCAAAGCAAAAAATTAACATACTCTTAATAAAATAAGTGTAACAATTAAAGCAGTAAATAGTCTTGTTGTATAGACTTTTACTAACCAAAATTGAAGTAAGTCTTAACATGATTTTCACAAATAACAACCAATTTGATTGTTACTTTGTAGTAATATTACTTTTATGATAGAAATTAAAGACTTGCACAAATCTTACCAGATGGGAAGTAACTCACTTCACGTTTTAAAAGGTATAAACTTTAATGTTTCTGAAGGTGAAATGGTCTCAATAATGGGGTCTTCTGGATCTGGAAAATCTACCTTATTAAATATCCTTGGTATGTTAGATGAAGCAGATGAAGGAAGCTACACCTTAGACGGGAAACCCATAAAAAAACTTAATGAAAAAGTTGCAGCAAAATATAGAAACCAATTTTTAGGTTTCATTTTCCAATCCTTTAATCTTATTAACTATAAGTCTGCTTTGGATAATGTTGCTATGCCTTTATATTATCAAGGTGTAAAAAGAGCAGAACGTACAGATAAGGCATTGCATTATCTTGAAAAAGTTGGACTTGCAGAATGGGCAACTCACTTGCCAAACGAACTTTCTGGTGGACAAAAGCAAAGAGTTGCAATTGCAAGAGCACTTGCTAGCGACCCAAAGGTTTTACTAGCAGATGAGCCTACAGGAGCACTAGATACTAAGACGTCTTATGGAGTTATGGAGTTAATTCAAGGAATTAATGATGAGGGAAAAACCATAATTGTGGTTACTCACGAAGATGATATTGCACACATGACTAAACGTATTGTTAATCTTAAGGATGGTGTTATTTTAGATGATAGTGTTGTGTCTCAAGTGAGAGCAGTAGCAAACGCTCAAAACCAATAGCAATGTTTGATTTAGAACGTTGGCAAGAAATATTTGAAACAATAGGAAAAAACAAACTCCGTACTTTTTTAACGGGGCTTTCAGTTGCTTCAGGAATTTTTATTCTTGTAATTCTTTTAGGTTTTAGTAGTGGAATACAAAAAGGGGTTAAAACACAATTTGAACAAGACGCTACTAACAGAATTTCAGTTTGGACACGTGTTACTACAAAAGAGTATAAAGGGCTAAATCCAGGACGTTTTATACAAATGCGCATAGGTGACTACCAAGCCATTAATGAAAAATATGAGGAGGACTTAGAATACAAAACTGCTATTTATAATATTTGGGGGAGTCAAGTTAATTACAAAGGTGAAACAGGAAATTATCGTTTAGAAGGGGTAAGTCCAGACCAGCAATTTATTGAAAATGCTAGTTTAACTTCAGGGCGTTATCTCAATCAAGATGATATGGATGAGTCTAGAAAGGTAGCTGTAATTGGATATGTTATTCAGAAAGATTTATTTAAAGGAGAAAACCCTATTGGAGAAATCATATCTATTTGGGGAGTCAACTTCAAAGTAGTAGGTGTTTATACAGACCCTGGTGGAGAACGAGAAGAAAGTCGAGTGTTTGTTCCATTACCTACCTCTCAAATTGCTTTTGCCGCCGGAGATAGAGTTCGATCACTAGCATATACTGTAAAGATGTCTGATAATTTTGATGAAGCCGTAGCAAAATCTACTGCAATTTCAGAAAATATTGAACAGGATATTAAAGAAAGGCACATTGTAGCACCAGATGATAGGAGTGCAGTTAGAGTAAATAATACCTTAGAAGAAGCAAAAAAAATCTATAGTCTAATCGCTGTTATTAGAAATGTTTTTTGGTTTATAGGCATCTTTACAATCATAGCTGGTGTAGTGGGTGTGAGTAATATAATGCTTATTATAGTAAAAGAAAGAACTAAAGAGATTGGAATTAGAAAAGCTATTGGTGCTTTGCCAAGTTCTATTATAGGTCTTATTCTACAAGAAGCTATTTTCATTACAGCCTTAGCAGGATTTATAGGTCTTTTTGCAGGTGTAGGCTTATTACAGTTAGTGAGTCCTCTGGTTGATAATGATTTTATTAAATCACCTCAAGTAGATTTTAATACAGCAGTAACAACTGTTATTGTTTTAATAGTAGCTGGAGCCCTAGCAGGTTATATCCCAGCAAGAAGAGCAGCCAATATTAAGCCAATTGATGCATTAAGAGACGAGTAGTATGTTTAATAGAGACCGTTGGAACGAAATTTTAGAGGCACTAAATGCTAACACATTTAGAACCTTCTTAACTGCTTTTGGTGTTTTTTGGGGAATTTTTATTCTAGTTGTATTGCTTTCCTTAACTAAGGGACTTAGAAATGGAGTAAGTAAAGATTTTGGAGATTTTGCTACCAATTCTATGTTTATGTGGGGTCAAGGAACTTCTAAGCCCTACAAAGGGTTGCCTAAAGGAAGACGTGTGCAATTTAAAGTTGAAGATGTAGGAGTTTTAAAGCAGAAATTACCTGAACTAAAATATGTGTCTCCAAGAGGGCAATTAGGGGGATATCAAGGAGCAAATAATGTAACTCGTAATGATAAAACAGGAGCTTTTACAGTAAGTGGAGATTACCCTGAATATATAAAACAGCAGCCTATGGATATTACTGCTGGTAGGTTTATAAGTTACTCAGACATAAACGAAAAAAGAAAAGGAGTTGTAATTGGTAATGGAGTAGTGACAAGCCTTTTTAATGTTGGAGAAGAAGCTGTTGGGGAGTACATAAAAATTAATGGAGTAAACTTTATGGTAATTGGCACTTTTCAAGCACCAAACAATAATGGGGATAGCGAAGAACTTGCAAATACTATATATGTCCCATTTACCACTTTTAATCAAGTGTTTAATAGAGGAGATACAGTAGGGTGGATGGCAATAACTGCGCACGATGATTTTAGTATTACATCTTTAAAACCTAGAATTTTAGAAATTATGCGGGAACAGCGTACTATTCATCCAGAAGATGAAAGAGCTATTGGAAACTTTGATCGTGCAGAAGCCTTTGGAAGAATTACAGGGCTTTTTGATATTCTAAAATTCGTTGGCTTCTTTGTTGGAGGCTTAATATTAGCCTCTGGAATGATAGGGGTCATTAATATTTTACTAATTTCAGTAAAAGAGAGAACTAATGAAATAGGTGTACGTAGAGCATTAGGAGCCACTCCTTGGCAAGTGAGAGGTCAAATAATTCAAGAATCTCTAGTGTTAACTATCTTTAGTGGGATGTGGGGTGTTGCATGCGGTGCATGCGCAATAATGCTTATGAACTATGCTTTAGAACAAAGTGGTCCAGTAGATAATTTTGCCAATCCTTCTGTAAATATTTGGGTTGTAGTTATTGCACTTGGAATATTAATTTTTTCTGGAATAGTTGCAGGGCTTTTTCCAGCAGTAAGAGCAACAAGAATAAAACCTGTAGATGCATTAAGAACAGAATAACTAACAAATTACTATTTATATTAAGATGAAAAAAGGATTTATTATAACCGTACTAGTCGTTATAACTTTAGGATTTATTTGGGGACTTTGGTATGTCTTTAATCTGGACAGAAAAGACCCAGAAATTTTTAAAACAGAACAACCTTCTAAAAAAACTATTGTAAAGAAAACAGTAGCTACAGGAAGCATAGTTCCTAAAGAAGAAGTACTTATAAAGCCAAATATTTCAGGTATAATTGATGAAATTTTTGTAGAGGCAGGAGACGTTATAAAGTCTGGAGACTTAATAGCGAAAGTAAAGGTAGTGCCCAACGTTACTTCTTTAACTAGTGCTAAAAACAATATTAACTCTGCAAATACGCAAGTTGAAACAGCCCGCCTAGCTTTCGAAAGTCAAAAAAATATATATAATAGGCAAAAGGAGTTATTTAATAAAGGTGTTATTTCTGCCAATGAGTTTGATCAAGCACAGCTTTCTTATGATCAGGCAAAGCAACGTTATAATCAAGAAAAGGTTAACCTAACAGGAGCTAGACAAAATTATGATATTGTGAAAACTGGAACCACAAGCGGTTTAGGAGCTTCTGCAAACACCGAGATTAGAGCAACTGTCTCTGGGATGGTGTTAGATGTGCCTGTAAAAACAGGGAATCAAGTTATTGAAGCAAATAACTTTAATGATGGTACTACAATTGCTACTCTAGCAGATGTAGATAAAATGATTTTTGAAGGAAAAGTTGATGAAAGTGAAGTAGGAAAAATTAAAGAAAACCTTCCTTTAGAAATTACAGTCGGAGCAATAGAAAATAAAAAATTTGATGCAATACTAGATTATATAGCACCTAAAGGAGTTACTGAAAACGGAGCTATTCAGTTCGAAATTAAAGGAACACTATCTAAAAAAGATACTACTTTTATTAGGGCTGGCCTAAGTGCTAATGCCTCTATTATTTTGGCAAAATCTGAAGATGTTTTAAGTATTAAAGAAGCATTAGTTAATTACGATTCAGAGACAAAGAAACCCTATGTAGAGGTGGAAGTGGGAGATCAATCTTTTGAGAGACGAGAAGTAGAATTAGGACTTAGTGATGGGATCTATGTTGAGGTAATAAGTGGTGTATCACAAGAAGATAAAATTAAAGTTTGGAACCAATTAAAAGCACCTTCACAATTTGGAGGTAGATAATTATTAAAAATAAACTGTAACACTTTTAACAATTAAAAGACTTATGCAGCAACAACAATCAAAAAAATATCTGAAAAGTCAGATGTACAATATGAAAAACCTAACCTTTTTTCTAATAGCATTATTTACAATAGCAAGCACTCACGCACAAAAAAAGTGGACACTTAAAGAGTGTGTAGAACATGCCCTAGAAAATAATATTTCTGTAAAACAAAGCGAACTAGATGTTGATGTAACAGATATAGAAAAATTATCTGCAATAGGTAATTTTATTCCCTCAATAAGTGCAACAGGTGGAGTTTCAGAAAATACTGGACTTAGCTTTAACCCAGTAACTAACAACGCACAGACAACAACTTTTTTATCTGCGACGGGTAGAATAAATGTGGGATATACGCTGTTTGATGGGTTACGAAATTTTAGACAACTACAAAGAGCAGACATTTCAAAATTGGCAAGTCAATATCGTCTAGCTAAAATGAAAGATGATATTTCTTTATTTGTTGCTAATGGATATCTGCAAGTACTACTTAATAAGGCAAACCTAGAAGTTATAAAATCTCAAAACCAAGTAACACAAGACCAAATAAAGCGTACTAATGACTTGGTTGATGCTGGGGTGCTACCAAGAGGAGATTTATTAGAAATTGAGGCTACAAATGCTAGTGAGAAACAAAGAATTGCGGTTGCTGAAAATGCAGTTACAATTTCTTTAATAAGTCTAGCTCAACTACTTCTTATTGAAGACTATGAAAATTTTGATATTGTTGATGAAGGCTATGATATAGTAGAGCAAGGAATTGAAAGTAAGCCAGTAACAGAAATTATTAATACAGCAAAAGAAAACCGAAGCGAAGTAAAAATAGCTGAAAGTAATGTAGAGCTTGCCGAAAAAGATTTACAAATAGCAAGAGGTAGTTATTATCCAACACTTTCTGCTTTCTTTGGGTACGATACACGTTATACAGATGCAACTTCTTTTCAATCGCAAATTGACCCTGATAATCCTACTGTAACACAGCAAATTGGGGTTGTTGAAGAAACTGGACAAGCCGTAATTGGAGAGTTTCCAAATACACAAACTGTTATAGTTGGCGCAGACCCATTTATTGATCA
Source organism: Patiriisocius hiemis (assembly GCF_031846325.1). Classification (NCBI taxonomy): domain Bacteria; kingdom Pseudomonadati; phylum Bacteroidota; class Flavobacteriia; order Flavobacteriales; family Flavobacteriaceae; genus Patiriisocius; species Patiriisocius hiemis. The sequence goes on along the minus strand of NZ_JAVRHZ010000002.1, from coordinate 8,872 downwards.
GTTATATCAAAACGATGGTATCGCATATGGATTTCAATTAAATATTCCAATACTTAACGGGTTTGCTGCAAGAGCAAACGTGAAACGAAGCAAAATTAATCTTGAAAGAACTAAGTTTCAATTGGAACAAGCTAAATTAGATTTAGAGTCTAATGTATACCAAGCTTATGTAGATGCAAAAGGAGCCCTTAAGGCATATGAAGCCGCTTTAGCCGCATTAGAGTCTCAAGAACTGGCGTACCAATATGCAAAAGATAGATATGATGTAGGGCTTACAAATGCTTTTGATTTTAGCCAATCTAAGTTACGCTACGACAATGCAAAAATTGAAGAAAATAGAACCAAATACGATTATATTTTTAAAACCAAGGTGCTAGAATTATACTTTGGTATTCCAGCAACCGAACTAAAGTTTTAGATATGAAGAAAAGAACACTAATCATCATTGTTTCACTATTTGTAATTGCAATTATTGCTTTGATAGCTGCAAAAAAAGCAGGAATGATAGGCGGTAATAGCGATGCAAAATCTGTTGAAATTACAGAAGTTACTCCAATTGACATTATTGAAACTGTTGCTGCAACCGGAAAAATTCAACCAGAGGTTGAAGTAAACCTTTCATCTGAAGTTTCAGGAGAAATTATTGAGCTTCCTGTAAAAGAGGGGCAAGAAGTTGAAAAAGGCGATTTATTAGTAAAGATAAATCCAGATTTAATTCAAGCAGCGCTCAGTCAATCACAAGCTGGTTTACAAAATGTAAGAGCACAACTATCTCAAGCAGAAGCTAATCTTAACAATGCAAGGTTAAACTATGATAGAAATAAGTCACTATTTGAAAAAGGAGTGATTTCAAAATCTGAGTGGGATCGCTCAGTAACAGAGTTTGAAAGCGCTAAGGCTAATAAAGATGCTGCATATTATAGTGTACAAAGTGCAGCGGCAAATGTAAAACAAACTAGAGATAACCTTTCTAGGACTTCTATTTATGCTCCTATGAGTGGGACAATTTCAAAACTTTCGGTTGAACTTGGTGAAAGAGTAGTAGGAACTGCTCAAATGGCAGGAACAGAAATTGTACGTGTTGCAAATTTAAGCAACATGGAAGTTGAAGTTGATGTTAATGAAAATGATATTGTAAAACTTTCTTTAGGAGATTCTACAATTGTTGAAGTAGATGCTTATTTAAAGAAAGAGTTTAAAGGAGTAGTTACAGAAATAGCAAACTCTGCAGAAAATACTTTATCTGCGGACCAAGTAACAAACTTTAAAGTAAAAGTTAGAATTTTACCAGAATCCTATGCAGACTTAACAGAAGGGAAGCCAGAAAGCTACTCTCCTTTTCGTCCTGGAATGACAGCAACTGTTGATGTAATTACAAATAAAAAACAAAATATTGTTGGAGTACCAATTAGTGCCATTGTTATTAAGACCGATACTACTTCTACAAGAAGAAGTTTTAAGAAAGATAATACTGCTGAGGAAGAAAAGTTTGAATGTGTTTTTGTTGAAAATAATGGTAAAGCAAAATTAAGAGTAGTAACAACAGGAATTCAGGATGATACAAATATCGAAGTAAAAACTGGATTACAAGAAGGCGATAAAGTTATAACTGGGCCTTATAATACAGTTACCAAGAGTTTGAAACCTGGGGATGATGTTGAGCAAAAGAAAGAAGAAAAGGATAATTCAGATAAGGAAGACGCTTAATGGCAACAATACTCTGTCTTGAAACAGCAACAACTAATTGCTCAGTAACGCTTTCAGTAAATGGAAGCGTTATTGCGTTTAAAGAAGATAAAACTCCAGGCTATTCTCATGCTGAAAATCTGCATGTATTTATTGAAGAAGTGTTAAAAGAAGCTTCAATAAAAAAAGAAGCCCTAGATGCTATAGCGATAAGTAAAGGACCAGGCTCATACACAGGCCTTAGAATTGGGGTTTCTGCAGCAAAAGGGCTGTGCTATGCACTTAGTATCCCGTTACTCGCAATTGAAACCTTAGATGTCTTAGCACAACAAGTTTCAGAAAATGTTACTATAGTACCTATGCTTGATGCAAGAAGGATGGAAGTATATAGTGCAGTCTTTAACTCCGATAAAAAAAGGATACGAGACACTAAAGCTGAAATTCTGAATGAAGCATCTTTTTCTAAGTATTTAGAAAATAACAAGGTAGTTTTTATAGGAGATGCGGTAGCAAAATTTGAAAGAATTTGTAATCACCAAAATGCTTCTTTTGTTGAAGCTTACCCCTCTTCACTTCAAATGGTATTTATTGCTGAAGAAAAACACAAAATAAGCGACACCGAAGATGTCGCTTATTTTGAGCCTTATTATTTAAAGGATTTTGTTGGAGGATAATTTATTTAACAAAATTAAATAAAGTTATCATGTCATTTTCGTCTTCAAGGTCTAGTTTGTTTTTAGCAATAAAAGACTTACTACCCTTTTTTAAACTTTCCATTTTCTTTATTGCCTTTGATTTTCTGTCGGGCACTTCTATAAATTCGTTATTAGAATTATCTAAAAAATAATAGCTAACATTTTGAGTAAATGATGCAGGCTTGTCTCTTTCGTAAGAATTTCTTGCCTTTCTTGCTTCATTTAGCTTTGCATTATGCTTTTTATATAAATTGAAGTTTTCATCCTTTTTCAGTAAAACTAAATAACTGCCATCTGTATGGTTATCATCTCTAAAGTTATCCATATAAACATACTTCTTACCAGCAATTTCCACCCAAATCCTAGAAGATCTTAAGACGCTATTGTGAGGGCCTTTAGTTCCTTTTGATGGGTCTTCAACCTCAATTAAATCATTGTAGATATTATATCTCAATAAAACATTTTGATTTTGAACTTTACCTCCAGAATATATTTTCCCTGGTAGAAAAGCTTCGGTAACGTAAGGAGAGCCTTCTATGGCACTAATTTCTACATCTCCTATAAGCTGTTTGTTATAGTTTTGAGTCCAGATTGCCTCTGCAGCTCCTCCTCCAGAAACATCAAGTTGCGAGTAGGAATTATTCGCTAGAGCAATTATTAAAAAAAGTAAAAGAAATTTTTTCATAATATTTAATTTATTGATTTGTATTATATAAATGTACATCTCTCTGCGGAAAAGGGATGGAAATCCCAGCAGCTTCAAGACGTTTTTTTCCTTCTTCAAGTGTATAAAACCTAATAGGCCAAAAGTTGTCAATGTGTGCCCAATATCTTAGTGATAGATTTACAGAACTATCTGCAAGTTCTGTAACTACAACCATAGGCATTTTGTCCTCTAACTTTAATACTGTTTCTTGCTCATTTACTAAGTTAAGCAAAATATCTTTTGCTTCCTTAATATTACTATCATAACTTATGCCAAAAGTAAGTGCTTCTCGCCTTAATTCCTCTTCGGTGTAGTTTATAATATTTTCGTTAGATAACTTTCCATTAGGAATAACGGCTATTTGATTTCCAAATGTGTTAAGTTTTGTTGTGAATATAGAAATCTCTTTTACAGTTCCTTCTATTCCTTGTGCTTTTATAAAGTGCCCAACTTTAAAAGGTTTTAATAATAAAATTAAAACGCCGCCGGCAAAATTAGACAGAGATCCTTGTAATGCAAGACCAATTGCTAATCCTGCTGCACCAATTATGGCAACAAGAGAGGCAGATTCTACCCCTAGTTGTGTTACAACCAAAACAAATAAAATAATTTTTAGCCCCCAATTAATTAAACTAGCTACAAACTTCTCTAAAGTTACATCAAAGTCTTTTTTGTCAAAAAATCGTTTTACTAGTTTGTTTATTAACTTAACTACCCAAAGTCCTATAATTAAAATAAGTATGGCCCCAATTAATTGTGGTAAAAAGTCTATTAACTTTTGTCCATACTCTTCAATATAAGTATCTAGGTTTTTAAATTTTTCCATAAATGCTATCTTCTTTTTATAAATTATTTATTTAATTGATTGTATTGCTTTTTCTGTTTCTTTCATTGGTAACTTACAGGTGTTATTAACACATACATAAATATACGTTTCACCTTCAATATGCCTTCCTTCAAGTAAATATCCATTGCTTGCTTCTATACTTCCAGCAACAAGTTTATTAGGTAAATATTCTTGATTTATTTCGTTTATTTTTTCTTTTGCATTTTCACCTACAACTACTATTTCATAGTATTTATTTTGATAATTTTCTAGTAAATCTAACCAGTTAGAAAACCCAGCTGGATATTGCTCAATTTCTAATTGAACGTTTTTGAGCATTTGTCTATTAACATCTTTATACCTAGGACTATCATAATAATGTGAAAGTTTAAAAAGATTTTTTGCCATTATTGAATTTGAAGCAGGAATTACATTGTCCCTATATTCAAAATTTCTGGTAACAAGGGCAGCATCTTCGGTAGACGTAAAATAAAACATGCTTTTTTCTTCATCAAAAAAGTACTCGAACGAATAGTCTACAAGTTGTTTTGCTATTTGTAACCATTCTTCATCTAATGTAATTTCATATAAAGAAATATAGGCCTGCGCAACAGCAGCATAATCCTCTAAGTATCCATTAATTGTACTTTTTCCGTCTTTATAGCTGTGGAATAAAGCACCGCTTTTTTGTAATTGTTTTTCTTTTATAAAACTGGCATTTTTTAAAGCAACTTCAAGGTATTCTGGAGTTTTAAATGCCTTGTAGGCATCAATATATCCTTGCAGCATAAGAGCATTCCAAGAAGTGAGGGTTTTATCATCTAGTCTTGGTCTGTCTCTTTTGTTACGATACTCTAACAAAGTTTTTTTCCATTCTCTTTTCTTATTCTGAAATACTTCGGGAGTAAGATTATATTCACTTAAAATTTCAGTATCTGTCTTTGATCTTATTAAGATATAATTGTTTTCCTCTTCCCATTTTCCAAAGTTATTCACATTATAATAATCAGAAAAAAGTTTAAAATCATCACCCATTAGTGCCTCTAACTCCTCTTTTGTATAAGTGTAATAAGCACCTTCTTCCAATTCTCCATTTTCATCCTTACTATCAGCATCCAAAGAAGAATAAAAAGCGCCTTCACTATTAGTCATTTCTTCTTTGATATAGTTTAGTGTTTCAAAAACGACTTCTTTGTAGAGAGGATTTTTTGTAGCCAAATAAGCATCACTATAAAGACTAACTAATTGTCCATTGTCATATAGCATTTTTTCAAAGTGGGGTACATGCCATTTCATATCAGTACTGTACCTTGAAAACCCACCTCCAATATGGTCATATACACCGCCATACGCAATCTTGTCTAATGTTTTAGTAACATAATTTAATAGCTCATCATCATTGGTGTTTTTTGCTCTTCGAAGAAGATAATGATAATTACTAGGCATCATAAATTTTGGTGAACGTTTGTAGCCTCCATAAAGCGTATCAAAACTTTCGCTCCAAGTTGCAATTAAATCTTTTGTCGGGTAATTCTGTAAGTCAACGTTTTCATTGTTAACAGTAATTAAGTCCATGCTTTTTATACCTTCTTCAAGCTTACTTGCGTATTCTTTAAGTCTTTCTGGATTAGTATTGTAGGCTTCTTGGATTTGTTCTAGCGCGTTTGTCCACTCTTGTTTTGTAAAATAAGTACCTCCAAAAACAGGGCGACCATCAGGAAGGGTAATAACATTAAGAGGCCAGCCAGCACTTCCTGTCATTAACTGTACAGCATTAATATAAATTTGGTCAATATCTGGACGCTCTTCTCTATCTACTTTAACTGAAATAAAATTATCATTCATCACGGCAGCTACTGTAGAATCTTCAAAACTTTCACGTTCCATTACATGACACCAATGGCAAGCTGCATAACCTATACTAATAACCATTAATTTTTTTTCAGCCTTTGCTTTAGCTAGTGTCTTTTCATTCCATGGTCTCCAATCTACAGGATTGTGAGCATGTTGTAACAAGTAAGGACTTGTTTCATTAATTAATTCATTTGTATAAGCATGTGTTTCCAAAGGCTCTTTTTTTGAAGAATTACAAGAAATAATAATAATGGATATAAAGACTAAAATAAGAGAACGTAGCATCATAGAGTTTAAAATAAAAAGATGCGCTTCTTATTCTAAGAAACGCATTTAATTTTATTAATGTTAGGTTACTTTACCTCAAAAGTTATTTTTACGTTCACACGATATTCTGTTACCATATCACCATCAACGCTAGCGCTTTGCTCATTTATATAAACAGAACGAATGTTTTTTACACTTTTTGCTGCTTGTTTAACAGCATTTTGAGTAGCTTCTTCCCAACTTTTATTAGAATTTGCTAATACCTCGATTACTTTTAAAACTGCCATAATTTGTTTGTTTTATTAATTTTTAGCAAAATACAAATTATATGGCGCTTTCTATCTCAAGATATCGTTAAATCCTAGGGGTTTAGAAAAGAAAAATGTGGTTTATCCGTTAATGGCAACAACGTTTTGAACCCTTCCTTGCAGCATTTCTTTTAACATTGTTTCAATACCATTTTTTAAGGTAATTGTAGAGGAGGGGCATCCACTACAGGCTCCTTGTAAAAGAACTTCAACAGTTTTGGTATCTTCATTAAACGACTTAAATGCTATGTGACCGCCATCCCCTGCAACTGCCGGTTTTATGTATTCATCTAGTATTGATATAATTTCTCTGTCAATATCTTTTAAATCTGTAGTTGCAACTGTTGCGGTATTACTTTCTTTTGAAGTAGTTTCAGATAAAATAGCGTCGTTTAAAATTTCTTTTCCATCTTCTATGTAAGTTTTAATAAATCCTCTTACTTCTGTAGAAATTTCATTCCATTCTGCAATATCATATTTCATAACAGAAACATAATTGGCACTAATAAATACTTCTTTAACAAACGGAAAACTAAATAGCGCTCTAGCAAGAGGTGCATTTTTAGTTGTATCAATATTTTTAAACTCAAAAGTTCCTGTGGCAAGTGGTTTGTTAGCCACAAATTTCATTACACTAGGATTGGGAGTGCTTTCTGCGTATACAGTTACGGGTACTTTTTTAGTGGAAGTATCATCTACAATTACAGCTTCGCCACTTTGGATATAAGAGTCTATAGATTCGGCAACTTCATTTTGCACATCTTCCCAATTAACAATATTGTATTTTTCTATAGCAATAAAGTTTTGAGAAATATATACCGTTTTTACAAATGGTAAATGAAATAGCTGTTGTGCTAGAGGACTAGGTTTTGCTTCATCTATATTTGAAAACTCATAACTTTTTGCTTGTGTTAAAAATGTACTAACAATAAATTTCACAATGTTTTCGTTGTTAGTAGGTTGTATCTCTATGTTAAAATCAGGCATAAGGTGCAATTTTATTGCAAAAATATGAAAAGAAACGCAATCTAATCAATATATTTGGCAGCTTAATAACCTATTTATGCGAATATTATTACTCCTCCTAACCATACTTTTCACTTTAAACTTTAATGCTCAACAAGTTCAATTATTTGAGCAATTTAATGGAAGATTCGATTTTACTGCTTTTGGTAACACTCTTAATACTGCCGAAAATGGTGGTGGACCATGTACTATACTAACTCAGAGTAGTGCTGTTTACACTTTAGAGCCCTTGCAAACACTTGTTTCTGCTAGACTATATTGGGCTGGATCAGGCTCAGGTGATTTTGATGTAACATTAAATGGTACAGCAGTTTCTGCTGAAAGAACATTTGCTGTCAATTCACAGGGTAACCCATTCTTTGCAGCTTATGCAGATGTAACAACTATATTACAGGCTAACGGACAAGGAAATTACACACTTTCAGATTTAGACTTAACAGCTGTTATACCCACATATTGTGGTAATGGTACTAACTTTGGAGGATGGTCTATAGTAGTTATTTACGAAGATCCTAGATTAACTTTAAATCAAATAGGATTATATGATGGTTTAGAATTTGTTTCTGCTAGTAATACCAGCTTAAGTATAACAATAGACAATCTTAATGTTGCTAGTCAAGACTTAGCAAAAATAGGCTTTTTAGCTTGGGAGGGTGACCAGTTTCTCGCTAATAATGAATCATTAAGAATTAACGGGGTATTGATTGATAATCCGCCTTTAAATCCAGGTGACAATGCCTTTAATGGTACTAACTCCTATACGGGGTCAGACCAATTATTTAATATGGATTTAGATTTTTACGATGTTGCTAATGTTTTGATGGTGGGTGATACAAGTGCAACTATAGAGTTAACATCTAATCAGGATTTTGTTATGATTAACAATGTTATCACATCTGTTAATTCTGAAAACCCTGATGCCACAATTACAATTGACAATTTAGGGGTTTTATGCTCAAACAATAATGTAGATTTATTTTACACAGTATCGAACACTAATAGTACTTCTCTTTTGCCAGCTGGCACACCCATTGCATTTTACAGAGATGGTATTTTAATTGGGCAATCTCAAACAAACTCAGATATTCCTATTGGAGGTTCTGAAAGTAATTCAATTACTTTTAATTTTGATATAGCTACAACACCAGCTACTTTTACATTACTTGCTGTAGTTGACGATGATGGTACAGGTACTGGAATTGTATCTGAAACTGACGAAACTAATAATGAAGATTCTGAATTTGTTGATTTTTCTAGCCTTGCTTTAGATTTAGGACCAGATATTTTTCCTTGTGAAAATACAGAACCTATTTTAGGTCGTCCTTTAGCGGGTCAATTTAATTATCAATGGTTTTTAAATGGAGCTCCTCTTGCAGGAGAAACTGAGTCTACTATAATGCCGATGGTTAGTGGTACTTATACATTAGAGGCAATAAGTGCGGCATGTTTTGCCACGGATGATGTAGAAGTAACCTTTGGGGCAGAATTTATAGTAAATGATATG